>NZ_AVPL01000207.1 GCF_000768695.1 Knoellia aerolata DSM 18566
GGGACGAGACCACCGGGCCGCTGCGAGCCCGGGTCCGGCGGATGATCGCCCGCGCCCACCCCGACCTCGTCGCCGCCAAGGCCAAGGCCGCCCGCGAAGGACGCTCGGTGCGACGCTCCCCGGACACGCTCGGCACCGACCACTGGGAGGCCGAGCTCCCCGTCGAACAGTCCGCCCCCATGTGGCAGGCCGTCGACACCCTCGCCCGCACCCTGCGCCGAGCCGACCCCGAGCTCACCCTCGCCCAGGCCCGCGCCGACGCCCTGGCCCAGCTCGTCCTCGCCCAGGCCAACGTCACCGTCCACCTCCACGCCACCATCCCCGCCGACACCCCC
>NZ_AVPL01000208.1 GCF_000768695.1 Knoellia aerolata DSM 18566
CCGCCGCCTCGCCAGGGCTTCTCCGTGTGCAGTTCGCTATGTCTCTACTTGGATCTCCCGGTCCCGCGAACAAGCCGAGATGACGATCCCAGTCGCTGTTTGCTGTCCCGTCCGGCTCCGCGACCGAGCCGTACGGTGAAGCTCCCTAGTCGATGCCAGGATCCGGGGCGGGAGCACACCCGGTCTGACAGAGACGCACTCGCTTAGGCAGCGAGGGCGTACTCGCGCTGAGTAGACTCGGCGCTTATTGGTTTGCAGCGACGCTTACGGTGGTCTCTTGCCTGCACCGACACGCTTCCCCTAGCTCAACGTACGCAGTCGAAAC
>NZ_AVPL01000209.1 GCF_000768695.1 Knoellia aerolata DSM 18566
GGGCTCGGGGCGGTCCTCAGCAGGACCCCCCCGCCGGTGCCCGACTCCGAGCTCGCGCCCAGCGCGGTCCTGTCGATCACCGGGTTCCCCGACCCCGGGCCCATGGCGGCGGTGGACTGGCTCACCGCCTGGCGGCCGAGCTGGCTGATGATCGCCATCGCCCTCGTGGCGACCGGTCTGTATGCCGCGGGCGCGCGCCGTCTCCGTCGTCGTGGTGACGCGTGGCCGGCCCACCGGACGGTGCTCTGGACGTTGGGCTGGCTCGCGTTCGTCTGGGCGACGAGCGGAGCTCCCGACATCTGGGGCCGGGTCCAGTTCTCGGT
>NZ_AVPL01000071.1 GCF_000768695.1 Knoellia aerolata DSM 18566
CGCCCCGAGGCGCGCTGGCGCCGCCAGCCCGGTGACCTCGCCCAGCTCGGGCCGCTCCAGCGCGACCTGCTGCGCAGCGCCCTCGACGCCGTCGCGCCCGGCGGGCTCGTCGGCTACGCGACGTGCAGCCCGCACCCGGCGGAGACGACCTTCGTCGTCCGCGACGTGCTCAAGAAGCGCGACGACGTCGAGGTCGTCGATGCGCGGGACCTCTTCCGGGACGCCTCGGGCGAGGTGCTGCACGACCTCGGCGACGGGCCGGCCGTCCAGCTGTGGCCACACGTGCACGGCACCGACGCGATGTTCTTCACCCTGCTGCGCAAGACGTCCTGACCCCGCCCCACCCCCGCTTGCGTCTGCGCGGATGGTGAGGTTCTCGACCATCGACGCAGACGCTGCACCCGGGGGTGGGGGTCGGGGCGGTCGCGTCGCTAGGGTGAGCGCCGTGCAGATCTCACCGTCGATCCTCTCCGCAGACTTCGCCGACCTCCGCTCCGAGCTCGACGCGATCTCGAACGCCGACTGGGCCCACGTCGACGTCATGGACAACCACTTCGTGCCGAACCTCACGCTGGGGCTCCCCGTCGTCGAGGCCCTGCTCAAGGTCTCGCCGATCCCGCTCGACTGCCACCTCATGATCGAGGACCCCGACCGGTGGGCCCCGGCGTACGCGGAGGCCGGCGCCCAGTCGGTGACGTTCCACGCCGAGGCCGCCCGCGACCCCCGGACCCTCGCACGGACGCTGCGAGCCGCCGGGGCGCGGGCCGGCCTGGCGATCAAGCCGGGCACGCCGTGGGCGCCCTGGGCCGAGCTGCTGCCGGAGCTCGACATGGTGCTCGTCATGACGGTCGAGCCCGGGTTCGGTGGGCAGTCGTTCATGGCCGACCAGATGCCCAAGGTCGCCGAGGTGCGCGCCGCCGTCGACAAGCACGGCGGCCAGGTGTGGATCCAGGTCGACGGCGGGGTGTCGGCCTCGACGATCGAGCAGTGCGCCGAGGCGGGGGCCGACGTCTTCGTCGCCGGGTCCGCGGTCTACGGGGCCGAGTCCGCCGCGGCCGCCGTCGACGAGCTGCGCGCGCTCGCGACCAAGCACCGCCACTGAGCGCGTGGCCACCGACGACGTCGCCTCACTCGCGGCCGGCGAGGTCCTCCGCGGCCGGGACGTGCTCGGTCAGGAGCTGGCCGGGCTGAGCTGGGAGAGCGCCGCGGTCGTCGACTCCGTCTTCGAGGACTGCACCTTCACGGGCTGCAACCTGTCGATGACGCGGCTCACCGACACCCGCTTCGTCGACTGCACCTTCGTGGGCTGCAAGATGCTCGCCGTGAACTGGACCGTGACCGGGGCCGGGTCGATGCTGGCCCAGCCGCTGCGCTTCGAGCGGTGTCGCCTCGACGGGTCGACCTTCGCGGGGCTCGACCTCACCGGCTTCACCTTCGAGGACTGCGTCCTCACCGACGTCGACTTCAGCGAGGCCGACCTGCGTCGGGCCGTCCTCGCCGGTTCGGAGCTGTCAGGCGCGAGGTTCGCGCGGAGCGACCTGCGCGACGCGGACCTGCGCGGCACCCGCGGCCTCGCACTCGACCCGCGCGAGAACCGCCTCAAGGGCGCGCGCCTCGACCTCGACGCGACCCCCGGCCTGCTCGCGCCCTTCGGGGTCACCATCACCTGAACCCCCCGGCCTCGTGTGACTGGGCGCGAGCCAGGACCCGCGCTCGGGCACACGAGGCGGCGGGGGCGTGGGGGAGGTCACGGTGGACACCGATTCGCGCACGGGTGCGGCTGCGGCATACTGAGCAACGACGTGCTCCGGGGTCGGTGCAATTCCGAACCGGCGGTGACAGTCCGCGACCCGACCGCAGCCAGCGGCCGGTTGACTGGGTGGAACTCCCAGACCGACGGTGAGAGTCCGGATGGTAGGCAGCACGCGACAGCGGGACCTTCGAGGTCGCGCCGTCCGACGTCACCTTCCGTGGCGGCGGCGGTGCCCGCCCGCACGCACGTCCCCCGGAGCTCGACCCACAGGTCTCGAGCACGAGGGCAGGACGATGCAGCAGCCGAGCACGACCGACGCACCGTGGATGCTGCGCGCCCTCGAGCTCGCCGCGAACGGCCCCGAGGCCGACCCCAACCCACGCGTCGGATGCGTCCTCGTCGGCCCGGACGGGACGCTCGTCGCCGAGGGCTGGCACCGTGGCGCCGGCACCCCGCACGCGGAGGCCGCCGCGCTGGCCGCCGCCGGCGAGCGGGCCAGGGGCTGCACGGCCTACGTCACCCTCGAGCCGTGCCACCACACCGGCCGCACCGAGCCGTGCTCGCACGCGCTCGCTGCCGCCGGCATCACCCGCGTCATGTATGCCGTCCCCGACCCGAACGCCTCGGCCGCCGGGGGAGCCGCCTGGCTGGCGGAGCAGGGGGTCTCCACCGAGGGGGGTGTTCTCCGGACGGCGTCGGAGGCGCTCAACCGCACGTGGCTGCACCTCAAGCGGACCGGCCGGCCGTGGGTCACGTGGAAGCTCGCGACGACCCTCGACGGCCGCAGTGCCGCCGCCGACGGCACCAGCCAGTGGATCACCGGGCCCGAGGCCCGCGCCGACGTGCACGAGCAACGGGCCAGGTGCGGCGCGATCCTCATCGGCACCGGCACCGCGCTCAACGACAACCCCCGGCTCACGGTCCGCCTCCCCGACGGCTCGCTGCACGAGCGCCAGCCGCTGCGCGTCGTCATGGGTCAGCGTGACCTCCCGAGCGACGCACGGCTGTTCGACGACGCCGCCGAGACGCTGCACCTGCGCACCCGCAGCCCGCGGGAGGTCCTCACCGCGCTCGCCGCCCGCGAGATCCACCACGTCTGGCTCGAGGGCGGCCCGACCGTCGCGGCAGCCTTCATGGCCGACGGCCTCGTCGACGAGATCGTCGCCTACGTCGCGCCCGTCCTCCTCGGTCGCGGGCGACCGTCGGTGAGCGACCTCGGCATCACGACCATCGCCGACGCCCTCCGGCTCGACCCCACCGACACCCGCGTCGTCGGCCACGACATCCGCATCACCGCCACCCTCCAGGAGACCCTCTGATGTTCACCGGCATCGTCGAAGAGCTCGGGCACGTCAGCGACGTGACCCCGGGCGAGACGTCGGCCCGCCTGACCCTCACCGGTCCGCTCGTGACGAGCGACGCCGTCCACGGGGCCTCGATCTCGGTCAACGGCGTCTGCCTCACCGTCGTCGAGCACGACACCGACGCGGGGTGGTTCACCGTCGACGTCATGGCCGAGACGCTGTCCCGCAGCAGCCTCGGTGCGCTGAGCCCCGGCGACCCCGTCAACCTCGAGCGGGCGATGGCCGCCTCCAGCCGCTTCGGCGGGCACATCGTCCAGGGCCACGTCGACGGCACCGCGAGCGTGCTCGAACGCCTCCCGGGCGACCGCTGGGAGGTCGTGACGTTCACGCTGCCCGCCTCCCTCGCCCGCTACGTCGTCGAGAAGGGCTCGGTCACCGTCGACGGCGTCAGCCTCACCGTCTCGGCCGTGACCGACACGACGTTCAGCGTCTCCCTCATCCCCACCACCCTCGCCCTCACGACCCTCGGGACACGGGCGGTCGGTGACGCCGTCAACCTCGAGGTCGACGTGCTCGCGAAGTACGTCGAGCGGCTCCTCAGCACACGTCCCACCACGGAGGTCATCGCATGAACTGGCTCGAGCGTCTCTTCGAGGCCCAGCTGACCATCGGCTCGTCGCACATCCTGTGGCGCGAGGTCGTCGGCAACGTCTTCGGGTTCGCCTCGGCGATCGGTGGCATGCGCCGCCGCGTCTGGGCGTGGCCGGTCGGCATCATCGGCAACCTCCTGCTCTTCACCGTCTTCTTCGGGGTCGCCTTCGCCAACCCCCAGCAGCAGACCCTCTACGGGCAGGCCGGGCGCCAGGTCTTCTTCATCCTCACCAGCGTCTACGGCTGGTGGCGCTGGCAGGAGCACCGCAAGGCACGGGGCGCCGACGCCCCCGCCATCACGCCGCGGTGGGCCACGGTTCGTGAGCGCGCGGGCTACCTGGGGGTCTGGGTCGGTGGCGTCCTCATCGGCCAGTGGGTGTTCGCGACGATCGGCGCGGCCTGGCCGGCGCCGCGCTGGTACTTCTGGTGCGACGCGTGGATCTTCGTCGGGTCGATGCTCGCGACGTACGCGATGGCCCGGGGCTGGAACGACTTCTGGCTCATGTGGATCGCCGTCGACCTCGTCGGCGTCCCGCTGCTGTGGCACTCGAAGTTCTACCCGTCCGCCGTCCTGTATGCCGTGTACGGCGCCCTGGTGCTCTACGGCTTCACGGTGTGGCTCAAGGCCTCCCGCGAGGAACGCGACCCGCAGCGCGAGCTGACCGAGGCGATGACATGAGCGCCCTCTCGAGCATCGAGGAGGCCCTCGCCGCACTGCGCGCCGGGCGGCCGGTCCTCGTGACCGACGACGAGCACCGTGAGAACGAGGGCGACGTCGTGCTCGCCGCCGAGACGCTCACCGACGCGTGGATGGCATGGACGATCCGCCACTCGTCGGGCTACGTCTGCGCGCCGGTGACGGACGCGCTGGCCGACCGCCTCGACCTCCCGCTCATGGTGCGGGACAACGCGGACCGGTTGCGGACGGCATACACGGTCACGGTCGACGCGGCGCAGGGCGTGACGACGGGCATCAGCGCGGCCGACCGCGCCCTCACCGTGCGCCTCCTCGCCGACCCGTCGGCCGGCGCCGGCGACTTCGTGCGGCCCGGCCACGTCGTGCCGCTGCGGGCCCGCGAGGGAGGCGTGCTCGTGCGGCCCGGCCACACCGAGGCCGCCGTCGACCTGTGCCGCCTGGCCGGCCTGGCCCCGGTCGGCGCGATCGCCGAGCTGACCCACGACGACGGCACGATGATGCGGCTCCCGGCGGTCCTCGACCTCGGCGCCGAGCACGACCTGCCGGTCATCACCATCGAGCAGCTCGTCACGCACCGCCAGCGGCACGACCGCGTCACCCGCCACGCGACCACGACCCTGCCGACCGAGGACGGGACGTTCACCGCCCACGCCTACCGCGACTCCCTCACCGGTGACGAGCACCTCGCCCTCGTCAGCCCGCGCGGCCTCGGGACGGGGCCCGTGCTCACGCGCCTGCACAGCGAGTGCCTCACCGGTGACGTGTTCGGCTCGGCGCGCTGCGACTGCGGCCCCCAGCTGCGTCGCGCCCGGACCCGCGTGGCCCGCGAGGGTGGCGTCGTCGTCTACGTGCGGGGTCACGAGGGCCGCGGTGTCGGTCTCGCCGACAAGATCGCCGCGTATGCCGTCCAGGACGGCGGAGCCGACACGGTCGCGGCCCAGGTCGAGCTGGGGCTGCCCATCGACGACCGCGACTACGCCGCGGCGACCGCGATCCTGCACGACCTGGGGGTCGGCACGGTCCGGCTCCTCACCAACAACCCGGACAAGGTCGAGGCCGTCCGCGGCGCCGGCATCGAGGTCGCCACGGTCGAGCGGCTCCAGGTCGCCCCGGTGGCGACGAACGCGGCGTACCTGCGCACCAAGCGCGACCGCCTCGGTCACGACCTCGTCCTCGACTCCCACGACGCCACGGAGGCGACCGCATGAAGGCAGGAGCACCCCTGGTGCAGACCGACGGCGCCGGCCTCAGGGTCGCCATCGTCGCTGCGAGCTGGCACAGGGCGGTGATGGACGGGCTCGTCGACGGCGCCGTCGCCGCGCTCGCCGAGGTGGGTCTCACCGACGTCCCGGTCGTCCGGGTACCCGGCACCGTCGAGCTCTCGGTCGCGTGCGCGCGGCTCGCGCCGACCCATGACGCGCTCGTTGCGCTCGGCGTCGTCATCCGCGGTGGTACGCCCCACTTCGACTACGTGTGCTCGGGCGTGACGCACGGGCTCACCGACGTCAGCACCCGCACCGGCGTTCCCATCGGCTTCGGCGTCCTCACCTGCGACACGGCCGAGCAGGCGCTGGCCCGGGCCGGCCTGCCGGGGTCGAGCGAGGACAAGGGCGGGGAGGCGGCGATGGCCGCCGTCGCCACGGCCGTGACGTTGCGCGAGCTGGCCCCTCGTACGATTGACGCGTGAAGACCTTCGACGCCCTGTTCGCCGAGCTCACCGACAAGGCCGTGACGCGTCCGGAGGGCTCGGGCACCGTCGCGCAGCTCGACGCCGGGGTGCACGCCATCGGGAAGAAGATCGTCGAGGAGGCCGCCGAGGTCTGGATGGCCGCCGAGCACGAGAGCGACGAGCGCGCCGCCGAGGAGATCTCGCAGCTGCTCTACCACCTGCAGGTCCTCATGGTCGCCAAGGGCCTGACCCTCGACGACGTCTACACCCACCTCTGAGACAGAGACACCATGCTGCGAATTGCCGTGCCCAACAAGGGCTCCCTCTCCGACGCCGCGGGCGACATGCTGCGCGAGTCGGGCTACCGCACCCGCCGCGACGCCAAGGAGCTCGTCGTCACCGACGAGGCCAACGGGGTCGAGCTGTTCTACCTGCGCCCGCGCGACATCGCCGTCTACGTCGGCTCCGGCACCGTCGACTGCGGGATCACGGGTCGTGACCTCCTGCTCGACTCCGGCAGCGCCGCGTCCGAGGTCATGGCGCTCGGCTTCGGCCAGTCGACCTTCCGGTATGCCGGCCGCCCCGGTTCCGTCGCCGCCCTCGCCGACATCGCCGGTCGCCGCGTCGCCACGAGCTACCAGGGACTCGTCGAGAAGCACCTCGCGGAGCACGGGGTCCAGGCCGAGGTCGTCCGCCTCGACGGGGCCGTCGAGACCGCGATCACCCTCGGCGTGGCCGACGTCATCGCCGACGTCGTCGAGACCGGCGGGACCCTGCGCAGCCAGGGGCTCGAGGTCTTCGGTGACCCGATCCTGCGCAGCGAGGCCGTCCTCATCCGCCGCGAGGGCAGCGACCAGGTCGCGGCCATCGAGGTGCTGCGTCGCCGGCTGCTCGGTGTCGTCACTGCCCGCCACTACGTCATGCTCGACTACGACGTCCCGGCCACGCTCGTCGACGAGGCGTGCGCCATCACGCCCGGCCTGGAGTCGCCCACGGTCTCGAGCCTGCAGAACCCCGAGTGGAAGGCCGTCCGCGCCATGGTCCCGCGATCCGGCACCAACCAGGTGATGGACCGCCTCTACGAGATGGGCGCCCGCGCGATCCTCGTCACCGACATCGCCGCGTGCCGGTTGTGACCCAGCCGGTGTCGGCCGAGCCGTTCAGGTCGCGACGCGGCCGGCTCATGGCGATCGTCATGGCGGTCGTCTCCCTCGTGCTGTTCGTCGTCCTCGCGCTCCTCGTCGCCGGGGTCGCCGAGGGCGGCTGGGTCGTGGCCGACCGGGTCATGATGGTCGTCATCGGAGTCGTCCTCGCCGGGGCCCTGTGGCAGTGGGCGAGCATCAGCGCCGTCCCGGACGAGTCGGGCATCACCGTGCGCAACCTCGTCGGCCGGCGCCACGTCGCCTGGGACGAGATCCGGGACGTGACCTTCGACGAGGGCGACCCGTGGGCCACCCTCCACCTGCGTGACACCGAGACGGTGGCCGTCATGGCCATCCAGCGGGCCGACGGCGAGTCCTCACGCGGTGAGGCGCAGCGCCTCGCCGAGCTCATCGCCGCCTCCCGCCACCGCGCCTGACCCCGCGAGTCCCGGCTCCCGAGCCGGTCGTCCGGTCGCGAGCCGGATCGATGCGGCTCGCGACGCCACACCCGGCTCCCGAGCCGGTCCCGCCGATCCCGCGGTGTACCGAACGAGGGGAATTGGCGAGTTGGGGACGGGTCAGCGGACGCGTTCGCGGGCCGGGTGGAGCACGAGGGCGGCGCCGATCTGCACGACCATGAGCCCCGCGAGCACGAGCCAGATCGTCGAGTAGGCGCCGGACAGGTCACGGAGCGCACCCATCGTCGTCGGCCCCAGCGAGGCGACGGTGTACGAGAAGAGGAACGCCATCGCGGTGAACCGGGCGGCGGCGGCCGGTGACACGGCGTACCGGACGAGCAGGACCATCCCGATCGCGAACGAGGCGCCCTGCGCGGTCCCGAGCAGGACCGCCCACAGCCAGGGCGCCGCGTCCGGTGCGGCCCACACGCCGGTCTGGCCGGCGAGGCCGAACACCCCGGCCCCGACGAGCGGGATCCGCCAGTCGCCGACCCGGTCGGTGATCGCCGGGCCGACGAGGCCGGAGACGAACTGGGCGCCGGTGAAGACCGAGAGCAGCAGCCCCGCGTCGCGCGCGTCCCAGCCGTGGTCGACGTAGGTCGGGGAGAACCAGGCGAGGGTCGAGTAGAACTGCCACGACTGCACCGCGAGGAACGCCGCGACGAGCCACGCGGTCCTGCTGCGCCACGGCAGCCCGTGGGCGAGGTCGGCGGGGTGCTGGTCGTGGTCGCCACCGCGGTGCACGGCCCGGTCGACGGGCAGCCACAGGAGCACCCCGCCCACGGCGACGAGCCCCCAGAACCCGAGCGCGAGCGGCCACCCGCCGGCAGCATCGGCGAGCGGGACGGACACGGCCGCGGCGACGGCGGCGCCACCCATCATGGCGAGCATCTGCAGGCCGGTCGCCAGGCCGGCGCGTCCGGCCGGGAAGAAGCCCTTGACGAGCCCCGGAAGCAGCGTCCCGGCGAGGGCGATCCCCGCGCCGGCGCACAGGGTCCCGAGGTAGAGCGCGGCGACCTCGTCCGAGAAGGCCCGGGTGAGGTTGCCGACGGCGACGGCGACCATCGCGATGGAGATGCTGCGGGCGGCGCCGAGGCGCAGCCCGACGCGGGCCGCTGCCGGGGCGAGCAGCCCCATGCAGAGCACCGGGAGGGTCGTCAGCACGCCCAGCCAGACCGAGCTCAGCCCGAGGTCCTCGCGGATGCGGGGGAGGAGCGGCGGGAGCGCCGTCATGAGCGTGCGCAGGCTCAACGAGACGGCGACGACGCCGAGGACGACGAGCCCCAGCGACGGACCACCCGCCGGCGCCGCGGGCGCCGCGCGCGCCGCGGACACCGGCCCGCCGGTCCCGGCCGACGACCCCGTGTCGATCCGGACGTCGGCGTCGCGGGCCGAGTGTGCCGCGGGGGAGGCAGGAGCACCGGGAGCACCGGGAGCACCGGGGGAACCGGGGGCGCCGGGGGAGGCGGGCGCAGCGGCCCACAGCCGGCGCTCCTGGTCGGCCCACTCGTCCCAGTGCGAGGCGAACACCTCTCCGTCGCGGGCGATCGCACGGGTGCGGCGTTCGTCCGCCGGTGCCTCCACCCAGACGGTGGCACTCGCCCGGTCGCCGGCGATGGCGAACGCCCCGACCCCTTCGAGGACGACGAGCGCCGGTGCGTCGACGGGCACGTCCGGGCCCCGGGTGTCGCGGTCCCAGTCCCACGTCGGGTGGCTCGGCGCCGACCCGCCCTGCCACGCCTCGATGAGGGAGCCCTGCGTCAGGGCGACGGTCCTCGCCAGCCCGGTCCATCCCTGGTGCATGTCGTCGACGTGGAGGAGCCTGGCTCCGAGGTCGCCGGCCAGCGCGGCGGCGAGGGTCGTCTTGCCGGAGCCGCTGGGTCCGTCGACGGCCACGACCGCCACGGGGCCGCACCGGGGGCCGCGCTCGTCGACGAGGCTCCTCACCCGGTCCACCAGGCCCTCGGGCAGCACCGTCTCCACGACGGCAACCCTAGGGTGAGGGCGACACCGGCACGTGGGTGGTCGCCTCCTCGACGCTCATGCCGGTGAGCACGAGCAGGTCGACGACCATGGAGCGGACCTGCCCGCGGATGACCTCGCCGGAGAGGCCGGCGTGGGGGTCGGGCAGGACGCTGCGCCGTCCCAGCCGCTCGAGCCCGGCTCGCGCGGTGAGCGGCTGCTGCCGCTCGTGCAGCTGGCGGGCGATGTCGTCGCACGATCGCGCGAGCTCCTCGACGAGGTCGACGTAGGCCGGCGGCACGACCTCGTCGCGCCGCACCCCGGTGGCGGCCCGGCGCACGAGCACCCGCAGGTTGCGGATCGCGCGGTCGAGCGGCTCGAGCAGGTCGGCGACCGCCTGGACACCGGGCAGGTGGCGGCGGCGGAACGGCGAGAGCCGGACGACGGCGACGCCCTCGGCCGAGAGCGAGCGGAGGTCGGCGAGCATCGACTCCGAGGCCCGGGCCCGGGCGAGGGTGCGCCGGGCGAGCTCCTCGTCCCCGGTCCGCAGGGCCGCCACGGTGTCGGTGAGGATCGCCCCGATCTCCTGCACGACGAGGGCGGCGCGCTGCCGCGGTCGCTGCAGCCCGGTCGCGGGGACGAGGACGCTAATGACGAGGGCGACCCCGCCCCCGATGACGGCGTCGAGCCAGCGGGTGAAGGCCTGCCCGGGAGCGGCCACGAGGGTCGTGATGATGGCGGACTGCACGCCCGCCTGGATGGTGATGAGCAGGCCCGCGCCGAACAGCGACGCGATCGTCATCGCGAGCACGACCACGACGAGGAGCTGGAGGATCCCGGTCCCGAACACGTGGGCGAACACGTCGCCGATGAGGACCCCGATGGCCACACCGACCATGACGTCGGCGGCGCGCCGGACACGCTGGCCGTAGGACATGCCGAGCGTGATGATCGCCGTCACCGGCGCGAAGAAGGGCAGCGGGTGGTCGAAGACGTCCTTCGCGAGCCACCACGCCAGCGCTGCCCCGACTCCGCACTGGACGATGAAGGCCATCCGCGCCGCGACCCGGGTGGTGCGGTCCCGCGCCTCGGAGCGCGACCGCGCGGCGACGCGGGCGGGCAGGTCGCTGGCGGACGGCATACCCGGCATCATCCCCTGCCGGATAGCCTGCCCGCGTGAGTGTCGCCATCCGTGTCATCCCCTGCCTCGACGTCGACGCCGGGCGGGTGGTCAAGGGCGTGAACTTCGAGAACCTCCGCGACGCCGGGGATCCCGTCGAGCTCGCCCGCAGCTACGGCGAGCAGGGCGCCGACGAGCTCACCTTCCTCGACGTCACGGCGAGCAGCGGTGACCGGGCGACGACCTACGACGTCGTGCGCCGCACCGCCGAACAGGTCTTCATCCCACTCACCGTCGGCGGGGGAGTGCGCACCGTCGACGACGTGGACCGCCTGCTGCGCAGCGGCGCCGACAAGGTCGGTGTCAACACGGCCGCCATCGCGCGCCCCGAGCTCATCGCCGAGACCGCGGACCGCTTCGGGTCGCAGGTGCTCGTCCTGTCGGCCGACGTGCGGCGGCGTCGCGGCGACGACGGCCGGCCCACCGACGACGTCGAGGTGACCACCCACGGCGGGCGCACCGGCACCGGCCTCGACGCCATCGAGTGGTGCGTGCGCGCCGCCGAGCTCGGCGCCGGGGAGATCCTGCTCAACTCGATGGACGCCGACGGCACCAGGGCCGGGTTCGACCTCGACCTCATCGCCCGCGTGCGCCGCGAGGTGACGGTCCCCGTCATCGCCAGCGGCGGTGCCGGGGCGGTGGAGCACTTCGCACCCGCCGTGCGGGCCGGCGCCGACGCCGTGCTCGCGGCCAGCGTCTTCCACTTCGGCGACCTGACGATCGGCCAGGTCAAGGACGCGCTCCGGGCCGACGGCCACCCCGTCCGCTAGGTCAGAGCAGGTAGGTCACGCACAGCCCGACGACGACGGCCGCGAGGGCCACGTAGACGCCGGTGATGATGACCCGTCCCTGCCGGTGACGCTCGACCCTCGTCCCGTCGAGCACCTCGTCGGTGCGGATCCAGGACAGGATCGGCAGCACGACGACGAGCAGCACACCGAGCCCGGCCGCGCCGCCGATGCCCCAGCTGCCGAAGAACGTCCACACCCCCGTGATCGCCCCCACGCCGTCGTCCCACCAGTAGTGGAAGCCGCCGTTGGCCTCGCTCGCGGCGCGGACCGTCCGGCCGGCGGCGGGCAGGGCGCTCAGGCCACCGACGACGAGGGCGCTCGCCAGCGCCGCCGGCAGGGGGGCGCTGACGCACGCGAGGAACAGCCGCGTGGGCAGCGGCATCACCGTGTCGCGCCAGAAGAGCTCGAGGCAGGCCCACGCGGCCACGACCGCGGGTGCGGCGATCGGGACGAGCAGCCCCGGGCCGTCGCCCTCGGCGTCGCCCATGGAGCTCCAGGTCGTGAGCACGCTCGCGACGGCGAGCACGGCGGTGATGACGAGGAGCCACGGCGAGAACTCGTCGCGGATCGCCGTGAGGACGCGAGGACCCGAGGGGGACGCCGTCACGAGAGGCCGAAGCGGGCGGCCTCGAAGCGTGCGACCGCCTCCTCGGGCCCGGTCACCTCGACGTCCGCGACCCCACGACGTCCGTATGCCGTGAGCAACAGCTCCAGCGGGGCTCCCGTCACCGTCACGGTGGACTCCCCGCTTCTCACCGTGAGCGCCTCGCGACCGGGGGCGACGAGCAGCACCCCGTCGGGCACCCGCCGGAAGAGGAGCCGGCCCATCCGGGTGAGGAGCGACCACGCAGCGGCCTCGAGGTGTGCGGACGGCTCCCGGCGCGGACCCGGCGCGCCGTCACCGCGGAGCACGTCCTCGTGGTGGACGACCATCTCGGCGAGGTTCGCCGCGTTGTCGACCGCGGGCAGGCGGGCCGGGTGCCACGCGGGCGGACCCGAGCGCACGGCCTCGACGAGGTCCGGCCACGGCTGGGCGGCGATCCGCGCCTGCTCCCGCTCGGTCCGCTCCCTGAGGAAGGGGAGCCAGATGCCCGACGAGAGGTCGGGACGACCCTCCCGGACGACGAGGTGCGCCGCGAGGTCGCGGGTGGTCCACGGCGAGCACAGCGTAGGTGCGTCCGGACCCACCGCCTCGAAGGTGTCGCAGAGCGCGAGGCGCTCCTGGCGGGCGAGGGCTGGGGAGGTGTCCGACATGGGCCCATCCTCGCCTCTGCCCTGCCGCGCGGCACAATGGCGTCCGTGCCCGACCTCGACCCCACCGTCTCCAGCCGACTCCGTTTCGACGACGCCGGCCTCGTCGCCGCCGTCGTCCAGCAGCACGACAGCCACGAGGTCCTCATGCTCGGGTGGATGGACGTCGAGGCGGTCCGTCGCACGCTGACCGAGGGCCGGGTGACCTTCTGGTCCCGCAGCCGCCAGGAGTACTGGCGCAAGGGCGACACCTCCGGTCACGCGCAGTACGTGCGGTCGGTGGCCGTCGACTGCGACGGTGACGCGCTCCTCGTGCAGGTCCACCAGGTCGGTGCGGCCTGCCACACGGGTGACCGCACCTGCTTCGACGCCGGTGACCTCGACGTCGTGGTGGGGGACGTGCCCGCGTGAGCGCCCAGCCCCAGCCCCAGCCCTCGCCCGACCTTGCCTTCGGTGCCACGTGGCCCTCGCTGGACCTCTTCTCGGTGCTCGCCGAGGGCCGCCGGGTCGTCCCGGTCGTCCGACGGCTCATGGCCGACGCCGAGACGCCGGTCGGGCTCTACCGCAAGCTCGCCCGCAACCGGCCCGGGACCTTCCTCCTCGAGTCGGCCGAGCACGGCGGGGTGTGGTCGCGCTACTCGATCATCGGCGCCGCGAGCCGCGCCACCCTCACCGAGAAGGACGGTGAGGCCCACTGGATCGGCGAGCCCCCCGCCGGCGTGCCCACCGGCGGGCTCGCCACCGAGGCGCTGCGCGACACCGTCGCCGCGCTCGCGACCGACCCGATCCCGGGACTGCCGCCGCTCACCGGCGGCATGGTCGGGATGATCTCGTACGACGCGGTGCGCCGCTGGGAGAAGGTCCCCTCGACCACCCCCGACGTGCTGCACCTCCCCGAGATCGCGATGATGCTCGCCACCGACCTCGCCGTCCTCGACCACTCCGACGGCTCCGTGCTGCTCATCGCCAACGCGCTCAACTACGACGCCACCGACGACCGGGTCGAGCAGGCCTGGGCCGATGCCGTCGCCCGCCTCGACACCATGACGCGCGACCTGGCCGCGCCCGCGGAGAGCACCGTCTCGGTCGTGGACACCGACGTCGTGGACGACGCGCTCCGCACCGTCACCGGCAACCTCAGCCGCGACGACTACGAGGCCATGGTCGAGAGCGCCAAGGAGGACATCCGCGCCGGCGAGGTGTTCCAGGTCGTGCTGTCGCAGCGCTTCTCGATGCCGTGCCCGGCCGACGCGCTCGACGTCTACCGCGCGCTGCGGGCGGGCAACCCCAGCCCGTACATGTACCTCTTCCGGTTCACGCGACCGGACGGGACGGCATACGACGTCGTCGGCAGCTCTCCCGAGGCGCTCGTCAAGGTGACGGGCAGCCGGGCCATCACCCACCCCATCGCCGGGTCGCGGCCGCGCGGGAAGTCCCCCGAGGACGACGTCCGGCTGGCCGAGGACCTCCTCGCCGACCCCAAGGAGCGCTCCGAGCACGTCATGCTCGTCGACCTCGGCCGCAACGACCTCGGCCGGGTGTGCCGGCCCGGGACCGTCGACGTCGTCGAGTTCATGGACGTGCGCCGCTACAGCCACGTCATGCACCTCGAGTCGACGGTCGTCGGCGAGATCCGCGACGGCGTCCGCGCCTACGACGTCCTCGTGTCCACGTTCCCCGCCGGCACGCTCTCCGGGGCGCCGAAGCCGCGCGCGCTGAGCCTCATCGAGGGCTACGAGCCGTCGCGCCGCGGCGTCTACGGCGGCGTCGTCGGCTACCTCGACTTCCACGGCGACCTCGACATGGCGATCGCCATCCGGACCGCCCTCATCGACGACGGCACCGCCCACGTGCAGGCGGGCGCCGGGATCGTCGCGGACTCGGTGCCACGCAACGAGCACGACGAGTGCGTCGCCAAGGCGACCGCGGTGCTGCGGGCCGTGGCGACCGCCTCCGCCCTGAGGGCGGCGACGTGAGCCTGCTCCGTCGTCGCGGCGTCCTCGTCCTCCTCGTCGTGCTCGGCGCCCTCGTCGTCGTCGTGACCGCCTCCCGCACCTGGCTCACCGGGTCCGTCGACGACGTCGTCCTCGGCCAGTCGTCGGTCTCGGCCACGGGGGCCGAGGCCGCCGCGGGAGTGGTCGCCCTCGCCCTCGTCGTGGTCGCCGGTGCCGTCGCGTCGGCGGCGGCCGGCCCGCGCGCGCGAGTGGCGGCCCTCG
>NZ_AVPL01000023.1 GCF_000768695.1 Knoellia aerolata DSM 18566
CGCCAGGCCCCCCCGCCGGGAGCACGCCCCCGCCCCGCGTCGGCCGGAGCCCGAGAGGCGACAGGGTCCCCCGCGCGGCGCCCGACCGGTCGCCGACCCGATCCAGCAGGAGCCGCGTCGCCGCCGTCGCACCTGGCTGCTCCTCCCCCTGCTCCTCGCGCTCTGGCTCGTCTTCCTCGTCGTGACGCCGTTCCACGCGTGGAGCACCGTGTCCCGGGTCGAGGACGCCCCCGCCGGCGACCGCCCCGCCGAGACGCCGGGCAACACCTACCTGCTCGTCGGCTCCGACTCCCGCGAGGGGCTCACCGCCGAGCAGCGCAACGAGCTCGGCACCGGCACCGCCGAGGGCCGCCGCACCGACTCGATCATGATCGTCCACGTCCCCGCGGGCGGCGGGAAGTCCGCGATCGTCTCCATCCCCCGCGACAGCTACATGCCGATCCCGGGGCACAACAGCAACAAGGTCAACGCGGCGTACTCCATCGGCGGCCCGCAGCTCCTCGTCGAGACCCTCGAGCAGGTCACCGACCTCCGGATCGACGGCTACCTCGAGATCGGCTTCGGCGGTTTCGCCTCGGTCGTCGACAGCCTGGGCGGCGTCGACATCTGCGTCCCGTTCGCGATGGACGACCCCAAGGCGCACATCAACCTCGCGAAGGGCTGCCAGACCCTCGACGGCAAGAACGCCCTCGGCTTCGTCCGCGCCCGCTACTCCGACCCGCGCGGCGACATCGGTCGGGCCGAGCGGCAGCGGCAGTTCCTCGCGGCCATCATGAAGGGCGCGGCGACACCGTCGACCGTGCTCAACCCGTTCCGCTACTGGTCCTTCACGCACACCGCCGCGAGCGCCGTGGGTGTCGGCGAGGAGACCGGCATGCGCGACGCCGCCAACATCCTGCTCGCCATGCGCGGAGCCGGGAACGACTCGACCCTGAGCCTCACCGTGCCCATCCAGGACGCGAACTACCCCACGGCCGCCGGGTCGGCGGTCAAGTGGGACACCGAGCGCGCCAAGGCCCTCTTCACGATGCTGCGCGAGGACCAGCCCCTCGAGGGTCCGCCCGCCGGGACGGACGGCAAGCCGTCGCAGGGGTAGGGGCTGGCGCCTACCCCTTGAGCAGCTGGCGGGCCATGACGACGCGCTGGACCTGGTTGGTGCCCTCGTAGATCTGGGTGATCTTGGCGTCGCGCATCATCCGCTCGAGGGGGAAGTCGCGGGTGTAGCCGGCGCCGCCGAGGAGCTGGACGGCGTCGGTGGTGACCTTCATCGCGACGTCGGAGGCGAAGCACTTGGCGGCGGCGCCGAAGAACGGCAGGTCGGGGTCGGAGCGCTGCGACTTCGCGGCGGCGACGTAGACGAGCTGGCGGGCGGCCTCGAGCTCCATGGCCATGTCGGCGAGCATGAACTGGATGCCCTGGAAGTCGGCGATGCGCGTGCCGAACTGCTTGCGTTCCTTGACGTAGGCCGTGGCGTGGTCGAGCGCGCCCTGCGCGATCCCGACCGCCTGGGCGCCGATCGTGACGCGGGTGTGGTCCAGCGTGCGCAACGCGATCTTGAGGCCCTCGCCCGGGGCGCCGACGATCCGGTCGCCGGGGATGCGGACGTTCTCCAGGATGAGCTCGCGGGTCGGGCTGCCCTTGATCCCGAGCTTGCGTTCCTTCTCCCCGAAGGAGAACCCCTCGTCGGACCGCTCCACGACGAAGGCGCTGATGTTGTTGCCGCGGGCCCCGTCGGGGTCGGTCACGGCCAGGACGGTGTAGTACTCGGAGACGCCGGCGTTGGTGATCCACGACTTCTGCCCGTTGAGGATCCACACGTCGTCCCCGGCTGACCTGTCCAGCGTCGCGCGGCACTTCATCGCCGCGGTGTCCGAGCCGGCTTCGCGCTCGGACAGCCCGTACGAGAACGTCGCCTCACCGGCGGCGACCGGCGGCAGGTAGCGCTGCTTGAGCTCCTCGGACCCGGCGAGGATCAGCGGCATCGTGCCGAGCTTGTTCACCGCGGGGATGAGCGAGGAGCTCGCGCAGACGCGGGCGACCTCCTCGATGACGATGCAGGTCGCGAGCGCGTCCGCGCCGACCCCGCCGTACTCCTCACCGATGTGCGGGGCGAAGAAGTCGGACGCGACGAGGGCGTCGTGCGCCTCCTGCGGGTAGCGCGACTCCTCGTCGACCGCGGCCGCGAACGGGGCGATCTTGTCCCGGGCCACATCACGGACCGCCTCGCGGATCGCCTCGTGGTCCTCGTTGACCTGGAACAGGGGGAAGTCGGCGTTGGCGCTCACCCGGCGATCCTACCGACGCGTAGGGAGTGCCCCTCGCCGCATGGGTGTGGGACCGACCACGTTGGGCGCGGTCGCGGCGCGTCAGTCCAGGCGCACTTCGACGTGGGTGGCGAGCATGGTCGAATACTCGGTGCTGAGATGGCTGGAGTCCTTGTAGACGATGACGTCCCCGACACGGGCGTAGCACGACGTCTGGTCGCAGAACAGGTCGGTGAGGTCGATGACCGGGATGTCCGCTGCGCGGGCCGCGGTCACCGCGAGGTCCTCGACGACGGCGGTCCCGCGCGGGACCGCGCACTTCTCGGGAGCCGTCGGGTTGGCGGCGATGCAGCCCGGAACGAGCTCACCCGACGTGGCGGGCACGTCCGAAATGACCCGCACGTCCTTGCCCGCGTCGACCCAGCGGTCGTATCGACGGCTGAAGCCGGCCTTCCCGGCCTCGGCCCCCGTCGCCCCGCCCAGCCCTTCCCAGCGGTACGCCCGGGTGAAGGAGGATGCGATGACCATCGAGATGGACTCGTCGCCCAGGATCGCTTCGTCCACGGCGGCGTTGTATGCCGCGCAGCTCTCCTGGCGCTCGTCCGAGGTCTCCACGTCGAGGACCCGGAGCGCGTCGGTCGACGGGCACGAGCCCTTCGTGTGGACGACGACCTTCCAGCCCCGGCGCTTCCCGAGCTCGTCGGCCATGGGGAGGAGCGCCCCGGCGTGCGAGTCGCCGACGAGCGCGATGGTCCCCTTGCTGCCCGACGGGTCGCCGACCACGCAGTCGAGGATCGCGGGGCTTTCCAAGGTCTGCTGGCACGCGCGGATGCGCGGGTCCCTGACCTGCGCGAGGACGGACTCGACCGGAGCCACGAGCGGACCATCACCGGCGACGGGGCCGCAGTCGTTGGCCTCGACGAGCGCACCCGGACCGAGACACCGGTCCGCAACGGCCAGACGCTCCTTCGTCTGTTGCGCCGCCACGGCCTCACGCCGCTCGAGGCTGGTACCCCACGCGGTCGTGAAGCCGACCACGAGGGCCATACCGAGCACCGCGAAGGAGAAGGCGCGGGCCGGAGCCTTGGCGAGCAGGGGCCGCACACGCAGGGGGTCCTCGACCCACGTCTTCGACAGCCAGGCGAGGCCGAGCGTCGCGGCGAGGACGGCGACCTTCTCCGGCCAGGCCAGTTCGTGCCCGGTGACGTGCGGCGTGATGACGATGAGCGGCCAGTGCACGAGGTAGATCGAGTACGAGATGTCGCCGACGAAGGTCATCGGCCGCGTGCTGAGGACCTGACCGACGCGGGTCCCCGCCCCCGACAGCAGCAGCGCCACCGTGCCGAGCACCGGGAACAGCGCCACCCAGCCCGGGAAGAGGCTGGCCTCGGTGAGCACCAGCCCGGACACGACGACGGCGACGACACCGAGCCACGCGAGGACGCTGTCGGCGGGCCGGCCCACCCGGGTGAGGACCAGGGCGGCCATCCCGCCGGCGGCGAACTCCCACACGCGGGTCAGGGTGCTCATGTAGGCGAAGGCCTGGTCCTGGTGGGTGGACACCACCGACCAGGCGAGCGACACGACGAAGATCACGGTGAGGCCGGCGAGGATGGCCCGGCGGGTGTCGCGGTGGCCGCGCAGCCTCATGACGGCGAGCAGCCCGAGGATGAGGACCGGCCAGACGGCGTAGAACTGCTCCTCGACCGACAGCGACCAGAAGTGCTGCGCGACCGTGGGCACGTTGTCGAGGGCCATGTAGTCGACCGCCGACGTCGCGAGCTGCCAGTTCTGCACGTACAGGGCGCTGGCCCCGATCTCGCGCGCCGTCTGCGCCCACGTCGTGCTGGGCGTGAGGAGCAGGACGCCCAGGCCGGACAGGACGAGGACGAGGAGGCTGGCCGGCAGGAGGCGGCGGATCCGGCGCGCCCAGAAGCGCACCACCACCAGGTGCCCCGTGGCGAGGATCTCGCGGTGGATGTGCGAGGTGATGAGGAACCCGGAGATGACGAAGAAGACGTCGACCCCGACGTATCCGCCGGTGATTCGCGTGGGCCACAGGTGGTAGAGGACGACGAGCCCGACGGCGACGGCACGCAGGCCCTGGATGTCGGGCCGGAAGTCCGACGCCGGCCGGGGGCGGGCGCGCATCTCTGACCGGGTCTGGGCCGCGGTCACCACGGGAGTGCTCATCGGGCGACCATGCTATCTGCGCCGCTGCCGATGGACACAGTCCAGGCCTCAGCGCAGGGCGGGGATGACCTCGCGCTCGAACAGCTCGACGCCCGACAGGTCGTAGGCGGACTCGATGAAGTTGGTGATCGCGTAGGTCATGCCGACGTCCTGCATGTCGGCGAGAGCGCTCGCCACCTGGTCGGGCGTGCCCACCGCGACGCCCTCGCGGTAGACCTTCATCGACCGCGCGACGGCGTCCTCGGGCACGCCCGCGCCGCGCAGGTGGTGCTCGATCCACCTGAACCGCTCCTGCACCTCCCTGGCGTCCCGGCCGATGACGACGTTGAAGTTCGAGGAGCGCGTGATCGTGTCGGCGTCGCGGCCGACGTCGGCGCAGTGCTGCCTGAGGACCGCGTTCTTGTGCGCGAAGGCCGTCGGATCGCCGGAGAAGTTGGTGTAGTCGGCGTACTCCGCCGCGATCCGCAGTGTCTTGCGCTCGCCTCCGCCGGCGACCCACAGCGGGATGCCGTTGCGCTCGGACCCGTCGAACACCGTGCCCTGCAACGGTCTTGGGAAGCACAGGGCGCCGTCGACCTGGTAGTGCTCCCCGGCATACGTCGCGGTGCCGGTGGTCCACATCTGACGGAAGATCTCCACGCCCTCGCGGAGGCGGGCGAGCCGCTCCCCCGCCGTCGGGAAGCCGTAGCCGTAGGCGCGCCACTCGTGCTCGTACCAGCCCGCACCGATGCCCATGTCGAGACGGCCCTCGGAGATGACGTCGACGGTCGCGGCGACCTTGGCGAGGTAGGCCGGCTCGCGGTACCTCATGCACGTGCACATCTGGCCGATGCGCACCCGCCCGGTGACCCCCGCGAACGCCGCCATGAGCGACCAGGCCTCGTGGACCGCCTCCTGCGTCGGGTGCGGCGTGGGGTGGAAGTGGTCGTAGACCCAGATCGACTCCCAGTCACGGATGCCGTCCGCCCGCCTCGCGAGCCCCGCCATCACGCCCCAGTGCTGGTCGGGCTCGATGCCGGCGAGGTCGTGACGCCAGCCCTGGGGGATGAAGATGCCGAAGCGCATGCCCCCACCCAACCCGTCGGCGGGGGTCCACGCAAGGCAGACGCGCACCCCGGCCCCACGCGTTCGCGGCCGGTGGCAAGGTGAGACCCATGACGTACCGGCACCGCAACGACCCCGACCTCATCCGCGAGCTGCTCAACGACCCCGGGGTGTGGGTCGTCGTCGGGCTGTCCACCAACAGCAAGCGGCCCGCGCACGGCGTCGCCCGGTGGCTCAAGCACGAGCTGCACAAGGGGATCATCCCCGTGCACCCCAAGGCCGAGACGGTGCACGGCGAGCAGGGCTACGCCAGCCTCGCCGACATCCCGGACCAGGACGTCAAGGTCATCGACTGCTTCGTCAACTCCGAGCACGTCGGCGCCGTCGTCGACGAGGCGATCGAGCACAAGGACCGGCTGCAGATCGACGCGATCTGGATGCAGCAGGGCGTCGTCGACGAGGACGCCGCGGACCGGGCCCGAGCCGTCGGCATCGACGTCGTCATGGACACCTGCCCGCGCATCGAGTGGCCCCGGGTCCGGGGCGAGGGTTCGGCCCGCTGACCGCCCGACTCATTGCGCATTTCGGTCAGCGAGCCGCCACTGATTGCGCATTCGGGTCAGCGAGCGGCAGCGAACGGGACCCTCATGCGCAGTCCGTCGGGGTCAGGTCAGGAAGAAGCGGAGCTGCGCTGGGCGCGCAGGGCCTCGCCCTTGGCGTGCGCCTGGTTGCGCAGCCCCTTGCGGAACTCGCCCATCGCGGCGCGCAGGCGTGCCGCCTCGTCGGTGTCCCCGGCGCCGAGGATGCGGACCGCGAGCAGCCCCGCGTTGCGGGAGCCGCCCACCGACACCGTCGCGACCGGGACGCCGCTCGGCATCTGCACGATCGAGAGCAGCGAGTCCATGCCGTTGAGGTGCTCGAGCGGGACCGGCACCCCGATGACCGGAAGCGAGGTCACCGACGCGAGCATGCCCGGCAGGTGCGCCGCGCCGCCGGCGCCCGCGATGATGACGCGCAGCCCGCGCTCCTCGGCCTCGAGGCCGTACGTGATCATCTCGTCCGGCATCCGGTGCGCCGAGACGACGTCCACCTCGTAGGTGATGCCGAAGTCGTCGAGCACCTTCGTCGCGAGCTGCATGACGGGCCAGTCGCTGTCGCTGCCCATGACGACGCCGACGACGGCGTCTCCCGTGGACGTGGTCGATGGGCTCATTCGGTGACGGCTCCCTCGATGTAATCAGCGGCGTGTCGCGCGCGTCTGCGCAGGTCGGCGACGCTATCACCGCTGACGTTGACGTGTCCGATCTTGCGGCCGCGTCGCACACCCTTTCCGTAGAGGTGCGCCTTGACCTCCGGATCGCGGGCCATGACGTGCCGGTATGCCGGGTAGAGCTCGGGGTGCTCACCGCCGAGGATGTTGCCCATCACCGTCCAGGCGTGCCGCGGTCGCGGTGACCCCAGGGGCAGGTCGAGGACGGCCCGCAGGTGCTGCTCGAACTGCCCGGTCACGGCTCCGTCCATGGACCAGTGGCCGCTGTTGTGCGGTCGCATCGCCAGCTCGTTGACGACGAACCCGCCATCGGGCAGCTCGAACATCTCGACGGCGAGGACGCCGGTGACACCGAGCTCACCGGCGACCCGGAGGCCGGCCTCCGTCGCCCGGGCGGCGAGGTCCGGGTCGATCCCGGGTGCAGGTGCGATCACCTCGGTGCAGATCCCGTCGGTCTGGACGGTCTCGACCACCGGCCACGCGGCTGCCTGCCCGGACGGGCTGCGAGCGAGCAGGACGGCGATCTCCCGGGTGAAGCCGACCATCTCCTCGAGGAGCAGGCTCGAGCCCTCGGCCGAGGCGCGCTCCAGCCAGTCGGTGAGCTCGTCCGCGGCGCCGACGACCCGGACCCCCTTGCCGTCGTAGCCGCCCCGGGGGGTCTTGGCGACGACCGGCCACCCCACGTCGTCGCCGAAGACCGTCACCTCGGCGGTGGTGTGGACCTCGGTCCAGCGGGGACACGGGATGCCGAGCGCGGTCAGCCGCTCGCGCATGGCGAGCTTGTCCTGGGCGAAGACGAGCGCCTCGGGCGTGGGGTGCATCGGGACGCCGGCGTCGGCCAGCGCGGCGAGCACGTCCGCCGGGACGTGCTCGTGGTCGAAGGTCACGACGTCGCACTCGCGGGCGAAGGCGAGAACGGCCTCGACGTCGCTGTGGGCGCCGACCGGTGCCGAGGGGATGACGAGCGCGGCGCTGGAGTCGGCCGCCTCGGCGAGGACGCTGAGGGTGAGGCCCAGCTCGGCGGCGGGTCCGGCGCACATCCGCGCGAGCTGTCCGCCACCGATGATGCCGACGACGGGGAATCCTCCGGGAGCACGAAGCGGGGCGGTCACCCGGCGAGGATAGCCGCGCGGGTCCGGGCGGGTCGTGCGCAGCCGGCATCCGGCGGGGTGTCGGCGGCTAGGCTCTGCCGGTGACGTCCACGAGCCCTGCCAAGGGCCTCCTCACCCGGCTCAGGGGCGCCATCGACGTCCTCTACCGCGAGGCCATCAAGTTCGGTGTCATCGGGGCGGTCGCCTTCGTCATCGACATGGGCAGCTTCAACCTGCTGCGGCGCACCCTGCTCGAGGAGAAGCCCACCGCGGCCGTCATCGTGTCGGCCTCGATCGCCACCGCGTTCGCCTGGGTCGGCAACCGGAGCTGGACCTTCCGCCACCGCCGCAACCGGCCGGCCCACCACGAGGCGGCGCTCTTCGCCGGCACCAACGGGGTGGCCCTCGTCATCCAGGCCGCCGCGGTCGCGTTCTCGAACTACGTCCTCGACTTCAGCTCGCTCACCGCCGACAACGTCGCCAAGGTGGTCGGCATCGCGCTGGGCACGCTCTTCCGGTTCTGGGCCTACCGCCGGTTCGTCTTCGCCGGTGAGCCCCTCGACGTCGACACCTCGCCGCTGGCCGACCTCCGCCACCACCACGACCCCCAGCACCCGCACCCGCACTGACCGACCCCCACACCGCACCACCCCCACCCCACCCCGTGTTCCCAACTCACCAATTCCCCCGTTGGGTACACGTCCCCAACTCACCAATTCCCCTGTTGGGCACATGTCCCCAACTCACCCATTCCCCTGTTGGGCACAGCCAACCCCACCCCTCACGCACCGCCGGAGCACTCGAGCGTCACTCCGCTTCGGAGGGGGTCATTCCGCTTCGGAGAGCGTCACTCCGCTTCGGAGAGGAAGACCGCGAAGACGGCGGGCTGGGTGCTGACGAGCTCGAGCCGGCCCCCGTTGTCCTCGGCGAGGTCGCGGGCCAGGGTCAGGCCCAGCCCCGACCCCGACGACGAGACCGACCGCTCGAAGATGTGCGGGGCGATCGCCGGGGCGACGCCCGCCCCCTCGTCGCCCAGCTCGACGACGACCGACGGGCCGGCCCGGCGGGCGGCGATGTCGACCGTGCCCCGGCCGTGCGCCAGGGCGTTCTCGACGAGGGTGGAGAGGATCTGGGCCAGCGCCACCGGCGTCGCCCGGACGCGGAGCCCGCGCTCGCCGTGGATCCGCATGCTCCGCTTCGATGCCGCGAACGCCGGCTGCCACTCGCGCTGCAGCGAGGCGAGCACCGCGTCGAGCGAGACGCTCGGGCGCGTCGGGTCGCTGACCCGGGTGCGCCCCATGAGGTCGTCGACGACCTTGCTCAGCCGCTCCACCTGGTCGATGGCGACCTGGGCCTCCTCCTGCACGACGGCGAGGTCGTCGGTGGACGCGATCTCGTCGAGCCGCATGAGCAGGGCGGTGAGCGGCGTGCGCAGCTGGTGCGACGCGTCCGCGGCGAAGTCGCGCTCGGCGGCGAGGTTGCGGGTCACCTGGTGAGCGCTGCGGGAGAGGACGTCGCTGATCCGGTCGAGCTCTCCGATGCCGGAGTTGAGCGGCATGAACCGCGACTCGCCGGCGCCGAGGCGCTCGGCGCGGACGGCCAGCTCGGTCAGCGGGTCACCGAGGAGGCGTGAGCGTCGCTGCGCGACGAACCAGCCGACCGCGAGACCGAGCAGCATGAGCACGAGGATGAGACCCGTGAGGAGCATGACCCCCTGCAGGCCGGTCGTGACGCGCACGATGTCGGCCCGCCTCTCGGGCGGCGCCGTCGACACGACGACGGCGACCACGAAGAGCGGAACGGCGAAGATCGCCAGCGTGGCACCCACGGCAGCGAGCGTGGACCTGAGGAGCAGCCGACGCATGCCCCGTCATTCCCCCGCAGGGTCGAACCGGAAGCCGACGCCCCGGATCGTCGTGATGTAGCGAGGCTGCATCGCGTCGTCGCCGAGCTTCTTGCGCAGGACGGAGATGTGCATGTCGAGGGTCTTGGTCGAGCCGTACCAGGCCGTCTCCCAGACGTCGCGCATGAGCTGCTCGCGCGAGACGACCTTGCCCTGGTGGCGGGCGAGGACCCGGATCAGCTCGTACTCCTTGGCGGTGAGCTGGATCTCCTCGTCATGGAGGAAGACCCGCCGCGACTCGGTGTCGACCCGGATGTCGGCCTGACCGGACGCCGGGGCGTCGGGGATGCCGCGCCGCAGCAGGGCCCGGGCGCGGGCGAGGAGCTCGGCGAGCCGGAACGGCTTGGTGACGTAGTCGTCGGCCCCGGCGTCGAGGCCCACCACGGTGTCGACCTCGTCGGCGCGGGCCGTGAGGACGATGACGGGGACGGTGTGGCCCTCGCCGCGCAGGCGGCGGCAGACCTCGAGGCCGTCCATCGTCGGGAGCCCGAGGTCGAGCACGACGAGGTCGGGGGCGTCGCTGCGAGCGGACTCCAGGGCCTCGCGGCCGTCGGCGCGCACCTCGACGTCGTACCCCTCGCGCCGCAGGGCCCGGGCCAGGGGCTCGGAGATCGCCGGGTCGTCCTCGGCGAGCAGCACGCGGGTCATGGGGGCGATGCTAGTGGGGTGGGGGCCGGTCACGCGTGATGGTCCCACGACCGGGCCCGGCGCGCGCCGGTCGAGCGGGCCAGCTCGAACGGGGTCACCGTCCCGATCCCGCGCAGGTGGCGTCGCCGCTGCTCGATCATCGAGAAGCCGGACAGGGCGCCGAGCGCCCGCGCGACCTCGTCGTCGACGAACACCCGCCCCGGCGGGGTGACGGCGGTGAGCCGCGAGGCCCGGTTCACCGTCGTGCCGAACACGTCACCGAGCCGGCTGATCACCTTGCCGGAGGCCATGCCGACGCGGACGTCGGGCAGCAGCGGGTCCTCCCCCATGGCGTCGACGAGGTCGAGCCCGATCGCGGCGGCGGCCGCGGCGTCGACGTGGACGAAGAGCACCTCGTCGCCGACCGTCTTGATGACCCGGCCGCCGTGGGTGGTGACGACGTCGCTCGCGAGCTCCTCGAAGCGCTGCACGAGCGTCGCGAGCTGCCGCTCGGTCATCCGGCGCACGAGCGAGGTGAACGACACGAGGTCGGCGAAGCCGACGACGCGCAGCGGCGCGCTCGGGTCGTGGTCGGTGTCCCGCGCGTCGGCGAGCATGCGCGTGATGGCCGCGGTGAGGTGGCGCCGCCACACGTAGACCATGAGCGGCTCGAGCTGGTCGGCGAGGTCGACGAGCAGGGTCGCGGCCTCCTCGGCCACCCCCCGCTCGGGCACGGCGCGGGCGTCCTTCTCCCCGATCTCGGCCTCCTGCTCGGCCGGGGTGATGTACTCGGCGACGAGCTGGGTCTGCCAGACGGCGAGCCGGTCGGCGGTGCGGGCGAAGGCCCGGGTCATCGCGAGCGCGAGGTCCTCGTCGAGGTCGTTGTCCCGCACGAGGTCGGCCACGCGGCGCAGGGCGTCGAGGTCGGCCTCGGTGAACATCACCTCCTCGTCGTCGACGATCTGGAAGCCCAGCGCGTGCCACAGCTTGCGGGCCTGGAGGAGCGAGACCGAGGCCTCGCGGCTCACGTCGCGACGACCCATCGTCGCGGGGCGGCCGAGGAGCCGCGCCTCGACCTGGGCCTCGAGATCGCCCGGGCCCTCCGGCACCTGCGCCACCTGCACCCTCCTCCACGACTCGGATCTCACCGGACGTGGACGACGTCCCCGGCGGCCACGGCACACGGACCGTCCCCGGTCCTCAGGCACAGTCTGCCGTCTGCGTCGATCCCGGTCGCGACTCCCCGCAGCTGCGACGTCGGCAGGTGCACGACGACCTCCCGTCCCACGGTGGTGCAGGCGGCCTCGTAGGCCGCGCGGACGGCATACGCGTCGTCGTCCAGCTCGCGCAGGAGAGCCGCCAGACGGACGAGGTATGCCGTGAGCACCCGTTCGCGGCGTACCCCCGGTGCGCCCGCGAGCCGGAGCGAGGTCGCGGTGTCCACGGGGAGCTCGGCGCGGCCCTGGTCGACGTTGACCCCGGTGCCGACGACGACGCCCGCGGGCGTGAGCTCGGCGAGGATGCCGGCGACCTTGCGGTCCCCGTCGGCCGGGAGGAGGAGGTCGTTGGGCCACTTGAGCGAGGCCTCGAGCCCGCTCACGCTGGTGAGGGCGTCGCGCAGGGCGAGCCCGGCGACGAGCGGGACCCAGCCGAGGGGTGCGGTCTCGGGCCGCGGCACGAGGACGCTCGCCGCGATGCTGCTCCCGGGCGTCGTGGTCCACCCGCGGTCGAGCCGGCCGCGGCCGGTGCGCTGCTCCTCGGCGGTCACCACCCGCCAGGGCCGGCGGGCCTGGGCGAGCTCGGCGTTGGTGGAGCCGACCGACCCGTGCACCTCGACCGGCAGCCACGGCGGACCGGGTGTGACGAGGTCGGCATCCATCGGTGGGCGAGCAGCAGGAAGGGTCACGGGGTCAAGGCTAGAGTCGCCATCATGGCGCAGACCGACATCCAGCCCACCGGTGGAACCGACGTCCCCGCCGAGGACACCGGCATCGACATCCACACGACGGCCGGCAAGCTCGCCGACCTCAAGCGGCGCGTCGGCGAGGTCGCGCACGCCGGGTCCGAGCGGGCCGTGGAGAAGCAGCACGCGCGCGGGAAGAAGACGGCCCGGGAGCGCTTGGCGATGCTGCTCGACGAGGGCTCGTTCGTCGAGATGGACAAGTACGCCCGGCACCGTTCGGTCGCCTTCGGCCAGGACGCGAACCGGCCCTACGGCGACGGCGTCGTCACCGGCTACGGCACGGTCGACGGGCGCACCGTCGCGGTGTTCGCGCAGGACTTCACCGTGTTCGGCGGGTCGCTGGGTGAGGTCTTCGGCGAGAAGATCACCAAGGTCATGGACTTCGCGATGAAGGTCGGCTGCCCGGTCGTGGGGCTCAACGACTCCGGCGGCGCCCGCATCCAGGAGGGCGTGGTCTCGCTGGGGCTTTACGGCGAGATCTTCCGCCGCAACGTCCACGCGTCCGGGGTCATCCCGCAGATCTCGCTCATCATGGGCCCGTGCGCCGGCGGGGCGGTCTACTCCCCCGCCGTCACCGACTTCACCGTCATGGTCGACCAGACCTCGCACATGTTCATCACCGGACCCGAGGTCATCAAGACCGTCACCGGCGAGGACGTCTCGTTCGAGGAGCTCGGCGGCGCCCGGACCCACAACTCGAAGTCCGGCGTGGCCCACTACATGGGGACCGACGAGGAGGACGCCGTCGAGTACGTCAAGGCGCTGCTGTCCTACCTGCCCTCGAACAACCTCGAGCAGCCGCCCGTCTTCGGCGACGAGGAGCTCGACCTCGACGTCACCGACGACGACCGTGCGCTCGACACGATCATCCCCGACAGCCCGAACCAGCCCTACGACATGCACCGCGTCATCGAGGCCGTCATGGACGACGGCGAGTTCCTCGAGGTGGCACCGCTGTTCGCGCCCAACATCCTCTGCGGGTTCGGTCGCGTCGAGGGCCGCTCCGTCGGCGTCGTCGCCAACCAGCCGATGCAGTTCGCCGGCACCCTCGACATCGACGCCTCCGAGAAGGCCGCCCGGTTCGTGCGGACCTGCGACGCGTTCAACGTCCCGATCCTCACCTTCGTCGACGTGCCCGGCTTCCTGCCCGGCGCCGACCAGGAGTGGGACGGCATCATCCGCCGCGGCGCCAAGCTCATCTACGCCTACGCCGAGGCCACCGTCCCCCTGGTCACCGTCATCACCCGCAAGGCCTACGGCGGCGCATACGACGTCATGGGCTCCAAGCACCTCGGGGCCGACATCAACCTCGCCTGGCCCACCGCCCAGATCGCCGTCATGGGCGCGCAGGGCGCGGTAAACATCCTCTACCGCAAGCAGCTGGCTGCCGCCGCGGAGCGCGGGGAGGACGTCGACGCGACCCGGCAGCGGTTCATCACCGAGTACGAGGACACCCTCGCCAACCCCTACGTCGCGGCCGAGCGCGGCTACATCGACACCGTCATCACGCCGTCGAACACCCGGATGAACGTCACCAAGGCGCTGCGGGCCCTGCGCACCAAGCGCGAGACCCTCCCGCCCAAGAAGCACGGGAACATTCCCCTATGACGGACGCCACTGCGGCACAGCGCATCGAGGTCATCGGCGACGCCACCCCCGAACAGGTCGCCGCCCTCGTCGCGGTCCTCTCGGCCGCGTCCGGTGCTCCGGCCGACGCCGACGCGCCCCGAGCCGGGTCGGAGTGGGCGGCTCCGGCGCGGGCGATGCGCCGCCCCCTCACCCCCGGACCGGCCGCCTGGCAGAACTCCCTCCGTCCCTAACTCGCCAATTCCCCCGTTCGGCCCGCGACACGCCGGTATGCCGTCCGCTCCCCCTCCGTGCCCAACTCACCAATTCCCCCGTTCGGCCCGCGACACGCCGGTATGCCGTCCGCTCCCCCTCCGTGCCCAACTCACCAATTCCCCCGTTCGGCCCGCGACACGCCGGTGCCTCGACCTAGGCACTCCGTGAGCGGGACCCGTCCCACTTGGCCAGGCGGGCCGCGAGCTCCGCGTGCCCGGCGGGAGTCAAGGCCCGGGCGCCCAGCACCTGCCGAGCGAGGTCACGGTCGCCCATCCACGCCCGGAACGCGGTCGGCACGGTGATCCCGTGGCCGGGACGCCACGCCACCTCGACGAGGGCACCCGGACGGACGGTCCCCGGCTGAAGCACCGCCAGGTACGCCCCGGTCCGGCCCCGCGCCGTGAAGGCCTTGACCCAGCCGCGGACGCCCATGTGCGCGGCGAACGTCGCGCACGGCACCCTGGGCCCCGTCACCTGCAGCATCACGCTCCCCCCGACCCGCCACTGCTCCCCCACCAGCGCCGCGTCGACGTCGAAGCCGGACGTGGTGAGGTTCTCGCCGAACGCCCCCGGCGCCAGGTCCCGACCGAGGTCGATTCCCCACGAGTCCAGCTCCTCGCTGGCGAAGGCGTAGACCGCCTGGTCGGTCCCTCCGTGGTGCTTGCGGTTCATCACGGCATCACCCTCGACCCCGCTGCCGCCCGTCCCCTTGGGGCCGGGGTCGAACACGTGGATCTCGTCGGTCGACCGCTTGTCGATCCCGGTCGGGCGCTTGATGATTCCCGCCCTCGGCGGACTGGTGTTGACCGAGTGCACGCGCGCTGACATGCGGTGAATCCTATGGGCTGTGGAAAACCCGGATCGGGTATGCCGGTCAGTCGCCACAGTGTTCCCATGTCCGACTTCGACCCCTTCCGCCCCTTCCTCACGGACTGGGCCCGAGCGGCCGGCGTGAGCAGGCGAGAACTGGCGGGACCGGCATACCGACAGATCTTCCGAGGAGTGCACGTCAGTGCCGTGGTGCCCGACTCCCTCGTGGTCCGAGGCCGCGCCGCCCTGCTCCGGGCGCCCTCGCACGCACTGCTGAGCCATGACAGCGCAGCACAGCTGTGGGTCCCTTCGTGGCCGCGCAGCAGCGAGGTGCATCTGGCGTTCAGCCGCAGCGTCAAGACGATCGGCGACGGCATCCGGACTCACCGCTTCACCTATCGGATGGAGCGGTGGAGTCGGCACGGGTTGCCCGTCACGGGTCCGGCCATGACCTTCATCCACCTCTCGGTCCGGCTCGACCTCGTCGAGCTCGTCTGCTTCGGTGATCGCCTCGTCGCTCGAGGGGTCATCTCGCCGGAGGAGCTCGTGCAGGCTGCGCTCGCCTGGGAGGGCCACGGCCGGCGGGCCTCGATCACCGCCGCCCGGCTGGTGCGGGCCCGCTCGGAGTCGGTCCCGGAGACCCAGAGCCGACTCCTCATGGTCCTTGCCGGGCTTCCGGAACCGCAGTGCAACCACCCCTACCTGGTCGACGGGACGGAACGCTTCCGGCTCGACCTGGCCTGGGTCGGGGCGAAGGTGGCGCTGGAGTACGACGGTCGTTGGCACGACGAACCAGGGCAACGGGCCAAGGACGAGGCCCGCCGCAGGGAGATGCGCGCCGCCGGCTGGATCATCATCGTCATCCGAGCCGTGGACCTGTACGACCACCCCGATGACGTCGTGCGCCGGGTGGCTGACGCGCTGCGCGAGCGCGGGTGCACCGTCGACGTGAGTCTCGCCTACCAGCGGTGGTTCCAGCCGCGAGGCATCGTCGCCTGACGAGGACCTCCGGGCCCACGCGTCAGGACCTGCGGACCCACGCGTATGGCGGGCGGACGGCATACGGCGTGTGGCGTGCGCAACGGGGGAATTGGCGAGTTGGGGCCCGGGGGTAGCGTGCGGCGGGTGACCGACACCTCCAGCTCCTCCAGCTCCTCCAGCTCCTCCAGCTCCTCCAGCTCCTCCAGCTCCTCCGGCTCCTCCAGCTCCGCCACGTCCTCCACGTCCTTCCGGCGGGAGCCCACCGCCGTCGACGCGATCGCCGAGGGTCACTTCGACGCCGTCATGGAGAGCAGCCCGATCGAGGCCACCTACCTCGGCGTCGACGTCCGGCAGGGCGAGCTCGACGACTTCTCGCCGGAGGGGTACCGCGCCCGGGCCGAGCTCGCCCGGGCCACCCTCGCCCGGCTCGAGACCGTCGAGGCGGTCGACGACATCGACCGGGTGACCGTGGCCGCGATGCGCGAGCGGCTCGAGCTCGACGTCGCCATCCACGAGTCGGGGTATGACCGCGCCGACCTCAACGTCATCGCCTCCCCGATGCAGTCGATCCGCGACGTGTTCGACCTCATGCCCACCGACACGCCGGAGCAGTGGGCGACCATCACGACCCGGCTCGGCGTCGTGCCGACGGCCCTCGAGCAGTGGTGCGCCTCGCTCCTCGCGTCGGCGGCGGAGGGCCGCGTGTCCGCCCGGCGCCAGGTCGTTGCCTGCATCAGCCAGTGCGACGACCTCGTCGGCGACGACGGCTTCTTCGCCACCTTCGCCGCCGGTGCCCGCACCACGGACGGCCAGCCGCTGCCCGAGGAGCAGCGGACCGCGCTGGCCAACGCCGCCACTCGCGCCGGCGACGCCTACGCGGACCTCAAGGTGTTGCTGCGCGACCGGCTGCTCGACCTCGCCCCGGCCGAGGACGCCGTCGGCCGCGAGCGCTACCAGCTCGCCAGCCGGCACTTCCTCGGCGCGACCGTCGACCTCGAGGAGACCTACGCCTGGGGTCAGGAGGAGACCGACCGCCTCGACGCCGAGATGCGGCGCACGGCGGAGCGGATCCGGCCCGGCGCCACCGTCAAGGAGGCGATGAAGGCCCTGGGCGAGGACCCGGCCTACCGGCTGGACGGCACCGACGAGCTCCAGCGGTGGATGCAGACCAAGGCCGACGAGGTCATGGACCTGCTCGACGGGACGCACTTCGACATCCCCGCCCCCGTGCGCACGATCGAGTGCCGCATCGCCCCCACCCACACCGGCGGCATCTACTACACCGGCCCCAGCGAGGACTTCACCCGACCGGGCCGGATGTGGTGGTCGGTGCCCCGGGGCGTCGAGACGTTCGGGACGTGGGCCGAGCTGAGCACGGTCTACCACGAGGGGGTCCCGGGCCACCACCTCCAGGTCGCCCAGACGACCTACCGCGCCGAGCTGCTCAACCGGTGGCGGCGGATGCTCTGCTGGGTGAGCGGGCACGGCGAGGGCTGGGCGCTCTACGCCGAGCGGCTCATGGTCGAGCTCGGCTTCATGGACGACCCGGGCAACTACCTCGGCTTCCTCGATGCACAGTCGCTGCGCGCGGCCCGCGTCGTCCTCGACATCGGGATCCACTGCGGCTTCGAGGCGCCGGCGGAGGTCGGTGGTGGCGAGTGGACCTACGACAAGGCGTGGCAGTACCTGGGCGCCCACGCCAACAACGACGAGGCGTCGCTGCGCTTCGAGCTCGACCGCTACCTCGGCTGGCCGGGGCAGGCGCCGAGCTACAAGATCGGCGAGCGGATCTGGATGCAGCTGCGCGACGAGACCGCGGCGAGAGAGGGCGACGCGTTCGACCCGAAGGCGTTCCACCGACGGGCCCTCGACGTCGGCTCCGTCGGCCTCGACGCCCTCGTCGAGGCCATGCGCCGCTGACCCGACCGGGGACGACGGGCAGGCGCGCGGCGCACTCCCCCGCCGGCCGGTGACAATGTTCCGGTGACCCTCGCCCTCACCCTCGCCGCCATCGCCGTGACGGTCATCCTCGTGGCGCGCCTGTGCGCCCCTCTCGGCCTCCCCTCGCCGATCGCGCTGCTGCTCGTCGGCCTCGTCGCGTCGGTGCTGCCGTTCGTGCCCGACGTGTCGCTCGATCCCGACGTCGTCCTGTTCGGGCTCCTCCCGCCCCTGCTGTACGCGGCGGCGCTCGGGACCTCGCTCGTGGACATCCGCGCGAACCGGCGCGCGATCCTCGGCCTCTCGGTGGGGCTCGTGCTCTTCACGACGTTCGGGGTCGCGCTCGTCGCGTGGTGGCTCCTGCCCATCCCGTTCACCGTGGCCGTCGCGCTCGGCGCGATCGTCGCCCCACCCGATGCCGTGGCGGCCACGGCGGTGGCGCGCGGGATCGGGCTGCCCCGGCGCGTCACGACCATCCTCGAGGGCGAGTCCCTCCTCAACGACGCGACCGCGCTCGTGACCCTGCGGACCGCGATCGCGGCCGCGGGTCTGGCCACCACCCACCACGGCTTCGCCTCGCACGGAGCGGTCACGGTCGGCTCGGTCGCGCGGGACTTCGGCCTCGCGGTCGTCGGTGGCGTGGGCGTCGGGTGGGTCGTCTTCGTCCTCATCGGCCTCGTGCGCAAGCAGCTCACCGAGGCCTCGTGGGACACCGCGCTGTCCTTCGCGGCCCCGTTCCTGTCCTACCTCCCCGCCGAACAGCTCGGCGCCAGCGGTGTCCTCGCCGTGGTGACGACGGGGCTGATGCTCGCCCACAAGGCGCCGGTGCTGCAGTCCGCCACCTCCCGCCTCAGTGAGCGGATCAACTGGGCCAGCGTGACGTTCCTGCTGGAGAACGCCGTCTTCCTCCTCATCGGGCTGCAGCTCTCGCGGCTCGTCACCGACGTCGAGGCGAGCGAGATCACGCTGGGTCGTGCCGTCGTCGTCGGGGTGGCCGTCCTCGTCACGGTGCTCGCCCTGAGGCCGCTCTGGCTCTTCCCGTTCACGTGGCTGGTCACCCGGCTCGACCGCTCCGACCGCACCCCCCTCGACGTCCCCGGGGTCACCGTCACCTCCTGGGCGGGCATGCGCGGCGTCGTCACCCTCGCCGCAGCGCTCACCCTCCCGCAGTCGACCGTCCACCGGCCGACGCTGGTCCTCATCGCGCTCATCGTCACGGTGGGCACGCTGGCCCTCCAGTCGACGACGCTTCCGACGCTGGCGAGGGCCCTCGACGTGCGCGGACCCGACCCCCGGGAGGACGCGCTGCAGGAGGCCACCGTCGTGCAGGCGACCACCGGTGCCGGCCTGCGGGCGCTCGACGCCGAGGCGGACCTCGACCCCGCCATCGCCCAGGAGCTGCGCGCCAACGCCGAGCTGAGGGTCAACCGCATCTGGGAGCGGCTCGGGACGCTCGGCCCCAGCGTGGACGAGACCCCGAGCGAGGCCCGGCGCCGGCTCCGCACGGTGATGCTCGAGGCCGAGCGCCGTGAGCTGCTGCGCATCCGCGACGAGGACGACGTCGACCACGAGATCCTCTCCAGCGTGATGAACCAGCTCGACGCCGAGGAGGCGGCGCTCTCGTGGCGGACCGCGCGGGCCGCCCGGGTCAGGGACACCGTCGTGCGCACGCCGGACCAGGTGTCGCGCGCGTGCGAGCACCTCGTCGACGAGCCCGACTGCGCGGTCCCGTCGAGCGCCGAGGGCTGCGAGCAGTGCCTGCGCGAAGGGCTGACCTGGGTGCACCTGCGCATCTGCACGCGGTGCGGCCACGTCGGCTGCTGCGACTCCTCGCCGGGGCAGCACGCGTCTCGCCACTTCGGCGACACCCAGCACCCGGTGATGCGCTCGCTCGAACCCGGTGAGGCGTGGAGATGGTGCTTCGTGGACGAGGTCCTCGGATGAGCGACGACAGCCTGAGCGGCGTATGCCGGCCGGTCGTGCTCGTGCTGGCGTCGGCGTCCCCGGCGCGGCTGGCCACCCTGCGCGCCGCCGGGGTCGAGCCGGTCGTGCAGGTGAGCGAGGTCGACGAGGACGCGGCCCTGGTGGTGGCCGCGGAGGTCCACGGCCCCCTCGACCCGGCTGACGTCGCCCTCCTGCTGGCCCGGGCCAAGGCGGAGGACGTGGCGCGGGCGCGGGTCGCCGCCGACGCGCCCGAGGCCCTCGTCCTGGGCTGCGACTCGGTCCTCGAGCTCGACGGCGAGGTCCACGGGAAGCCGGAGGACGCGGCCGTCGCGACCGCCCGCTGGCAGCGCATGCGGGGGCGCTCCGGAGTCCTGCACACGGGGCACTGGCTCGTCGACGACCGCGACCCCGACGACGGCGGGACGAGCGGGACGGTCGGCGCGACCGCCTCGACGACGGTCCACTTCGCCGACCTCGACGACGACGAGATCGCCGCGTACGTCGCGACCGGCGAGCCGCTGCAGGTCGCCGGCGCCTTCACCCTCGACGGGCTGGGCGCTCCCTACGTCACGGCGATCGAGGGCGACCCCTCCAACGTGGTCGGGGTCTCCCTCCCCCTCCTCCGCGACCTGCTCGGCGAGCTGGGCGTGCCCTGGCGCGACCTCCGAGACCGCTGACCCCGAAGCGCCCGCCTTGTGTGTCTGAGCGCGAGCACTTGGTCGCGCTCAGGCACACGACGCGTGGTGTCAGACGGGAGGGATGTCGCGGCGCTTGGTCGCGAAGGCCCGGTCCCGGTTCGCGGCGTAGCGCAGCCGCCGCAACAGCTCCGACCGCAGGTCCTCGGGCTCGACGATGTGGTCGATGACGAGGTCGGCGGCGAGCCGCTCCAGGTCGACGTCCTCCTCGTACTCGCTGCGTCGGGCGGCGACGAACGCGTCGCGCGCCTCGGCACCCTCGGCGGCCTCGATCTCGGCGATCTTGTTGGCGTAGACGGCGTTGACCGCCGCCTCCGGGCCCATGACGGCGATGCGCGCGGTCGGCAGCGCGATCGTCGCGTCCGGCCCGAAGCCCGGCCCGCCCATCGCGTAGAGACCTGCGCCGTAGGCCTTGCGGACGACGACGCAGAACTGGGGGACGGTGGCTGAGGACACGGCCGAGACCATCTTGGCGCCGTGACGGATGATGCCACCGCGCTCCACCTCGGAGCCGATCATGAAGCCGGGCACGTCGGCGAGGTAGACGAGCGGGATCGAGTACGCGTCACAGAGCCAGATGAACCGGGTCGCCTTGTCGGCGCTGTCGGTGAAGAGCACCCCGCCCTTGACCATCGAGTTGTTGGCGACGATGCCGACCGTCTCGCCGTCCATCCGACCGAAGCCGATGACGAGCTCGGGGGCGAAGAGCGCCTTGATCTCGAAGAAGCTGTCGTCGTCGACGATCCCGTCGATGACCTCGTGGACGTCGAACGGCTGGCTCTCGCGCTCGGGCACGCTCGTCCGGGTGAGGGGCGCGCTCGGCTGCTCGACGGCATACGAGGGGCCTGGGGTCCGCCAGTTCTGCGGGACGTAGGAGAAGTAGAGCTTCGCGAGCTCGATGGCCTCGGCGTCGTCGTGGGCGAGGATGTCGCCGACCCCGGAGACGGTGCAGTGCATGCGCGCGCCACCCATCTCCTCGAGCGAGACCGTCTCGCCGACGACCATCTCGGCCATGCGCGGGCTGCCGAGGTACATGGACGCGTTGCCCTCGACCATGATGAGCAGGTCGGTGAAGCTCGGGATGTAGGCACCGCCGGCGGCCGACGGTCCGAAGAGGCAGCAGATCTGGGGGACCTTGCCCGACAGCGCCACCTGGTTGTGGAAGATCCGGCCGGCGCCGCGACGGCCGGGGAACATCTCGACCTGGTCGGTGATGCGCGCGCCGGCACTGTCGACGAACCAGAAGACCGGCAGCTCCTCGCGCAGCGCCGTCTCGGTCGCGCGGACGATCTTCTCGACGGTGCGGGCCCCCCACGAGCCCGCCTTGACGGTCGGGTCGTTGGCGATGACGACGACCGGGCGGTCGTCGACGGTGCCGCGCCCGGTGACGACGCCGTCGGCGGGCAGGCCCTTGGCCAGGGCGTTGGCGTAGCGGCCGTCCTCGACGAAGCTGCCCTCGTCGACGAGCAGCGCGATGCGGTCGCGGACGTAGAGCTTGTTCTGCGAGGCGAGCTTGGCCGCCGCCTTCTCCGGGGGTGCGGCCGAGGCGACGAAGGCGGCCTCGAGGCGGGCCCGCACGTCGGCGACCCGGGGGTCCCCGACCACGGCGGGACCTGCGCTGTCTGGGGACTCGCTGACCGGCATACCCCTCACTGTGTCAGCCACGCGCTCAGGCCGGGAGACCGAGGTGGCGGGCGATGACCATGCGCTGGACCTCGCTCGTGCCCTCACCGATCTCGAGGATCTTCGCGTCGCGGTAGAACCGGGCGACGGGGTACTCCTCCATGAAGCCGTTGCCGCCGAACACCTGCGTGGCGATGCGGGTCGCGGAGACGGCGGCCTCGCTCGTGTAGAGCTTGGCGATGGCGGCGGCCTTCTTGACGTCGGCGACGGAGCGGCGACCGGCGTCGTGCTCGTCCTTGAGCCACGCGGCCTTGTAGGTGAGGACGCGGCTCGTCTCCGCCATGACGGCAAGGTCGGCGAGCTGGAACGAGATGCCCTGGTTGACGCCGATCGGCCTGCCGAACGCGGTGCGCGACGACGCGTATGCCGTGCTCTCGGCGAGCATGCGCTCGATGAGTCCCAGCGCGAGGGCGGAGATGGCGATGCGGCCGTCGTCGAGGGTCTTGAGGAACTGCTTGAAGCCGCTCCCCTGCTCGCCGAGGAGGTTGCTCGACGGGACGCGGCAGCCGGCGAAGCTGAGGCCGTGGGTGTCGGAGATGTGCCACCCGAGCTTGTGGTAGGGCTCCTCGACCGTGAATCCCGTTGTGCCGGAAGGGATCATGATCGCGCTGAGCTCCGGACGCCCCTTGTCGTCGGTGCCGGTGCGGGCCGTCACGGTGACGACGGAGGTGATGTCGGTGCCCGAGTTGGTGATGAACGCCTTGGCGCCGTCGACGACCCACTCGTCGCCGTCGCGGACCGCCTTGGTGCGGGTGGCGCCGGCGTCCGAGCCGGCGTCGGGCTCGGTGAGGCCGAAGCCCGCGAGGGTGCGCCCGGCGACGAGGTCGGGCAGCCACTGCTGCTTCTGCTCCTCGGTGCCGAAGGTGAGGATCGGGTTGATGCCGAGACCGACGCCCGCCGAGAGGGTGATGCCGATCGACTGGTCGACCCGGCCGAGCTCCTCGATCGCGACGCACAGCGTGGTGAAGGCCCCGCCCTCCTCGGGGTCGAGGCTGCCACCGAACTCCTCGGGGACGACGAGGCCGAACAGGCCGAGGTCTCCCATCTTCGGGACGAGCTCGGTCGGGAAGTGCGAGTCCCGGTCCCACTGGGCCACGTGCGGCTCGACCTCCCGCTCGGCGAAGTCGCGCACGACCTTGCGGAAGTCCTCGTGGTCCTGGCTGAGCTCGAACATCGTCGTCCTCTCGGGGGCGGGCAGTGCTTGACGTTGACGTCAACGTAAGGCAATACTGCCGACCGTGGCAACCCGGCGCGTGGCCCCCGCGGCCCCTGAGCAGACGTGGACGATCCGCGAGATCGCCGAGGAGTTCGACGTCACGCACCGGACGGTCCGCCACTACGAGGAGCTCGGGCTCATCACCCCGGAGCGACGCGGCACGACCCGCATCTACCACCGTCGCGACCGGACGCGCCTCGGCCTCATCCTGCGCGGCAAGCGCCTCGGGTTCCCGCTCGAGGAGATCCGCACGATCATCGACCTCTACGACGCGCCCCGTGGGCGACGCAGCCAGCTCGAGTACGTCCTCGCGCAGATCGACGAGCGCCGGGCCGACCTGGAGCAGCGACGTCGCGACCTCGAGGCGGCCTTGACCGAGCTGGACCGCTTCGAGGATCGTTGCCGCGAGGACCTGTCCCGGCACTCGTCCTGACGGGTCCGGGCACCGAGCGAGAAGAGGCAGCCATGGACCGATCGGACGAACCGTCCGCCTTCGCCTGGATCATGTCGGGCACCGTCGGCGCCGTCGTCGCGGCCGGGCTCGGCAAGTTCCTCCTCGACCGGCGCCGGCACCGCGCGGTCATGGAGGCCCGGGCCGCCGCGGACGCGGAGGAGATGGCAGAGGTGGAGGGCCACCCGAGCTGACGCGCAGCGGGGCCGGCACCCGAGGTGGGTGCCGGCCCCGCCTCCGTTCTCGTCACCGGCCCGAAGGGGATGGCGGCGGCGAGAGGAGTGGTCAGCCCTGCGCCGCGGACGCTACGGGCTGCTGAGGGTGCATCGACACCACCGCAGGGAAACTGCTGATTGTCGACAACCTGCCACCTCTGTCGATCTTCGCCAACAGCGAGGGTTCGCGGATTCGTGGGTACCCACGAGCAGGGCGAACCCGAAGACTGAGGGGCCCAATCCCCCGCGTCGTCCCGCCCGGACTCGCCTCTGCCGGAAGGTCCTGTCGTGTCCCGTCGCCGCCATCGTGAGCGCGCCCGCGCCGGGCGGCGATCGGCCACCGTCCGAGCGCGTCGGGCCGACCCGGACCGGCTGGGGCAGACTGTCCGGTGTGGGGAACGAGACCGAGCCGGCGACCGTCGGCGCAGGTGTCAAGGTGCCCACGACCGCTGCCGGGACCGACCGGGCCTTCGCACTGCTCATCCTCGGCATGCGGCTCGGCACCGTCGTGCAGATGGCGCCCTCGCTGCCCCAGGGCCTGTCCGAGTCGCCCACGCGGCTCGGCTATCTCCTGGTGTGGCTGCTCGCGGCCGGCACCGCAACGGTGGTCAGCGTCGTCGTGTGGCGCAGCGGCCGACCACTGTCGCCGCGCTGGTACCTCGTCGACGCGGCCATCTGCTCGCTCGTCGTGCTCCTGGGTCTCGTCGTCGTGCCTGAGCAGGTCCGCCTCGGCACCTGGGTCGGCTACCAGCCGGCATACGCGCTCTCGGTGGTCTGCAGCGGTGTGGCGGTGCGCAGCAACCGCGCGTGGCTGGCCGCGCTCGTCGCGGTCGTGGCCGCCGACGTCGCCTACCTCCTCCCGACCCTGTCCACCGACACCGCTGCCACGCTGCTCGGCAACGTGCTCACCCTCGTCGTGCTCGCGGGTGTCGGTCGATGGGTCGCCCTCTACATCCGCCGGATCGCCGAGGACGGCGACCGGGCGCGCGCCCAGGCCCTCGACCTCGGACGTCGTGAGGAGGAGCGCCGCGCCCAGCTCGCGATCCACAACGGGGCAGCGGTGATCCGGATGCTCGGCGACCCCGCACTCGACGACCGCGCCCGGTTCATGCTTCAGGAGGAGGCGCAGCGCGAGGCGAGGCGCATGCGGTCCTACCTCAGGGGCCGCGACCACACCGACCCCTTCCTCAGCGCCTCGGGCGCGGCCCCCGCCGGACCGGTCTCGCTGCCGCACGCCGTGGGCCGCGTCTGCGACCGCTTCGGCGACCTCCCGCTGCACGCCACGCTCGACCTCGCCGACACCGTCGTCCTCGACGACACCGCGGCGGAGGCGCTCGACCATGCGCTCGCCAGCGTGCTGCTCAACGTCCGCGACCACTCGCGGGCCGAGACGGTGGTCATCCACGCCGATGCCGAGGAGCCCGGCGGCGATGGCGCGTGGGTGCTCACGGTCCACGACGACGGCGTCGGCTTCACCCCCGATCCCGAGCAGCTCGGTGTCGGGCTGCGCGAGGTCGTCATCAACCAGCTCCGTCCCCACGGCATGGAGGTCGAGGTCTCGTCGACCCCCGGGCTCGGGACGACGGTCACGATCTCCGGAAGGGTGGTCACGTGACCTCTCCCGCATCCACGGAGGGCCGCGCCCTGCGCGTCGTCGTCGTCGACGACGCCACCGTCATCCGCGAGTCGCTGCCGGCCCTGCTGCCCGACCTGGACTTCACCGGCAGCTTCGCCAACGTCGAGGCGATGCTGCGCGCGCGGCCCGAGGCCGATGTCGTCGTGCTCGACCTGCACCTCAGCAACGCGGGTCAGCCGAACGCCCGGCAGGGCGTCGCCGCCATCCGCGCCGTCACCGCCGCCGGCTACCGCGTCTGCGTCTTCAGCCAGGAGGAGCGGCGCTTCGTCCTCGCCGCCTGCCTCGCCGCCGGGGCGCACGGGCTGGTCTCGAAGGCCGCCCCGACCGCGCGCCTCGAGCAGTCCCTGCGCGAGGTGGCAGCCGGCGAGGTCGTCATCCCGCCGGCGGTCATCGGCCTGGTCGAGGTTCTCGTCCGGCGCAACAGCCTGACGATCCTCTCCGACCGTCAGCGCCACGTCCTCTCCGGGCGGGCGCGTGGGCTGACGTACGCCGAGATGAGCGGGCGGCTCCACCTGTCCGAGTCGACGCTGCGCGGCTACTGGGCCGAGGTGACGCGCAACGTCTCGGAGCACTTCCAGCGCACCGCTCCCGGTGACCTCGAGCACGCGCTCGGCCTGGGTCCCGGAGACCTGCTCGACTACTGGCCCGAGCCGCTGCCGCCCGGGACGCCGACGTCACCGCAGCGCACCGACCGCTGGTGGCGGCTCGGCCGCACGCGCTGACCGGCGGTCACGCGGCGGCAGGTCAGGCGTTCGCAGCGAGGAAGTGGTCGATCTCCGCCGCTGTGGGCGCGGTGGCCGGTCCGCGGCGCGTCACCTTGATGGCGCCACCGGCGTTGGCCCGGCGGGCGGCCTCGACCCAGGGCAGCCCGGCCGCCCGGCAGGCGACGAGAACACCGGTGTGGGTGTCGCCCGCTCCGTTGGTGTCGACCGCCGTCTGGGGGTAGCCGTCGAGGTCCGTCGTCTCGCCGTCCACGTGGACGGCACAGCCTTCGGGTCCGTCGCGCGCGATCGCCACGGCACCCTGGGGCAGGTGCTGGGCGGCCCTGGCGACCGCCGTGACGATGTCGACCTCCCCCGTGAGCGCCTCGCTCTCCTCGGCGTTCCCCGTCCACACGGTCGTCATGGCGAGCATGCGGAGGCGGACGTCGTCGGGCAGCTCGGCGAAGATCGCTCCCGGGTCGAGGACGACCTCGACACCCTCGGGCAGCCCAGCAAGCCACTCCAGCAACGGATCTCGTGTCCTGCCCGTCAGTGAGTAGCCGCTCACGCAGACCAGGTCACCGGCCTCGGGAGAGGACGTCTGCAGCGACTCGACCGAGATCACGCGCTCGGCCGCCTGGGTCGTCACGAAGGTCCGCTCGGCCGTCGGCTCGAGCATGACGACACAGATGCCGGTGTCGAGATCGGGCACGACCGGGCTCGTGATCTCCACGCCCTCCGCGGCGAGCGCGGCGCGGACGAGGTCACCGTGCGGCCCCGTTCCCGTCGCTCCGGCGTGGACGCACCGTGACCCCTGGCGAGCGGCGGCGAGCAGAATGTTGACCGCTCCCCCGGCGTACTCCTTCGGCGGCGGCGCCATGACGTTGCCGCCACGCCGTGGCAGCGCGGGCACCTCGACAACGACGTCGACGAGTGCCTGAGCCGTGTGGATCACCCGGGGAGACATGCACGGCAGCGTATGCCGTCCGCTCGCCCTCACGGGGTGCGCGCTCGCGTCGCGCGGCGGCGGGTCAGCCTGCGGGCCGGACCCAGGCGTAGGAGCCGTCCGCACGTCGCTGGCACACGACGGGGACGCCGTCCACGGTCTGCTCGCGCACCCCGACGTCGCTGAACTGGCACGGTTGACCGGGAGCGACGACGACGCTGCCCACCGTGACCGACCCCCGCGTCGTCGGTGTGGCCGCCGGTGTCGCCGTGGGTGTGGGCGACGCCGCGGGCGCGGAGGTGGCCGTCTCCGGCGCGGAGGTGGCCGTCTCCGGCGCGGTACTGGAGGCTCCGCCCGGGGAGGGGGGCGACGTGTCCGGGTCGGCGGACCACGGCGACCAGATCCCGAGACCGACGGCCAGGGTGAGCACCGCGGCCACCGCAGCCACGGACACCACGGCTGTTCTCGGACGACCCCACCGCGGTCCCGGTGCGGTCGAGGGCGGACGCGCTGCTCGGGGTCCGCCCACCGCCCCGGTCACGGTCTCGGGAGCAAGCGTGGGGAACGCCGTGGCGGGTGGCGGGCCATCCCGTCGGACCCGGGTGGCGTCGGCATCGCTCGGCGTCGCGGCTGCGGCACCTGCCCCAGTTGGTACCTCGCCGGGGCGGGCCGTGAGCTGGGCGAGGCCGGGTGCCGGCTCCGGGACGTGGCGCAGCACCTCCACCTCCCCCATCGACCCCGACCTCCAGACGAGGGCGGGCGCATCGAGCCGGCGCAGCACGTCGTCCGCCGCCTGGGGGCGAGCGTCCGGGTCTTGTCGCGTGAGATCGGTCAGCAGCTGCCACAGCTCCGCCGGGGTGCCGTCGGGTCGGGTCGGGAGGTCCGTTGGTCGCTCCCCGGTGAGCATCGCGACGCCGACCCGCCCCACGGCATACAGGTCCGCACTGGGATGGGGCTCGGCCCCGGACAGGGACTCGGGAGCGGTGTAGCTCGGGGTGCCGGACCACTGACCGGTCTGGGTGAGGCGGACGCCGTCGAGCTCGATCGCGATTCCGAAGTCGGTGAGGAACGCGTGCGGGCGCTCCTGGCCGGTGGCCGCCAGCAGCACGTTCGCCGGCTTGACGTCACGGTGCAGGATTCCGGCCGTGTGCACGGCGTCGAGCGCCCTGCTCAGCTGGCGCAGCACCTCGGCGACGAGCCCCGGGGGAAGCGGGCCGTGGTCCCCGATGAGGCTGGCGACGGAACCGCCCTCGACCACAGGCATCGTGAACAGCACCCGGTCGTCCTCACCTGCCCAGGAGAGCGGAGTGAGCACGTGCGGGTGGACGACCCGGAACGCCTGCTCGCGCACGAACCGCAGCAACGAGACGGCGTCGGACTGGCGCAGCACCTTGGCCGCCACGATCCGCTCCTCGCGGGCGTCCCACACCCGCCAGACGGTCCCCATCCCACCCTCACCGAGCGGGTCGAGCAGCTCGTAGCGACCGGCGAAGACCTCACCCACGCGCGGCCCCTGCGGCCCGGTCGAGCAGCTCGGCGAGCGACGTGGCACCGGAGGATCGCGCCGACCGCGCAGCGGACTCGAGCTGCTCGGCGCTCGCCACGCCGGCGAGCGCCCGCACAGCCGCGACGTCCTCCGACCCAGCTCCCGTGAGCGTCAGCTGCTCCTCGCGAACCGCCGCCAACCGCAGGCGGATGTCGTCGGCCGACATCGTGGACGCCGATCGCGACAGGTCGAGGAGCATCTGGAGGCGGTGGACGACCGCGGGGTTGCCGATCTTGACCCGCTGGCCACTCATCAGCTGCGAGAGCATCGGCGCCGAGAGACCCAGCGCCTCGGCGAGCCGCCCCTGGTTGAGGCCCAGGCTGCGCATGACATCCGCGCCGAGCTCGGCGAGCGGGGCCCCGTACAGCGCCTTCTGCTGCTCGAGTGCGTCCGTCGTCGTCATGTCGGCATCCTAGGCGGGCGTCCGTGCCGACCGTCGGGTCGCTCGCTTGCAAATTTGCTATTGCAAACGGTACGGTGGGCCAGCCGCACCGACCACAGGGGGAACCACGAATGCGCATCCTGCCCGCCGTGACCACGGTCCTCGTCCTCGCCGTCGCGGGGCTGGGCCAGTCCGCCGCCTCGGCCGCCGTCTCGGCCAGCGGCTCGGCCACCGCCCCCACGCGGGGCGCCACCTCCACCGACGCCGAGCCGGGCAAGCTCCTGCTCATGCTCGACGCGTCCGGGTCGATGAAGGCCAAGGACCCGTCCGGGCTCACCAAGATCGAGGCAGCCAAGAAGGCCCTCACCGGTGTCGTCGGCGCCCTGCCCGACACCGCCCAGGTGGGGCTGCGCGTCTACGGAGCCACGGTCGACGGCAAGGGCAAGCCGACTCCGGCCGCGTGCGCCGACACCCAGCTCGTCTCCCCCATCGGGCCGCTCGACAAGGCCGGGCTCACGTCGAGCATCACCGCCATCAAGGCCCTCGGGGAGACGCCCATCGCGCACTCCCTCGACGAGGCCCTGAAGGACCTGGGCGCCACCGGCAAACGCAACATCGTCCTCGTCTCCGACGGCGAGGAGTCCTGCGTCCCCGACCCCTGCCCCTCGGTCAAGAAGCTCACCGCAGCCGGCGTCGACCTCCAGATCGACACCGTCGGCTTCGGCGTCAACGCCACGGCACGCGCCCAGCTCCAGTGCATCGCCGACGCCGGGAGGGGCACCTACTACGACGCCAAGGACGCCCCGGCCCTCACGGCGTCACTGAGCAAGCTCAGCCAACGGGCCCTGCGCCCCTTCGCCGTCAGCGGCACGCCGGTCACGGCCGCCCCCACCCCAGAGTCCGCACCCACCCTCGCGGCGGGTCAGTACACCGACACGTTCGGTGTCGGTGGCCCCGCCCGCTACTACAGGATCGAGCGCGAGCCCGGTTCCACGGTGCGGCTGTCCGTCGCGATGCGCCCGCCCCGCTACGGCGACAAGTGGTACGAGGAGGTCGAGCTCAAGGTCACCGACACCCAAGGGAGCCGCTGCACCGAGGATCTGGAGAACCGCCTCGCCGCCGAAGGCCTGCTGCAAGTGATGGTGGCTCGGGTCACGGTGTCCGGCGACGGCGAGGATCCCTGTGCCACAGGCCCCTTGATCGCCAGCGTCACGAGGGGCAAGAACGGCGTGCCCGAGGCTCCCGTCGAGGTCCTCGTCATGGAGGAGCCGCCGGTCGAGAGTTCCGATGCGCTCCCTGCGGCGACCTCCGCCGAGGCCTTCACGGCACCGGCCGCGGGCGGTGGGTCCCCCGTGGTGGGTGGCGGAGGGTTCTCCGACGCCCTGACCCTCGATCCCGGCACCTACACCGAGATCGTCCTTCCGGGCGAGCAGATCTTCTACAAGGTGCGCGTGGGGCACGGGCAGCGCGCCGCCTTCACCGTCGACGCTCCCGCGCCCGGGCTGCCGCTGCCCGACTTCCGCGGGGCGGACGCCGCGATGTTCGAGGTGACGGGGTGGAACCCTGCCCGCGAGCCCTTCAACCACTCATCATCGAAGCCGCCGGCGCGCAGCACGTTCTGGGGCAAGGCCCCGGCCGTCGCCAATGAGTTCGTCCCTGAGGTGCGTTACCGCAACCGCGAGGGCAAGGCGCTCGCGGTGGCGCCGGCATCCATCGCCGGCTACTACTACTTCTCCCTCGGACGTGAGGTGGAACGTGCCGACTCGACCGCGAACGTGCCCCTGACCGTCCGTCTTCGCCTCGCGGTGGACGGGGAGGTCAACGGAGAACCGGCGTATGCCGGCCCCTCGCCCGACGCCTCCATCGCGGCATCGGCGTCGCCCACGTCTGCGGACGGCACCAGCGTGACGGGAGCCGCAGACACCGAGCCCGGCGACGACGCGGGCGACGACGCGGGCGGATGGCTCCTCTGGGTCGGGCTGGGACTGGTGGCCGTGCTCGGAGGCCTGGGTGCGGCATACACCGTCGTCCGCACTCGACTGAAGGGCAACCGGACCGAGGAGTCGCGGGGCGCAGTGTCAGGATGACGGCGTGACTCCACGCTTCGGATCGATCGACGAGGTGACGTCCCGGCTCGCCGAGACCGGCTACCTCGCCTCGGACGCGATCGCCACGACCGCCTTCCTCGCCGACCGGCTCGGCAAGCCGCTCCTCGTGGAGGGCCCTGCCGGAGTCGGCAAGACCGAGCTCGCCAAGGCCGTCGCCACGGCCACCGGGGCCGAGCTGATCCGGCTCCAGTGCTACGAGGGCGTCGACGAGTCGCGGGCCCTCTACGAGTGGAACCACGCCAAGCAGCTCCTCCGGATCACCGCCGAACGGGACGCCGCCGACGGTTGGGATGCGTTGCGCGACAACATCTTCAGCGAGGAGTTCCTCCTCCCCCGGCCTCTGCTCGCCGCCCTGCGCAGCGAGCAGCCGGTGGTGCTCCTCATCGACGAGCTCGACAAGGCCGACGTCGAGATCGAGGGTCTGCTGCTCGAGATCCTCGGCGACTTCCAGGTCACCGTCCCCGAGCTCGGGACGATCACCGCCCGGCACCGCCCCTTCGTCGTCCTCACCTCCAACGCCACCCGCGAGCTCTCCGAGGCGCTGCGACGACGCTGCCTCTTCCTCCACATCGACTACCCGAGCGCCGAGCTCGAGCAGCGGATCGTCACCCTGCGCGCGCCCGGGCTCGACGACGCCCTGGTCGCCTCCGTCGTGCGGCTCGTGCAGCGGCTGCGCGAGCTGCGCCAGCGCAAGTCACCGTCCGTGGCCGAGACCGTCGACTGGGCCCGCACCCTCATCGCCCTCGGCGCCACGCGTGACGCGGACCTCAGCGCCGAGCTCGTCCGGGACAACCTCGGCGTCCTCCTCAAGCACCAGGACGACATCGAGCGCGCCGCAGTGGCGCTCGACCTGCCGGCACCGGCCACCCGCTGACCACGTCGCCATGTCCGTCGCCCTCGATGCCCGTCTCGTCGGCTTCGCCCGTGCCCTGAGGGGCCACGGCGTCGTCGTCGGGACGAGCGACGTCGTCGACGCCGGCGCGGCCGCCCACGTCCTCGGGCTCGAGGACCGTGAGCGCCTGCGCGAGGGCCTGGCGTCCGCCCTGCTGCGCCGCGCCGGCCAGCGACAGGTCTTCGACGACCTCTACGACGTCTGGTTTCCCTCGGCCGTCGGCGACCGGTCGCACGGCACGTTCGAGGCGCCCCCGGCGACGCTCCCCGACCGTCGCTCGAGGGCCGAGGAGCTCCGTCAGCAGCTCGCCCGGGCCCTGGCCGACGCCGACGAGCGCGCCCTCGACGAGCTCGCCGCCCGCGTCGTCGCCGAGCTGGGCGCGCTGGCCAACGCCGCGACGACCGGGTCGTTCTCGGCGCAACAGGCGCTCGACACCCTCGCTCCCCAGACCGCGATCGCCGGTGCCCTGGCCCGGATGCAGGACGCGGCCGAGAACGCACCCGGCGGCAGCGGTGACGGGAGCGGCGGGAGTGGGGGTACGGGCGCCGGGGTGTCCGGGCCTGCCGGCGGTGGGGGCTTCGCCTCGCGGTTCTCCCGGGACGAGCTGCGCTCCGGCGTGGCGGCCTTCCGCCGGCGGGTCGAGGTAGAGACCCGCCGACGCAACGCGGAGGCCCGCGGCGCCGAACGGATCAGCCGGTATGCCGTCCGCCCACCCGCCGACCAGACGCCCTTCCTGCTCGCGGGGCCGCACGAGCTCGACGAGCTCCGCTCAGCGGTCGGGCCGCTGTCACGCAAGCTGGCGACGCGGCTCGCGGCCCGGCGCCGGAGGGCGTCGCGTGGCTCGATCGACGTGAGGCGCACGCTCCGACGCTCACTGTCGACGGGCGGCATACCCATCAGGCCGGCCCTTCAGCACGCCAAGCCGCACCGCCCCGACCTCGTCATCCTCTGCGACCTGTCGACCTCGGTCTCGGGCTTCTCCCGGTTCACCATCCTGCTCGTCCAGGCGCTCGCCGCCCAGTTCCGCCGGGTGCGGATCCTCGGCTTCGTCAACCGCGTCGACGACCTCACCGAGCAGGTCCTCGGCGCCCCGCCCGGCAGCGACCTCAGCAGCGCCTTCGACGACCTCTCGCGGATGACGCGGTGGCACCGCAACAGCGACTACGGCGCCGTCTTCGCCGACGTCGTCGAGCACCACCTCGACGCCATCGGCCACCGGACCGCCGTCCTCATCCTCGGCGATGCCCGCTCGAACCACACCGAACCCCAGGTCGACATGCTCCGCGAGATCACCGGCCGGGCCCGGCACGTCTCCTGGCTCAACCCCGAGCCCGCCCGCATGTGGGGCAGCGGCGACTCGGTGGCCCTGCTCTACAGCGAGGTCGTCGACATGCATGAGTGCCGCAACCTCGCCCAGCTCCGCGACTTCGTCTCCCGCCTCCTCCCCGTCTGATCCGGGGACCGTAAAGAGGACCTCAGCCGTTGAACTCGTCAGGGTTCGGGCCGGTGCGCATCCCCCGGTCGAGGGCGGCGATCTCGGCCATGTCCGCCTCGGTGAGCGACACCTCGGCGGCGGCGAAGTTCTCGGCGATCCGCGACGGCGTCACGGACTTCGGCAGCACGACGAAGCCGCGGGCGAGGTGCCACGCGATGATGACCTGCGCGGGCGTGGCGCCGACCCGCTCGGCGATCGCGCCGATGACCGGGTCGTCGAGGACCTCCTTGCCGGACGCGAGCGGGCTCCACGACTCGGTGACGATGCCGTGCGCGGCGTTGAACTCGGCGACCTCGACCTGCTGCAGGTAGGGGTGGAGCTCGACCTGGTTGATCGAGGGCCACTCACCGGTCTCGTCGAAGAGCCGCTGGAGGTGCTCGACGTGGAAGTTGCAGACGCCGATGGCGCGCACCCGGCCGGAGTCGCGCAGCGCCTGCAGCGCCTTCCAGGCGTCGACGTAGCGGTCCTGCTCGGGGAACGGCCAGTGCAGCAGCAGCAGGTCGAGGGTGTCGAGGCCCAGGCGCTCCATCGAGCCGGTGAACGACGCCACGGTCTCCTGCGCGCCGAACTCGGTCGGCCAGACCTTGGTCGTCACGAAGATGTCGTCACGGGGGACGTCGGTCGCGGCCAGTGCCCGGCCGACCCCCGCCTCGTTGTTGTAGAGCTTGGCCGTGTCGATGTGGCGGTAGCCGGTCTCGAGGGCCGACAGGACGGCGGCGTCGACCTCCGCGTCGGGGACCTGCCACACCCCGAACCCGACCTGCGGGATCTCGATCTTCGCGGCGCCGGAGGTCAGGGGGATGTCGTTGATGGGCATGCTTCCACCGTATGCCGGGTGCGCACCTCCCGTGTGCGCCCGCCACCCCCAGCGTCTGCGGATCCGGTCGTCAGAACCACCGAATGCGCAGACGCAAGGAGGCGGCGGGTCTGAGGCTGGGCGAGGACCACGCTGCCGAGGACGAGGGCCATGCCGACCGCGTGGACGGGCCCGAACGGCTCGCCCAGCAGGGCCACGCCGAGCAGGACCCCGACGACGGGGTTGAGGAGGCCGACGACCGCGACGGACCCGGCACTCATCGACGCGAGCCCGCGGTACCAGGCGACGTAGGCGACGCCCGAGCCCACGAGCCCGAGGTAGGCGAGGGCGAGCCAGCCGGACAGCGGCAGCTGCGGCGGGGCGCCCTCGACGAGCAGGGCGACCGGAGCGAGGAGCAGCCCACCGGCGACGAGCTGCCACGACGTCACGACGATGACGTCCTCGTCGGCGCTCCACCGCTTCGTGAGGACGAAGCCGGCGCTGGCCGACGTCACCGCCCCGACGGAGGCGAGGACACCGATGACGTCGACCGAGCCCTGAGCGCCGTTCTGGAGGACGAGGAGCACGACGCCGAGGGCGCCGACCACCGAGGCGGCCAGGGTCGCCACCGCCGCCCGCTCACGCAGGAACAGCCACGCGAGAGCCATCGTCACGAGCGGGCCGACCGCGGTCAGCGTCGCGCCCAGCCCGCTCGGCAACCGGACCGCCGCGACGTAGAGGAGGCCGAAGAACAGTCCCATCGTCAGGGCGCCGAGGACGACCGAGCGCCACCACCAGTCGCCGCGCGGGAGGCGCCGGTGCCACGCCAGCATGAGCAGGCCGACCGGGAGGGCGCGCATCGCGCCGGCGAACAGCGGACGGTCGGGCGGGAGCCAGAGGTGCGTCACGGCATACGTCGAACCCCAGACCACGGGGGCGACCGCGGTGACGGCGACGAGGGCGAGGCCACCGAGCTGTCGCCGAGAGATACTTTCCATGGAAGGGATAATACCTTCTGTGGAAGGTATATTCCCCGTGTGACCGAGAAGCCGTATGCCGTCCCCGCCGACCGTGCCCAGCAGATCGTCGACCAGTGGCGCACCGAGCGGCCCGACCTGGACGCCACGCCCTTCCTCGTCATCGGCCGGCTGCACCGGGTCGCGGCGGCGCTGACGACCGAGCTGGTCCGCGTCTACGCCCAGTTCGGGCTCGGCGAGGGCGAGTTCGACGTCCTCGCGACGCTGCGGCGCCAGGGGGGTGACTGCGCGCTCACGCCGTCCGACCTCTCCGAGCAGACGGTCGTCACCTCGGGCGCCGTGACGAAGCGGGTCGACCGGCTCGAGGCGCTCGGCCACGTGGAGCGGCGACGCAGCGGCACCGACGGTCGCTCGAGGCTCGTCGCCCTCACCCCGTCGGGTCGGCGGCTCATCGACGAGGCGTTCGCCGCACACTTGGCGAACGAGCACCGGCTCCTCTCGGTCCTCTCCCCGGAGGAGCGCGCCGACCTCGAACGGACGCTGCTCGTCCTCTCGAGGTCACTCGACGTCTGAGCCCGCACACCCACTACAGTCCCGGTCATGGCCATCAGCAAAGTCCTCATCGCCAACCGTGGAGAGATCGCCGTCCGGATCGCCCGCGCCTGCAAGGACTCCGGCATCGGCTCCGTCGCCGTGTACGCCGAGCCCGACCGTGACGCCCTGCACGTCACGGTGGCCGACGAGGCGTACGCGCTCGGTGGCACCACCCCCGGGGACTCCTACCTGCTCCAGGACAAGCTCATCGAGGTCGCCAAGGAGGCCGGGGCCGACGCGGTCCACCCCGGCTACGGCTTCCTCGCCGAGAACGCCGACTTCGCCCAGAAGGTCATCGACGCCGGCCTCACCTGGATCGGCCCCTCCCCGGAGGCGATCGACGCCCTGGGCGACAAGGCCAAGGCCAAGCACATCGCCGTCAAGGCGAACGCGCCGCTGGCCCCCGGCACCAAGGACCCGGTCAAGGACGCCGACGAGGTCGTCGCCCTGGCCGAGGAGTTCGGGCTCCCCATCGCGATCAAGGCGGTCTACGGCGGTGGCGGTCGCGGGCTCAAGGTCGCCCACACCCTCGAGGAGATCCCCGAGCTCTACGAGTCCGCCGTCCGTGAGGCCGTCACGGCGTTCGGCCGCGGCGAGTGCCTCGTCGAGAAGTTCCTCGACCGGCCGCGCCACGTCGAGACGCAGTGCCTCGCCGACCAGCACGGCAACGTCGTCGTCGTCTCCACCCGCGACTGCTCGCTGCAGCGGCGCAACCAGAAGCTCGTCGAGGAGGCACCGGCGCCGTTCCTCACGGACGAGCAGAACGTCGAGCTCGTCCGCGCCTCCAAGGCCATCCTCCGCGAGGCCGGCTACGTCGGCGCCGGGACCTGCGAGTACCTCGTCGCCCAGGACGGCACCATCAGCTTCCTCGAGGTCAACACGCGCCTCCAGGTGGAGCACCCGGTGACCGAGGAGGTCACCGGCATCGACCTCGTGCGCGAGCAGTTCCGCATCGCCGACGGCGAGGAGCTCGGCTTCGACGACCCGACGCCGGTCGCCCACTCGTTCGAGTTCCGGATCAACGGGGAGGACGCCGGCCGCAACTTCATGCCCGCACCCGGCACCGTCACCCGCATGGTCGTCCCGCACGGGCCGGGGGTCCGCTGGGACGCCGGCATCGTCCAGGGGGACACCGTCGCCGAGGCGTTCGACTCGATGATCGCCAAGCTCATCGTCACCGGCCGCACCCGCAAGCAGGCCCTCGAGCGCTCGCGCCGGGCGCTGGCCGAGCTCGAGGTCGACGGCATGCCCACGGTCCTGCCGTTCCACCGCGCCGTCGTCGACAACCCGGCCTTCGCGCCCGAGGGCGACGCTCCGTTCACCGTGCACACCCGCTGGATCGAGACCGAGTTCGACAACCAGATCCCGCCCTTCTCCGCCGACGGCGCTGCCGGCGACGGCGACGGCGAGGAGACGGGAGAGCGCCAGCGCGTCACCGTCGAGGTCGGCGGTCGACGCCTCGAGGTCGTCCTCCCCGCCGGCCTCTCCCTCGGTGGCGGGGGCGGCGGTGGCGCGGCGAAGAAGAAGGCGCCCAAGCGCTCCGGGGGCAGCAAGGCCGGGGCCGCGGCGTCCGGCGACTCCCTCACCGCGCCCATGCAGGGCACGATCGTCAAGGTCGGCGTCGAGGACGGGGCCGAGGTGGCCGCCGGTGACCTCGTCGTCGTGCTCGAGGCGATGAAGATGGAGCAGCCGATCACCGCGCACAAGGCCGGCACGATCAGCGGGCTCGCCGCCTCGGTGGGCGCGACCGTGACCAACGGCCAGGTCCTCTGCGAGATCAAGGACGCCTGACGGCACGTCGCTCGAACCGCACACGAGAACGCGGCGCCTCCCGGGGGAGGCGCCGCGTTCTCGTCGCCGGGCGAAGCCGGTCACCCGAGGAACGTCACGATGTCCTGGCAGAAGTCGCGCTCACCGAGCTGACGGATGCCGTGGTCGGCGAGGACCTCGAAGCTCAGCTCTTCGTCGTCGTCCGGATTGTCGAGGTCGTTGAGGTCGACGGTGGCGGTGTAGCGCACCATGCCGGCGTCGACGCCGACGAGCTTGCCGTCCTGGTCGAACAGCTTCCAGCCCAGGCGGTCCGCCCACGTGGCGGTGAGGATGCCGGAGTCGTCGATGTCGATCTTCTGGTCCTTCCAGCTGAACGACGAGAGGTCATGGAAGCTCGCCCCGGTCTCGACGTTCGTGTACGTGTTCGACGACGTCACCTTGAAGCTGCCGAAGTAGCGGTCGCCGCGACGGACCATCGTCATGTCGGTGACCGTGCCCTTGCCTTCCCACAGGACGATGAAGGGCACGTCGCAGAAGTCGTCGCCGTGCTCCTCCTGCTCGATGTGGCTCTCGTTGAAGGTGAAGTGGTCGCGGAAGACGATGTTGCCCTGGTTCTCGCCGGGGGCGGCCCCGGCAGGGGCTGAGGCCGCGACGGTCGTCGACGCGGCGAGTGCGGTGGCGGCCGCTGCGGCACACCATCCGCGGCGCGAGATGGAACGGTGGGACATCAGCGCCTCCTCTGAGGTTCAGCGGACGCCGCACACGTCACCGTGGCGGCGACGCGAGGCTGACGGGCAGCACTCGGTGAGGCTCACGCTAGGAGCACGGCCGAGACGCCCACAATGTGCATTCCCCCACCCGACCTGACCATCTTTTCCCGGCGGAGATCACCCGAACGCCCCGTATGCCGGTCACCCGGATGCCGGGCGTTCGTCGAGGTGGTGCTGCTCGCGTCAGCGCCTGGGCGGCGCGCCACCTCCGCCGGACACGTCGTCCTGGCCGAGGTCGATCCGGTCGCCGCCGTCTGCGGGCTGGGTCCCGCCGGGCTGGCTCGCCGCGCCCGCGTCACCCTGCTGGGTGCTGCCACCCTGCGGGAGCCCGCCACCCTCGCCCGGGCTGGCGGACCCTGCCGACGGGGGCTCGGAGTCCGGCGCGGGGAAGCCCGTCTCGGGCAGCTGCGGCTCGCCGTCACCGGGGATGATCGACCCCGGCTCGGCCGGGTCCTGCCGCGGCTGGGGGTCGTCGCCGGTGCCCGGGGCGGGGCTGGGCACGGGGACCTCGGAGGGCTGCTCGGGGGCCGACGGCGACGGCGGCTCGACCGGGGTCGTCGGCGTGGTGGGGGTCGTGGGCGTGGAGCCCGGGTCCGCGGGAGGGGCGCTCGGGTCGGCCGGGACGGTCCCGCCCTCGTTGCTCGGCAGGCCCAGCTGCTTCTCGACCATGTCGCCGCCCTTGTCGATCGCGCCGGAGAACTTGCCGCCGGTCTTCGCGTCGAGGAAGTCCTCGACCTTGTCGATGGCGCTGCGGGCGGAGTCGGGGTTGTCCTTGGCGTACTCCTTGGCCCTGGTGATGGCCTCGTCGCCGCTGATCGGCTGCTTCTGGTCGCTCATCGTGCTCACGTCTCCCAAAGATGTCGCGTGGTCCGGACCTCTCCAAACTAGCGACGCGACCGGGCGGGAGGGGGCTTGGCGCTCAGCTGCCGGTGGCGTGCAGCCGGCGTGCGGCCTCCGCGATGGTCCCGGAGAGCGAGGGGTAGACCGTGAACGTGCTCGCCACCTGGTCGACGTTGAGCCGGTGGTGCACGGCCAGCGTCACCGGGAAGATCAGCTCGGACGCGCGTGGCGCGACGACGACGCCGCCGATGACCGCGCCCGAACCCTTCTGTGCGAACAGCTTGACGAAGCCGTCGGTGATGCCGGCCATCTTGGCCCGGGGGTTGCGGGACAGCGGCATCATGACGACGTCGGCATCGGCCGTGCCGTCGTCGATCGCCTTCTGGGAGATGCCGACGGTGGCGATCTCGGGGTCGGTGAAGATGTTGGCCGAGACCACGCCGAGGTTGAGCGGGGCGACGGCGTCGCCGAGGGCGTGCGACATGGCGATGCGTCCCTGCATCGCGGCCACGGACGCGAGCGGCAGGACCCCGGTGCAGTCGCCCGCGGCATACACCCCGCGCACCGAGGTGCGCGAGACACGGTCGACGACGATGTGCCCGGACGGCGTGAGGTCGACGCCGATCTCCTCGAGCCCCATGTCCGCGGTCTGCGGGACGGAGCCCACGGCCAGCAGTGCGTGCGACCCCTCGACCTCGCGGCCGTCCTCGAGCCGCACGACGACACCGTCGCCGCGGCGCTCGACGGAGGCCATCCGCGAGCGCCCGAGCACGTCCATGCCGCGGCGTGTGAAGACGTCCTCGATGACGGTGGCGGCGTCGGGGTCCTCGCCGGGCAGGACCCGGTCGCGCGAGGACACGAGGACGACGTCGGACCCGAGCCCGAGGTAGGCCTGGGCGAGCTCGGCCCCGGTGACGCCCGAGCCGACGACGACGAGCCGCTCCGGCAGGGCGTCCAGGTCGTAGATCTGCTGCCACGTGAGGATGCGCTCGCCGTCGGGCTGCGCCGAGGCCATGACCCGGGGGGTGGCACCGGTCGCGACGAGGACGACGTCGGCGTCGATCGTCTCCGTGCCGCCGTCGGTGAGCGTGGCCTCGACCCGGGTGGGGGACAGCAGCCGGCCGGTGCCCCGGAGCACGCGGACACCGACCTCGTCCACCCGCTCGCCGATGTCGTGGCTCTGCGCGGCGGCGAGGTCCTTGACCCGGGCGTTGACCTCGGCGAGCTCGGCGACGGCGTCGCTCACCGCGTCGCCCTCCCCGTCCTCGAGGTGCACGCCGAGGTGGGCGGCGGTCTCGAACTCGGACATGTAGTCGGCCGTGGAGATGAGCGTCTTGGAGGGGACGCAGTCGGTGAGCACCGCAGCGCCACCGAGCCCGTCGCGGTCGACGATCGTCACCTCGCCCCCGAGGTGGGCGGCGACGAGGGCGGCCTCGTAGCCGCCGGGTCCGCCCCCCAGGATGACCACTCGACTCGTTCGCCCGTTCACGCGGCCCATCCAACCACGCGGCCGATACCCTGCTCGCGTGACCGACAACGCCGCCGCCCCGCGCTCGCTCGACCTCGCCGACCCCGCGACCGACCCGTTCGCGGTGGCCGAGGCCGCGGCCGCGGTGATCCGCGAGCGCACGGGCGTCGCGACCCACGACGTCGCTCTCGTCCTGGGCTCCGGCTGGGGCCAGACCGGCGACCTCATCGGCGAGACCCTGGTCGAGATCGACAACACCGACGTGCCCGGTTTCGGCAAGGCCGCCGTCGCGGGCCACTCGGGCACGATGCGCTCCGTCGCCATCGGCGACACCGGTCGCCGCGCCCTGGTCTACGGCACCCGCACCCACTTCTACGAGGGCCGTGGCGTCCGTGCCGTCGTCCACGGGGTGCGCACCGCGGCCGCCCTCGGCTGCCGCACCATCGTCCTCACCAACGGCTGCGGCGGGCTGCACGAGGAGTGGCTACCCGGGACACCGGTCATCATCAGCGACCACATCAACCTCACCGCCCACTCCCCGATCGAGGGCGCGAACTTCGTCGACCTCACCGACGTCTACACCCCGCGGCTGCGCGCCCTCGCCCGTGAGGTGGACGGCGACCTCAACGAGGGCGTCTACGTCCAGTTCCGCGGACCGCACTACGAGACCCCGGCCGAGGTGCGCATGGCCCGCGTGATGGGCGGCGACCTCGTCGGCATGTCGACCTCCCTCGAGGCGATCGCGGCGCGGCAGAGCGGCATGGAGGTCCTCGGCATCTCGCTCGTCACCAACCCCGCGGCCGGCATCTCCAAGACCCCGCTCGACCACGCCGAGGTCCTCGAGGCCGGCCGTGACGCCGCCGACCGCTGCGGCCGGCTCCTCGCCGCCGTCGTCGCCAAGATCTGAAGGACGCCATGACGTATGCCGGCCGGCACCAGTCCCCGGGCACGCCCGACTCCGAGACCCCCGACGCGGAGCTCGTCGAGGCCGCTCGCGCCTGGGCCGCCGACGACCCCGACCCGCAGACCCGGGCCGAGCTCGAGGCGGTCATCGCGGCGGCGTCCGGCGGTGACGCGGCGGCGAGGGACGACCTCGCCGACCGGATGTCGGGGATGCTCCAGTTCGGCACCGCCGGCCTGCGTGGCGCCCTCGGGGGCGGTCCGAACCGGATGAACCGCGCGGTGGTCATCCGCGCGGCAGCCGGCCTCACGGCATACCTCCGGAAGAGCCAGCGGTCCCCGATGGTCGTCATCGGGTTCGACGCCCGGGTCAACTCCGACGTCTTCGCCCGTGACACCGCGGCCGTCGTCGTCGGCGCCGGTGGGGTCGCTGCCGTGCTGCCGCGGCCGCTCCCGACGCCGGTCCTCGCCTATGCGATCCGTCACCTCGGGGCCGACGCCGGAGTCATGGTGACGGCCAGCCACAACCCACCCGAGGACAACGGCTACAAGGTCTACCTCGGCGACGGCTCCCAGATCGTCTCGCCCGCGGACGTCGAGATCGCCGCCGAGATCGCCCGCGTCGAGCGGGTTGCCGACGTGCCGCTGCCCGACGACGGGTGGGAGACGCTCGACGAGTCCGTGCTCGAGCGCTACCTCCACGACGTCGTCAGGGTCGTGTCCCCCGACTCCCCGCGCGACCTCGTCGTCGTCCACACGGCCCTCCACGGTGTGGGCTCCGAGACCGTGGCGCGAGCGTTCGACGGGGCGGGGTATGCCGTCCCGCTGCCGGTCCCGAGCCAGGCCCAGCCGGACCCCGCGTTCCCGACCGTCTCCTTCCCCAACCCCGAGGAGCCCGGGGCCATGGACGCGGCGCTCGACCTCGCCGAGCAGACCGGGCCCGACGTCGTCATCGCCAACGACCCCGATGCGGACCGCTGCGCCGTCGCCGTCCCCGGCCCCGGCGGGTGGCGGATGCTGCGCGGCGACGAGGTGGGCGTCCTGCTGGGGGCGCACCTGCTGGAGCGCGGCGTCCCGTCGAACGCCGTGTTCGCCAACTCCATCGTGTCGTCGCGGATGCTCGCCACCGTGTGCCGGGCCGCCGGGATCGCCCACGAGGAGACGCTCACCGGCTTCAAGTGGATCTCCCGGGTGCCGGGACTGAGGTACGGCTACGAGGAGGCGCTCGGCTACTGCGTCGACCCGTTGCAGGTGCGGGACAAGGACGGCGTCTCGGCGGCGCTCGTCGTCGCCGAGATCGTCGCGACGCTCAAGGCCTCCGGTCGGTCCGTCCCCGACCGGCTCGACGAGCTGGCCGTGGCGCACGGAGTGCACGCGACCGACGCCTTCTCGGTGCGCGTCGAGGACCTCTCGCTCATCGACACGATCATGGCGAGGCTGCGCGCGGAGCCCCCCACGACCGTGGCGGGGGTGGGCGTCGCCCGTCTCGACGACCTCGCGGCCGGTGACGGCGGGCTCCCGCCGACCGAGGGCCTGCGCTGGTTCCTCGACGACGACTCGAGGGTCATCGTGCGCCCGTCCGGGACCGAGCCCAAGCTCAAGGTCTACCTCGAGGTGGTCGAGGCCGTCACCGAGGGCGACCTCGCCGGGGCCCGGTCGCGGGCCGCGGTGCGGCTCACGGCCATCCGGTCCGACTTCGAGGCGGCCACCGCCCTCTGAGGAATACAGTGGACGTCTTCCGGGACTGAGGCGAGGTGCGACATGGGCGTCCACGACGACCGCGTATCGGAGTTCCACCGGCTGCACGCCACCGGGTGCTTCGTCATGCCGAACCCGTGGGACGTCGGGAGTGCGCGGGTCCTCGAGCGGATGGGGTTCCCCGCGCTGGCCACGACGAGCGCCGGGCTGGCCTGGTCGCTGGGCCTCCCGGACGCCGAGGTCGGGGTGGAGGACGCCCTCGAGCACCTGCGCGCCGTCGCGGGAGCCGTGTCGGTGCCGGTGAACGCCGACTTCCAGGGCGGGTACGCCGAGGAGCCCGCGGGTGTCGCCGAGAACGTCCGGCGGGCCACCGACACCGGCGTCGCCGGGCTCTCGATCGAGGACTCGTCGGGCGACCCGGACGAACCGCTGCTCGGCTTCGACCTCGCGGTCGCACGGGTCGCGGCCGCGCGACGGGCGATCGACGAGTCCGGGACCGGTGTGCTGCTCACCGGACGGTCGGAGGGGTTCGTCGTCGGGCGGCCGGACCTCGACGAGGCGATCCGCAGGCTGCGCGCCTTCGCCGAGGCCGGTGCGGACTGCCTCTACGCGCCACGGCTCACCCGGCTCGAGGACGTGACGGCGATCGTCGAGGCGGTGGCGCCCCTGCCGGTCAACCTGCTCGTCAACAGCCCGTTCACGACCGTCGCGGAGGCGGCCGCGCTGGGTGTGCGGCGGATCAGTGTCGGCGGCACCCTCGCGCGCACGGCGTGGGGTGGGTGGCTCCCGGCCGCGCAGGAGATCGCCGACGAGGGCACCTTCTCGCGGTTCGTCGACCTCCCCGACGTCGAGGGGCTGTTCGGTCACTGATGTCGTTCCAGGAGTCGTGGGTCGAGAAGCAGATCCGGGAGGCGCAGGAGCGGGGCGACTTCGACAACCTGCCGGGGGCCGGTCGTCCGCTGCAGGGGCTCGACGACCCGGACCCCGACTGGTGGGTCAAGAGGATGATGGCCCGCGAGGGGCTCGACCTCGCCGACGCGATGCCGCCGGTGCTCATGCTGCGCCGCGAGTTCGCCGGGTTCCCGGAGTCGCTCGTGGAGCTGCGGACCGAGGAGGGCGTCCGCGAGGTGCTGTGCGACTACAACCTGAGGGTCGTCGACGACCGCCGCCGGCCGGTTCTCGGGAAGCAGTCCCCGGTGTGGGCGCCGACGGTCGACGTGGAGGACATGCTGCGACGGTGGCGCGAGCTGCGGGCCGAACGCCTCGCGGCACAAGCCCCGGAGCCGGGGCCGGAGCCGGAGCCCGGGCCGCCGGCGAGCCCGCCCCGGCGGCGCCGCTGGTGGCAGATCTGGCGCCCCTGACGCCCGGCTCGGCGAGCCGACCCGGCTCGCGAGCCGACCGGGTGCTCCCGAGCCGGATCGAAGCGGCTCACGAGGGCACTCCCGGCTCGCGAGCCGCTTGTCCTGTGCGGCTCCTGCGCGCCACGGGGTGCTGCCCGGGCACGGATAGACTCCGTGGGTGAACACCCCCGCAACGGACGTCGACTCCACGCTCGACGCCACGGCTCGCGCCCGCGACCTCGTCGGCGTCTCCCGACTGACGAACTCGGCCCTCACCGGCTGGCTCCACGGACTCCCGGGAGTCGACCAGGTGGGCTGCGAGGCCCGCGCCGCCGGGCTCGGCACCCGCTCGATCAAGACGACGAGCAAGGCGTGGGCCATCGACCTCGCCATCTCGATGATCGACCTCACGACGCTCGAGGGCGCCGACACCCGGGGTCGGGTGCGAGGACTCGCCGCCAAGGCGCTCCTCCCCGACCCGAGCGACCTCAGCACCCCCCGCCCGGCAGCGGTCTGCGTCTACGGCGACATGGTGACGACGGCCAAGGAGGTCCTCGGCGACAGCGGCGTCAAGGTCGCGGCCGTCGCCACCGCGTTCCCGAGCGGCCGGGCGAGCATGGCCGTCAAGCTCGCCGACACCCAGGACGCCGTGCGGGCCGGCGCCGACGAGATCGACATGGTCATCGACCGTGGCGCGTTCCTGTCGGGCGACTACCTCACCGTCTTCCACCAGATCGCCGAGGTCAAGAAGGCGTGCGTCCGCGCCGACGGCAGTGCGGCTCGGCTCAAGGTCATCATGGAGACCGGCGAGCTCGTCACCTACGACAACGTCCGCCGCGCCAGCTGGCTGTCGATGCTCGCCGGTGGCGACTTCATCAAGACGAGCACCGGCAAGATCCAGCCGGCCGCGACCCTCCCGGTCACCCTCATCATGCTCGAGGCCGTGCGCGACTGGCGCGACCTCACCGGGACGATGGTCGGGGTCAAGCCCGCCGGTGGCATCAAGACGAGCAAGGACGCGATCAAGTTCCTCGTCACCGTCCACGAGATCGCGGGCGAGGACTGGCTCGACAACCACTGGTTCCGGTTCGGCGCGAGCAGCCTGCTCAACGACCTCCTCCTCCAGCGCCAGCGGATGACGACCGGCGCCTACTCCGGCGCCAACTACATCGCCGACGACTCCCCCTCCACGGCCTACTGAGCGAGACGACAGGACAACGCGAGATGCCCACCTTCGAGTACGCACCGGCCCCCGAGTCCCGGGCCGTCGTCGACCTCCAGAGCTCCTACGGCCTGTTCATCAACGGCGAGTTCGTCGACGGCGGCGGCACGAGCTTCAAGTCGATCAGCCCCGCCACCGAGGAGGTCCTCGCCGAGGTCTCCGAGGCGACCGACGCGGACATTGACAAAGCAGTCGCGGCGGCCCGCAGTGCATACACCCGGGTCTGGTCGCGCATGAGCGGCGCCGACCGCGGCAAGTACCTCTACCGCATCGCCCGCATCCTCCAGGAGCGGGCGCGCGAGTTCGCCGTCCTCGAGACCCTCGACAACGGCAAGCCGATCAAGGAGAGCCGCGACGTCGACGTGCCGATCGCGGCGGCGCACTTCTTCTACCACGCGGGGTGGGCCGACAAGCTCGAGTACGCCTCTCTCGGAACCAATCCGCGCCCGCACGGCGTCGTCGGCCAGATCATCCCGTGGAACTTCCCGCTGCTCATGCTCGCGTGGAAGATCGCTCCTGCCCTGGCCACCGGCAACACCGTCGTCCTCAAGCCGGCCGAGACGACGCCGCTCACCGCGCTCCTCTTCGCCGAGGTGTGCCAGCAGGCGGAGCTGCCCCCGGGCGTCGTCAACATCGTCACCGGCTCCGGCCCCACCGGCCAGGCCATCGTCGACCACCCCGGCATCGACAAGATCGCCTTCACCGGCTCGACCGGCGTCGGCAAGATGATCGCCCGGTCCATCGCCGGCACCCGCAAGAAGGCGACGCTCGAGCTCGGCGGCAAGGCGGCGAACATCGTCTTCGACGACGCGCCCATCGACCAGGCCGTCGAGGGCATCGTCAACGGGATCTTCTTCAACCAGGGCCACGTCTGCTGCGCGGGCTCGCGCCTGCTCGTGCAGGAGTCGATCGCCGACGAGTTCGACCGCCGGCTCAAGCGGCGCCTCGGCACGCTGCGCGTCGGCGACCCGCTCGACAAGAACACCGACGTCGGGGCCATCAACAGCCGCGCCCAGCTCGACCGCATCGTCGCGCTCACCGACGTGGGCGAGGGCGAAGGTGCCGTGCGCTGGGACAGCGGGTGTGCGCTTCCGACCAAGGGCTTCTGGTTCCGCCCCACGATCTTCACCGGGGTCAGCCAGACGCACCGGATCGCGCAGGAGGAGATCTTCGGGCCGGTCCTGTCGGTCCTCACCTTCCGCACGCCGCAGGAGGCCGTCGCCAAGGCGAACAACACCCCCTACGGCCTGTCCGCGGGCATCTGGACCGAGAAGGGCTCGCGCATCCTCTGGATGGCCGACCAGCTCAAGGCCGGTGTCGTGTGGGCCAACACGTTCAACCAGTTCGACCCGACCAGCCCGTTCGGCGGGTACAAGGAGTCCGGGTACGGCCGCGAGGGCGGTCGCCACGGTCTCGAGGCCTACGTGAAGACGGGTGCGTGAGATGGCTCGCGTGGATGTGAAGAAGACCTACAAGCTCTACATCGGGGGCAAGTTCCCGCGCAGCGAGAGCGGCCGCTCCTACGAGGTGTATGCCGCGCCGTCCACGACCCGGCGCCCCAGGACTGAGCCCCCGAGGTTCCTCGCCAACGCGGCGCAGGGATCGCGCAAGGACGCCCGTGACGCGGTGACCGCAGCACGCGCCGCGCAGCCCGGCTGGGCCGGCGCCACGGCGTACAACCGCGGTCAGGTCCTCTACCGCGTCGCCGAGGTCATGGAGTCGCGCCGCCCCCAGCTCGTCCAGGAGGTTCGCGACGCCGAGGGCCTCAGCCCCGCCGCCGCGGAAGCCGTTGTCTCACAGGCGATCGACCGCTGGGTCTGGTATGCCGGGTGGTCCGACAAGTACGTCCAGATCCTCGGTGGGCTCAACCCCGTCGCGGGGCCGTACTTCAACATCTCCGCGTCCGAGCCCACCGGCGTCGTCGCCGTCCTCGCCCCGCAGGGCTCGAGCCTGCTCGGTCTCGTGTCGGTGCTCGCGCCGATCATCGTGTCCGGCAACGCCGCCGTCGTCGTGACGAGCGCCGACCGCCCGCTGCCGGCGATCACGCTCGCCGAGTGCCTCGCCACGTCGGACGTCCCCGGCGGGGTCGTCAACATCATCAGCGGCAAGGCGTCCGAGATCGCCCCGTGGCTCGCGAGCCACCGCGACGTCAACGCCATCGACCTCTGCGGCGCCGCCGACGCCGACGGGGTCGACTGGGCCGCCCTCGAGGAGGCCAGCGCCGACAACCTCAAGCGCGTCCTGCGACCCGCGGGCGAGGGCGCCGGCGCCGTCGAGCCCGACTGGAGCCAGACCCCCGACCTGTCCCGACTCACCGCCTTCCTCGAGACCAAGACGGTCTGGCACCCCAAGGGCCGGTGAGCGCCGCCGACCCACGGGCCCGCGTCGTCGTCCTTGCCGGACCGAGCGGGTCCGGCAAGTCCCGGCTGGCCGAACGCCTCCACGAGGCACACGGCTGGCCGATCGTGCGGCTCGACGACTTCTACCGCGACCAGGACGACCCCGCGAACCCGCGCAGCGCCGAGCTCGGGATGGTCGACTGGGACCACCCCGGATCGTGGAACCTCGACGCCGCCGTCGCCGCCGTGTGCGAGCTCGTCGAGACCGGCTCGACCCTGACGCCGGTCTACGACATCTCCCGGAGCCGGGCCGTCTCGACGACGACGCTCACGGCACGTCCGGACGACCTCGTGCTCGCCGAGGGGATCTTCGCCGCCGAGGTCGTGGCCCCGCTGCGTGCGGCGGGGGTGCTGCACAGCGCCTGGTGCATCCACCACCGCCCCTTCGTGACGTTCGTGCGGCGGCTGGTGCGCGACCTCGCGGAGCGGCGCAAGAGCCCGATGGTGCTCGTGCGGCGCGGGCTGGCCCTCATGCGGGCCGAGCCCGAGGTGATCCGCCGCCAGGTCGAGCTCGGCGCCGAGGCCGCCCGCGCCAAGGACGTCGAGGCCCGGCTGGCCGCCCCCTCCCACGACTGAGGCGCGGTCGCCCGGGCGCGCACCCGGCATACGGCTGACCCCGGGCGGGGTTGCGCCCGGGGTTAGCGTGGAGGGGTGACTGCACCTGAGCCCCGCACCGTCGGTCAGCTGCGCGCGTCGGGACACGAGCCCAAGAAGCTCCGCCAGGAGATCCGTGACAACCTCCTCGCCAGGCTCCGGGCCGGCGAGGACCCGTGGCCCGGCCTGCACGGGTTCGGCGACTCGGTGATCCCCCAGGTCGAGCGGGCGCTGCTCGCCGGCCACGACGTCGTCCTCCTCGGGGAACGCGGGCAGGGCAAGACCCGGCTGCTCCGGGCCCTGGTCGGCCTGCTCGACGAGTGGACGCCCGTCATCGACGGCTCCGAGCTCGGCGAGCACCCGTTCGAGCCGATCACGCCCGCCTCGATCCGACGCGCCGCGGAGCTCGGCGACGACCTGCCGGTCACGTGGCGACACCGCAGCGAGAGGTACGCCGAGAAGCTCGCGACGCCGGACACGAGCGTCGCCGACCTCATCGGCGACGTCGACCCGATGAAGGTGGCCGAGGGCCGCAGCCTGGGCGACCCGGAGACGATCCACTTCGGGCTCATCCCGCGCAGCCACCGCGGCATGGTCGCGATCAACGAGCTGCCCGACCTCGCGGAGCGGATCCAGGTCGCGATGCTCAACGTCATGGAGGAGCGCGACATCCAGATCCGCGGCTACGTCCTGCGCCTCCCGCTCGACGTCCTCGTCGTGGCCAGCGCCAACCCCGAGGACTACACCAACCGCGGCCGGATCATCACCCCGCTCAAGGACCGCTTCGGAGCGGAGATCCGCACCCACTACCCGCGCGAGATCGAGGAGGAGATCGCGGTCATCGCGCAGGAGGCCCATCTCGTCGCCCGTGTGCCGGCCCATCTCCTCGAGGTGCTGGCCCGCTTCACCCGGGCGCTGCGCGCGTCCTCGAGCGTGGACCAGCGGTCGGGGGTGAGCGCCAGGTTCGCCATCGCCGGGGCAGAGACCATCGCCGCCGCGGCGCTGCACCGCGCGACGACCCGCGGCGAGGACGTGGCGGTCGCGCGCGTCATCGACCTCGAGACCGCCGTGGCCGTGCTCGGCGGCAAGATCGAGTTCGAGACGGGCGAGGAGGGCCGTGAGCCCGAGATCCTCACCCACCTGCTGCGCACGGCCATCGCCGAGACGGTGCGCGCGCACCTGGGAGGGGTCGACCTCCGCCTGCTCGTCGACGCGATCGAGGGGGGCGCCACCGTCACCACGGGCGCCCGCGTCAGCGCCCGCGACTTCCTCGCCGGTCTGCCCGTGCTCGGCGAGTCCGACCTCTACGACCAGGTCACCGACCGCCTGGGTGCCACCGACGACGGGTCGCGCGCGGGTGCGATCGAGCTCGCCCTCGAGGGCCTCTACCTCGCGCGCCGGATCGGCAAGGAGACGGGCGCCGGGGAGACCGTCTATGGCTGAGCCGCGACCATGAGCCGCTACCGCAGGTACGACGGCGGCGACCCGCTCGCTCCCCCGGTCGACCTCGCCGAGGCGCTCGACGCCATCGGGCAGGACGTCATGGCCGGGTCGTCGCCCGAGCGGGCGATGCGCGAGTTCCTGCGGCGCGGCGGGCAGGACCGGACCGGGCTCGACGACCTCGCGCGCCGGGTGGCCGAGCGGCGCCGGGAGATCCTCGAGCGCCACGACCTCGACGGCACGATGCGCGAGGTGCGCCGGCTCCTCGACACGGCGGTGACGGCGGAGCGCGGCCAGCTCGCCCGCGACATCACCATGGACGACGGCGACCGCGCCTTCCGCGAGCTCAGGCTCGAGAACCTCCCCACCTCCACCGCGTCCGCGGTGAGCGAGCTGTCCGACTACGACTGGCAGAGCCGCGAGGCGCGTGAGGCCTACGAGCAGATCAAGGACCTCCTCGGCCGCGAGCTCCTCGACCAGCGCTTCGCGGGGATGAAGCAGGCGCTCGAAGGCGCCACCGAGGAGGACCGCGCGGCCGTCCAGGAGATGCTCTCCGACCTCAACGACCTGCTGGAGAAGCACGCCCGGTCCGACGGGTCCCCCGAGGCGACCGCCGAGGTCGACCGGGCCTTCGCCGAGTTCATGGACAAGCACGGCGACTTCTTCCCCGAGAACCCGCAGAACGTCGACGAGCTGGTCGACGCCCTCGCCCAGCGCGCCGCGGCCGCCCAGCGGATGCTCGCCTCGATGACGCCCGAGCAGCGCGCCGAGCTCATGGAGCTGTCCCAGCAGGCCTTCGGGTCACCGGGGCTCATGGAGCAGCTCGCGCGGATGGACGCCAACCTGCAGGCGCTGCGCCCCGGCGAGGACTGGTCGGGGTCGGAGACCTTCGAGGGCGGCGAGGGGCTCGGGCTCGGCGACGGCACGGGAGCGCTCCAGGACCTGGCCCAGCTCGACGCTCTCGCCGACCAGCTGTCGCAGTCCTACGGCGGTGCGCGCCTCGACGACGTCGACCTCGACGCGCTCGCCCGCCAGCTCGGCGACGAGGCCGCCGTGGACGCCCGGACCCTCCAGGAGCTCGAGCGCGCGCTGCGCGACAGCGGCTACCTCAGGCGTGGCTCCGACGGCGAGCTGCGGCTCTCGCCGAAGGCGATGCGACAGCTCGGCAAGTCTCTCCTGCGCGACGTCGCGGACCGGATGAGCGGCCGCTCCGGCGCCCGGGAGACACGCACGTCGGGGCTCGCGGGTGAGCCGTCCGGCGCCACCCGGCGGTGGGAGTTCGGCGACACCGAGCCGTGGGACGTGCCGCGCACGATCACCAACGCGGTGCTGCGCGACGGCGGGTCGCCGGTGCGCCTGCGGATCGACGACGTCGAGGTCGGCGAGACCGAGGCCCGGACGCAGGCGGCGGTCGCGCTCCTCGTCGACACCTCCTTCTCGATGGCCATGGACGGCCGCTGGGTGCCGATGAAGCGCACCTCCCTCGCGCTGCACCAGCTCATCCGGTCGCGCTTCCGGGGCGACCGGCTCCAGCTCATCGGCTTCGGCCGGCACGCGGAGGTGATGGAGATCGAGCAGCTCACCGCGCTCGATGCGCGCTGGGCCAAGGGCACGAACCTGCACCACGCGCTGCTGCTGGCCAACCGGTTCTTCCGCCAGCACCCGAACGCCCAGCCGGTGCTCCTCGTCGTCACCGACGGCGAGCCGACCGCCCACCTCGAGCCCGACGGCGAGGTCTGGTTCGCCTACCCGCCCGACCCGGTGACGATCGCCCACACCGTCCGCGAGCTCGACGGGTCGGCACGGCTCGGGGCGCAGGTGACGTTCTTCCGGCTCGGCGAGGACCCCGGCCTGGCCCGCTTCATCGACTCGATGGCCCGGCGGGCGGGCGGTCGGATGGTCAGCCCCGAGCTCGACGACCTCGGCGTCGCGGTGGTCGGGTCCTACCTCGGCTCACGCGGGCCGGGCACCTCCTACCGTGACCACTTCGCCGACTGGCCGGGAGGCCGCGGCTTCTGGGCCTGACCCGGCTCCCGGCCGGGGCCCCTCGGGACACCGGTGCCTCGGTTAGGGTTCTGACGAGTTCACCGCCACGGGGAAGGCAACGCATTGAGCGACCAGGGTTGGACCGCACCCGGTCAGGGTTCCGGACGCCCGGACCAGGGGCCGCCGCCTGCCGGCGGGTATGCCGGCCGGCCCGGTCCCCCGGCCCCGCAGGGTCCGCAGTCCCCCCAGACCCCCCAGGCCCCGCCGCCGTCCCGCTACGTCCCCC
>NZ_AVPL01000024.1 GCF_000768695.1 Knoellia aerolata DSM 18566
GGCCGGCCACCGCTGGTGGCGTGGCCGGGCGCTCAGCCGCATCCCGGCCGGCGCGTACCCCCCGGCGCCCCGTGTGGCCGTGGGTCCTCGTCGTCGTGTCCGCCGCCATCGCCGCCGCCACCGCGTGGTTCTTCCTCGCGGGGCCCGGCTCCCCGACCGTCGTGCCGACGGTCGTCGGCACCCCCGTCGCCGCCGCGGAGGCGTCGCTGCGGACCCAGCACCTCGACCCCACCCGCGAGGAGGCGTTCAGCGAGACCATCGCCAAGGGCCTCGTCGTGTCCACGGACCCCAGGCCCAACGCGCAGGTCCGCCGCGGGACCGACGTCACCGTCGTCGTCTCGCAGGGTCCCGAGCGCCACGCCGTGCCCACGCTCTCGGGGGTGACCCTGGCCGAGGCCACCGACCTCATCACCCGCGCCAACCTCGTCCTCGGCAAGATCACCGAGTCGTTCGACGACAAGGTCCCCGAGGGTCGGGTCATCTCGACCTCGCCCGAGGCCGGCACCTCGCTCAAGCGCGACGCCGTCGTCGCCCTCACGGTGAGCAAGGGCCGCCAGCCGATCACGGTCAAGGACTACACCGGCAAGACCCTCGAGGTCGCCCGGGCCGCCCTCGGCAAGGCCGGGCTCACGGTCGAGGTCACCGCCGAGCAGAACGACGACAAGGTCCCCGCCGGCTCCATCATCAGCCAGGACCCGGCGGAGGGCACCCTGTTCAAGGGCGACAAGGTCTCCGTCGTCGTCTCGAAGGGCCCGGTCCTCGTGGCCGTGCCCGGCGGCCTCATCGGCCGCCAGGCCACCGCCGTCCGGCAGACGTTGGAGGCCGCCGGCTTCGTCGTGAAGATCGTCCAGGGCGGCATCCCCGGCATCAACTTCGGCACCGTGGGCAAGGTGGACCCCGGTCAGGGGACGATGGTGCCGAAGGGCTCGACGATCACCCTGACGACGGTCTGAGGTGAGCACCGCTCCCCCGCCGGGCACCGACCGGCGGGCCCGCCTCGCGGTGCTGCTCCTGCTCGGGGTCACCGCGATCTGGGGGTCGACGTTCTTCCTCATCCGCGACCTCGTGACCCACGTGCCGTCGGCCGACTTCCTCGCGGTGCGCTTCGGCATCGCGGCGGTGCTGATGTTCGCGGTGTTCCACCGCCAGACCCTCGCCCTGACCCGCCGCGAGGCGGGGCTCGGGGCCGGTCTCGGGCTGTTGTATGCCGTGGCGCAGCTCCTGCAGACCGTCGGGCTCGAGACGACCGCGGCGTCGGTGTCCGGCTTCCTCACCGGCACCTACATCGTCCTCACGCCGGTGCTCGGCGCACTGCTGCTGCGCGACCACGTCCCACGCGTCGCCTGGGTCGCGGCCGTCATCGCCACGGCCGGCATCGGCGTGCTGTCGCTCCAGGGCCTGGCCATGGGCTACGGCGAGGCCCTCACCCTCGGATCCGCCGCGGTCTACGCGCTGCACATCCTCGCGCTCGGCCGGTGGTCGACGGGGTCGACCGCCCTCGGCCTGTCGACGGTGCAGGCGACCGTCATCGCCCTGACCTGCCTGGTCGGGGCCCTCCCGGGAGGGGTGACGCTGCCGTCGACCGGCGGTCAGTGGGTCTCCCTGCTCTACATGGCGGTCTTCGCCGGGGCGGGCGCGCTCATCGCCCAGACGTGGGCGCAGGCCCACCTCACGGCGACCAGAGCGGCCATCGTCATGGCGATGGAGCCGGTGTTCGCGGCCGTGTTCGCGGTCCTCTTCGGCGACGAGTCGGTGACCCTGCGCCTCCTGCTCGGCGGCGGGCTCGTGCTGGGGGCGATGTACCTCGTCGAGCTGCGGGGCAGCGCCCACGCCGAGGACGCCTCGGCCCTCGAGGACCCACCGGTCGAGATCCTCCACCACGACGTCTGACATCCGACTTGTTGCGCATTCCGGTCCCGGCTCGCTGCGCTCGCCGTGACCGGAATGCGCAATCAGTCGGGGGGATGGGGTCAGGCGAGGAGGTCGGTGAAGACCTCGATGGCGGCGTCGGTGCCGGCGTCGTCGACGTCGAGGTGCCAGACGAGACGCACGGCAGCCGGCCCAGCGGCATACGTGCGGATGCCGCGGGCGGCCGCGGCCTCGACGAGGTCGGGCGGTGACCACGTCGTCGACGGCAGCGACAGCATGACGATGTTGGTCTCGACGAGCGCGGGGTCGACCACCGCGGGGGCCACGGCTCCGACCGCGGCGGCGAAGCGCGAGGCGCGCGCGTGGTCCTCGGCGAGCCGGTCGACGTGGTGGTCGAGGGCGTGCAGTCCGGCCGCGGCGAGGATGCCGACCTGGCGCATGCCGCCGCCGAAGCGCTTGCGCCAGATGCGCGCTCGCGCCATGAGCTCGACCGACCCCACGAGCACGGAGCCGACCGGGGCACCCAGTCCCTTGGAGAGGCACACGCTGACGGTGTCGAACTCGCGGCCGTAGTCGGCGAGCGGGATGCGGGTCGCGACGTGCGCGTTCCAGAGGCGTGCCCCGTCGAGGTGCATCGCCACCCCGGCCGCGCGGCTCGCCTCGCGCACCGTACGGATGGCCTCGAGCGGCTGGATCGTGCCGCCGCCGAAGTTGTGCGTGTTCTCGACGACGATGAGCGCGGTGCCGACCTGGTACGGACCGGCGCCGGTGCTCATCAGCGCGAGCGGGGCGGCCGGGTCGAGGCGGCCGCGGTCGGCGGCCCAGCTGCGCGAGGAGATGCCCGAGAGCACCGCCGCGGCGCCGAGCTCGGCGCGCAGCACGTGCGCGAGGGAGTCGGCGATGACCTCCTCACCCGCCTCGACGTGCAGGCGCATGCCGAGCTGGTTGGCCATCGAACCGGTGGGCGTGTAGAGCGCCGCCTCGTGGCCGAGCAGGGCCGCGACCCGCGACTCGAGGGCCGCGACGGTCGGGTCCTCGCCGAAGACGTCGTCGCCCACCTCGGCGTGGGCCATCGCGTCACGCATGGCGGCGGTGGGCCGGGTGAGGGTGTCCGAGAGAAGGTCGGCGACCCAGCGGCTCGGGGCCGCCGTCGAGGAGTCGGTCACGTCAGTCGCGGCTGAGCATCTCGGCGACGAGGAAGGCGAGCTCCAGGCTCTGCTGGTGGTTGAGGCGCGGGTCGCACACCGACTCGTAGCGCTTGTTGAGGTCGGCGTCGAGGATCTTCTCGGAGCCGCCGATGCACTCGGTGACGTCGTTGCCGGTGAGCTCGACGTGGATGCCGCCGGGCACCGTCCCGAGCGCGTGGTGGACCTCGAAGAAGCCGCGCACCTCGTCGACGACGTCGTCGAAGTCGCGCGTCTTGTAGCCGGAGGCCGACTCGAAGGTGTTGCCGTGCATCGGGTCGCAGATCCACGTCACGGCGGCGCCGCTCGCGGTGACCTTCTCGACGACGTCCGGCAGCGACTCGCGGACCTGGCCGGCGCCCATCCGGGTGATGAAGGTGAGGCGACCCGGCGTGCGCTCGGGGTCGACGAGGTCGATGAGGCGCAGCAGGTCGTCGACGTGCGCCTTGGCCGAGACCTTGACCCCGATCGGGTTGTGGATCCGGCTGACGAAGTCGAGGTGGGCCCCGCCGATGTCGCGGGTGCGCTCCCCGATCCAGATGAAGTGGCCCGAGGTGTCGTAGAGGTCGCCGGTGCGGGAGTCGACGCGGGTGAGCGGGCGCTCGTAGTCGAGGATGAGCGCCTCGTGCGCGGCGAAGAACTCCGTGGTGCGCATCGCCTCGAAGTCGGCGCCGCACGCGGACATGAACTTCATCGCCTTGTCGATGTCGCGGGCGAGCTTCTCGTAGCGCTGGTTGGCGGCGTTGGCGACGAACCCGCGGTTCCAGTCGTGGACGTGCCGCAGGTCGGCGAAGCCGCCGGTGGTGAAGGCGCGCACGAGGTTCAGCGTCGCGCTGCTCGCGTGGTAGGCGCGGACCAGCCGCTGCGGGTCGGGGTGCCGGGCCGCCGGGGTGAACTCGAAGTCGTTGACCATGTCTCCGCGGTAGGCGGGCAGCGTCACGTCCTCGCGCGTCTCGGTGTTGCTGCTGCGCGGCTTGGCGAACTGGCCGGCCATGCGCCCGACCTTGACCACCGGCACGGAGGCGCCGTAGGTGAGGACGGCCGCCATCTGCAGGATCGTCTTGATCCGGTTCTTGATGTTGTCGGCGGTGGCGCCGGCGAAGGTCTCGGCGCAGTCGCCGCCCTGGAGGACGAACGCCTCGCCGCGGCCGGCCGCGGCCATGCGGTCGCGCAGCACGTCGCACTCGCCGGCGAAGACGAGCGGCGGATACACCGCGAGCTCCGCGACGGCGGCCTCGAGGGCGGCGGCGTCCGGCCACAGCGGCTGCTGGGCAGCGGTCAGGCCGGGGGTCGCCTCGAGAAGAGTGCGCGAATCAGCGTCCGTGGTCAGGCTCACCCGTCAAGGATAGGCGCGCCGCCCGAAGGGGCGGCGGCCGCCCGTATGCCGGTCAGTTCCGGTCCGTCCCGGTCAGCCGTCCGCGGCGCCCGGACCGTCCTCGAGACCGCGCGCCAGCGCGAACCGGACGAGCTCGACCCGGTTGTGCAGGTGGAGCTTGCCGAGGGTGTTCTGGACGTGGTTCTGGACCGTGCGGTGCGAGAGGACGAGCTCGGCGGCGATCTCCTTGTAGGACATCCCGGTGGCCACGAGGCGCAGGACCTCGGTCTCCCGGTCGGTGAGCTCGGGGATCGGGCGACCGGCGGGCTGGGGCGCGGACTCGGTCTCGGCGCCCCCGGCCGCCATCCGGCGGAACTCCCCGAGGACGAGCCCGGCCAGGCCAGGCGTGAAGACCGCCTCGCCGCGGGCCGTGGCGGCCACGGCCTCGACGATCTCCCGGCTCGACGCCGACTTCACGAGGTAGCCCGTGGCGCCCGCCTTGATGGCGGCGAGCACGTCGAGCTGCTCACCGCTGGCCGAGAGGATGAGCACCCGCGTCTCGAGGTCGCCGAGGGCGCGGCACACCTCGTCGCCGCGCAGACCCGGCAGGTTGAGGTCGAGGACGAGGACGTCGGGCCGCGTGGCCCGGGTGCGCCGCACCGTCGCCGGCCCGTCGGCCGCGGTCGCGACGACCTGGAGCCCGGCCTGGACGAGGTCGCGCTCGAGCGCTCCCAGCCAGAGCGGGTGGTCGTCGGCCACGAGCACGGTCGTGGGTCGGACGGTGTCGGTCATGCGTTCTCCTCGCGGGGCACGGTGATGACGACGCGGCAGCCGCCTCCGGGTCGGGTGATGACGTCCGCGTCTCCGCCGAGGTCTCGGGCGCGGCCGAGGATGGACTGGCTCACGCCGAGGCGCCCACGGTCGGCGGCCGTCAGGAGGTGATCCGGCTCGTCGCCGACCCCGTTGTCGCGCACGGTGACCGTGACGGTGTCGCCGTGGTCCTCGAGGAGCAGCCACGCCCGGGCGTCGTCGCCGGCGTGGCGGACGACGTTGTCGAGGGCGGCGGTGACGGCAGCGTCGAGCTCCTCGGCGCGCGCCCGCTCGAGCGGGACCGGCCCGCCGGGCAGCGAGACGCTCACCCGCTCGCCCTCGTGGGCGCCGAGCAGCATCCGCAGGTCGCGCCGGGCCCCACCGCCCGCGTCGGCGCGTAGGCCGGCCACGTCCTGCGAGACGAGGCGCCGGAGGGTGCGCTCCTGCTCGGCGGCGAGGGCGCCCAGCTCGGCGCCCGCTCCCCCGATCTCGTCGCCGCGGCGGTGGATGAACGCCAGCGTCTGGAGCACCCCGTCGTGGACGACGCGGGCGAGCCGCTCGCGCTCGCGGAGGCGCTCCCGCTCGGCGACGACGATCTCGTAGCGGTGCAGCCCACCGCGGGCGAGGTCGACGGCGAGCCCGATGAGCCCGCCGAGGAGGAAGAGTAGGAGGATGTTGTGCCACGTCGTGGCGTTGGCCGACCCGACCTCGAGGACGTCGGCGACCGCGATGACGCCGGCCACGACGAGCCCGCCGGTGCGGCCGTGGAGGACGGCGGCGCCGACGACGCAGCCGGCCGCCCAGATCGTCGGCAGGGTGAACTGCCCGGCGGCGACGTCCTCCGGGTGGTCGGCCAGCAGCGTCGCGAAGATCCCGCCGACCGCGAGCAGCACCTCGACCACGAGCAGCCCGGTCGTGCGGCGACGGAACGCCAGCAGGAGCAGCGAGAAGCCCATGAGCACCGCGATGACGGCGAACCCCACCCAGGGCCGCGCCATCGTCTCGTGTCGACGCCAGAGGACGGCGCCGGCATACAGGGCGGCGGCGGGACGGAACAGGTCGAGGCCACGAGAGAACGCCTCGACGATGACGGGCTCCGAGCGTCCGGTGCGCGCCGACGTGCTCGTGACCCCGAACAGCGCCCCCCGGCGGGTCACGGCCTCACCCGGCACGTTGCTCGTCGGCACCTCGGGTCCCGTCGGAGGACTCGGCGGCGTCCAGCTCGCGCTCGAGCTCGTCGGCGGCCCGGCCCGGCTTCTCCGCCTCGGCCTGCTCCCGCTGGAGGATGCGCTTGGCGCGGCTGATCCGGTCCTTCATCGACCCGGCGTACATGTCGACGTACTCCTGGCCCGAGAGCTCCATGAGCGCGTACATGATCTCGTCGGTGATCGAGCGGAGGACGAACCGGTCGTCCTCCATGCCCTGGTAGCGCGAGAAGTCGAGCGGGGTGCCGATGCGGACGCCGACCCGCATGACCTTGGGGATGACCTGGCCGGTGGGCTGCGCCTTGTCGGTGTCGACCATCGCCACGGGGATGACCGGGACCTTGGCCTCGAGCGCCATCCGGGCCACCCCGGTCTTGCCCTTGTAGAGACGGCCGTCGGGCGAGCGGGTTCCCTCGGGGTAGAGCGCGAGCAGCTCGCCGCGCCGCAGGATCCTCAGGCCCGACTTGAGGGCGGCCTCGCTGGCCTTGCCGCCGGCCCGGTCCACCGGGACCTGCCCGATCGCACGCATGAAGGCCGCGGTGAGACGCCCCTTGGGGCCGACGCCCGTGAAGTAGTCGGCCTTGGCGAGGAACGTCACCCGACGAGGCACGGCGAGAGGCAGGAACACCGAGTCGGAGAAGGACAGGTGGTTGCTGGCGAAGATCGCGCCGCCCGTCGCCGGGATGTTCTCCTCACCCTCGAGCCAGGGACGGAACAGGAGCCTCAGGATCGGGCCAAGAATCACCGTCTTGAGCACCCAGTAGAACACCAGCGTCCTTTCCGTCGAGTCGCCATGACTCTAGTGCACGAGATCTTCCCCCCGAGGCTGTCACGCGGGCGCGGACGTGGCAGGATTTCGGTGTTCGACACCAACTCTCGCGAGGCAGCCATGAGCGACCGTGACATCGACGCGCAGTTCGACGCGATCGTGGCTCGCTGGGACGACGACGCCCCCCAGCCGCCCAAGCCGCGCACCGTCCAGGACATCACGACGGCGTATGCCGCGTTGTCCCGTGCCGAGCCCGACCCCGCGACGCAGCCCAGTCCGGACGACGACGCGGTGACGGACGCGCCCGCCGGTGCCGGCGACGCAGCCGCGGCGTCCGACGAGCCGGTCGAGCGGGTCGAGCCGGCCGAGCCGGAGTCGTGGCGACAGGCCCCGAGCGTCGACGCCGAGGACGACCACTTCGAGCCCGGCCCGGTGCGACTGCCCCCCGGAGAGGACCTCGGCTACTGGGGCGCGCTCATCGGCCTCGTCGGCGGACCGCTGCTGCTGCTCTGGGTGGCGCTGGCCTCCCCGTTCCACGCCGGCTGGTGGATCCTCGGCGGCATCGCTCTCTTCCTCGGCGGCTTCGGGCTGCTCGTCCTGCGCCAGCCCGCGCACCGCGACCCCTTCGACGACGACGACGGCGCCCGGGTCTGACCGGACCCGACGGCTCAGCCGGCGGGGTCGGCCGGCCCGCCCCCGGCGGACTCGGCGTGCTGCACCATCTCGTCGGTGACCGACGCGCTGACCTCGGCGGTCGCCTCGTCCGCTCTCTCCTGCAGCGGCGTCGGCTCCCCGAGGCGGAGGTCGACCCAGGTCGGGCGGTGGTCGCTGCCAGCGACGAGGTCGGCCTCGGGGATGGCGATCGGCACGTGCGGCTCCGCCAGGAGGCCGGGCGAGGCGAAGATGACGTCGAGGACCTTGCGCGGGCGCGTGGCCGGGTAGGTCGGGGTGAGCGGCGAGACGAGCCGCATGACGCCGGCGAAGGCCTGCCACGCCTGACCGGACTCGTTCTCGTTGAGGTCGCCGGCGAGCACGACCTCCCCGCCGACGTTGACGGCCCTGAGGATGACCTGCGCGTGGGCGGCGCGCTCGCGGGCGTCGAGGCCGAGGTGCACGCTCGCGACGGCGATCGGCTCGCGCCCCGGCGCGGCCACCCGGGCGAGCGCGAAGCCGCGGGTCCGCTGCAGGCGGGCCACCCTCAGCCGGGTGTGCCGGGACTCGACGACGTCGACCCGCAGCGAGGTGAAGATCGTCGTGCCGCCGCTCCCGCGGTGCCGGCCCGACCAGTACATCCCGCACTGCTGCGCGAAGTTCGCGACCCGCTGGGTCGAGAAGAGCCGTCGCGGGACCTCCTGGAGACAGAGGACGTCGGGGTCGATGGCGCGCACGACTCGCGCCGCGGCATACGGGTCCTCGAGGAAGTCGCGGGTGTTGTAGCTCGCGATCCGGATCGTCGTCAGGACGCCGCATCCTTGCGGGCGAGGTCGGCGGCGCCGATGAGCCCTGCCTCGTTGCCGAGGTGGGCCGCGACGATCCTCGCCTCGGGGCGGTAGCCGCGGCCCGTGAGGCGGCGACGGAACGTCTCGCGCGCGGGTCCGAGCAGGAGCTCACCCGCCGCGGAGACCCCGCCACCGATGACGAACGTCCCCGGGTCGAAGGCCGCGGCGAGGTTGGCGATGCCGATGCCGAGCCAGTGCCCGATCTCGGCGAGCAGCTCGATCGAGGTCGGGTCACCGTCGCGGGCGGCCTCGGTGACGATCGGTCCGGTGAGGTCGTCGGCACGGCCGCCGACCCGGGCGGCGAGGTCGGAGGCGACCGGGGAGTTGGCGAGGATCATCGCGCGGGCCTCGCGCACGAGGGCGTTGCCGGAGGCGTACTGCTCCCAGCAGCCGCGGTTGCCGCACTCGCAGCGCTGGCCCTCGGGCACGACCTGCATGTGGCCGAACTCGCCGGCGATGCCGTAGCGGCCGCGGATCACCTCGCCGTGCATGACGATGGCGCCCCCGATGCCGGTGCCGAGGTTGACCATGACGACGTGCGACTCCCCCTGCGCCGCACCGAAGCGCCACTCCGCCCAGCTGGCCGCGTTGGCGTCGTTGTCGACGAGGATCGGGACGTCGATGCGCTTGCTCAGGGCGTCCCGCAACGGCTCGTCGCGCCAGGACAGGTGCGGTGCGAAGACCACCGTGGCGCGGTCGGCGGCGACGAAACCGGCTGCACCGATGCCGACCGCAGCGACCGACGGCTCCGTCGACAGCAGCTCGTGCACGACGTCGACGATGGTGTCCTCGACGACCTGCGGCCGCTTCGAGCGGTGGGGCGTGTCGCGGCGGGCCCGGGCGAGGATCTCGCCGTTCTCGTCGACGACCCCTCCCGCGACCTTGGTCCCGCCGATGTCGATCCCGATGGCCAGGCTCACGACAGCTCCTCCTCGTCGACGACGGTGATGGGTTCGGTGCGCGTGCCCCGCTCGGCGGGCTCGCGTCGCTCGCCCGCGCCGTTCGGGTGCCGCGTGGCCAGGTCGGCGAGCACCGTGGCGGCCGCGGTCGCTAGGTCGGCCAGCCGGGTGAGGGTCTCGGGGCTCACGCCGCGCAGGACGCCCACCGAGCGGCACACCGGGCACCACGTGCACGTCTGGGCGTCGCCCATCGCGACGTGCACGTGCTCGGTGCCGCCCTGCGTCGGGTCGTGGGCGGTGGTCGAGCCGGTGGAAGTCGTCCCGCCGTCCGAGCCGGACGGCGCGTCGCGCTGCGCGGCCGGCGGGCGCCCCAGCGCCTCGAGCAGCCGGGCCGCCTCCTCCGCCACCGATCCCACGGCGGCGTCGAGTCGCTGCTCAGCGTCCACGGGGCCACACCTCCTCATCACGCACGAACCGCACCCGGAGCTCCCCGGCGCGCACCCCAGCATTCTTGACGATGCAGCGGCGCAGCACCGACGGCAGGGCGATGACGCGCCGCACACCGCCGACGTCGACGACGAGGTCGTCGCCGCGCCGGGCCAGGTCGACGTCGCCGGAGCGGGCGAGCGGCAGCGGCAGGAGGAGCACGAAGTCCTCCCCGTCGGGCTCCACCCGCAGGCCGCCACCACGCACCGGCGAGTCCAGTGGAGGCAGCTCGCCATCGAGGGTCGTCGTCTGCACGGCCAGCTCGGCGAGGGCATCGGCCCCCGTCGGCTCGCCGGCGAGGTAGGGCGCGACGAGCACCGGTGTCCCACGGAAGGACTCGACGATCGTCGCGATGCCGGCCGTCTGCGCGGCGTTCCAGGCCGAGCGCCACGGGTCGTCGTCGACAGGGATGACCCGGTTGACGACGACGGCGTCGACGGCATACCCGTGCAGGGACAGCGACGTGAGGATGCGACGTGCCTCGGCGATGACGACGTTCTCGGGAGTGAGGACGATGCGCACGCTCGCGCGCTCGGAGGTGAGCAGCGTGCGGACGTCGGCCATGTGCGCCCGCCACGTCGAGAGCACGTCGAGGACCTCGTTGCCCGGCATCGGCAGCCCGGCGGCCGCGGCGGCGGCGGGGCGCATGGCCGTGAGCAGGCGCCGCTGGGTGGGCATGAGGCGGTCGAGGTGCCAGCCGAGGAGCTCGGGGAGGGCGAGCAGCCGCAGCGTCTCGGCGGTGGGCGCGCAGTCGACGACGACGACGTCCCACTCCCCGCTCGTCGCGTGGTGGCCGAGGGTGAGCAGGGCGCTGATTTCGTCGGCGCCGGGCAGGGCGGTGAGCTCCTCGGCGACGACCGGGTCGACACCGAACGAGTCCAGCACGGTGAGGAGGTAGTCGCGCATCGTCCCCCAGTCCGCCGCGACGCTCGTGCGGGCACCGACGGCCTGGGCGTGCAGGCGCTCCTCGACCTCCAGCGTCCGGTCCCACGTGGGCGACGTGCGCAGGCCGATCTCGAGCGCGTCGCCGAGGCTGTGGGCGACGTCGGTCGACATGACGAGGGTGCGCCGGCCAGCGCGTGCCGACTCGACCGCGAGCGCGGCAGCGGTCGTCGTCTTGCCGACGCCGCCCTTGCCGGTGACGAGGACGATCCGCGGTGATGGGGTCACGGGGCTCCGGGACGGCGGGTTTCGAGGCCCGTCAGGCGACGGACTCGACGCGCTTCCGCAGCTCCTTGAGCGCCGTGTCGACGATGAGCTTCTCCGCCTTGCGCTTGAGCATGCCGATCATCGGGACGCGGACGTCGACGGCCAGCGCGTAGTCGACCGTCGTCCCGGTCTCGTCCGGCGTGAGGGTGTAGGTGCCGTCGAGGGCCTTGAGGACACCGGCCCGCACGAGCTTCCAGGAGACCGAGCCCGAGCCGTCCTCGGCGATCTGGTCCCAGTCGTACTCGAGGACGTAGGTGTCCTTGATGGCGCCGGCGTCGAGGACGTACTCGACCTGGTCGGCCCAGCCGTCACCGTCCTCGCTGAGGACCGTCGCCGTCTTCACCTGCTCGGCCCACTCGGGGTAGGCCTCGAAGTCGGCGATGACATCGAGCACCGCGCCGGCGTCGGCGGCGATGTGGATGGAGGACGACGTGCGATCGGTCATGGGCGCAGGCTACCCAACGGGGGCTACCTCTAGGATCGGAGGACGGTGGATGTGCGTCCACCGACCGCCGCTGGCGACCCGGACCGACGTCGACGTCGGACCCGTCGAAGGAGACCACGTTGCTCGAGAAGTCCACTCCCACGCTCGTCCCGACCACGACCGAGGGCAGCCTCGCCGACCTCCCCGCGCGGCACCGCCGTGAGACCCCGTCCCTCGCCCTGTTCTCCGTGCGTGACGGTGCCGGCTGGCGCGACCTCTCCGCGAAGGAGTTCGCCGACCAGGTCGACGCGCTGGCCAAGGGCTTCATCGCCGCCGGGATCACGCCGGGCAGCGCCGTGGGCATCATGAGCCGCACCCGATACGAGTGGACCCTCACCGACTTCGCCCTGTGGACCGCCGGTGCCGTGCCCGTCCCGATCTACGAGACCTCCTCCCCCGACCAGGTCGAGTGGATCCTCCAGGACTCCCATGCCGTGGGGGTCGTCCTCGAGACCGAGAAGCACCAGCGCTCGCTCGAGGGCATCTCCGGCAACCTGCCGTCCCTCGCCCACACCTGGATCATCGACAACGGCGACCTCGACGCCCTCGCCGCCACCGGTGCCACCGCCGACGACGCGACGCTCGAGGAGGCCCGGGCCGGCGTCGACCGCCGGTCGGTCGCGACGATCATCTACACCTCCGGCACCACGGGCCGGCCCAAGGGCGTCGAGCTGACCCACGGCAACTTCCTCGACCTCGCCGAGAACACCACGGCCAAGCTCTCCGAGGTCGTGTCGGCCCCCGGTGCCTCCACACTGCTCTTCCTCCCCCTCGCGCACGTGTTCGCGCGCTTCATCGAGGTCCTGTGCCTGGCGTCCGGGGCCAAGATGGGCCACTCGGCCGACATCAAGACCCTGCTCGACGACTTCGCGAGCTACCAGCCCACCTTCATCCTCGCCGTGCCGCGGGTCTTCGAGAAGGTCTACAACTCCGCCGAGGCCAAGGCCGTCGCCGGCGGCAAGGGCGCCATCTTCGCCAAGGCCGCCGAGACCGCCATCGCGTGGTCGGAGGCCCAGGAGCAGGGCTCGGTCGGCTTCGGCCTCAAGGCCAAGCACGCCGTCTTCGACAAGCTCGTCTACGGCAAGCTGCGCGACGCCATGGGCGGCAAGGTCCAGTACGCCGTCTCCGGCGGGGCGCCGCTGGGCACCCGCCTGGGACACTTCTTCCGTGGCATCGGCGTGACCATCCTCGAGGGCTACGGCCTCACCGAGACCACGGCGCCGATCTGCGTCAACCTTCCCGGGGCCCTCAAGATCGGCACCGTGGGTCCGCCGCTGCCCGGCACGACGATCCGGATCGCCGACGACGGCGAGATCCTCGCCAAGGGCGTCAACGTCTTCGGGACCTACCGCAACAATCCCGATGCCTCGGCCGAAGCCATCCGTGACGGGTGGTTCCACACCGGTGACATCGGCGAGCTCGACGAGGACGGCTACCTGCGCATCACCGGCCGCAAGAAGGAGATCCTCGTGACCGCCGGTGGCAAGAACGTCGCCCCCGCCGTGCTCGAGGACCGCCTGCGCGCCCACCCCCTCGTCTCCCAGTGCATCGTCGTGGGCGACCAGAAGCCGTTCATCGGTGCGCTGCTCACCCTCGACGAGGAGATGCTGCCGATGTGGGCGGCCAACCACGGGCTCGAGGGCATCACCCCGGCCAAGGCGCGCACCGACGAGACCGTCCTCGCCGAGATCCAGAAGGCCGTCGACGACGCCAACTCCGCGGTGTCCAAGGCCGAGTCGATCCGCAAGTTCGCCGTCCTCGAGAACGACTTCACCGAGGAGTCGGGTCACCTCACGCCCTCGCTCAAGCTCAAGCGCAACATCGTCATGCGCGACTACGCGGACGAGGTCGATGCGCTCTACGGCGGCTGACCCCACCTCGCCCTCGACCCGCTCCACCGCCACGACCGCGTATGCCGCGTGCGCGCTCGCCGCGGCCTGGCTCGCCTACCTCGGCGTGCTCCAGTGGAGCGTCGTCCGGTTCCGCGTGCCGATCGTGCTCACCCTCACGGTGTGCGCGGTCGGCCTCGCGCTCTGGCTCGGTCGTCGCACCCGGATCCACCCGGCACCGGCGTGGCTCGTGCCCGTCGTGCTCCTCGGGTCGGTGGCGGTCACGTGGGCCGTCCCCCTCTTCAGCTACCTGCGCGGCGGGCCGCTCACGGCCGCGCTCGCGACCCTGACCGTCGTCGGGGTCGGCGGCGCGGCGCTGCTGTCGCGGCCGACAGCGGCGCGGGCGCGGACGGCATACGGGCTCGCGGTCGCCGGCCACGTCGTCACCGCGACGATCGCCACGCTCGGCGACCCCGCACCGCGGATCGACGTCTGGGTCACCCTGCAGCAGGCGAGCGACGCGCTGGCTCGCGGCGAGAACTTCTACGACATGACGTGGACCGACTCCCCCGGCGTCCAGGACGCCTTCACCTACCTGCCGTGGACGGCCGTCCTGCTCGCACCGGGGCGGTGGCTCGGCGGCGACGTCCGCTGGGCGATCGCGTTCTGGTCGGTCGTCCTCTTCCTCGGGGTCTGGGCGCTGGCCCGGCCGCTGCGCGGCGACGAGCCGAGCACCGCCCGCGCCACGGCACTTCGCGCGGCCGTGCCGGTGACCGCGCTCGTCGTCGCCCCGGGGGCCCTCACCCAGATCGACCAGGCCTGGACCGAGCCGCTGCTCGCCGCAGGCCTCGTGTGGTGGGCTGTGCTCGTGCGTCGCGGGCACGCCTGGTGGGCCGTGGTCCCGCTCGCGCTCGCCTGTGCGAGCAAGCAGCACCTCGCGCTGCTGCTGCCGCTGCTGCTGCTCTGGCAGCCCTTCGGGCCCCGGCGGGCCGTGGCGACCGGTGCGCTCACCGGGGTCCTCGTCGCGCCCTGGTTCCTCGCGTCGCCGTCCGACTTCGTGCACGACACGGTCACGTTGCTGCTCGGCTTCCACCCGATCCGGTTCGCGAACACGTGGTACCTCTACTTCCTCAACGAGCACGGGGTGACGTTGCCGTTCTGGGTGACCGGAGTCATCGCGCTCGGCGCCCTCGCCGTCGCGGCCCTGCTCGTCCACCGGCGGCAGCCCCCGCTCGACGAGCTGCTGCGGTGGTGCGCGCTCGTGCTGCTCGCCGCCAACCTCGTCAACAAGCAGGCGTTCTACAACCAGTTCTGGCTCAGCGCGGCCCTGGTCGCGATGTCGCTGGCGGTGCCCCGGGGCCATGGCGGGGCTCTCCCGAGCGCTGCTCGCCGAGCGGAATGAGCCGACGAACTTTAGGCTCGCGGTAGCCGCCGCCCGGCGGTCAGCGCCCGGTGCAGCGGGGCGCGCACTCACTCGAACGGTTCCGCTGACCGGGGGGGCCGAGGAGGTTTCACATGCGACACACCAGATCGCGGGTGCTCGTGGGGGTGGCCGTTGCCGCGGCGGCAGCGCTCGTCCCGGGTTCCGCCGCCATGGCGAGTCCCGACCGTGGCGACTCGGCGGCGCAACGGGTCGACGACCGGCCCGACGAGCAGAACGAGGCCCGCCGGGCCCTCGTCGAAGAGGGCGTGGCCACGGTGCTCCGGGGCGAGGCGAAGCCGGTGGCCAAGGGCCGGGGCCGCTCGGTGGAGGTCGCGCCGGGTCAGTGGGCGCAGTACGGCCTGCAGTCCACCGACAGCATCCTGACGTTCCTCATCGAGTTCGGTGACCAGGTCGACCCGCGCTTCCCCGCGGCCGGTGCGGGCCCGGTGCACAACGCGATCCCCCAGCCCGACCGGGCGGTGGACAACACCACCTACTGGGTCGACGACTTCGACCGTGAGCACTTCCAGGACATGTTCTTCGGTCCCGGCGAGTCGATGTCGAGCCTCTACCGGGAGATGTCGAGCGGCCGCTACACCGTCAAGGGCGACACCTCGGAGTGGGTCACCGTTCCCTGGAACTCGGCGAGCTACGGCCAGACGGAGAGCCAGGCGGACATGACCCGCTTCATCCAGGACGGGGCCTCCGCCTGGTACGAGCACCAGAAGTCCATCGGCACGTCCGAGGCGCAGATCGCCGCGTACCTCGCCGAGTTCGACCAGTGGGACCGCTACGACCACGACAGGGACGGCGTCTTCACCGAGCCCGACGGGTACATCGACCACTTCCAGGCGGTGCACGCAGGTGAGGGCGAGGAGGCCGGTGCACCGGAGTCGACGATCTGGTCGCACCGTTGGTCCGTGGGCCAGCGTTCGGGAGGAGGTCCCGAGTGGAACCGCAACGGGGGCGTCCAGATCGGGCAGACCGGGTTCTGGATCCGTGACTACACCACCGAGCCCGAGAACGGCGGCCTCGGTGTCTTCGCCCACGAGTTCGGCCACGACCTCGGCCTGCCGGACCTCTACGACACCAGTGGCGGCGAGAACGGCACCGGATTCTGGACCCTCATGAGCTCCGGCTCATGGCTCGGCCACGGCCAGGACTCGATCGGTACGACGCCGGACCACATGGGTGCCTGGGAGAAGCTGCAGCTCGGCTGGCTCGACCACGCGACCGTCGCCCACGACGAGGAGGCCACCGTCGTCCTGGGGCCGTCGGCGCACGCCACGAAGAAGCAGCAGGCGCTCGTCGTCACGCTGCCCAAGGACGCGAACGGCCGGGACCGCTTCTACATCGCCGAGAACCGCCAGTACGTCGGTTACGACGCGACCCTCAGGACGGGGCCGTACAACTTCGGGTGGCCGCTGAGCAGGCCCGACTGGGTCGAGCACTTCCCCTACCAGGACGGGCTGCTCGTGAGCTACTGGAACACCGCGGTGTCCAACAACAACACGCGCACGCACCCCGGCACGGGACGTGTTCTTCCGGTCGACGCACGGCCCGCCGCCCTGCGGTGGAGCGACGACACGGTGGCGCGGAACCGGATCCAGAGCTTCGACGCGACGTTCGGCGTCGAGCCGACGGACCCGATCTCGCTGCACCGCGAGACGTCCGCCGGGATGACCACGCTGGACGTCCCCGTCCGGGCTCCGGTCCCGGTCTTCGACGACAGTGACCCGAACCGCTACTACGACGCCGCCAACCCGATGGGCAGCGTCAAGGTCGCTGGTGCCGGTGTGACGCTCAGGGTCGTCCAGAGCAACCGCACCGGGAAGATGACCGTCGAGGTCAACGGCTGAGCCCGACCTGACAGCCGACCGCACGACCACGGCCCGGGCACACTGCGGTGTGTCCGGGCCGTGGTGTCGGTCGGTACCGGCTCCACCGCGAGCCACCGGAGGTCACGGCGGGGACGCGAGCCGGGCCAGCTCCGAGAGCCACAGCCGCGTGAACTCGGCCCGGGTCGTGCCGAGCACCTCGACGAAGGCCTCGTCCGTGGCCGCGTCGGCCGCCGCCGGGGAGCCGTCGACCACCGACGCCTCGTAGAACCGCTGCAGGACAGCCGGTCCTCGTCGACGGTGGATGAGGTCGACCGCGAGCCAGGCGGCGAGGTAGGTGGGGGCGATCTCGCCCTGACCGGGGTCGAAGTCGGCCTGCGTGGGAAGCCGGGTGGGCCCCCGCGCCGCGTCGACCTCGTCGAGCAGCGCGGCGGCCAGCTCGGTCCTGCTGCGCCCCGACCCGGCGTAGCCCACATGGTCGGCGAACCCCTCGGCGAGCCACAACGGGGCGGCTCCGCCGATCGAGGCGCGGACCGCGACGTGGGTGCTCTCGTGGGTGATGACGAACTGGCGACCGCTCGGCGTCAACGACCGGAAGGCGTCGGGGTTGAGGACGACGCGGTCGCGCGTGGCCAGGCCGGTGGTGGGGTCGACGGGCCCGACGGTGACGGCCGCGACCTGGCTGAGGTCGTCGGCCCGGCCGACCAGCTCCCGGAAGGCCGTGGCGTCGGCGGGTGCCACGATCGTGACGCGGCGCGGCCACGTGGGGCTCCAGTGCTTCGCGACCTGGGCGACGGCACGGTCGGCCATCGTGGCGTATGCCGTGAGGGCCGCCTCGTCGACGGTGCCGGTCACGGTGCTGGAGGCACCGGTGACGGTGCGCGCGCCGGGGAGGGGCTCCTGCTCGGCGTCGGCGCCCGGTGGCGAGGCGGTCTGCGGCGTCGGGGTGTTCGGCCCCGGCTGGGGGGTCCCGGGCGCCGACGTGCTCCGGGTGGCGGACGCGGACGCCGTCGGCTTCGGGGAGGAGCCGGCGCACCCGCCGACCACGAGCGTCGCGGACCCGACCACGACGGCCACGGTGACGCGGGCACGCGCCGGGCCCCACGGCATACGGGAGTGGTGGTCGGTCACGGACACGCGCCCATGGTGTCAGGCCGGGGTCAGCCGACCGCCCGCCCGATGTCGAACGGGACTCGCTGCGAGCGGACCGTCGCCGCTGCCTCCGCCGAGACCAGCCCGGCGCGCACGCACGCCGTCACGGCGGCCCGCTCGTCCACGTCGAGCGGGAGCTCGCTGCCGAGCCCCATCGCCGCCGGGTCGACCATCGCGGTCACCATGCAGTCACCGCAGTGGAGGTCGCGCACCGGGCAGCGCGAACAGAGGATGGTCAGGCTGTCACGGGTCAGGTCGTGAGTCATGTCGTCACTCCTTTCATCGGGCACCGCCCACGCTAGGAGCGGGCACTGACAGCCCTCCTCGCCCTCGTGCGGCCCGGCCTCCCGGGCGGTGTCGGCGGCCCCACCTAGCCTCGCTCCCATGCGGATGGTCCAGGGCACGCTCGACGACCTGGGCACCCCCCTGTCCGACGTGACGTTCGTCGTCGTCGACCTCGAGACCACCGGTGGCAGCCCCAGCGAGTGCGGCATCACCGAGATCGGTGCGGTCAAGGTCCGCGGCGGGGAGGTCCTCGGCGAGTTCCAGACGTTCGTCAACCCGGGCGAGCCCATCCCCGCGTTCATCACCGTGCTCACCGGCATCACCGACGCCATGGTGCGCAGCGCGCCGCGCGTCGAGCCCGCCCTCGTCGCCTTCCTCGAGTTCGCCGCGGGGTCGGTGCTCGTCGCCCACAACGCCGGGTTCGACATCTCCTTCCTCAAGGCGGCGTGCGCGCGGGCCGACCGCGACTGGCCGCGCTTCCCGGTCGTCGACACGGTGCACCTCGCCCGCCAGCTCGTGTCGCGTGACGAGGTCCCCAACCACCGGCTGGGCTCCCTCGCCCGGCTCTTCGGTGCCACCACGGTGCCCGACCACCGGGCCCTGCACGACGCACGCGCGACCGTCGACGTCCTGCACGGCCTCATCGCCCGCGTCGGCTCCCTCGGGGTGCACTCGCTCGAGGAGCTCAAGGGCTACTCCTCACGGGTGCCCACCGCCACGCGGCGCAAGCGCCACCTCGCCGACCACCTGCCCGAGGCGGCCGGCGTCTACCTCTTCAAGGACGGCCAGGGGCGCGTCCTCTACGTCGGCACCTCCGTGTCGATCCGCACCCGGGTGCGCAGCTACTTCACGGCGTCCGAGCAGCGCCGGCGGATGGCCGAGATGGTGCGCATCGCCGAGTCGGTCACGCCGATCGTCTGCGCGACGCCGCTCGAGGCCGAGGTCCGCGAGCTGCGCCTCATCGCCGAGCACAAGCCCCGCTACAACCGGCGCTCCCGCCACCCCGAGCGCGCGTGGTGGGTCAAGCTCACCGTCGAGCCGTTCCCGCGGCTGTCGATCGTGCGCGACGTCGCCGGGGACGACGCCCGCTACATCGGCCCGTTCGCCTCGCGCGGCTCCGCCGACGACGCCGTCGCCGGGGTCCACGAGATCGTGCCGCTGCGCCAGTGCCTCGAGCGGCTGTCGGTGACCCGGCTGCGGTCGGCCTGCGCGCTCGCCGACATGGGTCGGTGCGGCGCGCCGTGCGACGGCACCCAGAGCGTCGACGAGTACGCCGAGGTCGTCGCCGAGGCGGTGGCGCTCCTCACCGGCGACGCGCGCCCCGCGGTCTCCACGTGGCGCCACCGGATGGACCACCTCGCCGAGCAGCAGCGGTTCGAGGACGCGGGGGTCGTGCGCGACCGGATGATCAGCCTCGTCCGGGGGGCGTCCCGGGCGCAGCGGCTCGACCCGCTGGCGCGCACCGCCGAGCTCGTCGCCGCGCGGCGCAGCGAGACCGGTGGCTGGGAGATCATGTGCATCCGCTTCGGCCGGCTCGCCGGAAGCACGCAGTCGCCGCGTGGCGCCGACCCGATGCCCTACGTCGAGGCCCTGCGGGCCAGCGCCGAGGTGGTCCCCGCCCCGCTGCCCCCGTCCACCGCCGCGACGCCCGAGGAGAGCGAGAAGGTCCTGCGCTGGCTCGACGCCCCCGGTGTGCGGCTCGTCGACATCGTGGGGACGTGGACCTGCCCGGTCGGCGGAGCCACGGGCATCCGGCAGGAGCTCGAGCCGGTGGAAGCCTCGAAGTGGAACGCACCGGGCTTCCGTTCGGCCTAGTCTCGGACCACGGTCGCGCCGGTCCACCCCAGGAGGGCTCCCATGTCCTATCCCCCACCGCTCTACACCGGCGAGGGCGGCGAGCGGTCCGCGTGGGTCCGGGCCGGTGACAGCGAGCCGGACCTCGTCTACCCCAACGGCAACCGCGTCCACTACGTCGCGCGCGGCGAGGCCACCGGTGGGCTGTTCGGCCTCTACCGGTGGGAGTTCGCCGGGCCACCGAGCGGCCCCGGCGCCCACTTCCACCGCACCATCTCGGAGTCGTTCTACGTCCTCGACGGCACCGTCTCGATCTTCGACGGCGACCGGTGGGTGAGGGCCGGGTCCGGCGACTTCCTCCACGTGCCGCCGGGCGGGCTGCACGGCTTCCGCAACGAGGACGGGCCCGCCTCGATGCTCCTGCACTTCGCACCGGGTGCGCCCCGCGAGGCCTACTTCGAGGGGCTCGCGCAGGACGGCGGCGTGGCCGCGATGAGCCCGGACCAGCGCGCCGAGTTCATGGCCTACCACGACAACGTCTGGGTCACGGACTGACCCGGCTACGCTGCGAGACGTGATCACCGCCATCGTTCTCATCACCGCCGACGTCGACCGGATCCCCGAGGTGGCCCAGGAGGTCGCCGAGCTCGACGGCGTGAGCGAGGTCTACTCGGTCGCCGGCGACGCGGACCTCATCGCCATGGTGCGCGTCCGCCAGCACGACGAGCTCGCGAGCGTCATCGCCGACCGCCTCAACAAGGTCGTCGGCGTCACGGGCACGGCGACCCACATCGCATTCCAGACCTACTCCAAGCACGACCTCGAGGCCGCCTTCAGCCTCGGCCTCGAGTAACCCCCCTCACCGGCCTCAACCCAACACGTGGGCGGGTGGGGTCAGGCGGGTGCGGCCTCGCGGCTCGCGACGACCCAGCGGGCCAGCTGCGCCGCTGCCCCACCGGAGTCGATGGCCGCAGCAGCCCGGGTGACCCCGTCGCGGACCGCGGCGACGACCTCGCCCGGCTCGGTCCCCCCCACGTGCGCGGCGACGGCGAGGGCGGTTCCGGCGTTGAGCAGGACGGCGTCCCGGGCGGGACCCGCCTCGCCGGCGAACACCCGACGCGCGACCTCGGCGTTCTCGTCGGCGAGCCCACCCTTGATGCTGTCGATCGTCGACACGCCGAGGCCGACGTCGGTGGGGTGCACCGACACCTCGGTGACCGCGCCGTCGCGCACCCACAGCACCGTCGTCGTCCCCGCGATCGACATCTCGTCCAGGCCCTCGTCGCCGCGGAAGACCGCCGCCGACGTCCCCCGGTCCGCGAAGACCCCGGCGATGACGGGGAGGAAACGGGCGTCCGCGACGCCGACCGCGGCATACGTCGGCTGCGCGGGGTTGGTCAACGGGCCCAGGAGGTTGAAGGCCGTGGCGACGCCCAGCTCGGCCCGGGCCGGACCCGCGAAGCGCATCGACGGGTGGAAGGTCTGGGCGAAGCAGAAGGTGATGCCGACGTCGAGGGCGACCTGCCGCACCTGTTCGGGGCTCAGGGTGAGGTTCACCCCGAGGGACTCGAGGACGTCCGCGGACCCGGACTTCGACGACGCCGCCCGGTTGCCGTGCTTGACGACACGCAGCCCGGTGGCAGCGATGACCACCGACGACATCGTCGAGATGTTGACGGTGCCGAAGCGGTCGCCGCCGGTGCCGACGATGTCGATGGTCTCGCCCGGGACCTCGATCCGGCGCGCGTGCTCGAGCATGACGTCGGCGAGGCCGCGCACCTCGGCCACCGACTCGACCTTGGAGCGCAGGGCCATGAGGAAGCCGGCGACCTGGGCGACGCTCGCCTCACCGCTCATGATCTGGTCCATCGCCCAGCGGGAGTGCTCGAGCGTGAGGTCCTGCCGGGCGAGGAGGCGGGTCAGCAGGTCGGGCCACGTCGGGCCCGAGGACGCCGCGGCCGGCACGTCAGCGCGCCGCGGCGCGCTGGCGCGCGAGGCCCGCGATCGACTCCGCGATCCTGATCGGGTCGAGCGGGTGCGGCACCGCGTCGTCGGCCATCGACCACGCCGCGAGCCAGCCGTCCTGCGGGCGTCCGGTGAGCACGAGGATCGGCGGGCACTGGTAGATCTCGTTCTTGAGCTCGCGGCACAGGCCGAGCCCACCGTTCTTGGCCGCCTCGCCGTCGAGGACGACGACGTCCCAGCCGCCGGCGTCGAGCGCCTCGGTGACGGCGAACGCGGTCGCGCACTCCAGCCAGCGGGTGACCTCGACGTCCCGTGCCGGGCGACGACCGGCCGCGGCGCGCACGGCGTCGCGGGTCGTGATGTCGTCGCTGTAGAGCAGGACCGAAACCTGGTGGATTCCGTCGGTGGACCGGGTCTGCGAGCCGGTCTCCGCGGGGGCAGCCGCGTGCGGTGAGGTCATGGCCTCATCCTAGCCACGCACGCTTTCTGGAACTGACCCGAGTTGAGTCGGGGGTCGGTGCAGCGCTTGACAGGGATTACGGCCATAATGGCCGACGTGGCGATAGAAGCAGCGACTCGAGTCTCCGGTCCGGTTCCCAGCATCCCGGACTACGGTCCCGCGACGCGTCCCAACATGGTCGCGGTCGGCACCATGGTGTGGCTCGCGAGCGAGCTGATGTTCTTTGCCGCTCTCTTCGCCTTCTACTTCTCGCTGCGCGGCAACCTGCCCACCCAGTGGGCCGAGCGGACCGAGCTGCTCAACGTCCCCTTCGCCGCCGCCAACACGCTCGTCCTCGTCATCTCGTCGGTGTGGTGCCAGCTCGGCGTCTGGAAGGCCGAGCGCGGCCAGGTCGCCCGCACCGGCGGCCTGCTCGACGTCAAGGGCTGGGGCATGCGCGAGTGGTACGTCCTCACCTACGCCTTCGGCTCGATCTTCATCGCCGGACAGGTCTACGAGTACGCCCACCTCGTGCACGAGGGCGTCACCCTCAGCACCGACTCGTACTCGTCGATCTTCTACCTCGCCACCGGCTTCCACGGCATGCACGTGACCGGTGGGCTCATCGCCTTCCTGCTCATCATCGGACGGACGTTCACGACCCGTCGCTACACGCACCTCCAGGAGACCGGCGCCATCGTCACCTCCTACTACTGGCACTTCGTCGACGTCGTCTGGATCGCGCTGTTCGCGATGATCTACCTGCTGCAGTGAGGTGTCGGTCGTGACCGCCATCATCGGACCACCCACCCCCGAGACCCCCGACAGGACCGCACCGTGAACGCACTGGCCGCCCGCCGCCGGCACCCGGCAGCGATCGCCCTCCTGCTCATGCTCGGCCTCCTCGTGACCGGGTTCGCCTACGCGGCCGTCGCGCCCCAGCCGGCGCAGGCCGAGACGAGCACCGCCGAGGACGTCGCCGCCGGCAAGCAGCTCTTCGTGGCCAACTGCGCCACCTGCCACGGCGTCAACGCCGAGGGTCGCGCCACGGGCAAGGGCGACCAGGTCGCCGGCCCCGCCCTCGCCGGCGTCGGCGCGGCCGCGGTCGACTTCCAGATGGGCACCGGACGGATGCCGATGCGCGCGCCGGCCGTCCAGGCCCCCCGCGCCACCGTCCAGTTCTCGCAGGACGAGATCGACAAGGTCGCGGCCTACGTCGCCTCGCTGGCGCCGGGCCCGGCCGTCCCGTCGGAGGAGGACGTCGACCCGAGCAAGGGCGACCCCGCCAAGGGTGGCGAGCTCTTCCGGGTCAACTGCGCGATGTGCCACAACTTCGCCGGCTCCGGCGGCGCGCTCACCCGCGGCAAGTACGCCCCGGCCCTCGAGGGCGTCTCCGGCAAGCACATCTACGAGGCGATGGAGACGGGGCCGCAGTCGATGCCGGTCTTCAACGACGGCAACATCGCCCCGGAGGAGAAGCGCGACATCATCGCCTTCCTCAAGTCCATCGAGGACGCACCGCAGCAGGGCGGGCACGCCCTGGGCTCCCTCGGGCCCGTGACCGAGGGCTGGTTCGCCTGGTTCTTCGGGCTCGGCATCCTCATCGCCACCGCCGTGTGGCTCGGGCAGAAGGCCGCCTGAGCCATGCCGGCCACCGCCTCCCACGCACCGTCGACAGGATCGAACAGCCGATGAACGAGAAGGACAGCCACCCCAGCGGGGGCGAGGTCACCCAGCCGGGTGAGTTCGGCTCCACCGCCGTTCGCCTCGACCAGGGCCACGTCGTCGGCGACGGCGGCATCCCGGCGCGCTTCGAGAACCCGGGCTTCCCGCCGCACACCCACCGGGCCTCCGACCTCAGCGAGAGCGGCGCCAAGCGGGCCGAGCGCGCCGTCGGCGGCCTCTTCATCCTTTCGATCCTCGGCACGCTCGGCTTCGTCGTCGCCTACTTCGCCATCGACAAGCAGTCGACGATGTTCATCCCGGGCATCGGGCAGGCCAACGCGCTGCACGCCGTGCTCGGTCTCACGATGGCGCTGTCCCTGCTCGGCATCGGCTTCGGGGCGGTCCACTGGGCCAAGACCCTCATGCCGGACACCGAGGAGGTCGAGATGCGTCACCCGATGCGCTCGAGCGACGAGGCCCGGAAGGACTTCGTCCAGATCCTCGGTGACGGCGCGGAGAGCGCCCACCTCACCCGCCGCCCGATCATCAAGTACGCCCTCGGCGGCGCCCTCGGCCTCTTCGCGGTCCCGGTCATCCTGCCCGTCATCGGAGGCCTCGGCCCGCTGCCGGGCGACGACCTCTCGGTGAGCTTCTGGAACGGCCATCAGGAGGAGGACGGCAGCTACCCCAACGCCCCGCTCCGCCTCATGCGTGACCCGCAGAACACCCCCATCAAGGCGAGCGACGTGACCATCGGCTCGGTCTTCCACGTCATGCCCGAGGGGCTTCTCGACCTCGAGAAGCACGTGCTCGAGGAGAAGGGCAAGGCCGCGGTGATCGTCATGCGGCTCGACCCCGACGACATCAGGTCCCAGAAGGAGAAGGACTGGGGCTACCAGGGCATCGTTGCCTACTCCAAGATCTGCACGCACGTGGGTTGCCCGGTCGGGCTCTACGAGCAGCAGACCCACCACCTGCTGTGCCCGTGCCACCAGTCGACGTTCGACGTGACGCAGGACTGCAAGGTCATCTTCGGCCCGGCCAAGCGCCCGCTTCCCCAGCTGGAGATCACCGTCGACGACGAGGGTTACCTCATCTCCAAGGGCCCGTTCAAAGAGGCCGTTGGACCGAGCTTCTGGGAGCGTGGTTCCGCATGAGCACCGACACCGTCCCCTCCGGGCGACCGGCCGACCGTCTCCGCGACGGCGACACCAAGGTCGAGCCCGGCCCGAGTGCGGCCGCCCGCAAGGTCGGCGGCGTCGCCGGCTGGATCGACGACCGCACGAGCTCGGCCAAGGGCGTCAACTACCTGCTGCGCAAGGTCTTCCCCGACCACTGGTCGTTCATGCTCGGCGAGATCGCGATGTACTCGCTCATCATCTGCCTCATCTCCGGTGCGCTGCTGACCCTCTGGTTCGTCCCGAGCGCCACCCAGGTGGTCTACGACGGCTCCTACGTGCCGCTGCGCGGCCAGACGATGTCGGACGCCTACGCCTCGACGCTCAACATCTCCTTCGACATCAAGGGCGGACTCATCGTCCGCCAGATCCACCACTGGGCCGCGCTGATGTTCGTCGTCGGCCTCACGGTGCACATGTTCCGCGTGTTCTTCACCGGGGCGTTCCGCAAGCCGCGTGAGCTCAACTGGGTCATCGGCACGGTGCTCGCGCTGCTCGCGGCCATCGAGGGCTTCGCCGGCTACTCCCTCCCGGACGACCTGCTCTCCGGCACCGGTCTTCGCGCCATGGAGGGGTTCGTCCAGACCGCACCGGTCATCGGCTCCTACCTCGCCTACGGCATCTTCGGTGGCCCCTTCCCGGGAGAGGCGATCATCCCCCGCCTCTACAGCGCCCACGTGCTGCTGCTCCCGGCGGTCATCGTCGGTCTGTTCACGGCGCACATCGTCCTCGTCGCGGTCCAGAGGCACACCCAGTTCCCCGGCCCGGGTCGGACCAACGACAACGTCGTCGGCTACCGCGTCATGCCGGTGTACGCCGCGAAGGCCGGTGGGTTCTTCTTCATCGTCTTCGGCATCATCGCCCTGATCTCGGCCCTGTTCACGATCAACCCGATCTGGGCCTACGGCCCGTACGACCCGTCGCCGGTCACCGCGGGTTCGCAGCCCGACTGGTACATGGGCGCCTACGACGGTGCCCTGCGCCTGCTGCCCGGCTGGCTGGAGTTCGAGATCTTCGGCAACACCCTGTCGCTCAACATCGCCCTCGGGGCGCTGGTGCTCCTCCCGCTGGTCTACATCGTCCTCGGTGCCTACCCGTTCGTCGAGAGGTGGGTCACCGGTGACACCGGCGAGCACCACCTGCTCGACCGGCCCCGCAACAACCCGACCCGCACCGGCATCGGCATGGCCGGCATCGTCGCGTACTCGGTGTTCATGTTCGCCGCGGGCAACGACATCATGGCGATCAAGCTCGGGATGTCGATCAACGACATCACCCGGGTCTTCCAGATCTCCCTGTTCGTCGGGCCTCCGCTCGCGTTCTGGGTCACCAAGCGGATCTGCCTCAGCCTGCAGCGCCGTGACCGCGACCTCGCCCTGCACGCCCGCGAGTCGGGTCGCATCATGCGTGGGGCGGACGGCTCCTTCCACGAGCGCCACGACGCGCTCACCGAGCAGGAGCGGTGGATCCTCGTCCAGCACGAGCCGGTGGCACCCCTGCAGCTCACCGCGCAGGTCGACGAGAACGGCGTCGAGCGCCCGCTCAGCCGCAAGGACCGTCTGCGGGCGAAGCTGTCGCACTTCTACTTCAAGGACGCGGTCAACCCCGTGACCCCGGCAGAGCTCGCGGCCGCGCACCACGACGGTCAGCAGGCCGAGGCCATCGAGGCCCCGCTCGACTACGAGGGCATCGACGGTCGGCAGGACCACGGCCCCGGCGACGGCGGCCACGGCGCCGACGTCGACTCGCAGGCCCGCGGTGTCGGCAGCGCCAGCCGCATGAAGGAGTGAGCTGACGCCGGCTCCCCGCTCAGCAGTGACAGCGGCCTCCAGGACACCTCGTCCCGGGGGCCGCTGTCACGTTCCACCCGGGGCGAGACTGGTCCCGTCCCGGGCCCGGATGTCGAGAACCGCTCGCCGGCACCGTCTCGGTAGTGTCGACGGCCAGGAGGGCCGTCACCGACCAAGGAGAGACCCCATGGCGAAGTACCTGCTTCTCAAGCACTACCGCGGCGGGCCGCCGCGTCGACCCCAGGGTGACATCCCGATGGACCAGTGGGCTCCTCAGGAGGTCACCGACCACATCGCCTTCATGGACCACGTGGCCGACACGTTGCGTGAGCGGGGCGAGTTCGTCGACGCGCAGGCCCTCTCCCCCAGCGGCACCTTCGTGCGGTACGGCGGCGCCGGCAGCCCGCCGGTCACCGACGGTCCGTTCGTCGAGACCAAGGACCTCATCGCGGGCTGGATGGCGATCGACGTCGACTCGGTCGAGCGCGCCCACGAGGTCGCGGCGTTCCTGTCGTCGGCCCCGGGCCCCGGCGGGGTGCCGCTCGAGGAGTGGATCGAGGTCCGGCCCTTCCTCACCTCGCTGCCCGAGGTCACCGGCTGACCGCGGCCGGCTCGCGATGACCGACCTCGAGGCGCTCTGCAAGGACCTCGGTCCCCGGGTGCTCGGCGTCCTCGTCCGCCGCGGCGCCGACTTCGCGTCGGCCGAGGACGCCGTCCAGGAGGCCCTCCTCGAGGCGCACCTGAGCTGGGACGCGCAGCCACCGGACGCGCCGTTCGCCTGGCTCGTGACGACCGCCTGGCGCAAGCACCTCGACGCGGTGCGGTCCGGCGCCGCCCGCCGGCGCCGCGAGGTCGCCGATCACCTCGAGCCCGCTCCGGGTCCCGTGACCGGCGCGGACGAGACCCTGCTCCTGCTCTTCCTCGCGTGCCACCCGGCGCTGTCGACCTCGTCGGCGGTGGCGCTCACCCTGCGCGCCGTGGGTGGGCTCACGACCCGGCAGATCGCCCGTGCGCACCTCGTCCCCGAGGCCACGATGGCGCAGCGCATCTCACGGGCCAAACGCACCATCGCCCGGGAGGGTCTGGTCGAGCCGGGCTCCCTCGACAGCGTCCTGCGCGTGCTCTACCTCATCTACAACGAGGGCCACACCGGCGAGGTCGACCTCGCCGAGGAGGCGATCCGGCTCACCCGCCAGCTGGCGGCCGCGTCGTCCGAGCCCGAGGTGTCCGGACTCCTCGCGCTCATGCTGCTCCACCACGCCCGTCGGTCGGCGCGCTGGGGGCCGAGCGGCGAGCTCGTGCCGCTGGACGAGCAGGACCGCTCCCGGTGGGACACGGCGCTCGTCGCCGAGGGCGTGCAGATCCTCCAGGACGCGCTCGCCCGGGACCGGCTCGGGGAGTTCCAGGCGCAGGCGGCCATCGCGGCGCTGCACGCCGACGCGCGGTCGACGGCGGAGACCGACTGGACGCAGGTCCTCGAGTGGTACGACGAGCTGCTGCGGCTCCACCCCTCACCCGTCGTCGCGCTCAACCGCGCCGTCGCCCTCGGGGAGGTGGATGGTCCCCTCGCGGGCCTGCGGGCGGTCGCGGAGGTGCCCGAGAGCGTCCCACGGCACGCGGCCGTCCGCGCGCACCTGCACGAGCGCGCGGGTGACCTCGGCGAGGCGCAACGGCTGTATGCCGTCGCGTCCCGTGCCGCGGCCAGCGCCGCCGAGCGCGACCACCTCACCCGACTGGCGGCCCGCCTGCACGCCCGGCTCCGGCAACCGTGACAGGGTGTGGCGGGTGCAGCCGATTGAACCCGCCGCCTTCGAGGCCATCGTCGAGGAGTCGCTCGACGAGGTGCCCGAGGAGCTCATGGCGATGCTCGACAACGTCGTCTTCCTCGTCGAGGACGAGCCCGCCGCGGACGACCCCGACCTGCTCGGGGTCTACGACGGGGTGCCGCTCACCGAGCGGGACGCCGGGTGGGGCCTGGGCAACCTGCCGGACCGGATCACCCTGTTCCGCGGGCCCCTGACGCGGATGTGCGAGGACGTCAAGGAGCTGCGCGAGGAGATCGCGGTGACCGTGGTCCACGAGATCGCGCACCACTTCGGCATCGACGACGACACCCTGCACGAGCTCGGGTGGGGCTGAGCCCGCTCAGAGGGCGTGCGGGCCCTTCCAGTACTCGAAGACCCAGCCGACGAGCGCCGGGATGGCGAAGAACGTCCCCAGGGCGACGAGCCACCAGCCGATGGCCAGGCCCAGGAAGATGATGGCGGCCGAGCCGGCGAGCCAGAGCGGCCACCAGCTGTGCGGGCTGAAGAAGCCGAAGTCGCCGGCGATGTCGCTGATCTCACCGAGCGGGTCGTCCTCCGGCGGGACGCCGTCGAGCTTGCGCCGGGTGATGTTGAGGTAGCCCGCGATCATGAACCCCAGGAGCGCCCCGAGGGTGAGGCCGACGACGCCGACGGGCTCGGCCCAGTCCCCCCACACGCCGTACAGGAGAGCCACTCCCGCGCAGAAGACGCCGAGGACGTAGCCGAGTCGTTCCATGGCCAGCATCGGTCAGGACTCCTTGCTGTTGGCGGACATCGAGTCGCCACCGAGGTCGGCCGGGCCCATCGCCTTCACGAGGCCGGAGGACTCGTAGCCGGCGGGGGCGGCCTCGGGGTGGTTGAGGTCGAAGGCCGGGCGCTCCGAGCGGATGCGCGGGATGGAGTTGAAGTTGTGGCGCGGGGGCGGGCAGGACGTCGCCCACTCGAGCGAGGCGCCGTAGCCCCACGGGTCGTCGGTCTCGACCAGCGGTGCGTAGCGCCACGTCTTCCACACGTTGTAGAAGAACGGGATCATCGAGGCGCCGAGGATGAAGGCGCCGACCGTCGACACCTGGTTGGCGAAGGTGAAGCCGTCCTCGGGGAGGTAGTCGGCGTAGCGACGGGGCATGCCCCAGATCCCGAGCAGGTGCTGGATGAGGAAGGTCGTGTGGAAGCCGACGAAGAGCATCCAGAAGTGGATCTTGCCCAGCGGCTCGTCGAGCATCCGGCCGGTGAGCTTGGGCCACCAGAAGTAGAAGCCACCGAACATCGCGAACACGACGGTCCCGAAGACGACGTAGTGGAAGTGCGCCACGACGAAGTAGCTGTCGGTGAGGTGGAAGTCGAGCGCCGGGCTGGCGAGGATGACGCCGGTGAGGCCACCGAAGAGGAAGGTCACGAGGAAGCCCAGCGCCCACAGCATCGGGGTCTCGAAGGTGAGCTTGCCGCCCCACATCGTGCCGATCCAGTTGAAGAACTTCACGCCCGTGGGGACGGCGATGAGCATCGTCATGATCGCGAAGAACGGCAGCAGCACCTGGCCCGTGCCGTACATGTGGTGGGCCCAGACCGAGACCGACAGCGCCGCGATCGAGATCGTGGCGTAGACGAGGGTCTTGTAGCCGAAGACCGGCTTGCGCGAGAAGACCGGGAGGATCTCGGAGATGATGCCGAAGAAGGGCAGGGCGATGACGTAGACCTCGGGGTGGCCGAAGAACCAGAAGATGTGCTGCCAGAGCATCACCCCTCCCGCCTCCGGGTCGAAGATGTGCGCACCGAAGCGCCGGTCGGCGCCGAGGGCGAACAGGGCCGCGGCCAGCGCCGGGAAGATGAGCAGCACGAGGATCGAGGTGACGAGGACCGTCCACGTGAAGACGGGCATCCGGAACATCGTCATGCCGGGTGCGCGCATCGTGAGGATCGTCGTGATGAAGTTGACCGCCCCGAGGATGGTGCCGAAGCCGGCGAGGGCGAGGCCGAAGACCCAGAGGTCACCGCCCATGCCCGGGCTGTACGAGGTGTCGGACAGCGGCGTGTAGGCGAACCAGCCGAAGGAGGCCGCGCCGCCGGGCGTGAGGAAGCCGCCGGCCGCGATGAGGCCACCGAAGAGGTAGAGCCAGTAGGCGAACATGTTGAGGCGCGGGAACGACACGTCGGGCGCGCCGATCTGCAGCGGCATGAGCGCGTTGGCGAAGGCGGCGAACAGCGGCGTCGCGAAGAGCAGCAGCATGATCGTGCCGTGCATCGTGAACATCTGGTTGTACTGGTCGGGGTTGTCCACGATCTGCATGCCGGGCTGCATGAGCTCGGCGCGGATGACCAGCGCCATGAGGCCGCCGAGGAGGAACCACATGAACGAGGTGATGAAGTAGAGGTTGCCGATGACCTTGTGGTCGGTCGTCGTGATCCACTTGACCACCGTGGCTCCGGGGGCAACCCGGGCACGTGAGACGGACTCACGCTCGCGGAGCATCGTCCTGGTGTCGGCTGCGGCACTCATCGGGTCCTCAGTTCCTCGGGCAGCTTCTCCTGCTCCGCCGGCGAAAGGTTCTCGCGGTTGAGGTCAGGACCGAGCAGTCCGGTCTGACCCTGCGACTTGAGGTCCTCCATGTGCGCGTCGAACTCGGCGCGGGGGACGACCTTGACGTTGAACAGCATGGCCGAGTGGTAGGCGCCGCAGAGCTCGGCGCACTTGCCCTTGAAGGTGCCCTCCTCGGTGGGGACGACCTGGAACTTGTTGACCCGGCCGGGGATCATGTCGAGCTTCTGGAGGAACTGCGGCACCCAGAAGGAGTGGATGACGTCGCGGGCGGTGAGCACGAACTCGACGCGCTCCCCCACCGGCAGGTACATCGTCGGGATGGTCTCCTCGGCGCCGGGCTCCCCGGTGAGGATGGCCTGCGAGCCGGTCTCGTGGACGTCGGCCTCGAGGTAGTTGAAGTCCCAGGACCACTGCTTGCCGACGACGTTGACCGTCACGGCCGGGTCCTGCTCGGTGTCGAGCAGGGCGGTCTGGTCCCGGGCGGTGTAGAAGAAGAAGACCGCGATCATGAAGATCGGGACGATCGTGTAGAGGATCTCGAGCGGCACGTTGTAGCGCAGCTGGACGGGGAGCTCGTTGTCGTCGCGTCGACGCCGGTAGGCCACGACGCACCAGCCGATGAGCCCCCAGACGAGGGCACCGACGACGAGGAGCGCGATCCAGGCGCCGATCCACAGGTCACGCACCCGGTCGGCGTTCTCGGTGATGCCGTTGGGGAGGTAGCCGTCCTTGAACTCACCGAGCTCACAGCCGCTGAGCGCCACCATCGCCGCCACGGTCACCACGGCCCACGTGGTCAGCCGCCGACCGCGCGAGCGGGGGTTGAGATGGTCGTGCTGAGGCACCGGAGCACCCTCCTGCGTCGTGGGCTGGAACAGCAACAAACACTAGTGCATGGAGGGCTCACAGCCGGGGACGGGTGGGGTTACGGTCAGCACGTGCTCGATGCCCCCCGCAGCCCCCTGCCCCCCGCCGCGCGCGAGACGCTGCTGGCGGCGCTGGACGCCGGCTGGGCCGACCCGCGTCGCCTGCACCGCGAGGGGCGCCAGGCCCGCCTCCTCCTCGACCAGGCGCGCGAGAGCGTCGCCGCGTCGCTCGGCGCCCGGGCCGACGAGGTCTCCTTCCACCCCAGTGGGGTCCACGCCCTGCGGACCGGGGTCGCGGGCCTCCGGCACGCTCGCCGTCGGGTCGGCACCCGGGTGGTCACCTCGGCGGTGGACCAGGCCGTCCTCGTCCACGAGGCCCACGACGCGGACCCGGCGACCGCGCCGCTCGCCGTCGACCCCCTCGGACGGCTCCACCCCGACACGCTGGCGAGCGCGCTGGCCGGCGGAGCCCCGGTGGCGGCGGTCGCCCTCCAGCAGGCCAACGGCGAGGTGGGCACCACCCAGCCCCTCTACGGGCTCCACGCCGTATGCCGTTCCGCGCGGGTCCCGCTGCTCGTCGACGGCACCTCGTCGCTGGGCCGGGTGGCGCCCCCGTCCGCCTGGGACCTCCTCGTCGGTGACGCCGCCACCGTGGCCGGGCCTCCCCTCGGAGTGCTCGCCGTGCGCACGGGAACCCGCTTCGACCTCCCCGGGCCCCGGTGGGAACCCGAGCACGGCCGCGAGCCCGCCGACCCGTGGGTGCCCGCGGCTCTCGCCGCGGCCGAGGCCTGGCGCCAGGCCGACCACGCCCGGGCCGAGGAGGACCCCACCGCCCGCGCGCTGGTCGACCGGATCCGCGCCGCCGCTGCCGCCATCGACGACGTCGACGTCGTCGGCGACGGGACCGGGCGCCTCCCCCACGTCGTCACCTTCAGCGTGCTCTACGTCGACGGCGAGAGCCTCGTCGACGCCCTCGACCGCCGGGGCGTGGTCGTCGCCTCGGGCTCGGCCTGCACCTCCAGCCGGCTCGAGCCCAGCCACGTCCTCGCGGCGATGGGGGCGCTGACCCACGGCAACGTGCGGGTCACGCTCCCGCTGGCAGCGGTGAGGCCCGACCGAGCCCGCGACGTCGACACCCTGTGCCGCGAGCTGCCGGGCGTGGTCGCGCAGCTCCGGGCCCGTCTCGGGGTGGACGGGCTGTGACCGGCGAGGTCGACCTCGACGCTCGCGGGCTGCGGTGCCCGCTGCCGGTCATCGAGCTCGCCCGCCTCGCGCGCGACCTTCCGCCCGGCCGCACCCTGGTGGCGCTGGCCGACGACCCGGCCGCCGAGGCCGACATCCCGGCGTGGGCCCGGATGCGCGGACACACGGTGACGCTCGAGCGCCGGGGTGCGCACACGGCATACGTCGTCGTGCTCGGCTGAGCAGGTCTAGGACGAGCCGAAGTCGATCGGCGGGGCGTGCAGCGCCTCCGCCAGCGCGTCGAGGTAGCGCTCGCGCGGCCACTCGGCCACCCCGAGCCGCTGCAGGTGCTCGGTGGCCCACTGCACGTCGATGATGCGGCGCGGGTCGCCGTCGGCCCGGACGAGGTCCACGAGGGCGGCCAGCGCGACCTTGGATGCGTCCCGCTCGGCGTGGAACATCGACTCGCCGGCGAACAGCCCCCCGATCGCGATGCCGTAGAGCCCTCCCACGAGCCGGTCCTCGCGCCAGGTCTCGATGCTGTGCGCCCAGCCCAGCCGGTGCAGCTCGGCGTAGGCCGCGGCGATCTCGTCGGTGATCCACCGCCCCTCACGCTCGGGGTCGCCGCACCGGCGCACGACCTCCTGGAACGCGGTGTCCACCCGGATCTCGAAGCGGGCGCGGGCCTTCCTCAGCGAGCGTCGCTCGCGGAACGCATCGGGGTCGAGGACACCCCGGGGCTGCGGCGACCACCACCCGAGGGGGCGACCGCCGTCGACGCCGAGCCCCATGGGGAACAGGCCCGCGCGGTAGGCCGCGAGCACCGTTCCGGGGGCGAGGTCGGCGCCGGCCCCGACGAGGTCGTCGTCGGGCGTGGGCCGGAGGCGGCCGAGCTCCCACTCGCTGGGAGGCGGCTCGACCGGCGGGAAGGGCACGGGCACGGGCACGGTCGTGTGGTCAGTGCCCCGCGACGGTGATGTGCGGCTCGACGTCGGCGGCCGAGTCGTCACCGTAGGCCCGGGCGAGCCGGTCGAGGAAGGCGCGCTTGTCGAGCGTGTACTCCTGGGTCCCGACGGTCTCGAGGACGTAGGTCGCGAGGAGCGAGCCGATCTCGGCGCAGCGCCGGTGGTGCAGGCCCGCGGAGAGCCCGGTGAGGAAGCCGGCCCGGAAGGCGTCGCCGACGCCGGTGGGGTCGGCGCGGCGCGCCTCGAGCGCGATGGGGACCTCGATCGGCTCCTCGCCGCGGGTCGTGATGACGGCGCCGTTCTTGCCCTTCGTGGTGACCCGGGTCGTCACCTGGGCGTCGATGTCGGCCTCGCTCCAGCCGGTCTTCTGCTCGGTGAGGTGCGCCTCGTACTCGTTGGTGAAGAGGTAGTCGGCGCCCTCGATGAGCCGGCGGATGAACGGCCCGTCCGCGAAGGCGAGCTGTTGGGAGGGGTCGGCGACGAAGGTGATGCCGCGGGTGCGGCACTCCTCGGTGTGGCGCAGCATCGCCTCCGGGTCGTTGGCGCCGATGAGGACGAGGTCGAGACCCTGATCGGCGATCGGCCCGAGCTCGATGAGACGGGCCTCGCTCATCGCACCGGCGTAGAACGTCGCCATCTGGGCCATGTCGTCGTCGGTGGTGCAGACGAAGCGCGCGGTGTGCCGGGAGTCGGAGACGTGGACGTGGTCGCAGTTCACGCCGTGGCGGGTCAGCCAGCTCCGGTAGTCGGCGAAGTCCTCCCCGGCCGCACCGACGAGCAGCGGCCGCTGCCCGAGAGCGGCCATGCCGAAGCAGATGTTGCCCGCGACTCCCCCGCGCCGGATCTCGAGCGTGTCCGCGAGGAAGGACACCGAGATCTTGTCGAGCTGCTCGACGACGAGGGAGTCGGCGAAGCGGCCGCGGAAGGTCATGAGGTGGTCGGTCGCGATGGACCCGGTGACTGCGATGCGCACCTCGGCAACCTACCGTCCGGCCGCGGTCTCGACATACGCAGGTACTTGACATTGATTAGTACTGGGCCAAGAATGCTCCCATGCCCGCCCACGACCCGCAGATGCTCAAGGGAGTCCTCGGACTCCTCCTCCTGAGCATGCTCTCGACGGGCGACCAGTACGGATACGGGATCGTCACCCAGCTCCGGGTCGCCGGCTTCGACGACCTGGCCGAGGGGACGGTCTATCCCGCCCTCACCCGACTCGAGGCCGCGGGGTTCCTCGAGTCCTACCTCCTGCGCAGCGACTCCGGGCCCGCGCGGAAGTACTACCGGCTCACCGATACCGGCCACGCCGAGCTCGCCCACCGCCAGACGGCGTGGAACGGCCTCGTCCGGTCGGTGGAGACCGCCACCGCCGCCGTCAGCGCCGCACTCACGACAGGGGAAACCGCATGACCGTCCTGGACCGACTTCGCATCGAGAACGCCGTCCTCCGCTACGACTTCTGGCTCGAGATGCGCGGGGTGCGCGGCTCGAGGCGGCGCGAGCTGCGCCGCGAGCTGCGGGCCAACCTCGGCGCGGCCAGCGCGGACGTGGGCACCACGCGCGCCCTCTTCGGCATCGGCTCCCCCAAGGGACTCGCCTACGCCGCCACGGACACCAACCCCTCCCGGCCCCGGTGGTCGCAGGCGGCGATCTGGGCCTCGGTGGCCTTCGGGCTCGTCGCCTTCGCGTGCCTCTTCACGGCGATCGCGTTCACCGCGGGGGTGGAGGCCAGCGGGGTCACGGGACGGGCCGTGCGCGGGTTCGTCTTCCCCTGGTTCGGGGTCGACTTCTCGGCGCGCGTGGAGGCGGACGGCGGCGGGTTCTCGACCGGGGCCGGGGGCGTGGGCACGTGGTTCCTCGGCGTGCCGCTCCTCGTCTTCCTCCTCGTCGCGCAGCCGTGGCGTCTCCTGCGCCGGCAGCAGCCCGCCGCCGCAGCGACGTCCACCGCACGCGCACGCGACCGAGCCTGAGCAGTCGCCGACTGCGACCCACCGCGGGCATCACCGCCCTTGTCCGCCGCGGATCGAGCGAGCAGAGTGCTCGACATGGACACACCCCGCTGGCAGGACGCCGACTTCACGGGCCTTCGGGCCATCGTCTTCAACTGCACCCTCAAGCGCTCTCCCGAGAAGAGCCACACGCAGGGGCTCATCGACGTGAGCACCGCGATCATGCAGAAGCACGGCGTCGACGTGGAGGTGCTGCGCGTCGTCGACCACGACATCGCCACCGGCGTCTACCCCGACATGACCGAGCACGGCTGGGCGAGCGACGCGTGGCCCGAGATCTGGGAGCGGGTGCGGGCCAGCGACATCCTCGTCATCGCCGGCCCGATCTGGCTCGGCGACAACTCGAGCGTCACCAAGCGGGTCATCGAGCGGCTCTACGCCATGAGCGGGCTGACCAACGAGCAGGGCCAGTACATCTACTACGGCAAGGTCGGCGGCGCCATCATCACCGGCAACGAGGACGGCATCAAGCACTGCGCGTCCAACATCCTCTACAGCCTCCAGCACCTCGGCTGCACGATCCCGCCGAACGCCGACGCCGGCTGGATCGGCGAGGCCGGGCCGGGCCCCTCGTACCTCGACGAGGGCAGCGGCGGCCCCGAGAACGAGTTCACCCAGCGCAACACGACGTTCATGACGTGGAACCTCATGCACCTCGCCCGGCTGCTCAAGGAGCGAGGCGGCTTCCCCACCGGCGGCAACGAGCGGGTCCAGTGGGACCAGGGCGTGAACTTCGACCACCCCAACCCCGAGTACCGCTGAGGCCCGAAACGGCGGCTGCGGGACCGATGTGATCGGTCCCGCAGCCGCCGTTTCGGGCAATAAGTCGCCGTGGGTTCGGCTCAGCCGAAGCTGTCACCGCAGGCGCAGGAGCTGCCGGCGTTGGGGTTGTCGATGGTGAAACCCTGCTTCTCGATGGTGTCGGAGAAGTCGATCGTCGCGCCCTCGAGGTAGGGGCCGCTCATGCGGTCGACGACGACCTCGACACCGTCGAAGTCGCGGACGAGGTCACCGTCGAGGCTGCGCTCGTCGAAGTAGAGCTGGTAGATGAGGCCGGAGCAGCCGCCGGGCTGCACTCCGACGCGCAGGCGCAGGTCGTCGCGACCCTCCTGCTCGAGGAGCGAGCGGACCTTGCCGGCCGCGAGGTCGGTGAGGAGGACGCCGTGTGCGGGCGCCTCGGTGGTGGTCTCGGGGGCCTGGGTGTCGAGCTCGCTCATGGGTGACTCCTGTGCTGCGTCGGGGCTCGGGTGGTCTGTCGTCGTGCATCAGGTCGCAACGGTCCGCAACCCTCGTCTGTTCCCGTTCGTCCCCCCAGAGTACGTCCCCTCGGGAGGATCACCGAGCAGGGGACCACGTCCTGGCCACCCGCGCGGCGCGGGCGCGGAGCGTCCCCACCGGGTCGAGCATGGCCGCCTCGAGCTCCGCGGGCGTCTCCGCGACGGCATACGCCCCGCTGATCCCGAGGCCCATGGTCTCCCGGCGCCCGACGAGGACCTGACCCGCGAGGACGACGGTGGGCAGCCCTGCGCCGAGGGCGGCCTCCGCCACCCCGGACGCGACCTTGCCGCTGAGGCTCTGCCAGTCGAAGGTCCCCTCCCCCGTCACGACGAGGTCGCTGCCCGAGATGACGTCGTGGAAGCCGACCGCGTCGAGCACGAGCTGGACCCCGCTGACCCGGTGCCCGCCGAGCAGCATGAGGGCGTAGCCGAGGCCCCCGGCCGCGCCGGCACCGGGCTCGCGCTCGAGGCGGCGCGGTGCGCCGGTGAGCAGGTCCGTGGGGGCGGGCACGGTGCGCGCGACGATCTCGGAGAACCGACCCAGGGCCGCCTCGAGCTCCTGCGCGACCTCGGGGGTGGCCCCCTTCTGCGGGGAGAACACCGCACTCGCGCCCTTGAAGCCGAGGAGCGGGTTGTCGACGTCGCTGGCGATGACGAGCTCGACGTCCGCGAGCTCGCCGCGCACGGCGAGCAGGCCGGACAGGGCGTCGTCGGGGGCCGTCGCGAGGGCGCTCCCACCGCGGGCGAGGCTCTCGGCCGGGCCCGCGCCGAGGGCCGCGAGCATCCCCGCCCCGCCGTCGTTGGTGCCGCTGCCGCCGAGGCCGACGACGATGCGGCGCGGCTGCTCGGTGAGGGCGGCCCGCACGAGCTGGCCGACCCCCCACGTGCTCGTGAGGGCGGGGTTGCGCTCGTCCGCCGCCAGGAGGTGCAGTCCAGCGGCCTGCGCCGACTCGACGTATGCCGTCCGGTCCCCGGGGTCGCCCGTGACGAGGACCGCTGCGGGCACCTCCCGCCCAAGCGGGTCGCTCACGGTGAGGGCGACGGTGGTCCCGCCGAGGGCGTGCGCGAGGACGTCGAGGAAGCCGGGGCCCCCGTCGGACAGGGGCAGCAGGGTCAGGGTGTCGCCCGGGGCCGTGTCGTGCCAGCCGGCCGCCATCGCCTCCGCGGCCTGGGTGGCGGTGAGGGTTCCGGTGAAGCAGTCCGGAGCGATGACGACGTGCACGGAACGAACGCTAGCGAACGACCGGCGCCGCCCGTCGCCGTGGTCGTGACCGTCGGGCCGATCACCACCCGGCCACGCGGCATACGATCGTTCTCGTGACGACAACGCCTGCTGCTCCGCTCCCCCTCCTCGTGCTCGGACGTGGGCGCGACCTCCACTCCGAGCGCGGTGTGGAGTGCCCCGGCGACCTGCCTGCCCCCTCGGACCCGGGCCTCGTCGAGCGCGCCCGGGCCGCGAAGGCCGCGCTCGGCGACAAGGTCTTCGTCCTGGGTCACCACTACCAGCGCGACGAGGTCATCGAGTTCGCCGACGTCACCGGAGACTCGTTCAAGCTCGCCAAGGAGGCCGCCGCCCGCCCGGACGCGCCGTGGATCGTCTTCTGCGGGGTGCACTTCATGGCCGAGTCGGCCGACATCCTCACGAGCGAGGACCAGACCGTCATCCTCCCGGACCTCGCCGCCGGGTGCTCCATGGCGGACATGGCGGCGATCGCCCAGGTGGAGGACTGCTGGGACGAGCTCGTCGAGGCCGGGGTCGCAGACGCGGTCGTGCCGGTGACCTACATGAACAGCTCGGCGGCGATCAAGGCGTTCACCGGGCGCCACGGCGGCACCGTGTGCACCTCCTCCAACGCCAGGACCGCGCTCACCTGGGCCCTGTCCGAGCGCGGTGGCCTCGAGGGCGACGGCAAGGTCCTGTTCCTGCCCGACCAGCACCTCGGCCGCAACACGTGGGCCCGCGACCTCGGCGGCTCGCTCGACGACTGCGTCGTCTGGGACCCGCACCGCCCGCTGGGTGGGCTCACCGTCGAGGAGCTGCGTGCGGCCCGGATGATCCTCTGGCGCGGGCACTGCTCGGTGCACGGCCGGTTCACGACCGAGGCCGTCGCGGCCGCTCGCGCCACCATCCCGGGCGTGCGCGTCATCGTCCACCCGGAGTGCCGGCACGAGGTCGTCGAGCTCGCGGACGAGGTCGGATCGACCGAGCGGATCATCCAGACGATCGCCGCCGCGCCCGACGGGACGGCGTGGGCCGTCGGGACCGAGCTCAACCTCGTGCAGCGGCTCGGGCAGATGTTCCCGGCGCAGCGGATCACGTTCCTCGAGAAGAACGTCTGCTACTGCTCGACGATGAACCGGATCGACCTGCCCCACCTCGTGTGGGCGCTGGAGTCCCTCGTCGACGGACGGGTGGTCAACCCCATCCGGGTCGAGCCGCAGGTGGCCGCGGACGCCCGCGTGGCGCTGGACCAGATGCTCGCCCTGCCCGGCGAGACGTCCAAGGACTGACTGCCGCTGGCACCTGCAGCGCTCAGTTCACACGGATCCAGGTCTGCTGACTCCCCGTGGGGGCGCAGCCACCGTCCGCACCTGTCGTCGTCATCGTCGCGGAGTCGGTCATCACGTTCGTGAACTGTGGCCCACACTCCACATCGGCGTTGCCGGCGGAGGGCCGAGCACGGATCGACCCGTCCGGTTCCATGGCGAGGAGCCCGCGCTGGTCCGGGTCCGTGGCACCGTCACCGTCGTCATCCATCACGTAAGTCAGGGACACGCCGGAGTACCCCTGTCCGACGACGAGCACGGTGCTCGACTCGGGATCGAACCACGTTCCGTCGAGCTGGGCGGTGGTCATTCGGGTGGGGGCATCGGCCTTGGCGTGCCGGGGCAGGATGGCACCTGGTCCGGCGACACCGGGCGAGAGTCGCTCGAGGTCGTACTCGGCGCCGACCCAGTCCTCCGCACAGGTACCGCTGAGAACGGTCACCACTGCCCCCGCCGACGTGAGGCGGACCCGGTAGTCGGTGCCGCAGTCCTCGGTCGGGTCGGAAGTGATGTACCGGTCACCGTCGCGACGGCTGATGGTCTTCGCCACCGTGCCACCGCTGAGATATCCGCTCGACGTCTCGGTGGCCCCCATGCGGCCGTCCGCGGTGAACTCCCACAACCACGGGCTCTCCGGAACGTTGCGCCACAGGCCAACGAGGTCTGCGGGGACGAGCGGCTGGTCGGACACCGGCGTCGGGGCGGGGCGCGTGGGCGCAGGGTCGTCCGCAGACAGGGCGAGCCCACCGGCCACGGCGGCAGCGGTGGCCGCCGCCGCAGCGGCGAGAGCCCACCGCCGACGTGGCCGTTCGGCGGGACCTCCCAGCGCCCCGGAGTCGATCCGCTCCCTGATCTCGACCTCCAGGCGTTCGACATCGCTCTCGGTCACCACGAGGTCGGCCACCAGCTGGCGCACCGACTCGGGTCCGAGGGTCCCCGCGACGCCCGTGGCGAGCGCGCGGCTCGTCTGTTCCTTGACGGACCTCAGGGAGACCTGGAGCAGGTCGGCGCTCTGCTGCTCGGTGAGGTCGAGGTAGTGACGGCAGACCAGCACCTCGCGCTGACGCGGCGGCAGGTGCCCCAGGGCGGCCCACAGGCGTTGCTCTGAGTCGTGGTCCAGCGCCTCACGGCCCGCGCCGGGTCCGGCGACCGGACGGGGCGGTGGGGCTGGCTGATCCGGCTGCTCAATGACCCGAGGTCCCCGCGGTTGACCACGGTCCACGGCCCTGCATCCGTTCACCACGGTGCGGCGGAGCAACGCCAGGTCCGCCGACCGGTCTCGCAAGGCGTCCGGGTCCCGGTGCAGAGAGACGTAGGCGTCCCGCACGGCGCCCTCCGCGGCCGCACGGTTGCCGGTGAGGGCGTGGGCGAGACGGAGGAGCTCGGCGCCGTGAGCACCCACGAGGACTCCCAACGCCTCCTCGCGTGACAGGTCGACCGCCGCGGCCGGCCCATGGTTTCCGCGGTCCCCGACTGCTCGCAGGCGGTGGCTCACACCACCAGAGTCCCACCGGACATCGACGAGGTGAACCGCCACACGGAGATGACGCCCACCTGGCCACCCGGCGTCGCGGCGCCTGCCCAGGACGGGTCACGCGGTGACCAGAGGTGCCGCAGGACTGAGCCGCGGGACTGAGGAGCAGTCGGGTCAGGTGATGCGGACCCACGTGTGGGGGCCGGGTCCCGGGAGGCACCCACCCCCTTCGCTCGTGGTCGACACCTTCCCCTTGTCGAGGACGCTCGCGGCGAAGCGCAGCTCGCACGTCGTGGAGCCGGCACCGTCCGGGCGGAACACCGGAGGACCGGTTTCGGGAACCGTCACCCGGCCACGCTGGTCCGGTGAGGTCGCCCCGTCACCGTCGTCATCGAGGACGTACCTGAGCACTGGCCCTCCCCAGGGGGCTCCCACGACGAGCACCGTCCCCGTCTCGACGTGCAGCCACGTTCCGTCGATGTAGTACGTCTGCCTGAGGAACCCCTGGTCGTCGTTGGTGGCCACTGCCGCGAGCTCGCCCTGAAGATCCGGATCCGGTGAGATCCGTTCGAGCAGGAGCTCGTCCCCCTCGTCGGGGACCTCGAGCTGACTGCACGAGTTCTTGAGGGGGGTGATCCCCACGGCACCCGGGCGCATGGTCCTGATCCGCCAGGTCGAGTCACATCCGTCCTCCGCCCTCACGGTGTAGACGTTGCCGGTGCGGGAGACGATCCGGTCCTCGAAGCTGCCCTCGAGGTACGCCGCCGCGGTTTCCACCGCCCGCAGTCGCCCGTCGACCGTGAAGTCCCACACCCACGGCGAGTCGGGGACGTTCTGCCACGTGCCGACGAGGTCGGCAGGGACGAGGGGGCGGTCCGACGGCGGCAGGTTCGACGGCGTCGGCGCTCCGGCGGGGCGTGCCGGCTCTCGGTCGTCCGAGGTCAGGGCGAACCCTCCGGCGACCGCGGCAACCACCGCCACCGCCGCAGCGGCCAGCCCCCACCGACGTCGGCCGGGGGCAAGCGCCCGGACGCGGGAACTGCCCAGACGACGCGGGCGCTCCAGCGCCGACAGGAGGTCGGTCTCCATCCGTGCGACGTCGTGGTCGGTCACGCCGAGACCGTCGACGACCTCGTGCAGCGCCTCTCGCGTGCGTGCCTCCACCTCGCTCATGGCGCCACCCCCATCCGGTCGTGCAACGTGGCCAGCGCCCGGCTGGCGTGCTTCTTCACCGAGCCGACGGACACCTGAAGGAGGTCAGCCGTCTGGCGTTCGGTGAGGTCGAGGTAGTAGCGGCAGACGACGACCTCGCGCTGGCGCTGCGGCAGCCCCCGGACCTGCTCGGCGATGCGCCGAGACGCCTCGTGGGCGAGGACGTCGGTGTCGGCGCCGGGACGGGCGGAGAGGTCGGCCCGCAGCGGCTCGGTGGCGCGAACCCGGCTGGCGCGGGCGCGGTGCACGGACCGGCACCGGTTCACCACGGCCGCCCGTAGGTAGGCGTGCATCGCCGACCGGTCGCGCAGCGTGCGCCAGTTCCGGTGCAGCGACATGAAGGCGTCCTGGACGGCCTCCTCGGCGGCGCCCCGGTCGCCGGTGAGGGCGTACCCGAGGCGCACGAGGTCGGCGCAGTGGGTGCGGAACAGGACGACCAGGGCCTCCTCGCGACCGAGGTCGGTGCCGGCGGCCGGCGCACCGAACCCGCTGTCACGGACTGCTCGCAGGAGAGGGCTCACACCAGCAGAGTCGCACCGCGGAGCCAAAAGGTTGACCGCTGTGGCGAGAAATCCGAGCGCCACGTCGATCTCGTCGCGCCACGGTGCCACGGCGACAGGGCGCGGCGAGAACGACGTGGCGCCGCGGGACGGACCCGACAATTCAGGTCGTGACGAGGCCGTCCTCGCCGACGTGCGGGTTGTGGGCGGTGGGCACCCGCTCCGACGCCGGCGGCGGTCCGGGAGGCGTGCCGTCACCGAACGGCCGACCACCGAGGGACTCGCGCCCGTGCGGCGTCGCCCAGCCGGACAGGTCCGGGCCCGCGGGGACGACCCCGGTCGGGTTGATGTCGCGGTGGACCTCGTAGTAGTGGCTCTTGATGTGCACGAAGTCCGTCGTGTCACCGAACCCGGGGGTCTGGAACAGGTCGCGCGCGTAGGCCCAGAGCACCGGCATCTCGCTGAGCTTGCTCCGGTTGCACTTGAAGTGGCCGTGGTAGACGGCGTCGAAGCGCGCGAGCGTCGTGAACAGCCGGACGTCGGCCTCGGTGATCGTGTCCCCGACGAGGTAGCGCTGCGTGGACAGCCGCTCCTCGAGCCAGTCCAGAGCCGTGAACAACCGCTCGTATGCCGCGTCGTACGCCTTCTGCGTCCCGGCGAACCCGCAGCGGTAGACGCCGTTGTTGACCTCGGTGTAGACGCGCTGGTTCACCTCGTCGATCTCGGCGCGCAGGGCCTCCGGGTAGAGCACCGGGGCACCCTCGCGGTGGTGCTCGGTCCACTGCGTCGAGAGGTCGATCGTCATCCGGGGGAAGTCGTTGGTGACGACCTTGCCGCTCGGCACGTCGACGACGGCCGGCACGGTGATGCCCTTGGGGTAGTCGGGGAAGCGGGCGAGGTAGGCGTCCTTGATGCGCGGGATCCCCAGCACCGGGTCGAGCCCGCCGGGGTCGAGGTCGAAGGTCCACGAGTCGGCGTCGTGGGTCGGCCCGCAGATGCCCATGGAGATGGCGTCCTCGAGGCCGAGGAGCCGGCGGACGATGATCGCGCGGTTGGCCCACGGGCAGGCCCGGGCGACGACGAGGCGGTAGCGCCCCGCCTCGACCGGCCACGGTCCGGCCTCGGCGGTGATCCGGTCCTCGATGTAGGTCGTGTCGCGCTCGAACTCGGGCTCGACGTACGACCCGTGGCCGCTCTCCGCCATGGTCAGCTCCTCCTCATCGCGCCGAGCCGGGCGAAGAGCACGGCCTCGGCGACACAGACGTTCTCGAACTCGCCGAGGTGCAGCGACTCGTTGGCCCCGTGGGCTCGGGTGTCGGGGTCCTCGACGCCGGTCACGAGGATCGCGGCGTCGGGGAAGCGCTCGGCGAAGGCGGCGACGAACGGGATCGACCCGCCGACCCCGATGTCCACCGGCTGCGTGCCCCACGCGTCGGCGAACGCCGCGCGAGCCTGGTCGTAGACCGGCCCGCTCGCGTCGGCCGCGAACCCGGCGCCCTGGTCGTCGAGGTGGACCTCGACCCGGGCGCCCCACGGGGCGTTCGCACGCAGGTGGGCCTCGAGCGCGGCATACGCGTCCATGGGTTCCTCGTCGGCGGCGATGCGCATCGAGAGCTTGGCCGACGCGGACGGGACGAGGGTGTTGGACGAGCGCTCGACGGTCGGCACGTTGAGGCCGATGGTCGTGAGGGCCGGCTTGGTCCACATGCGCGACAGAAGCGAGCCCGACCCGATCGTCGAGACACCGTCGAGCAGGCCCGACTCCTCGCGCAGCCGCTCCTCGGAGAAGTCGAGGTCGGCGGCCTCGCCGGAGCGCAGACCGGCCACGGCGACGTTGCCCTCGTCGTCGTGGAGCGTGGCGATGAGCCGCACGAGCGCGGTGATGGCGTCGGGGACGGCGCCGCCGAACATGCCCGAGTGGACGCCGTGGTCCAGCGTCGAGACGGTGACGACGACCCGGATGAGACCGCGCAGCGTCGTCGTCAGCGCCGGGGTGCCGATGTCCCAGTTCATGGAGTCGGCGAGGACGATCGCGTCGGCGCGCAGCTTGTCGCCGTGGCGCTCGAGGATGGTGAGCAGCGAGTCGGAGCCGACCTCCTCCTCCCCCTCGACGAACACCGTGACCCCCACGGGCAGGTTGCCGGCGTGGGCGCGCAGCGCCGCGATGTGCGCCATGATCCCGGCCTTGTCATCGGCGGCGCCGCGACCGTAGAGCCGCCCGTCGCGCTCGGTCGGCTCGAACGGCGGGCTGTCCCAGTCCGCGTCGTCGCCGGGCGGCTGCACGTCGTGGTGCGCGTAGAGCATGACGGTCGGTGCGCCCTCGGGCCCGGCGATGTGCCCGATGACCGCCGGAGCGCCGCCCTCGCGCACGATCTCCACCTCGAGCCCTTCGGCCCGCAGCAGCGTGGCGGTCGCCTCGGCTGACGCCTCGACGTGGCTCTGGTCGAAGGCGGGGAGCGAGACGCTCGGGATCCGCGTCAGCGCCTCGAGGTCGCTGCGCAGCTGGGGCATGAGGCCCCGGACGGTCTCGCGGAGCGCAGAGAGCTCGGGCAGGGCGGTCGCATTGGTGGGGTCGGTCACGACCCGACCCTACTCAGGGCGAGGTCGGACGAAGGGACCCAGCCCGGCGGCATACACTCAGCCCGTGTTCGGACGCAGCAAGACCACCAACGAAGAGCTCGCGGAGGCGACCAACGCCGCCCGCGTCGGCGCGAAGAACCGCCCCACGCCGAAGCGGCGCGACCAGGAGGCGGCGCGCAAGCAGCCGCTCGTCGTCACCGACCGCAAGGCGGCGCGCAGCACCGACCGCGCCAAGCGACGCGAGGCGATGGCCAAGCAGCGCCATGCGATGCTCACCGGTGACGAGGCGCACCTGCCGCCGCGCGACAAGGGACCGGTCAAGCGCTACATCCGCGACTACGTCGACGCCCGCTGGGGCGTGGCGGAGTTCATGCTCCCGGTCATGCTCATCGTCCTCGCCCTCTCGTTCGTCCGGGAGCCGTGGGCGATGCTCATCGTCTTCGCGCTCGTCTACGGCCTCATCACGGCCGCGGCCATCGACACCTTCCTCATGTGGCGCCGCGTGAAGAAGAAGCTCGAGGCCAAGCACGGCGAGGCGGCCGTGCACCGCGGCGACGGCTTCTACGCCGCGATGCGCGCCTTCCAGATGCGTCGCACCCGCATGCCCCGTCCGATCGTGGGCCGCGGGCAGTTCCCGAGCTGAGCGCTCAGGCGGACGCGTCGAGGCGCATCGGCCCGTAGACCTTGGCGCCGTCGTGGTGCAGCGTCACCGCGGCGACCCCCGCCTCGGCGAGCTCGCGCCACACCTCGCCGAACCAGTTCTCGGCGTCCGACTGGGTCGGGAACGCCGTCTCGGTCGTCGGCTCCCCCGTCACCGGCTCGCCCTGGGCGTCCTCGTAGGTCCAGGTCCAGGCATCGGTCATGTCGGGCTCTCCTTGGGTGCGACCTCGACCGTCGCCTGAACGACGATCTCGGTGGTGAGTGAGTTGGCGATGAAGCAGCCCTCGTGGGCCTCGTGCACCAGGTCCTCGAACCGGCTGACATCGCTGCCGGCGGCGACGAGGACCCGGGGGCGCAGGGTGATCCGGGTGAGGCGCAGGGGGTGCTCCCCGACGGGCATGACGCCCTCGGCGTCGTCGGTGTAGTCGAGGACGTCCAGCCCGGCGGTGGCCGCGACGTGCAGGAAGGACAGCAGCTGGCAGGAGCTGGCCGCGAGGACGAGGAGCTGCTCCGGGTTGGCGCGGTCGGCGTCGCCGCGGAAGTGCGGGTCGGCGCTGAGCGCGACCGGGTCGCGCGCCGGCGGCACCGTGCCCTCGTGCTCGCGCGCGTATGCCGTGTAGCCGCCTCCCGTGGAGCCCTCCCACGCGATCGTGGCGCGGTAGGTGTGCGCACCCGTGCGGTGTCCGCCTGCCATGGGTCAGGCCTCGCGGACGCCGACCTCGACGAACGGCGGCTTGGTGACGGTGGCGGGGACCTCGCGGCCGCGCACGTCGATGACGACCTCGTCGCCGACGGTGACCGAGCGGTCGAGCTGGGCCAGCGCGATGCCCTCCTTGCGGGTCGGGCTGAACGTCCCCGACGTGACCTCGCCGACGACCTCGCCGTCCTTGCGGACCTCGCAGTGCGCGCGGGGGATGCCGCGGCCGGTGACGACGAGGCCGCGGGTCAGGCGCGAGGTCTTGGCCGCGCGCTGCTCGGCGAGGGCCTCCTTGCCCCAGAACGCCTCCTTGTCCCAGCCGACCGCCCACGCGGCGCCCGCCATGACGGGGGTGATCTCGGTGCTGAGGTCGTTGCCGTGCAGCGGGTAGCCCATCTCGGTGCGGAGCGTGTCGCGCGCGCCGAGACCGGCCGGCATACCGCCCTGGTCGGCCACGGCGGAGGCGAGGGCGTCCCAGAGCGGCCCGGCGCTCTCCCACGTCGGGACGAGCTCGTAGCCGCGCTCGCCGGTGTAGCCGGTGCGGCAGACGATGACGGGCGAGCCCTGCCACTGCGCCTCGACGAACGACATGTAGTCGTGGTCGACGGGCAGGTCGAGGGCGGTGAGGACCTCGTCGCTGAGCGGCCCCTGGACGGCGAACACGGCATACGCGTCGTGGAGGTTCTCGACGGTCAGGCCCTCCGGCGCGGCCGCCCGCAGCAGCTCGACGACCGCGGCGGTGTTCGCGGCGTTGGGGATGAGGAAGACGTCTTCGTCGCTGCGGACATAGGCGATGAGGTCGTCGACGACGCCGCCGTCGTCCTGGCAGCACATCGTGTACTGGGCCTGGCCGGGACCGATGCGGCGCAGGTCGTTGGTGAGGCAGGTGTTGACGAAGTCGACGGCGCTCACGTCGCCGGAGCGGCCGCTGACGCGCGCCTTGCCCAGGTGGCTGACGTCGAAGAGCCCGACGCGCTCGCGGACAGCGGTGTGCTCGGCGACGACGCCACCACCGGGGTACTCGATCGGCATCTCCCAGCCGCCGAAGTCGGCCATCTTGGCGCCCAGCGCGACGTGGCGGTCGTGGACGGGAGAGTGCAGCAGGTCGCTCATGTCCGCACGCTATCGCGCGGGCCCGACGGGCGTCGCGGCTAGGGTGCGGGACGGAAGGGGCGACGACCTCGCCTGCCGCGAACCAGCCCAGGAGTGACCGCAGTGCCCAGCCTCAACCTCACCACGCGCGACGCCGCGAACCTCAAGGTCGACGCCCTCGTCGTCGGCTCCGTCTCCACCGACGCCGGAGCCCGGCTGGCCGAGGGCCACGGCCTGCCCGCTGCCGCCGCGAAGCACCTCGCCGCCGTCCTCACCGACCTCGAGGCGAAGGGGAAGCCGGGCGAGGTCGCCCGCGTCGTCGCCGTCCCGGGCGTCACCGCCACGGCCGTCGTCGTCACCGGGCTCGGTGCGGAGGGCGACGTCACCGCCGACGTCCTGCGCGCCGCCGCCGGAACCGCCCTGCGCTCGGTCTCGACGAAGAAGTCCGTGGCGCTGGCCCTCCCCGCCGCCGACGAGGCCGCCCTCGCGGCCGTCGCGGACGGTGCGTATGCCGGGTGCTACTCCTTCGATGCCGCCTCCACCAAGGTGTCGACAACGGCCAGGAAGCCGACCGCAGCCCCGAAGACGTCGGGCCCGGCGATCACCGTGGTGTCGACGGTCGGCCAGGGCAAGTCCGCGAAGGCCGCCGTCGCCCGGGCCGCCGTGATCGGCGCGGGTCGCGACCTCGCCCGCGACCTCGTCAACACGCCGCCGAACCTCCTCACCCCGCAGGCCTTCGTCGACCGCGTCAAGGCCGTCGTCGCCGCCTCCTCGGGCAAGGTGACCGTCTCGGTGCTCGACGAGAAGGCACTGGCCATGGGCGGCTTCGGCGGCATCGTCGGCGTCGGCCAGGGCTCGGCGAACCCGCCGCGGATCGTCACGATGACCTACTCCCCCGGCCGCGCCCGCTCCGGCAAGGCCCCGTCCGTCGCGCTCGTCGGCAAGGGCATCACCTTCGACTCCGGTGGCCTCTGCATCAAGCCGGCCGCGGGCATGCTGACGATGAAGTCGGACATGGCCGGAGCCGCCGCCGTCGCCGCGGCGGTCGTCGCCGCCGCGGAGCTCGGTGGCCCGGTCGCCGTCACCGGCTACCTCTGCCTCGCCGAGAACATGCCCAGCGGCACCGCGCAGCGTCCCGGCGACGTCGTGACGATGCGCAACGGCACGACCGTCGAGATCATCGACACCGACGCCGAGGGCCGGATGGTGCTCGGTGACGGGATCTGCCTCGCCAGCGAGGCCAGGCCCGACGCCATCGTCGACATCGCCACCCTCACCGGCGCGCAGATGGTCGCGCTCGGCAGCAAGGTCGCGGGGGTCATGGGCAACGACGACGACTTCCGGGCTCGTGTCGTCGACGCCGGGGGCGCCGAGGGCGAGGACTCCTGGCCGATGCCGCTCCCCCGTGAGCTGCGCGCCGGCCTCGACTCCGTGGTCGCCGACCTCGCCCACAAGGCCGACCGGTGGGGCGGCATGCTCACCGCCGGGCTCTTCCTCCAGGAGTTCGTCGGCGAGGGCATCCCATGGGCCCACGTCGACATCGCCGGCCCGTCGTTCAACGAGAAGGGCGCCGACGGCGTCGCCCCCAAGGGCGGCACCGGCTACGGCGTCGCCACCCTCGTGCGCCTCATCGAGGACCACGCCGGCTGACCCCCCGCCACTCCTTTTCCGGGGCACCCGGAAAACGGGCCCGGGGCAAGAGAACAGTTCTCTTGCCCCGGGCCCGTTTCACGGGTCAGGCGGGAAACGGTCCCCGGGTCAGCCGGACTTGCGGCGGAACATCTGGTCACGGCCGGAGGTCTCCGGGCCGTGGCCGTGGTCGACCTTGGAACGCTCGGAATGGTCGGACACGTCGGCACCGCCGTGCGCGTGCTTCTTGTCCAGGGCCTCCCTGAACTTCTTCTTCATGTCCTCGCTGGGCGTCGGACGCGTGCTCTTCGACTCGGACACGGTGGCCTCCTGGATCGGTGGTGCGGTCGCCCTCACTCTGACACGCCGCGGCCGTCGTGGGCATCACGATTCCCCCGATGTCGCGCAAATGGCGGACATCACGCGCGGGTGGTGTCATCTTGGGGCGCATGGCGACGGGGCAGTGGTGGGACCGGGTGAGCCTGGGCCCCCGTCGGCGACGACGCCGGATGACCCGGCTGCTCGCGGAGCTCGACCGGCGCGACGCCGCCGCCGGACCCGACCGGTGGCGCGGGCCGACCGCGCTGTCCGCGCCTG
>NZ_AVPL01000230.1 GCF_000768695.1 Knoellia aerolata DSM 18566
TAAATCATTTCTATTTCCTAAATTTTATCCTCTTTTCCCTAAATAAAAAAACCTAATTAAATTCAAATTCACCAAAAAAATATCTAAATATTAATATACAAATCTATTTAAATATAAAAAATTCAACTATTATCTTAATTACAAATAACTTTCTAAAACCTTTTTTTTTATTAATATCAAAATTAAATATTTAATATAAA
>NZ_AVPL01000025.1 GCF_000768695.1 Knoellia aerolata DSM 18566
CCCCACCCCACCCCCACCCCACCCCGTCCCCTAACTCGCCAATTCCTCCCCGTAGGTCCGGACACGCCGTGTGTGTCGCGGGCCGGAGGGGAGGAATTGGCGAGTTAAGCGCGGGGGAGGCGCCAGAGGCCGAGGACGGAGCCGTCCTCCTCGACGAGGTGGACGAGCTCGACGTCGAGCCCTGAGGTCCCGCCCAGCGAGTCTCCGGCCACCACCCTCGTGTGGTCCCCGCCGACGATCCGCGGGGCGAGGGTCAGGGCCAGCTCGTCGACCACGTCGGCGTCGAGGAGGTCATGGAAGAGCCGGGGACCACCCTCGGTGAGGACGCAGGGCATGCCGGCCTCCCGCAGCCGTGCCACCACGGCCTGGAGGTCGACCAGGTCGTCGCCCTCCACCCACACCTCGGGCCCCTCGACCCGGCCCGAGGACGCGCAGGTCACGAGCAGGACGTCCCCGGCGCCGGTCGCCAGCGACTCGGGCAGGCGGCCGCTGCGACTCACGACGACGATCGGCGTGGGTCCACGCCGGTAGCCCTCAGCACGGGCCGTCCCCGCGCCCACGAGGACGCAGTCGGCGAGGTCGCGCTGGAGGTGGAAGACCCGCCCGTCGGCGTCGGTGTTGATCGACCCGCTGCGGCCGTCCCCTCCGACTCCGGAGCCGTCGAGGGTCGACACGAAGTTGGCGCGGACGCCGCCGCCGTCCGGCCAGGCATAGAGCCGGGCGAGGTCGTCGTCGGCCAGGGCCCCGGTGGGCTGCTGCCGCGAACGCGTGTCGAGGAGGAGGCGCATCGGGCGAGTCTGACACCCCACGGACCACGCTGCGGCTGACAGGATGCCGAGATGGCGAAGACGAAGAGCGCGAGCGAGACGGCCCCGACGGCGTTCACCGAGGCGCTGCGCGCGGGTGAGGGCTTCGACCTGCTCGCGCTCGACGCGCGGTCGACCCCCGGCTTCGACGGTGACAAGGCCGCGGGGGAGGAGGCGCTCGCGGGTCTGGGGGACCGGCTCGCCGACCTCCAGGAGCGCCTCTACGCGGAGTCGAAGGCGGGCGGCACCCGCTCGGTCCTGCTCATCATCCAGGGCATGGACACGTCCGGGAAGGGCGGCATCATGCGCCACGTCGTCGGTGCGTTCGACCCGCAGGGCGTCGAGATCACGTCGTTCAAGGCGCCCACCGCCGAGGAGAAGCGCCATCCCTTCCTGTGGCGGATCCGCAACGCCCTCCCGCGTGCGGGAGACATCGGTGTCTTCGACCGGTCGCACTACGAGGACGTGCTCATCGTCCGCGTCCACGACCTCGTGCCGCGCGGGCAGTGGTCGCGTCGCTACTCCCAGATCAACGCGTTCGAGCAGAAGGTCGTCGATTCCGGGACGACGGTCATCAAGGTCATGTTGCACATCTCGAGCGACGAGCAGAAGGCGCGCCTGTCGGAGCGGCTGGAGCGGCCGGAGAAGCACTGGAAGTTCAACCCCGGTGACCTCGACGAGCGGGCCTACTGGGGCGACTACCAGGAGGCCTACCAGGCCGCGGTCGACCAGTGCTCGACCGAGGTGGCCCCGTGGTTCGTCGTCCCCGCCGACCGCAAGTGGTACGCCCGGCTCGCCGTCACCAACCTCGTCCTCGAGCACCTCGAGCGCCTCGACCCGCAGTGGCCGAAGGCCGACTTCGACGTGGAGGTCGAGAAGCGCCGGCTCGCCGAGATGCCCTGATCCTCAGGCGAAGGTGCGGTCGAGGATCTCGGTGACCCGGGCCGTCCCGTGGTCGGCCAGAGTGCCGAACGTCGCGCCGTGGCCGGACCGGTCGAGACGGCCGGCGATGAAGGTGTCGCTGACGGCGGCGGGGGAGTGCTGCACCAGCAGCGTCGCCTGGAGGGTCACGGCCAGGTGCTCGACGATCCGTCTCGCCTGCCACGGGCCGTCGTCGGTGGCCGCCTGGGCGACGAGCGCGGGGACCTCGTCGATGGCACGGTCGAGCCGGGGGTCGTGGCCCCGTGCCGCCGACAGCTCCTTGTCGAGCGCCGCGACACTGGCCGGCTCCCGGGTCGTGGCCCGGAGCACGTCGAGGGCTCCGACGTTGCCCGAGCCCTCCCAGATGGAGTTGAGCGGGGCCTCGCGGTAGAGGCGGGCCAGGCCGTTCTCCTCGACGTAGCCGCCGCCCCCGAGGCACTCGAGCGCCTCGGCGACCATCGGCGCGGTCCGCTTGCACACCCAGAACTTGCCGAGCGCGACGCCGAGGCGAGCGAGCTCGCCCTCCCCGGCGTCGACGGCGTGCGCCATCCGCAGTCCCAGCAGCTCGGCGGCCTCCGCCTCGATGGCGAGGTCGGCGAGGACGTTGCGCATGAGTGGCTGGTCGACGAGCCGGGCGCCGAACGCCGAGCGGTGGCGGGCGTGGTGCACGGCGCGGACGACGGCCTCCCGCATCGTCGCCGAGGACCCGAGGATGCAGTCCAGCCGCGTCGACGACACCATGTCGATGATGGTGCGGATGCCCCGCCCGTCCTCGCCGACCCGCACGGCCCAGGCCTGCTCGAGCTCGACCTCGGACGACGCGTTGGACCGGTTGCCGAGCTTGTCCTTGAGCCGCTGCAGCCGCAGGGCGTTGCGACTGCCGTCGTCGAGGACTCGTGGCACGAGGAAGCAGGTCACCCCGGCCGGGGTGGTCGCGAGGACGAGGAAGAGGTCGCTCATCGGTGCCGAGAAGAACCACTTGTGCCCCGTGAGGCGGAAGGTCTCACCGCCATCGACAGGGCCACCGGGCGTCGCCACGCCACGCGTGAGGGTGGCACGCACGTCGGACCCGCCCTGCTTCTCGGTCATGCCCATGCCGGCGATGGCCGACCGCTTCTGCGCGACGGGCGCCAGCGCCCGGTCGTACTCGCGGGAGGCGAGACGTGGGACCCAGCGGGCCGCGAGCGCGGGGGAGGAGCGCAGGGCGGGGGCGGCGGCATAGGTCATCGACACGGGGCAGAGGTGCCCCGCCTCGGCGCGCGACCACGTGACGAAGCCGACCGCTCGCCGCAGGTGGGCTCCGGTGCCGGCGGGCCGGGTCCACGGCTCCGCGGTCAGGCCGTGGCCGACGGCGGTGCGCAGGAGGTCGTGGTACCCCCGGTCGTAGTCGACCTCGTCGACGCGGCGACCGGTGCGGTCGTGGGTGCGCAGGCGGGGCGGGTTGCGGTGCGCGTCGTCGGCCCAGGCCTGCACCTCGGCGCTGCCGGCGCGGCGGCCGAGGTCGGCGAGGGCCGGGACGTCCTCGGGGCGGCCCCAGCGCGCCATCGCCTCGACGGCGACGGCGTCGGTGGAGAAGAGGTCGTGGCCGACGAGGTCGGGCACCTGGTTGACCACGTCATCGGTGTGCACGCGCCGAACGGTAGTCCCAGAGCGACCCTCGGGGAGCCGGTTGTGATCGGCTCGTGTCGGTGGGCCGCCGTGTCACCGCTCGGCCCGCCGGGGGACGGCAGATAGCGTGGCCGGGTGACCGATGCGAAGCGACGCCTCCGTGGCTGGCTGGCGCGGTTCCCCGCGCTGCTGGCCCTCGCGCGCCTCACGGTCGAGACGATCCGGATCTGCCTGCGCTACCGGGTGACCGGGCTGGCGTCCGAGGCGGGCTTCTTCGCGCTGCTCTCGCTGCCACCGCTCGTCCTGGGACTCTTCGGCGGGGTCGGCTACGTGGGTCGCTGGCTGGGGCAGGACACCGTCGAGCAGGTGCGGGTCGCCGTCAGTGAGTATGCCGCCCGCTTCCTCACCGAGGACGTCATCTCGACGACGCTCTCGCCGACCGTCGACGACGTCTTCACCGACGGCCGCTTCGACCTCATCTCGGTGGGCTTCCTGCTGTCGCTGTGGTCCGGGTCCCGGGCGCTCAACGTCCTCGTCGACACGGTCTCGATCATGTACGGCCAGTCGGGGCTCAGGGGCATCGTGCCGACCCGGGCGCTGAGCTTCTCGCTCTACGTCGTCGCGCTGCTCGTCGGGGTCGTGATGATCCCGCTGGTGCTCATCGGACCCACGCTCCTCGGACAGTTCCTCCCGGAGGGCTGGGACTTCCTCACGGCGCTCTACTGGCCCGTCGTGTCGCTGCTCGTCATTGCCGCCTTCACCAGCCTCTACCACGTGTCCACGCCGCGCCGGAGCCCCTGGACCCGGGACCTCCCGGGGGCCTGCGTCACCCTGGGCATCTGGGTGGTGGCGTCGTTCGCGGTGCGTGGGACCATCGCCGCCTCGCTGGGCGGGACCTCGATCTACGGCCCGCTCAGTGCACCGATCGTGCTGCTCATCTGGCTCTACATGCTCGCGATCGCGGTGCTCATCGGCGCCGCGCTCAACGCCGGCATCCGCAACCTCTGGCCGTCCTCGGAGCAGCGTGGGCTGCGGGAACGGTTCGCCTTCTGGCTCCGCCCCGCGACGTCTGGGCCGACGGCGGGCGCGACGGACGACGGAGCCGACGGGGACGACGGTGAGGACACCGGACCTGCCACCGACGACGACCTCGACCTGGACGGCATACGCGACGCCGCACGCCGTCCGCTCACCCCGATCAGCGACGACGAGACCCTCGTCATCCCGCGGATCCGGGTCGGCTCCGGGCGCTGAGGACAGCGTATTTGGAGTTCACGCGCCCCATCAGTTAATGTCTCTCCGCACGCCACAAGGGGAACCGAGTGGAGCGAAGTGCGGATGTAGCTCAGTTGGTAGAGCGCAACCTTGCCAAGGTTGAGGTCGCCGGTTCGAACCCGGTCATCCGCTCGGAGGGCAAGCCGCCCCTCAATTCTGGTGGAGTGGCCGAGAGGCGAGGCAGCGGCCTGCAAAGCCGTTTACACGGGTTCAAATCCCGTCTCCACCTCGAGTACGAACCCCTCACGGGGGCGATTGGCGCAGCGGTAGCGCGCTTCCCTGACACGGAAGAGGTCACTGGTTCGATCCCAGTATCGCCCACAAGTCAAAAACAGCCCCTGACCTGCGAATATGCTGCTCAGGGGTTGTTGCATGTTCCGCAGCGTGTCGGATACGTGTCGGATGAGAACGTCTTCTCAGGCCGATCGGGCTACGGGACCCCTTGCCGCCGTGTGACCGCGAACGCTCGTTGTTGTGTCATTTCGCTTACGGCTCCGAGGTGTCCGTGGAGCTGGGAGCCATCTGGCGAGGGCAGCAGGTTTGCGGTTCGACATCAGTCCGGGTCTCCGAAGTTGTCGAGCTGTACGTGGCCCCCAAGGGCAGGCCCACCTGCGTAGGGACGTAGGAGGTGCCTCATGAACCCGACAGCCCAGCACCGCTCGTACGAGTCCCTTGCCCACGCCGCTGACCGCACAGGTGTCAGCATCCGAACACTACGTCGACGGATCGCGTGTGGGCAGCTGGCGGCCTACCGGACCGGGCGGCTAATTCGCGTTGTTCCCGGAGACGTCGACCAGCTGCTGGTTCCCATCCCCACCGGCTTCTCCCGGCTGTGAAGGCCGCAGGTTTGGGCAGTTCGGACCGCAGGCCGCGCCTTGGTCCATGGGGGCCGGGCGAGCGGCCCGTCCACAGGCCAACAGGCAGCTCTCGGGTTTTCCACAATGTCGCTCTTTACGAGAAGTATTCCGAGACGCGTGGCACCGTAGTTGTAGCCCGTGTGCATGGCGGGTTGATGGAATCCGTTTCGGAGGTTCTCATGCGCGGTCGGGTAGCAGACGCACTGAGGCGGTTCCCGGCGGCCGCTGTGATTGCCGGCATGGCCGTCCTGCTGGTCCCGGCCTGCAACGGCGCTGGTACACCCGACCGGACAGCGACCTCGTCGCGGCCCTCGGTGACGACGTCGACGACTACGCCGACCCCGTCCCCGTCCCCGTCCGCGTCGGAGACCAAGATCGAGACCCCGGCTGAGCGGGACGCTCGGCTGGCCGGTGACGCCGTGGTGAAGTACTGGGGGGTTGTCGACGATCTTGCGGCCAATCCGACGAAGAGTCTCAACCTGCTTGACCCGGTGGCCCGTGACCAGGCCAGAGCCCAGATGCAGACAGTTCTGGGCACCTACGTGGCCAAGGGGTTAGTGCAGAAGGGAAACTCTTCCCTCAGTGACGTAAAGGCCACGACCAAGGACGGCAAGGTCTTCACGGTGATGGTGTGCGTTGACGTGAGCACCGTTGACTTGGTCGACGAAACGGGCGCCTCGCAGGTAAATCCGAATCGGCCGGACGAGCAGCGCTACAGCTACAAGGTCGTAAGGGCGACCGAGGGGTTCTTCGTCACTGAGGACACGCTCAAGGGCACGTCATGCTGAGGCGAATAGCGAGGGTCGCACTGGTTGCTGTCGCCCTAATTGCAGGGGATGCATCAACAGCTTGGGCGGACCCAATCGTTTGCCCGCCGGGATCAGAACCTGATCCCCGGGGAGGAATCTGCATCATCACTGTCAGGGACCCGGGGGGTGGGGACCCTCAAGGTCCTGGTGGGGGCGGGAGCTCGCCTCCCGCACTACAGAGGACATGCACCTACACCCTGCTTGGGAACCCGAAGGATGTGCCGTGTTCGAGTGACGGTGGCTGGTGGTCGCAGTCTCAGCAGGCGTACTGCAGGGCGGCCTCACCGCAGCCGCCGTCGAGCGACGCGGTGTGGGGTGGTCGGAGTGAGGGGCAGATCTACGAGTGCATTCGCCCGGTCAATGTGGGTGCGGTCGCTGCGGTGGTCTTCCAGATCTGGTTGGCGCAGCCACCGGCGGGTGCTCCACCGGACCCGCAAGTGCTGGCACGGCAGGCGATCACGACGATGAACCTCAAGGCGGTCTCGATCGGCATCGTCCCGGAGCCGACACCAGGGCGCGTCGGCCTGGTGGGGATGCCGGTGTGGATGTGGGACACCAACCCCGGCCCGTCGACCTGGGGTCCGAACACCAAGACCGCCTCGGCCGGGGCGTACACAGTGACTGCTACAGCCAAGGCCACCAAGGTGGTGTGGTCGATGGGCGACGGCGAGGTCGTGGTCTGCCGCACGCCGGGCACCCCGTACGAGGACTCGTTCGGCAGACAGGACAGCCCGGACTGTGGGTACACCTACACCCGCCAAGGCGTGTACCGGGTGTGGGCCCGCTCCTACTGGAGCGTGCAGTGGTCCGGCCTCGGGCAGAGCGGGTCGATCCCGTTGCAGTTCGCCAACTCGGTGCGCATCACCGTGGGTGAGGCGCAAGTGCTCACTCAGTAACCGGTCCGCGAAAAAAGGAATTCAGATGACGACCACCACGAACCACAACGGAGCCAAGGTGAATGGTGTCGCGGCGTCCTCCGCGGAGGCGGACGTGCGGGTCGCGCCTGCGCCCAAGCTGCGTCGCCGCCCGGCACTGATCGCGGCCTCGGTCGCGGCGATCTGCCTCGGGGGGCTGGTGGCGGCGTTCGCGTGGACCTCGACCAGCAACACCCAGTCGGTGCTGGCCATGCGGGTCGCGGTCGAGCGCGGCGCTTTAGTCTCGGCGCAGGACGTGATGAGCGTGCAGGTCAGTGCGGACCCGGCCCTGCACCCGATACCGGCGTCACAGTCATCCGCGGTCGTCGGCCAGCGTGCCGCGACTGACATGGCCGCTGGCACCCTCGTGACCTTGGAACAGGTCAGCGACGCGGTCCTGCCCCCAGCGGGAATGTCGATCGTGGGTGTGGGACTGCCGGCGTCCCAGATGCCCGGCGAACCCCTCCTGGTTGGGGACATGGTGCGGGTCGTGGCGACACCTGGCCAGTCAGGTGAGGTGATCGCCGGGAAGCAGGTGACGATCGCCGCGACCGTCGTCGGGGTGCGCATGAACGACGAGAACGGCCAGAACGTGGTCAGCGTCCAGGTCGCGCAGCAGAACGCGGCCGAGCTGGCCGCACGTGCAGCGACCGGAAATGTGGCCCTGGTCCTGGACTCCCGGGAGCGCTGATGGCCCTGATCGTGCTGACGTCCGCGTCCGGGTCCCCGGGCGTGACCACGACCGCGCTCGGCCTGGCCCTGACGTGGCGCCGCCCGGTCCTGCTCGTCGAGGCCGACCCGACCGGGGGGTCGGCGCTGCTGGCCGGCTACTTCCGTGGGCAGACCAGCCCGGCGCAGTCCCTGATCGACCTGGCGTTCGCGCACCGCGCCGGCGGACTGGCCGAGGCAATCCCGTGGGTGGCGATGCAGGTCCCGGACACGAACGTGACGATGATCGCCGGCACCACGGCCCACGGTCAGGCCCGGTCACTGGAGTCGCTATGGGAACCACTGGCGGCAACGCTGAAGAGCCTGGACGCGATGGGGCAGGACGTGATCGTTGATGCGGGTCGACTGGGGCTGGTCGGCGCCCCGGAACCGTTGATGTACGCAGCGGACCTGTGCCTTCTGGTGACCCGCACCGACCTGGTCGCCCTGGCCGGGGCACGATCGTGGGCGCAGAGCGTGCGCGAAGGGTTCGAGCAGCAGGGCGGCAGCTCGGCGGTGGCGCTGCTCACGGTGGGGGCGGGCCGCCCCTACCAGGCCAAGGAAGTGAGCAAGGTCCTCGAGCTCCCGGTCCTGGCATCACTGGCGTGGGATACGGACTCAGCGACCGTGTTCTCCCACGGCGGCACTGCACCGCGCGGGTTCGACCGGTCGCCACTATCGCGGTCGCTGCGCTCGACGCAGGACGGGGTGCTCTCCCAGATCAGCCGCACCACCAAGCAGCTCAGCAGCACCACGGAAGCGTCGCCTGCTCTTGGCGAGGTCAGAGCGGGCTGGAAGCGGCGGGCGGGCAGGACGGCATGAGTACCGACAGCATCGACACCACGGCGAACCCGGACCCCAGCGACCTGCCCCTGTTCGCGACTGCGCTCCCTCAACGTCCGGGTCGGGTGCGTGGCTCGTTCTCGATGACCCCGACCACGTCGGCGCCCGCACCGAACGGCGACGGGATCTCCCACGCGGGGCCGGTGACGCGGCGGTTGCCTCGATCGTTCGCGGGCGAGCTGGACTGGCCGTCGGTGGCGGCGTTGAGGCAGCAGGCCTCGGATCGGCTCTCCGCCGCCCTGGGTGAGGACCGCGCCCGGACAACCGCCGCCGAGCAGCGGGGCCGGGGGCGGGCGATCATCGTTGAGCTGCTCGAAGGCGAGGCGGCCGAACGGATTGACGTGGGTGCCCCCACCTGGTCCCCGGCGGAGGAGGCCGCGATGGCCACCGCGGTCGACAACGCCCTGTTCGGGCTGGGCCGGCTCCAGCCGTTGGTAGACGACGACACGGTGGAGAACATCATCATCACCGGCCACGACCAGGTCACCCTCGAGCTGACCGACGGACAGCTCGTCCCCGGCCCGGCCGTCGCCGACTCCGACGCCGAGCTCATCGACTTCCTGGTCTTCCTGGCCTCCCGCAGCGAGGTCAACGCCCGCCCCTTCTCTCAGGCGCAACCTCGGCTGCATCTGCGCCTGGACGGCGGCGCCCGGTTGGCCGCCGCCGCGTGGGTGACCCCGCGCCCGTGCGTGGTGATCCGCCGGCACCGGTTGCGGCGCGTCAGGTTGGAGGACCTGGTCGGCATGGGCACCCTGACCGACGTCGCCGCGTCGTTTCTGTCGGCGGCGGTCAAGGCCCGCAGGTCAATCGTGGTCGCCGGTGCCCAAGGGGCCGGCAAGACGACCCTGGTGCGGGCGCTCTGCGCTGAGATCCCCCCGCATGAAGCGATCGGCACCTTCGAGACCGAGTACGAGCTGCACCTGCACGAGCTGAAGGATCAGCACCCGATCGTGGTGGCGTGGGAGGCCCGCCCCGGCTCCGGGGAGCGTGGCCCGGACGGGCGGCAGGCGGGGGAGTTCACCCTGTCCGAGGCCTTGTTCGACTCGTTCCGGTTTAACCTGTCCCGGCAGATCGTCGGGGAGGTTCGCGGACACGAGATCCTGGCGATGCTGAAGGCGATGGAGTCCGGGGCGGGGTCAATCTCCACCACCCACGCCCCCTCCGCGGAAGGAGCGATCGCCAAGCTGGTCACCTGCGCGATGGAGGCCGGCGCGCACGTGACCCACGACTACGCGGTGCGGGCGATCGCTGCCGCGATCGACGTCGTCGTCTACGTCCACCTCGAGACCGCTCCCACCCGGGACGGGGTGTGGCAGCGGCGCCGGTGGGTCGCCGAGATCATCACCGTCGCCCCGGGGGAGAAGGACAAGGGATACGCGACCCAGCGCGTGTTCCGCACCGTCCCTGGCGAGCAGGCCGCGACCCCGCACGTCCTGGACGATTCCTACCGGGACCTGGCCAGATACGGGTTCAACCTCGACGGCTTCGTCGCCGCGACCCCAGGCGCCGCCCGATGACCCCGTTGGTGCCCGCCGTCGCCGGGGCACTGGTCGTCGCCGGGCTCATCGGCCTGGTCGTCGGGCTGCGACCGACCCCGCCCCGACCCCCGTCACCGCGACGCTCCCACCCGCTGACCCGGCCCAGCGCGCTGACCCCGAGGACCCGGGCGCTGCTGCTGGCCGGGCTCACGGCCGGGGTGATGGTGTCTGTCCTGACCGGGTGGTGGGTTGCCGTCCTCGTCCTGCCTGCGGCTGTGGCCGGGCTGCCGGTGCTGCTGTCCGCACCAGCCTCGACCGCTCGGATCGACCGGCTCGAGGCGATGGAGGAGTGGACCCGGGCCCTGTCCGGGGTCCTCACCGTCGGTGTCGGGTTGGAGCAGGCGCTGCTGTCCACGCTGCGCTCCACCCCGGCCCCGATCCGGCCCGAAGTGACCCGCCTGGCGTCGCGGCTGCGGGCGCGGTGGGCCACCGAGGACGCGCTGCGGGCGTTCGCGGACGACCTGGACGACGCCACCGGTGACGTCGTCGCCGCCAACCTGATCCTCGGCGCCCGCCGCCGCGGCTCCGGCCTGGCCAGCGTCCTGGACGCGCTGGCCGAGTCCGTGGCGGCCGACGTGCGGGCCCGCCGCGAGATCGAGGCTGACCGGGCCAAGCCGCGCGCCACTGCCCGGTGGGTCACCGTCATCACCGTCAGCGTCCTGGCCTTTCTCGCCCTGACCGGTCAGTACGTCGCCCCCTACGGGTCCCCGTTCGGGCAGATCCTGCTTGCGAGCCTGCTCGGGTTGTACGTGGCGACGCTCGTGTGGATGCGGCGCATGGCCACCGGCGCCGCGCTGCCCCGGTTCATGGGTAACGCCGGGCAGGGCGCCTCATGACCGCCCCGACCAGCCTCCAGCTCGCCGTCACCGCCGGCACCCTGATCGGGCTCGGGGTCGCCCTGCTGCTGTGGCGGCTCGTGCCGGCGCAGCCGGACCTCCGCGACGCCCTCGAACGACTCTCACCGGAGCATGCCCGCCGCCACCCGGTACCGGCGCAGGAGCGGGACTCCACACAGCGCCTCGGGGCGTGGGGGATGCGGGTCCTGCCACCGGCGTTGTGGGGCCGCACCCCCACCCGGGAACTGGCGATCCTGCGCACACCGGTGTCACGGTTCTACGGGGAGAAAGTCAGCTTCGCGCTGCTCGGGCTGGCGATCCCGCCCCTGCTGACCGTGCTATTCAACGTCCTCGGCGCCGGCCTGCCGTTCTACGTCCCGCTCGCCGGCAGCCTCGCCCTGGCGGCGGTGCTGTTCATGGTCCCGGACCACAACGCCCGCGACGACGCGAAGAAGGCCCGGGCCGAGTTCACCCGCGCCTTGGGCGCCTACATCGACCTCGTCGCCCTCGAACGGCACAACGGCTCCGGACCCCGGCAGGCGATGGAGGCGGCCGCCGCGGTCGGCGACTCGTGGGTGTTCCGTCGCCTGAGCGAGGAGCTGGCCCGCACCCGCTGGTCCGGCCTGACCCCGTGGGAGGCGCTGCGGGCCCTCAGCGACGAGCTCGGCCTGCCCGAGCTGGACGACCTGGCCGACATCATGCGCCTGTCCGGGGAGGAAGGCGCCCAGGTATACGCCTCACTGCGGGCCCGCTCCACCGGGATCCGCACCGCGATGCTCACCACCGAGAAGGCCAAGGCCAACGAGATCGGTGAACGGATGTCCATCCCGATGAGCCTGCTCGGCGTCATCTTCCTGGCCATCCTCGTCGCCCCCGCCCTGCTGCGCGTCATGGGCGGCGCCCCGTGATGGCCACGCCCACCCCAGACCCACCAGCACGCATCCCAGTCAGCACCTCGCACCCGCGCCGCCCGGCCGGGAGCAGCACACCGAAGGGAACATCCGTAATGCACCACCTCGCCGCCGCCCTGCACACCCTCGGCATCCGCCTGCGCCACCGAGCCTCGAAACTCCCCGAACGGGGGTCGGTGACCATGGAGCAGGTCCTGTGGGCCGTGGCCGTCATCGCCATCGTCGGAATCGTGGTGCTCGCGATCACGAGCTACGTCACCCGCGAAGCCGCCAAGATCACCTGAAGGCCCACCCCGTGACCCTCCCTCGCCTGCCCGACCGGCCCGCGCGCGACCGTGCCCGGCGTCCGTGGTCGTGGCAGCACCGGGGCCGCTCAGAGCGGGGGTCGACCTCAATCCAGATGGTCATCCTTATGCCGGCTCTGTTGGCCGTGATGTTCCTGGGAATGCAGGCCGCGCTGACCTACCACGCCCGCACCCTGGCCATCGCCGCCGCGCAGGAAGGCGCCCGCGCCGCCTGCGCCGAGAACGGCACCACCAGCGCCGCGATCAGCACCGCCCGACAGTATGTGGCCGACACCGCCGGAGACGCCCTCACCTCTGCCACGGTCACCGGTGCCCGCACCGCCAACACCGCGACCGTCACGGTGCGCGGGGTGGCCCTGAGCGTCATCCCCGGGTGGCAGCCGACGATCACCCAGTCCGCCAGCATGCCCGTGGAGAGGATCACCCGGTGACAGCGCCCCGGCGACGCAGCGAGGCGGGCTCGGCCGCGCTCGAGGCCGCCATCGGCCTGCCGGCCTTCCTGCTGTTCGTCGGCCTGATCATCTTTGCCGGGCGGGTCGCCATCGCCACCCAGGCCGTGGACTCCGCCGCCACCCAGGCAGCCCGCACCGCCTCCATCGCCCGCACCCCCACCGACGCCTCCAGCACCGCCGGCTCCGCGGCCACCTCGAGCCTGGCCAGCCAGAAGGTCAACTGCGTCTCCACCGCGGTGACGGTCGACACCGCCGGATTCACAGCCACGGCCGGTACCCCTGCCACCGTGACCGCGACCGTGCGGTGCGTGGTCAACCTCGCTGACCTGGCCGTGCCCGGGGTCCCCGGCACCAGGACGGTCACCGCAACCGCCAGCTCCCCGATCGACACCTACCGGGAACGCCGATGACCGGCCACCGACGAGCCCAGCGGGAGGAGCGGGGGTCGATCAGCATCTGGCTGGTCACCACCGGCTTCGCGATGATCGTCCTCGTCGGCCTCGCCGTCGACCTCGGTGGGCAGGTCCACGCGCAGCAGCACGCCCGCGCCGTCGCCGACCAGGCCGCGCGCACCGGCGGCCAACAGCTCGACGCGTCGGCGGCGGTCCGCGGCCAAGGGGCAGTCACCGACACCCACCTCGCCCGCCACGCCGCCACCGCGTACCTGACCGCATCCGGGCTGACCGGAACCGTCACGGTCACCGCCGGAACCACCGTCACCGTGAACGTCCGCGACACCTACCCAACCACGTTCCTCGGCATCATCGGCATCACCTCAATGACCGTCACCGGCCACGGCCAAGCCCGCATCACCCGATCCGTCGGAGGCGTCGAGCAATGACCCACACCATCCGCGCCCGCCTGCTCGGCCTAACCGCCACCCTCACCATTCTGGCCGTCCTGATCGGCATCCCCGCCACCCTGGTCGCGATCGGCGCCAACCCCGTCCCCGACCACGTCCCCACCCTCGACGAGGCCGTCACCGCCCTGACCTCCCGTGACGACGGCACCCTGACCCTGCAGGTCCTGACCGTCGTCGCCTGGCTCGCGTGGGCGTTCCTCGCCGCCACCCTTGCCCTCGAACTGCTCTCCCGGGTGCGCGGCGTCACCGCCCCACACCTGCCCGGCCTCACCCTGCCCCAAACCGCCGCCCGGGGCCTGGTCGGCGCCGCCGTCCTGCTCTTCGTCGCTGGCCCCACCGTCGGCCTGCCCACAGTGACGGCCGCACCGGCCGCCGCGGCGGCCCCCGCATGGACCGCCTCACCCGCCGCAACCCACCCCAGCACCGCCAACCTGCATCAGGAGGCGACACCCCACCCGGCCAGAAGCACGGTGGCCAGGGCGCAAGCCGACCCGGGCAGGACCCACACCGTCTCCCGCGGCGAGTCGCTTTGGTCGATCGCCACCACCGAGCTCAGTGACGGGCATCGGTGGGCTGAGGTCGCCGACCTCAACCCCGGCGTCAACGGACCGGACTGGGTCATCCACCCCGGCACCGTCCTGCACCTACCTCCGCACACACAGAACGCGGCGGGAACCACGGCGTCACCCACGAACGCGCAGACATACACCGTCCAGACCGGGGACACCCTCAGCCACATCGCCCAGGACCGGCTCGGCGACCCCGACCGGTACCCCGACATCGTCGAGGCATCCCGGCACACCCGCCAAACCGACGGTCGGCACCTGCGCGACCCCGACCGGATCTACCCCGGGTGGCACCTGACCATCCCCGGCACCAGCGCAGGGGCGCCCGCTGCACCCGCGCGGACGGCGACGGAAACGCCCCCGCTCGGCGTCCCCGACGCCCCGCAGACCGGCACGCCGGGGACCGGAGCCAAGCCCGCGGACCCCAGCCCGCTGGCCTCCGCGGCTCCCGGCAGCCGCAGCATCCCCAGCGTGAACGGCCCCGGCGCACCCGCACCCTCGGCCTCCGCCGCATCCAGCCGCACGCACCCCCCGGCGGGCGACCCGAGCGACACAGCCACACGGACCGCCCCTGACGAGGGCACCCAGACTGCGGCTCCGTGGGTGCTTGCCGGCCTGGTCGGCGGCCCGGTCCTGGCCGGGTCGATGTGGATGCTGCTGCGGCAACGCCGCGCCGTCCAGCTCCGCCACCGGCGCCCCGGCCGCACCATCGCCACCCCACCACCGGTCCTGGCCCCGGTCGAGAAGACCCTGGCCACGATCGCCTCCACCACGCAGCCCACCGTCGAGTTCGTTGACGCGGTCCTGCGCCGCCTCGCCTCCGCCCGGGCGCACGCCGGGCTGCCCATGCCGTGCGTGGCCGCCGTCGAGATCGGCCGACACGACCTGACCCTGCACCTCGACGCCCCCGCACAGCTCGCTTCTCCGTGGACCGACCTCGGGAACCAGGCCCGCTGGTCGCTTCCGTCCGGCACCGACCCGGCCGACCTCGGGGACCTCACCCCCGACCAGCCCGCCCCTTACCCGCTGCTGGTCACGATCGGCACTAGCGACAGCGGGCACGTGTGGCTGCTCAACTGCGAGGACCTCACGATCACCCTCACCGGGGAGGCCACCTACCGCGACGACTTCGCCCGCTACCTCGCCGCCGAGATCGCGTGCAACCCCTGGTCCGCGTGGGTCACCCTGGACTGCGTTGGCATCGCGGCCGAGGTCGCCGCGCTCAACCCCGACCGGATCCGCCCGCACACCACCGGCACCGACCCTGCCGCAGAGGTCCTCGCGCACGCCGTCAACACCATCGACCGCGCCCACGACCACCACAACGACGTCGCGACCGCCCGCGCGCACCTGGCCGGCGCCGACAGCTGGGCCCCCCGCATGCTGCTCCTGGACGCCACCGCCGAGCCCACGCCGGCCCTGACCCAGCTCCTGCACCTGGTCGACCAGCACCGCAGCGCCACCGGCACCAGCGTCGTCTACGGCGGCGCCCTCGACACCCCCGGCGCTGTCGTCGTCGAGCTCACCAGCACCGGCCGGGTCCGGCTCCCGCACGCCGGGCTCGACCTGGTCGCCGTCGGCCTGACCCGCGACGAAGCCCAAGGCTGCGCAGCCCTGCTCGCCGCCGGCGCCGACTTCGACGACACTCCCGTCCCCATCGAGGAGACCGCCACGACCGGGTGGCGCTCCTACACCGACGCTGCCGGCGCCCTGCGCCGGCAGCACACGGTTCCCCGGCAGACCCCCGACAAGCACATCCTCGTCGCGACCACGTCAGTCCTGCCCGACCCCGACCAGGACTACGTCGCCACCGCGGCCACCACCACCGAGGACCTCGCCGCCCTCGCCCCCAAGGTCCCCACCACCGTGCGCGACGCCCTGCACGACGCAGACCCCACCCTCGACGCGGACGTCGCCGCCTGGTTCGCCGACGACTGCCCCCTGCCCCGCCTGACTCTGCTCGGGCCGGTGCGGGCCCGCACCCGCGGCACCCCCCTGGCCGTGCGCAAGGCGTACATGACCGGCGTCCTGACCTACCTGAGCACCCGATCCCACGGCGCCACCCCCGACGAGCTCGCCGACGCGCTGAGCATCACCCCCGCCAAGGCTCGCGGCTACGCCAAGACCGTGCGCGACTGGCTGGGCACCAACCCCCGCACCGGCCAACCGCACCTGCCCGACGCCCGTCGCACCCCCGAAGCCAAGAGCCGCGGCGTCGCGATCTACCAGGTCCAGGACCTGCTCGTCGACGCCGACCTCTTCCGCCGCCTGCGTGCCCGCGGCCAAGCCTGCGGCCAGCACGGCATCACCGACCTCACCCAGGCCCTCGACTTCGTCCAAGGCCCCCCGTTCAGCCAGCTCAGCGGTGACGCCTGGGCTTGGCTCTACGAAGGGGACCGCCTCGACCACCACCTGAGCTGCGCTGTCGTCGACGTCGCCCACCTCGTCACCACCCACGCCCTGCGCCACGGCGACACCCGCACCGCGCGCACCGCGACCGAGACCGCCCTGCTGGCCGCCCCCGCCGAGGAGATCCCCCACCTCGACCTCGCCGCCGTCACCCGCGCCGAGGGCCACCCGGATCGAGCGAAGCGGATCCTGCGCGACCAGGTCGCCAACCGCACCGACGACGAAGGCCCCCCCATGGACCTCCCAGCGCGCACCCAAACCATCCTGAACGCCCGCGCCTGGACCGGACATGACCAAGCGTCCGGCGCAACGACGCTCCACCCACCACCCGAAAGCCCTGCCCAGGCGAGAGTGGACCCTCGCACCGGCACCCAATAGGCCCGCCAGCCAGCGAAGCTCTCGACGGCGTGACCGGTGGGCAGGGCCCCGCCCTCGGGGCGGCGCGTCACCACGAGCAGGCAGCCGCGGCAGCCGCCTCCTGTTCGAAGCGGCACCACTTCCTGAGGAAGGAGGCACGATGGCAGGCATGTTCGAGCTTTACAAGAACGTCGCCGACGGTGATGGTGGAGACGCGGCGCTCAAAGGTGGCAGCGAGGGATGGAGCCGGAACCCCCAGGCACCAGTGCTCGAAGTGGACGGGGAGAACACCCCCTGACGTCACCATCAGCAGATTGAGTCCCATTGGAAGAGCAACCTGATGGCCCGTGAGCTTGGCCTGAACCGCAACTGCGCATGTCAGCAAAGACAACATGACGCGTGCGATCTCGGCCTGATCCTCGCCTGCGAGCGCTTCGTTGCCCTCCGCGCCACGACGCACCCACATCAGCCTCTGAACCCGGTCGACACGCGGCGAAGAGACGCAGGTCCAACAGCTGCGGAAGCGCGGTGCATGCCGATGCGGTCGGCCATGATGAGAAGGACTGGGATTCCGACTTCGCCGAAGGGAGCACTGTGATCAAGGCACAGGAGGCCAAGAGGCGTGCGGCTGAATTTCTGCAACTCGAGGGTTCGCCATGGGTGGTGTCGCGCGCCACGCTAAATCGACGATTCCGCGTTTGGGTCATCAGCTACGTCGATCCGCAAGAGCCCGAGCAGCCGCTTGTGGGCGGCGCGCTCGTTGTCACTGAGGACGGAGTGGCGGATCACCTGGGTTCCGCGCCAGGCTCTTTGGAGGAGCTTATGGGCGAACTGGGGCGGCTTCCTATCGATCCCTTGGCAGAAGCGTGGGCACGGGAGGGCGAGGGCTTGGCGCTCCTGGCGGACAGCGACCCAACGGAGGCCGAAGGGCTTGCGGCGTGGGCGGCCGATCAACAGCAGAGGCGCGAAGGCACCGAGAAGTGGAGGTCTGATCTGGGCGAAGACCTGCTACCTGCAAGCTGGAGCAAGCATCTCAAAGGTGAGCTCGAGCAGGACTACTGGTCACAGCTCCTCACATTCGTCGCCGCCGAGCGCGAAGAATACGAAGTCTTTCCGCCTGCGAGCCAGACCTTCTCCGCTTTCGACTTCACTTCGTACGAGGATGTCAAGGTCGTGATTCTGGGTCAGGACCCGTACCCGACCCCAGGTTAGGCACATGGTCTCGCGTTCTCGGTTCCAAACGGCGTCGGCATTCCTCGGTCCTTGGTGAACATCTTCAAAGAGCTGGAGTCCGATCTCGACGTCCCCCCACCTCCTCAGGGGAACCTCGAAGGCTGGGCGCAGCAGGGCGTGTTGCTCCTTAACACCGCGCTGACGGTACGCGCGGGCAGTGACGCGAAGGATGTCCACCGAAAGTGGAGGTGGAATGGCAAGGGCTGGCAGACCTTCACTGACGCGGTGATTTCAGCGGTCAGTGCCAAGCAGGAGCAGGTCGTCTTCATCCTGTGGGGAGTAGACGCAAAGGCCAAGGAACCATTGATTGACGAGACCCGCCACGTGATCCTTAAGGGCACCCACCCCTCGCCTCAAGGAGCAAACCAAGGCGGGTTCTTCGGGACGCAGCCGTTCTCGAAGGCGAACCAAGCGCTCGCTGAAGCTGGCCGCGGCGAAATCGACTGGGCGGCCTTCCGGGCCACTCGGTAGAGATGTCGACGACGCTTGAAAACGAGGCCATAGCGACGGTCGAAAACGAGGCCACCCAGACAGATTGGATGGGTGATCTCAGTGGAGGATTGGGCGTTGGTGCGGCGGCTGGTCGCGGACGGTAATCCGCAGCGTCAGGTCGCGCGGGATTAGGGGATCGGACGGTCGACGGTCGACGGTGGCGCGGGCGTTGGCCGGCAATGGGTCTGCGGATCTCGTAGTGCACGCATCGGTTGCGGACAGTGCGTGCCGGCGCGGTCGCAAGGCGCTGCACGGCAGTGTCGTTCACGACGCTCGCCAAGGCAGGGTGCGAGCTGCCGTCGGGACGGGCATGCCGCGTGGCGATTTCGCGCAGCGCGTTGAGGGCGTGAAATAGCGTGGCAACGCGGGCCCGGAACACGGTGTCCGCGTGCCCGGGTTCGAGGACAGGGAGCACGTGCTGGCACGTACCGAGGTCGGCTTCGATGCCCACAAGTAGCAACTTGAGCGCTGGAGGGAACGAGGGGTCGTATCGATTTCGCAGGTAGCGCGCGGAAGCCCGGTCTCGTACCTTGAGTTTGTTCAAGGCGGACAAATCGAGCGTGGGGCGTGGCTCGAATTGACCGCCCAGTCCGAGGAGGACGGCCAGCGCGCTGCCTTGCTCGATGGATGCGGCGGTTATGGCAGCGCCCATCGCGTCGGTGTCGCTGATCAGCGTCGGGGGCTGCCCGAGGTGGATGTGAGTGGTGATGGTGGTGCCGACCAGGTGTCCATCGAGCGTGGTCAGGCCTAGGTCGCACTCGAACCATCGGGCGAAGGGGACCGCATTGCCGGTGAACTGCGCCTGGTGGGCGGCGTGATAGGCAGTGAGGTCGTCAAGGACCTCCTCGTAGCCCTTCTTAGTGTCGTCGAGGAGTTTGGTGGAGTGCCGAGCGCGAGCGAGGACATCGCGATGCTGGTGTTCGAGTAGGTCGGCCAGGACCGGTACAGCGATGCTTGCGTTGCGTGACTTCAGCGCGATGGAGCCCTCGTAGATGATGCGCGACCATGTTCCGATGAGCAGCGTGGGAAGCAGCGCCGCGACGCGCTCGGAGGCCTTTTGGGCGGAGTAGATAATGTCGGCTGCCCAGGCGGCATCTTCGTACATCATCGTGTGGGCGACTATCGCCGCCGCGTCGTGAGTCACGAGACCAGCATGCCTGTTTCTGCTACCAACCCCGGTGCCGTGCAAGCGCGACGAGACGCAGGTCGATCGTCTGGACCGGCCGATGAGCTGATGTAGGCCGGCGCACACTGCAACATGCCTGTGCGGTGGAGGCCTAAGGGTGCATGCTTGGAGCCGTGACCCACTTCCAGCTCCGCCAGCCAGCAAAGGCGGTGCGATACACATTTCGGCTCAACGAGTCTGAGGTTATTGAACTGATTGCGGCGACTGGTCGCCGGCTCAGTTACAGCAACGCTCAGGGCGTCGAGGAACTACGCATTTGGGGTGATCTCGAGCTTCGGATTCCGGACGGCTCATGGGTAGTAGTGATGGCTAGAGACGTGTCGGTGCTTAGCGACGAGTACTTCAGCCTCACGTTCGTCCCGTCGAAGTCTTGAGCGAGTAGGACCGTTGACGACGCGGAGGTGAGGGGCGATCATCACCTGATCCGCTGGCCCTGTGGATCTTGCCAGTCTCGCGTGGCGTGAAGTTGGAAACCACCGCGCTCTTGCTGCTTGGCGGCGCGGGGCCTGTGCGTACACGCGGCTCGTCTAGGTGGGCGAGCGGACGGTGGGGCGCCCCGCTCGATCGAGCCGCGCCTGCACGTGGCGAAGCGCCGCAAGCGACGCTTGCCATGTGCCGGCACCATGGATGCCGATGCAGTTGTGGCTGTGTCTCCGGGAACCGGCAGACTGGACGCCATGAAGGTGTTCATCAGTAGCGTGCGGCAGGGCCTGGAGGCCGAGCGGGACGCGCTGCCTGGTCTTGTCAAGGCAATCGGTCATGAACCGATAGCGTTCGAACAGTTCACTGCTCAGGCGGTGCCCAGCCGTCAGGCTTGCATGGATGGCGTCGACGCAGCCGATGTGTACGTTCTGTTGCTGGGCGAGTTCTATGGCCACACCTTCCCTGAGACGGGACAGTCCGCCACCCGCGACGAATATGAGCGGGCGCGTCAGAGAGGCATTCCACGCCTTGTGTTCGTGAAGGCTGGCGTCGAGATGGAACCCGAGCAGCGAGCCCTCGCGGACGCCATCGGTGACTACGGCACGGGCTCGTTCTGGGCGACGTTCGAGGGGGTCGGTGAGCTGCAGACTCAGGTGGCTGACGCTCTTCGCGAGTTGTCCGCCCGTCCTGGGCAGCTTGACTATCAGTCTCTTACAGACCCCGTGCAGTTCGTGTGGCTTTCGGACTGGCCCGACCATCGAGCCGGTGTTCGAGAGGGCGGGGTGGTCGAGCTACACGTTGCACCGCTCAGTCCCGCCGTTGTCTCAGGTCGCCTCATGCGAGCCATGCCGGATCGGCTTATCGGGGCGCTCAGAGCGAGCGGCTCAGTACCGGCCCATGCCGGCTTGGACCCGAAGGTCGATGCCGGGGGCGCCGCAGTTGACGTTCCGCTCGGGGCTCGTGGGTCGATGGGCACCGTGGCGCCTGGTGCGCTTCGCAGCGTGCGAGTGACGCCCACGGGCCAAGTATCAGTCTCGTGGTCTCTGCCGAGCGACGGCATGGGCGGCATGTTGCAGTTGGACGACCTGGCCGAAGCATGCACTCGGGCCCTCAGGTTGGCGGGCTCCGTTGCGATTTCCGACGCTGGTAGGTACGTCGTTGCGATTGGCGTCACAGGATCTCTTCTTACCGTGGTCGATGGATCTCTCCCCAGCTCGAGCAGGACGAGCACCAGCTTCGGAGTCTTGGGAGATCGGCCGATCAGGGTGGTCCCAGACGAGAGCGTCCCGGCGGCTGCGTTCGACAACGGTGCGGACGAGTTCGGTCGAGAGTTGGCTACCGCCCTTGTGGCTACATTCCAATCAGGCTGACGGCGGATCTCGCTGACCAGTTCCAGGCCGCACCGGAAGGCCCTCGTCCGCACGACACCGGCCGCCACGTCTAGCAAACTGCTGGCAGTAGTCCCTTCGCCGAACAGATGCGGCGTGTCTAAGAGTCGGCCTTACCACAGTCCTCCCTTCGAGAAGGACGCCGCCGGGGCCCATTCCTGCAGTGTCAGTGACCAAGAGCAGACTGTGAGAGAAGGGCTTCACGATGCTGGGCAGACAGAGGGAGGAGTCGAATGACTCAAGATGCAGATGCGCAGGATCCTCACGGATTGTGGCTGCGGGCTCTGAACGACAAGGTCCGCGGCCCGCGTGGACTTCGCCCAAGCGTCCCCACGCACGTTCTCGAGAGAATCGCCGCGCTGATTGGTGACGAGGCCCCGATCGATTGGGTCGAGTCAACGGTCCGTTACGCCAAGAATGACGAGGGTGAGGGCCTTGTGGGCGCGCTCGCTGTCTTTGGCCAGCGACTGCTTGCCGTGGCAACGCTGCAGAACGTTCAAGAGCGTCAGTGGGCCGGTTTTCACAACGATGAGGGCACGGTTGACGTCAGGCTGATCCGAAGGTCAGACCTAACGCGGATGGAAGTTCCGGTCGCCCGTGGCTACGACAACCGCGATGAGGCGTGGAGCAGCGAGGTCAGCGGAACCTGGCGTTACCGAACGTCCATCGACCTTACGTATCGAGACGGCACGAAGTTCGGGCTCGGTGGAGGCGACTCCGGCGACCTCCTCCTTCTGCTGCCAGCACTGCGCGAAGATCTACTGGCCTAGCGGCGTTGTGATGCGGGCAGATGCAGGTGCCTGCTCAAGGTCACGCCCCTGTTCCTGAGTCGCCGTCAGTCGCATCTGGCAGTGTCATCACTGTACCCACTAGCGAGACGTTGACGGTCTGGGAGTTGCTGCAGCAGTACTCGGCGACGCAGTCCGGTCCCTTCACCTCGCAGGAGGCGCTGTCGTGGTTCAGACGCCATGCGCCGTCAAAGGCGAACGATAGAACGGTGCGAACCCACCTTCGGGGGGCGTGCTGGAAATGTGGGAGACAGATCGCAGTTCACCCAGCGTGAACCATTCCTTGCCCGTGTCGATCGAGGCCTGTTCCGTCGAGCGACCGACGAGGAGCTCGAGCGGTGGCGCGCGGACAGACAACGTGAGACAAGTCCGAAGCCCAAGTCACAGAGTGTTGGCGGGCAACCGGTCTCCAAAGACACGTCCACCTTCCCGGTGCAAGGGCTCCCGGCAGCGGCTGCTCGACCGTCGAAGTCCGAGGACCCATCCGAGTGGCACACCGAGGCCCAGCTTCAGTCCGCCTTGGTCGCGGCCCTGGTAACTGAGGGATGGCGGATTCTGTCGGTGGCGAACACAGCAACCAAGGAGCACGGCGTCGACGTGGTTGCGGTTCGCGACGGCCAGACCGTGGGTGTCGAGGTGAAGGGGTTCCCGAGCAGGCGCTATGCAGACCCTGCTCGTGCCACCGAGACGAAGCGCACGACACCCAGCACACAGGCTGGTCACTGGTATGCCCAAGCCGTGCTCGCGGCAACGCGGCTGCGCGGCTGCGAAGCAAACAGCCAACCTGGCGCAGCGTGATCGTGCTTCCGGATTTCCCGCGTTACCGCGAGCTCCACAGCCAAACAGCGGGTTCGCTCGCTGCGGCACTAATCGAGGTGTGGTGGATCGACCGGTTGGGCGCCCTACACAGTGTGTAGATGCCGGAGGTCTTGGCGGCGAAATGGCGCAACCACGTCCAACGAGCGCCGAGGCCCTTTACGGTGGCGGCGTGGATGGGGGAACTGAGGAGAAGCGCATGCGCCTGCGCTTTGCCGGGACGTGCCGGGTGTGTGGGTCAGAGCTGCCGGCGAAAGCCGAGGCGATCTACGAACAGGCGACCAGAACGGTGCGATGTGTCAGCCATGAGTTGTATGCGCACGGTGCGCTTCCAGCCGGGGAAGAGCCCGAAATCTCTGTTCCTCAGACGGTTGACCTTGGAACCGCAGGTGCGTCAGCGCGTCGCGAGTTCGAAAGGCGCAAGGCTGCGCGTGAAGCGCGTATCCGGAACAAGCACCCCAAGCTCGGGGGTCTGATCCTCGCCATCTCTGACGACCCGCAGTCCACGACGGCCTGGAAGACGGGCGCGCTGGGCGAGGAGAAGCTTGGCGGGGGCCTGGACCACCTCGCGTCGGAGACTATCCGGTTGCTGCACGACCGTCGGATGCCCCGGAGCAGGGCGAACATCGATCACTTGGCAGTGACAGCCACCGGTATCTACGTCATCGACGCCAAGAAGTACCGCGGCCGGCCGGACGTCAAGATCGACGGTGGGCTCTTCCGGCCACGCGCCGAGCGGCTGCTCGTCGGGTCGCGCGACTGCACCAGGCTCGTCGACGGGGTACTCAAACAGGTCGAGGTCGTGCGGGCACTCCTTGAGCCCAGCATGCCGGTGCACGGCGTCCTCTGCTTCGTCGAAGCAGACTGGCCGTTGCTCGGCGGCAGCTTCACCACCCGCGAGGTGTACGCCCTGTGGCCCAAGAAGCTCTACCTCAAGCTCCAAGCAGAAGGACCTCTCACCGCCGACACAATCGCCGAGATTCACCGAACGCTCGCCAACGGGTTGCCGGCCTCCTGAGCATGGCTCGCGCTGAGCCAGCGGATCACCATGCTTCCGCGCGGGATCCCGTGGGCACGACAGCGAGTCCATAGGGTAGGAAACGAGTTGGATGTTGCCTCGGGCATGAACGCACCGAGGTCGAACTGAGCAGATGGGAAACCGTGGCCAAGCACGCCGGACGGCTTGAACTGACCTGGACTGACAAGGACAAGGCGCTCCTTTCGTCGGGGGATGGCGAGTACGACTACACGTTTGCCGACCGCCGTGACCCGAGGGTCCTGGAGGTCCGCCTCCTCCATCGGGTGGGGGAGTTCACTGTCCCAACTCCCGCGACGCGTCCAGATGACCTGCCTCCACCCACAACCGAGAACCTGCTGATCACCGGCGATGCAATGCATGCACTCGACGCACTGCGGCGCACGCCTGAGTGGATGGAGCGCTATGTCGGCAAGGTCAAGATGGTCTACATCGACCCACCCTTCAATACGGGCCAAACCTTCGACAACTACGAGGACCTTCTAGATCACTCCATCTGGCTAACGATGCTTCGTGACCGTCTCCGTCAAGTCGAGCCCCTCCTAGCTAATGACGGGTGCGTGTGGGTGCACCTGGATCACGTCGAATCACACCGCTGCCGGGTCGTTTTAGACGAGGTCTTCGGGATCAACAACTTCGTGGCCGAGGTGGCATGGCAGAAGTCCGATAACACGCGCAGCAACAACGCCGGCTTCTCAACGTCCCACGACTCACTTCTCGTCTACCGGAAAACAGAGGCGTGGGTGCCGAACAGGATGGTTCGTGCTGCAGCCCTCGACGTAAAGTACACGTCACCTGACGGGGATCCAGAACGTTGGTTTGACGGACCCACTACGGTTCGGGGAGATCGGAAGCACCACGACTATATCCACGCCATCCAGCATCCCATCACCGGCGAACTAATCTACCCGACCAAGAGCCGCCATTGGGCGAAGTCTCGCGACTGGATCATCGACCAAATAAGCCAGTATGCCCCCTATGAGTTCCGTGACATCGGCGATGCAACGCGGAGGGCCGCCGTCTGTGGAATCGACCCGACGGAGATCCGTCAGCACGTGGAAGCCGTGATGCTGGCTGTGCCGCTTGAGGAGGCAGCCGTGCTGGCGCGAAAGCGATACGACGAGGGCAACTGGCCCGATATCCTCTTGCGCTCTGGTGGGCGCGGGGGGATCGGATTCAAGTTGCGTATTCCGACTAGCGGCTCCGTTCCCACGACCTGGTGGCGCTTTGATGAGGTGGGTTCTAATCGCACGGCGAAGTCGGAGATCAAAGCGCTCTTCCCGAACGACCACGCCTTTGACACTCCAAAGCCGGAGCGCCTTCTCCAACGCATCATCAGCATCTCGACGCAGCCGGGGGACATCGTCCTTGACTGCTTCGCGGGTTCAGGAACCACCGCGGCGGTCGCTCACAAGACGGGCCGCCGTTGGATAACCACTGAAATCCGCCCGACGACGGTGGAGAAATTCACGCTACGCCGCCTCGACAAGGTCATCAAAGGGGAGGATGACGGCGGCATCACAGTCGCGGTTGATCGCGTGCCCTGGACCGACCGGGTGGGAGACGAAGTGGAGCTGCCGGCCGGCATGCTGCCTGAGGCTGCCCAAGAGTTCACGTCGGTGCTTAAGAAGGTGATTGAGCATGTAGGGGAGCGGGGCGTCGCGCTTGACACTTCAACGTTGTCCGCCCTCCGGGACGCCGTGAAGACTAAGCCGGCAAGAACTCGCATTTGGCACGGTGGTGGTTCATTTACGCACCTGAAGGTAGGCAAGTCGATGTACGAGGTGGATGAGGATACCGGAGATCTCCTTCTGTCCGAGGCGGCCGTCAATGGCATTTGGTCTAAGGCGGTCGCGGCTCAATTAAAGTTCACCTTGACACCCGATCACCCTGTGTTCTGCGGGATTCGAGGAAGGCAGCGCCTTGCTGTAATTGACGGAGTCGCGGACGAAATTGTGGTCAGGACCGTGGTGGAGAATCTCGCTGTAAAGGAACGCGCCGTCATCGTCGCAAAGGTCGTCTTGCCTGAAGCTGACTCGCTTCTTCAACGCTTGTCACCCGGGTCGCGGCTCAAGAAGGCCCCTAGAGACTTGTTCCCGAAGAGGACCGTAAAGTGATCGAAAATCTGGCCTTCGATCAACCTCTGGTAAATGAGATTGCGGCGCGATTCGATTTGCGCGACCCTAATCGACGGGCGCTTGAGGCTGTAATTCGAGCGATAGGGGCACACGCCAATGACGGCTACCCCGAGGTCGTGGCCGACCTTGCGACCGGCGTCGGTAAGACCTTCCTGATGTCGTCGCTCATCGACTACTGCGCGACTCAAGGCGTCCGGCATGTGCTGGTGGTCACACCCGGTAGCGTCATCCAGGCCAAGACATTAGCCAACTTTGACCAAGCCTCAACAAAGTTCGTCGCAGGCGCAGACCACGAGCCGTTCATCATTACTCCGGAGAACTTTCGATCCGCATCGGTGTCGACCGCTCTTCGGGATGAAGAGGTGCTCAAAGTGTTTGTCTTCAATGTCCACCAGTTAATCTCGCCCGGCCGGAAGAACAGCCGCAAGGTGAGGGAGACCGACGAGAACTTGGGAGATGCGCTATACGACTATCTGAGGAAATCTGATGACCTGCTTGTGATCTCGGACGAGCATCACATTTACCACAAGGATGCCACCGCATTCTCGGGAGCCATCCGCGACCTAAGTCCCTTCGCTCTTGTTGGATTGACCGCAACCCCCGCGGAGAGTGATCTGCCAAAGGTAGTATTTCAATACACGCTTGGCGAGGCTATTGCCGACCATCACGTCAAGATTCCCGTCATCGTGTACCGAAAGGATGGGACGAAGGACGAGAAGACTCAGCTGCAGGACGCGTGCACGCTGCTGCGCCAAAAGGAAACTGCCTACTCCGAATACTGTTCCGCCACAGCAGGCGCACCCACGGTGAGGCCGGTTCTATTCGTCGTAGCAGCGAGTATCGAACACGCCACGGAGGTCGGCCAGCTTCTTGCCGGTCCAGATTTTATTGGAGACGAACGCGCGGTTCTGGAAGTCACATCCGAGTCCTCGGACGAGGCGCTCGCAGCACTTGCTGCCGTCGAGTCCCCGAACTCGGCGATTCGCGCCATCGTAAGCGTCAACAAGCTGAAAGAGGGCTGGGATGTCAAGAATATCGGCGTAATCGTCGCGCTACGCCGTCTGGCGTCCCAATCCCTCACGGAGCAAATTCTTGGTCGCGGACTCCGCCTCCCATTCGGAGCGCGCACAGGGGTGCCTATGGTCGACCAAGTCGATCTGGTTGCACACGACTCGTATCGCCAGTTGCTAGCCCAAAAGGACGTGCTGCGCGAGAGGATGCACACCACTCCTAAGGCGGACGAAGTTGACGAGCAGGGCGCCGCGACCACCGCTGGCGACCTTGTCGTCCCAGATCCGTCAGTGCCTACTGAGGATGCCGCCCCGACCGAACCGCCGGTGGTGCCTGGAGAGCTCGTCGAGCCGGACGGGGGATTGGAGCCGCTGACGTGGACGACCGAGGGGGAATCCGAGGCGCCGGAGGCGCTGTTCTTCATTGAGTCTGAGGCGCGTAGGAGTGAAGCTGCACCGTCCCCACTCTCGCGCGTGGCCGGTGCCCCGCAAATCACGTTCCCCCGTCGCGAGGCGCGCCTCACGTACGCCGCCTTCACGTTGTCGGATCTACCTGACGGCGACGCGCACGCGGCAGGGGCTAGGTTCAGCGCTGAAGTTCCAACCTTCTTGGCCAAGGACGCTCTCGAAGCGGAGCGTGACCTTATGGGTGAGGTGGCCATCGTGGTTGCCCCGCAGAACAATGTCGAGGCGCAGCAGGTATTGACAGGGATTGACACGATCCGAGAGGACCTCACGAGCGCAATCCTGCGCCAGGTCACAGAGACGAAATCGGAGCGGGCCGCTGCGCGACGTCTCACTCGCGCGTTCCTGAAAGGTGCGGGGGTTATAGGCGCAACCGAGACTGCCCATTGGGGCGAAATCCGACGTCAGCAGGCCATCCATGGCATGAGCGACCTGATCCGGGCCGCGCACGCCCAGCGCAAGCGGGAAATGACTTATGAACTTGTTTCTGTCATGCTGCCAGTAGAACCGGTTTTGGTGGACGGCGCCGCGAAGAATGCTTATAACGATGTATTTGTGAAGGGTCTGCAATTCGTCGGATGGCAAAGGAACGTCATGCCCGTTGCCGCTTTTGACGCTGGCTCGACGGAGTGGGCGATCGCCCATCTTCTCGACCGTGACCCTGACATCAAGTGGTGGCTTCGCCTCTACACGAACGGCCCTGCCTTCATCCCCACCGTCGACGGCAACTACTTTCCGGATTTCATCGCTCTCGACGCCGCCGGCGCACACTGGGTCATCGAGGGCAAGAGCGACAAGAATGCCCACGATGCCGACGTGATGCGCAAGCGAGAGGCTGCGGAAAATTGGGCGAGGGCTGTCCGCGACGCCGAGGAGTACGGCGACTGGCATTACGTCTTCGCAACCGAAAGCCATATCAAGCATGCTGGCTCGTGGGCGGCGCTGAAGGTTGTCACTGATCCGGAGTGATTAAGGCTCGATGCTCGCGCAAGGGTCAAGGCACTGACACCCACGCGGTGCAGTCGAGGAAGTCCGCCCTTGTCGGCGGATCTCAAGAGCGCCGGCGACAAGATCTGCCGATCGGCGCGGACTAAGTGGGCGCTGTGACGCTGGCTCACGTTGGGAGCACGACGTGCGCTTACCGAGGGGTCCTGCTCTCGCGTCTGGACGGTCGGGCGTCTATCCCCTGATGTGAGTCCTGAGCACTGTGGAGATCGGGTGCGAGGTCAGTAACCGGGGCCGAGCCCGATGAGGCGGCCCGTTCGCGGGCCTCGACCTTGAAGGATGTGCCCCAGATAGTGGTTGCGCCGAAGAACTCTTGAGAATCTTAGGAACTTTGCGTCTGCGCAGGTCAGCGGCCTTGTTCCTCCCCGCAGGCCATGTTTGTTCCTAGCTGATGGGGGTCGTCCGGGGACGAACCCGGATACAAGGAATCGAGATCTTTCTGCCGTGAGTCCACGGTGGAAGGAGCTCGAGATGAGTGTCGGGGAGCAGCTGGGTCTGGATGACCCGAACGACGGATTGCGGGTGCTGGCGCGTCAGCGCTGGGCTTCGTGGGTTGAGCGGCACCCGAGTTTGGGGGTCGCGGCCGGCCCGGAGGAGCTGCGGGCGTGGCTTCGGCGTTCGGCCCCGGATGAGCGCGACGCCTTGCTCGGCGTGCTGGGCCGCCTGGGGTCCGCCCGTGGGGGCGATGACTGCGCCGCGGCCGGGATCCTGCTGTGGGTCCTGTTGCCGGGTGCCACCGCGTTGGCGCACCGGCTCCGGCGGCTGTCCCCGGTCATCGACGAGCTGGTCGCAGCCCAGCTGTGGGTCGAGGCACGAACCCTGCCGCCCACCACGACCGGGCGGTTGCCGGCACGCATCCTGCGCAACACCTACCGCGAGGTCCGGCGCGACCTGGGACGCGTGCCGCCACGGGACACCCTGTGGTCGCTGTGCGACGTGGTGGACCCGTCCTCGCGGGACTGGCTGGACACCCCGGCGCCGGGCGAGGACGTCTGCGCCCGGGCCGAACTGGAGCTGCTGCTGGATCGCGCCTGCCGCGAGGAGGTGATCAGCACCACCGACCGGCACCTGCTGCTGCGCTTGGTCTCCACCAGTGACGGTCAGGTCCTCCCGCGCCGCTGTTCTCGTGGCGGGGTGACCGCTCATCCTGTGACGGTTGCTGTCGGGTCGGAGCTGGGGGTGGCGGAGCGGACGGTGCGTCGCCGAGCCGCGCGCAGCCTCGACGCCCTCACCGTTGCGTACTCACTGCACGGGGGGACGGCATGAACCCCGGCGGGGGTCGACGTCAGCGACTGGCTGAACAGTCACGGCTGGCAGTGACCACCTGCGCCCTCGAATGGCATGCGGCTGCCATCGGGCGCGATGACGTTCTCATCGGTCCTGGTGGCCTCAGGTCGGCCCGGGAGCCCACCCGACAGGTCCCGGCGGCTCGGCACGCCCCGCTGGCTCCGGGCTGCCGCTTGTCGAGGGAGGGGTCATGACGTCGGTCGCCAGGTCCCGACCGGTGGGCGTCGACGAGCTGAGACGGGCCTACTGGGCCGTGCAGGCGGGGACGTTCCGCCGCGGCCACCGCGTGCGGCGCCCGACCCCCGGGTGGACACCGTCGGCGCCGGTGCTGGCCGTGGTGGGTGCCTGCGCCGGGACGGGCGCCTCCACCCTGGCCTTAGCGTTGGCCACCGCGGCCGAAACGGCGCGGGTGGTCGAGTGCGCCAGCCCCACCGCGGCCGGCCTGTCTGCGGCGGCAACGGCCGAGCTCGGCCGCGACCCGGACGGTTGGGTCCGCGGCGCCCGCGACGCCGTGCTCATCGAACGGCCTGCGGACGTCCTGGGTGGGCCCCACGAGGTGCCGCACCCGCGCCCGAGCGAGCACAACGGCCTGATGGTGGTCGACGTCGCCTGGGAGCTGGGCACGGTGCTCGCCGGGCACGGATGGCTCACTGACCTCCTTGAGGGCCCGGGACCGGTCGTGCTCACGGCACCGGCGACCGTGCCGGGGTTGCGCCGGCTGGACGCCGCCCTGGGCCTGCTCGCGCACGCCCGCCCCGTCGTCGCGTTGCTCGGTCCGCGCCGCCGCGCCCTGCCCCGCCACATTGCCAGCGCCCTGGCCGCCCTGTCCCGGTCACACGACCTTGCCGGGCGTGTCGTGGAGGTCCCCGCCGACACCCGGCTCAGAACGTGCGGCGTCGACTCCACCCCGCTGCCCCAAGGCCTGCTCCGCGCCGCCACTGAGCTCCTGGCTCTCACTGACCTGAACCGAAGGGACCACGCGTCATGACCACGACGGCCGCACACGCATCGAGCACGGTGGCGGGCCTGGCCGCACAGATCTGCCCGGTCGCCCCACCCGGGGCGCAGAAGTACGCCGACCAGCTGATGGGCTACCTGCTGTGGGGGGTGGGCCTGCTGTTCATCCTCGGGGTCGTCGTCGGTATCGCCGCCATCGTCGGGGGACGCGCGTTCTCGATGCCGCATGCGTCCAAGGCCGGCGTCGTCGGGATCGTCCTGGTGTTCGCGGCGATCATCGGCTACCTCGTGCTCCCCGGGATCGTGCGGGCGATGACCGGCTCCGGGTGCGTCTGATGACCAACAGCGACCACACCCCGAGGTGGGGACGCCGGCGGCTGCTCGCCGCACTGACCGGCGCCGCGCTGCTGGCCGTGACCCTGATCGCGGGGCTGGGATATCTCCTCGTCGACGCCGTCACCGGCCCAGCAACGGCAACTCCCGTGCAGGCCTCCTTGAAGGCCGTGTCGGCGGCGGCGCCGGAGCGGCGTGACCAGCTCGCGGCGGCCCCGATGCTCAAGGTCGACCCGGCCGCCGGCCGAAAAGGCACCCCGGCCGCAACCTCGAGTCCGGCGATCGCCGTCCCGCCAGCGACCCGTGAGGGACCGGCCGGGGTCCCCAGCGGGTTCCTGCGCACCCCGGCCGGGGCGGTCGGGCAGCTCGCCGCCATCGACACCACCGTCGTGGCGGCCATGTCCGTGGACCGCACCCGGGAGATCCACCGGGCGTGGGCGCTTCCCGGGGCCCCGGCCGTGGGGCGGTGGGTGATGACCGACAACGTGCGCGCGTTCCTGGCCGCCGCCGGACCGGCCGCACCCGCGGGGGCGCCCCCAGCGGTGGTCGCGATCCCGGCGGCCGGACAGGTCAAGGGCACGGACGGGCCGAGCTGGGTTGTGGCGTGCGTGCTGCTGCGGGTGGACGCCACCATCGCCCGCACCGCCACCATCGCCTACGGACACTGCGAACGGATGCAGTGGAACGACGACCGGTGGCAGATCGGCCCCGGTGCCCAGCCCGCGACGGCTCCCTCGACGTGGCCGGGCACCGACCTCGCCGCCTCGGCGGGGTGGCTGGCCTGGGCCGAGACGGGCCAGGGGTGAACGCCATGCCCGTCACCGCCCCGCCGGTCACTGTCGCGTTGCCGGTGGAGGGCTGGGGTGACCTGGTCAACCCGTTCACCGCGCTGGGTAACGCCGCCGGCAAGGTCGCCGCCGACGCCTGGACGGCGGCGATGCTGTCGTTCTGGAACGCCGGGCTGTGGTTCCTGCAGCTGGTGCTGGGGTTCGTCGACACCTTCCTGACCCCCGACCTTCGCGAGTCCGGGCCGGTGGGCAGCACCTACCGGACCACGTTGTGGGTCGCGGTGACCCTCGTGGTCGCTCTGACCGTGGTGCAGTCCGGGGTGGCGGCGTTTCGCCGCGACGGCCGCTCCGTGGCTCGGCTGCTGGTCGGGTCCGCCCAGTTCGTCATGGTCTGGGCGGCCTGGGTGTCCTACGTGCTGGTGTTGCTGTACGCCTGCTCCGGCCTGACCAAGGCGCTCATGCAGGCCACGATGGGCGTCGACACCTGGTCGGCGTGGCAGCCCTGGGGCAAGATCTCCGTGGAGGACCTCAGCGACGCCACCCTGGCCACCGTGGTGGGGGTGATGGGGTTCGTGGTGCTGTTCGCCGCGATCGGACACCTGGTCGTCATGCTGACCCGGGCCGCAGCGTTGGTGATCCTGACTGCGACCGCGCCGATCGCCGCGGCCGGGCTGGTCTCCGAGGTCGGGCAGTCCTGGTTTTGGAAGAGCGTGCGCTGGACCCACGCCGCCGCGTTCACCCCACCGTTGATGGCGCTGGTCATCGGGGCCGGCACCCAGCTCAGCACCGCTGTCGTCACGCAGGACGCCGCGTCCCTGTCGGCGGCGATCGGCACCGCGGTGCCCGGGGTGATGCTGCTGCTGGTCTCCACGTTCGCGCCGCTGGCGCTGTTCAAGCTGCTCGCGTTCGTCGACCCCGGCACCAGCTCCGGCGCCGCGATGCGGTCCGGGATGGCCGCCGTCGGCGGCGTCCAGGGCCTCCTCGGCGGCGGAGCCGATGCGTCCGGTGGCGGCGGTGGGGCCGCGTCGAGCGCTGACAGTACCGGCCGTGCCAGCGGCGAGTCCACCGGGGAGGACGCCACCAGCGCCCGGTTCGCCCACTCCGTCGGAGGGCTGCTCGGGGCCGTCACCGGCCCGGTCGGCGCGGCCGCCTCCACGGCCCTGGGCGCGGCGGCGGCGATCGGCACCACCGGCGCCGCGGTCGCAGCCGACACGACCAACCTGACGGGCGTCGGCCACAACACGTACGTCCCCGACTTCAGCGGCTCCCGCCGCAGCAGCCAACGACCGGCCGACCAGCACGCCCCCGACATCCGCGGCGACACCGGCGGCCCACCCACCGCGACCCCGCCATCGGTAGTCCCGGCGGCCGGGGCGCCGCCCGCTGCTGGCGCCGGTGGTGGCGCGGACGCCGCTGCGGGTGCTGGTGCGGCCGCCGGCGTCCCGATTGTCCCCGTCTGAGCCGCAGGAGGTACACGCTCATGAGCCACGTCTACGCCGACTACACCAAGGCCCGGATCGGGTTCTTCTTCGGCCTCACCGCCTGGCAGCTCGCCACCGTCACCATCGGGGGCCTGCCGGTGCTGGTCAACGCCAGCCGGGGCGCGTGGGTGCCCGCCGGCGGCTGCCTGCTGGCTTGGGTGGTCCTCACGCTATTGGTGGTGACCCCGGTGAGGGGTCGCTCGGCCACCGGCTGGCTGCTCGCGGTGACCGCCCAGACCGCCGGCAGCATCACCGGCTGGAGCCGGTTCACCGCCCGCGCCGCCCGGGGAGCCGCCGACGACCTGCACGTTGCTGACCTGCCCGGGGTCCTGGCAGCGGTTCAGGTCCACGACGCACCCCCGACCGGTCCCGAGCAGCGCCGGGTCGCCCTCATCCAGGACCACGCCGCCCGGACCTGGGCGGTCACCGCCGCCGCGGTCCACCCCGGCATCGGGATGGCCGGGCCAGCCGAGCGCGACCGGTACGGCGACGGGCTGTCCGCGTTGCTCGAGGCCGCCGCTCGCACCGAGCTCATCGACGAGATCATCGTCATGGTCCGCACCGTCCCCGACGACGGCGCCGAACGGGACCAGTGGATCGTCCGGCACCGCCGAGCGGGCGCACCCGGAGCGGCCCGGGCCGTCAACGACGACCTGCAGGCCACCCTGACGTCCGCGTCGGTGCGTACCGAGGTGTTCGTCACCGTCGTCGTGCCCGAGTCCCGCATTGCCACACACGCCCGCGAGTGCGGGGGCGGGTTCGAGGGCCGCGCCCGCGTCCTGGCCGCGTTGACCGGCGAGGTGGAGGCGCACCTGCGCGGCGGCCTCGGTATGACCGGGGTGTCCTGGTTGACCTCCCCGGAGTTGGCGGCGGCCTGCCGCACCGGGTTCGCGCCGGGCGACCGGGTCGGGATCATCGACGCCCTGGCCGCGGCCGCCACCGGCCCCGGTGTGAACGCCGACGTGCCGTGGGCGATGGCTGGCCCGTCCGGAGCCTGCGCGGTGGTGCGGCACTACCGCCATGACGCGTGGAACTCGATCTCGGCCACGCTCAAGCTCCCCGTCAAGGGCGCGGTCATGGGCGCGCTGGCGCCGGTGCTGATCCCGGGGGCGGGGGAGCGGCGCTGCTTCATGGTCGCCTACCCGATCATCTCCGGCCGCGACGCCGACCGGCAGAGTTCCAGTTCGCAGTGGAAGGCCGACATGGCCGACGGGCTGCGCGACAAGGCCAAGGTCAAGCAGCGCACCCGCTCCGCCGACGAGGCCGACAAGGTCCGCGGCCTGGACCGCAAGCTCGCCCGCGGCAACGCCCTGACCCGCCCCTACGCGGTGTGCACCGTCACCGTGCCCACGACCGCCCGGGTCGCCGAGCACGGCCGACGCCTCGACGCCGCGATCCGCTCAGCCGGGTTCGCGCCACTGCGTCTGGACCTGTCCCAGGACGCCGCGTTCGCCGCGTCCAGCATCCCGCTGGGAACCTCGCTGACCCGTAAGGGGGCATCATGACCGCTTACCCGCACCGGTACGGCGACACCGACCGGGCCGTGGAGCGCTACGCCACCGCCTGCGTGGCCTCTGCGACAATCCTGCGCAACCAAGGACTGCCCCATCAGGCCGTCGACCTCGAGGAAGCCGCCGAACGCGCCCGCGCCCAGTCCGACCGCCTTGACCAGCCGGGCCAGCCGGGCCGCGCGGTCGACCGGTCCATCTTCGACCGGGACGACCTCGACCGGGACGACCCGGACCTGTTCGACCCCGACCTGGTCGACCACGACCTGTTCGACGATGACGGCCAGGTCCCGAGGTGGGGGCGGTGATACGCCAGCGCGGCCCGGGCCGCGATGTGGCGCGGCTGCTCGCCGACTTCGGGCACGACCTGCCGGCCACACCCGCCGAGCCTGCACAGGCCAAGGAGCCCCGCCTCTTTACCCGGGCCTCGCGCCGCGGGCCACGCCGGGCCGGGCGCGGCTGGGCGGCCTCACCCGGTGCGCCGGTGTCGTCGTGGCGGATGACCTCGGACCAGGTGCCGGTGCTGTGGCCGCTGATCGCCACCCCCGGTCTGCCCCCGACCGGTGCGCAGATGGGCATCGACGTGCTGTCCGGCGGGTCCTTCTTCGCCGACCCGTTCGGGTGGGTGCTGCGCGACGACGTCCCGGTCACCAACCCCAACGTCATGTGCTTCGGCAAACCCGGCCGGGGCAAGTCCGCCACCACCAAGGCGTTCCTCCTGCGGATGATGGACTTCGGGTACCGCGCCTTGGTCCTGGGCGACCCTAAGGACGAGTACGAACCGCTGTGCGCCTTCTTCGGGGTCGACCCAATCGCGATCGGCCCCGGCCTGCCCGCCCGGATCAACCCGCTGTCGTTCGGGCCCCTGGCGGGCGGGTGGGACACCCTGGACCGGCAGGGCGCGCACACCCGCGCCGGGATCGTCTTCGGGCGCTGGCTCACCCTGATCCGGGGGCTGGTCGGCTCCCAACGCGTCGGCGCCACCCCGGTGCCGTTCGGGCCCGTGGAGGAGCAGGTCGTCAAGGCCGCCCTGCGGGCCCTGACCGGGTACGCCACCGGCGCCACCCACCTGGTCGAGACCACCATCCCCGCCCTGTGGCACCAGCTGACCACCCCCACACCCCAGCTGATCGAGGAGTGCCGGTACGCGAGCACACGGCAGTTCCTCGACGAGAGCCGGCTGCTGCGCGATGCCCTCGGGCAGCTCGTCGACGGGGCGCTGGCCGGGCTGTTCGACACCCACACCACCATCGACATGGACTGGGACGCCCCCATCGCCTCGTTGTCACTGTCCCGGCTCATGCCGTTGGGCGACGAAGCCGTCGGCATCGCCCTGACCTGCCTGTCCTCGTGGGGGCGGGGGATGCGGGAGAACGCGAGATCTGGGGACCTGCGGATCAACGTGCGCGACGAGGTGTGGAAGCAGATGCGCCTGGGCCCAGAGGCGGTGAAGTCCTTCGACCAGGACCTGCGCCTGTCCCGCGCCGCAGGGGACATCCAGTGGGCCAACGCCCACAAACCCGCAGACCTGCTCTCCGTCGGCGACGCCGGCTCCCAGGCCGTCACCATCGCCAAGGACCTGCTGCACCTGACCGACGTCAAGATCCTCCACGGCCAGGACCACGGCGTCGCCGCCGACCTCGAGGACCTCCTCGGCCTGGGGCCGATCGCCCGCGACGTCGTCACCCGGTGGGCCATGCAGGGCAAGGGCCGCGCCCTGTGGTGCGTCGGGGACCAGCAGTACAAGGTCCAAACCGTCCTGCACCCCCTCGAAGCGCACCTGACGTTCACCAACGACGCCATCACCGGCGCGGCATAGAAGTCCAGGAGGGGACCAGAGATGGGCAACAGCAGCAGCCGGGTGGGGTGGGTCGTCGCCGTCTTGGCCCTGGTCCTGCTCGCTGGGCCGTTCGGTGCCGCGGTGGTCCTCGCTGCGGTGCTCACCCCGGCCGTCGCCGCGCAGCACCGCCTGGACTGCGCCACCACCGTGGCGGCCAGCGGGCCTTGGCGGCCACCGTTCCGGCAGGCTTATGTGCGCTCCTCGGTGTACGGGATGCGGTTGCACCCCATCCACCGGCACTGGAGGCTGCACACCGGGGTCGACCTGGTCTCCCTGCCCGGCCCCGGACCGGTCGTTGCCGCAGCGGCGGGCACGGTCACTGCCGCCGGGCCCCGCGGCGGGTACGGCAACGCCGTCGACGTCGACCACCGCGCCGGCCTGGTCTCCCGGTACGCCCACCTCGCCCGGATCAACCCTGCGATCCGCCCCGGCGCCACTGTCACCGTCGGGCAGGTCCTGGGGACCGAGGGCGCCACCGGAACGGCCACTGGGAACCACCTGCACTTCGAGATCCTGCGCGAGCGCACCCCGGTCGACCCCGTGCCGTTCATGGCCGAGCGCGGTGCCCCCCTGGACGGACGCGCCGTCATACCCGTCCCCACCCACCCGGTCCCGGCGGCAGTGGAGGGCGGGATCGGGTTCGACCTGCCCCCGGCCGGCACTCCCCGCCTGAACTCCCTGCACACACCGCCCGCCCCGATCCCGGCCACCATCAAGGTCCTCTATGTCGCGGCGGGGGAGAGGTATCAGTTGCCGTGGACGCTGCTCGCCGGGATCGGGATGGAAGAGAGCGCCCACGGCGCCACGACCGCAACCTCCACGGCTGGCGCTCGGGGTTTGATGCAGTTCCTGCCCGCCACGTTCGCCGCCTACGGCGTCGACGGGGACGGCGACGGACGCGCCAGCATCACCAGCGACGCCGACAGCGTCTTCTCGGCGGCGAACTACCTCACCAGGTCCGGGGTCACCAAGGGCGTGGCCGGGGTACGCGCCGCGTTGTTCGCGTACAACCGCGCCACCTGGTACGTCAACGACGTCCTGCACTACGCCCACGCCTACGGTGGTGGGCTTGTCCTGGGAGACCCGGCCAGCTGCGATGGGGGAGAGGGCAACCCGGACTCGGCTCCGTTGCCCGGCGACCGGGTCGCCGCGGTGCTGGCTTGGGCGGGGCAGCAGGCCGGTGAGCCGTACGTGTACGGCGCGAACGGCCCCGACGCGTGGGACTGCTCGTCCTTCACCCAGGCCGCCTACCGGCAGGCAGCAGTGTCCCTGCCGCGCACCGCCGGTGCCCAACGCGACTGGCTCGCCGCCGGAGGCGGCACCCGGATCCCACCCGGGCAGGAACGCCCCGGTGACCTGATCTTCTGGGACAGCTACCTGGGCCCCAACGCCATCGGGCACGTCGTCATCGTCGCGAACCCGGCCCGACGGACCACCGTTGAGGCCAAGAGCACCCGCGCCGGGGTGGGCACCTTCACGTACAGCTACACCGGCCACTCGATCTTCGAGATCTGGCGGCCCGGCACCCCGATCGCAGGCACCCGGTGACCACGCACCCGGCCCGGCCCGAACCGGACATCGTCGCTCTGGTCGAGAGTGAGATCGGGAGGGCCGTTCGTGACGCGTGCGACCGCACGACCTCCCCGTACTTCGCATCGGGCCTGCTCGACCGAGCCCTCGCCCTACTGCAGGCGCGGCTCGCCCAGGTCGCGCAGCACCGGCCTGACCTGCACGATCGGCTCGCCGACCACTTCGACGTCCCCACGACGCCCGGTGACGTCAGCGCTGCCGTCCGCAGGTACGCCCACGCACAGCTCGAGCGCCGCCAGGAACTGGCAGCCCCGACGACCGGGCCCACCATCCTCGACGCGGATGTCGCCGGGGCGCAGCGCCTCCACGCAAGCGCCGATGCCTGGCACCGGACACCGCCGAGCAGTGCGCGTCCGCCGCCCGCGAGGCCACGGTGAGGGCCCCGACCCCACGACCCCAACTGGACAGACCGCCGCCCGGAAGGCCCGACCCAACAACTTCGTAGCAAAGCTCGAGAGGGAGCAAGGCAATGCAACAGTCACGACGCACCACCCCGTATCCGTACACCTGGGAGATCCCCCTCGCCGCAACCCTGACGATCGGGCTCGTCCTCGTCCTCGCCGCGCACACCGCCCGAAGCCTGGCCAACGCAGCCGCCGGCGCCGGCTGGGACTTCAGCCCCCAGGGCGAACTGTTCACCGCACTCCCGGGCATCCTGGGCGGCGACGGCCGCGCCGGCCTCGACCCGGGCGCCGCAGCGTCACCCGGGCTGCTCTACACGTGCTTGGTTCTCGTCGAGGTCGTCGCCGTGGCGCTCATCGTCTGGGCCGCCATCGCCGGAATCCGCCAGTGGGGACCGGCACGGGTGCGGGGGATGGCCACCCGCGTCGAAGCCGACACCCTCCTTGGCGTGCGACGCCTGCGGAGGGTCGCGCCCCTGGTCCGCCCCGACCTGCACGGCAAGGAGCCCCGGCGATGACCCGCTGCGATCCCCGCCAGGTCGGGTGGCGCCTCGGACGCGCGCACGAACCCCGCGGCGGCGACCTGTGGGTGCCGTGGGACCGCACCACCGGCGTCATCGGCCCCCAAGGCTCCGGCAAGACGTTGGACCTGCTCATCCCCGCCCTGCTCGCCGCACCCGGCGCGGCGCTGGTCACCCTCACCAAGGCGGACGACCTCCTCCTGTCCATCGGACACCGCTCCACGAATGGTCGACCGTGCGTCGTGCTCGACCCGTTCGGGCTCGCCCCAGGCTTGCCCGAGCTCGTGTGGGACCCCGTCGCCGGGTGCGTGGACCCCGTGGTCGCCGAGAAGCGCGCCAAGGCCTTCACCGCCGGCACGGTCAACGGAGCCGGTGCCCGCGGACAGGGTGACGACGCCGCCCGGTTCTACGCCGCCGAAGCCGCCAAGGTCATCCAGGGCTACTTCCACGCCGCCGCGCTGACCGGACGCAGCCTCGACGACGTGCTGCGCTGGGTCGCCAACCCCGTCGCCGCCGTCGAACCGACCGAGATACTGCGCGAGCACCCGCATGCAGCCCCGTTCTGGCACGGACTGCTCCACGGCGCTTTGCGCGGGGACGACCGCACCGCCGGCAACACCATCACCACCGTCCAACAGGCCCTCGCCCTGTTCTTCCAGGAGGAGATCCGCCGCCGCTGCGTCCCCGGACCGGGTCGCCCCGCCACGAACATCGCCGACATCATCAACGCAGGCGGCACGATCTACCTGCTCGGCCGGGAGAACCCGTACGAGTCTGCATCACCGCTCATGACCGCGATCGCCGAACACGTCCTCGACACCGCGCTGACCCTCGCTACCCGGTCCCGGTGGGGGCGGCTGTGCCCGCCCATGCTTGCCTGCCTGGACGAGCTGCCCTCCACCGCACCGCTGCCCACCCTGCAGACCCGGATGGCCAACGAACGCGCGCTGGGGATCTCGTTCATCTGGGCCGCCCAAACCCGCGCCCAGCTCACCCAGATCTTCGGCGAGCACCAGGCCCGGGCCGTGCTCGGGCTGACGAACACTCTGGTGCTGTTCGGCGGGTCCAAGGACGTCGCGTTCAACCAAGAGATCTCCGACCTCCTCGGCTCCGTCCGGGTCGCCCGCACCACCTGGCAGGCAGGACGGTCGCACCGATCCGTCACCGGCGAGGACATCCCCATCCTCACCGGCGCCGAAGTCCGACAACTGAAGGAACGCCACGCCCTCGTTGTCGCCGAGAATGGCAAGCCCCTCATCGCCAGACTCAGCCGCTGCATCGACGGCAAGCCCGGACGCGCCCTGCTCGACGCCCAACGACAGGCCCGGGACCGGCTCGCCCGTACCCGGAACCGGGAGGTTGCCCCGGAGGCACGCGCGACCGCCGCCCTCGTCGAGGCCAATCGCCACGGACTCGGCTCCGACCCAAGCGGTAAGCCATGAGCACCGAACCGACACCCGGCCCGGAGCGGCGAATTCTGGCCCGACCGTTTCCTCCCCCTGGGCGGCTCGTCGAGCACGCCTACTGGGAGCTCAGCATCGCCGCCAACGGCACCCCCGAACAGATTAAGGCCCTCGGCGACCTCCGCCGACTCCCCAAACCCTGGGACCCACCCACCTGCACCCACCCCGACCTGCGCCTCGAAATCTGGGTCTGGCTCGACGACGTCGTCACGTGGATCAACCACGAACACATCTGGGACACCGACGGTTACATCCCCTCGTGCTGGCCCGAACACCCCCACCTCGTCCACGACCTCGCCGTCCTCGCCGACCAGCGCCGCCGCGCCGGCATGGCCAACACCAGCGACGCCCTCGAGGACTGGCACCGCTACGCCCTCCCGGCCTTTCTCGACCGCATGCGCCAGCGACTCAAGTCCCACTGCGAGAACGGCCACCAAAGCTGGCCGTCCACCGGACGCCACGCCCGCCACAGCGGCGACCCCCACCGCAGTAGACGCGCCCGCGCCTTCAAGGATGACGCGCAAGTACCACCCGGCCCGGCCCAAGCAGCTCACCTGCCACCGCGACTGAGCGTCGTGGATGGAAACCTGATCGACAACGAGAGCGGCGAACTGCTCTAGCCACAACGCAGTGTTCGCGGTCCCAACGAGTAGCACTGGCCGGCAAGGACCTTCACGTTTGAGAAGCGTCACTTCGCCCACTGTGTGCATCCCTCGCGAACCGAAACGGCCCTCCGAAGTACTGCACCCAGAAGGTCGTCACAGCCAGCAACCTCTCAACGAAGGGAGCCGGTGCCTGTGTCGATGGGTGTCACAGCGAACGAGACCCTCTGCAGTGGCAAACAGCGCAGTCCCGTGACGACCCGACGTACTCTTCGGTCGTGACTACAGGCCTCGACATGCGCACGGACACCCTCGTCTATCAAGCTCTTTTCCTTGACCTCCGTCATGGGCTCGTCGACCACGCACGCGACCGCTACCAACTCACCCACGGGCAGCAATCCGCTGACCGTCTCCGGGGAGTCTTGGGCGCCGAGCTGGCGCGTGCTGAGGAGTTGGTCGCGTCGAGCGGGGAGACAAGCGTCGTACAGCGAGGGCGCCAGGATCTGTTTGACTTCCTCGACATCTCGATGTTTCACAAGCTTGTGGAACAAGGCAAGGTGCCTTTAGCTCCAAGCACCGGGTCGGTCGTTCTTGACAAGGCGCGCACGCGGACGATTCTGACTCTGATCAAAGAACTCAAGGATGTGCGTGATCCCACAGCGCACCCTGGTCAAGAGCCCATGAGCGTGCGTGACGCCATGCGAGTGATCGACAGTGCTCTGCGTCTGTGCGAGCGATTGGAATTGGCCGAGTCCCTAATCGCAAGTCTGGAACAGGTGCACGCAGAACTCGTCCTGAGGGCCGCCGAACCGCCGATTCCGAACAACCTTGCACCGTTCGATGACACACTCCCCGAACCTGAGACGATCGTTACGGATTTCGTGGGGCGCGACAGCGAATTGCAGGTGCTGCGGGCTTGGCTTAGGTCGCCAGACAGGCCGAGATGGCTGCTTGTGGGGGAGGGCGGAAAGGGCAAGACGTCTCTGGCCTACCGCTTCGCCGTCGAGGTCCGAGACGCGCGGCCTGACGGGCTAGCTGGAGCCTTCTGGATCTCCGCGAAGAGGCGACGTTTTGTCGCGGGCGACATTCAAGCTCTCCGTTCCCCCGACTTCGTGGACCTTGAGAGCGCCGTGAATCGACTGCTAGTAAATTACGGCTTCTCTGAGCTTCTTAGCGAGGACTTACCTGCGAAGCAAGATGTGCTCCTTGAGCTGCTTGACACGTTACCAGTGCTCATCATTCTCGACGACCTAGATTCCGTACAGACGGAAGATGAGGATGTAGTCGAGTTTTTCAGCCTCAAAGTAGCAATGACGGCGAGCAAGGTTCTGATGACCAGTCGGCGTGACTTTGCAGGTATGGGAAGCACCAAGACTGTCGTTGCGGGTCTGGATGAAGAAGCAGCGCTTGAGTTCGTGCGGACGCGCCTTGCGATGTACGGGCTGGAGGAAGACGTTCCGGACAAGTCTTGGGCCAGGAAGGCAGCGATAGCATGCGAGGGGAGCCCGCTATACATTGAAGAGTTGATCCGGCTTTCAAAATTCTTGGGACCCGTCTCCGCCCTGAAGAGTTGGGCGGACACGCAAGGCGACACTGTGAGAGAATACGCGTTGCGTCGGGAACAAGAAATGCTTACTGACCTAGCGCAAGAGGTTCTTGCGGTTTGTTCTCTATCGCCCACACCACTCACGATTCCTGCGCTGTCCACGGTGGCAAATCGCGTCGAGCACTCGATTGTCGCAGCGATCGATGAACTTAGACGAATGCACTTAGTATTGAGCGGACCCGAAGAAGGAGACCCAACGTTCCACGTAAATCAGAACCTGGCACTTCTGGTCAAACGGGGATTAAATGAGACGGATGAAAAGAAGTTTCGCAATGCCCTTCAGGCCTTCCAGGGGCTCGGGTTCGACGATGCACACAACCATAAAGTTCGAAGTTTTGAGCGTCAAGCTAAATTACTGCTTCGGGCAAAACGGCCAGATGAAGCCCGCCGAACGATCGAACAAGGTCTCACAGAGTGCACCGAAGACCCCACGCTCCTGGCACTTCTTGGACGTTCGTTTGCAGAGATGCAGCCGAAGCGGGGCGTGGATGCAGTCAAGGCGTGGAAGAGGGCATCGGACTTGCGCTTTGGCGAACCGTGGATGTATCAGAGTTGGGCGACGCTGGAGCAGTCGCAGAGGCAGTGGGCGTCAATGGCGTTCGCCGCTGAAGAGGGTCTGCGCAACTGCCGCGCTGACGACGTTCGCCTTATATTTGCAGCCGGACTCGCTCACAGTCAAAACGCACAATACCTCCACCGAAGTTTGCAGACGCAGTTGGCGAGGAAAGCGGTCGGAGAGGCGGATCGGCATCTCGATAGAGCGATCCGCCTTGGGACTGCGAATAACGAACACCCCTACTACTTGAGCAAGGCTCATCGGGCGTCAGTGCTCAATTCCTCGGTGTTTGGTGCAACCAGAAAGACGGAACGGCGAATCATCAACTGGCTCAAAGCGATGCCGGACGACGTCTACGCACGCGAGGAAGCGTCAAGGCGAGCTCCGAAATATCCATCCCTGGGTGAGCTGTTAACCCAACTAGACGAGGGCCGAAGCGCGACCCCCCAATGACCCAGCCTTTCGGGCCGAACACGCCCATCGCGACAGCAGGTAATAGCCAGGGGTAGCAGTCAGTATGTCCACCGTGGGCAGCCAGGGCAAAATTCGAGATCCAAGATTTGAACACTACGTGGATGCCATCGCGATCGTGCACTGGTGCCTCCGCGTGACCACGGGCGGGACCGTTATGCACAGCCATCCAGGAGTGGCACCGGGTGCTCGAGCCGCCAAGACGCGACTCCCCTTCACCAGTGCCACTGCGATCAGCGTCACTCCGGCACCCCTCTGATGTCAAGGGGCGGGTTGAAGGGCCCTTGGTGTCGTGGTCTTCCGTGTCGTGGTCGGCGCGGGTAGCGTCGTTGGTGCGGGTCCGGGAAGTGGCTGATCCGAAGTGCCGGTGTGCGGGTTGAAGCCGGCCGCGCTGGACTGAAGTGCCGCCCCGCTGTGCCCTCCCGGGCCCGCCTCGGCGGCGTCGGCGCGGAGCCGGCGGTACAGCGCGTCGGAAATGCGTCTCTTCAGGCAGCGCATCGCCTCGCGGCGGGACTTGCCGGCGGCGAGCTTGCGCCGGTAGTAGGCCCGGCCTTCGGTGTCGAGGCGGATCTGGGTGGCTGCGGCGATGTGAATCATGTGGTTCATCCGCCGGTTCCCCGCACGGGAGAGCCGGTGGCGTATGACCTCGCCGGAGGAAGCTTCGATGGGGGCGGTGCCGGTCCAAGACGCGAACCGGTTGCGATCGGCGAAGCGGGCGACGTCGCCGGTGTCGGCTAGGGTGCGGGCGGCCACGACCGGCCCGACACCGGGCAGTTCCATCAGGGTCGAGCCAGAGGCCAAGACCATCTCCTTGAGCTCCTTGGTGAGCGCCTTGATCTTTTTCTCGATCGTGACGAGCTCAGCGATCTGCTCGGCGGCGAGCCGGCGCCGGGTCTTGCCGGCCACGTCGCGAGGCTTGACCGTCGCGAGGATCCTCCCGGCCTGTCCGGTGGTGATGTCCCGCTTGGACTGTCCCGGAACGAGTTCCGACAACAGCCGGTGCACCCGGTTCACGCACTGGATCCGGGCCCGGCTCAGCTCAGCTCGCCGGTCCACCAGAAACCGCAGTGCCTCGAGCTGCACGTCGTAGGCCAGCACCCGCAGGGCTGGGGTGCGCACCGCGACCACCGCCACGGCGTGGGCGTCGGTCTTGCGGTTGTGTCCGGTGTCGAACAGCCGAGCCCGCGCCGACAGCTTCGCTGGCACGTCCACGACGTACTCCTCGTCGGCTAACAGCCTTTGCGCCAAGGGCCGGCCGGCGCCGTTGCTGCCCTCCACCGCCCAAGTCCGCTCCGGATAGGACGCGACGTGTTTGCGCATCGCGGCGTACCCGGCCTTGTCCGTGGCGAACCGTCCCGTCGCCAACACGTTCTCGCGGTCGTCGACAACCTCGATCGTCGCCGACAGCTTGTGGGGATCGACCCCGATGAACACCCTCGCCATGAGCTTCGCCTTCCCGTCGTGACCAAATGAAGACGCCGGGCGGGCATTGCTACTGAGAGCAGGGCAGACCCCTCTGGAGCCACACTCCAGCACGGTGATCCGCGGGAACGCAAACCGAAGATGAGCCACACCCATCGCGGGTGGGCAGCCGCAAGGAGAGCTTCCCGCCGATCACCTGGACCGAGTCTGGCCGGACACCGGTCCTAAGGGAATCGTCTAGTAGCCCCGAGTGTCCGTGTCTCAGCCGATATGACACCACCTGGAGACTGGGTCAAAGGTCGGCTAACGCTGAGGTGCGAGCGAAATACAGGAAAGGGACAGCTTGGCGCTACCAACCCAGCCATCCAATGCAGACCTGTCCCACAAGTGCGCGCGGTTCGTCGAAACCAGCCTCGCTCTCGTCTGCGGGCGCATTTAGCCATTTTCGAGTGGCGTGCTCTCCTGTCGCTGGCACCAACTCGATGGTCTCCTCCATGCTCCGAACCAAGGTCGGAGCGTCCTTGTAGTCGCTGCGAACGCCCGAGATCTCCCCTCCCTTGAGGCGGGGGAGACCATCAAGCATCGCCGCGAAGCACTGCTCCAACTCGGTGGAGCCATCTGCCGCCTGCACCCAAAGCGCCGGCAAGGGGGGAACGTCTGCTGTAACCCGTTCGCCAGTTGCGTAGCCGGTGGTGAAATCGGGAGTCCATTGAGGACTGGCTTCGGTCGATGCCGACGGAGCGGCAGGCGTGGCGGTCACGGGTTCTGAAGTGGGTAACTGCGCCGCTTCGCTGTCCCTGTCGCTGTCGGTGCCTTGGGCCTGCTCAACCACCCGCGTGCACGCCCATGTGTACTGCACCCACTGTTCGTGCATCATGTCGCCCGGGTTCGCCGCTTCTGACCCGTACATCGCGGTCGCGTCGGAGACGCACCCGTTGTTCGGCCCGGCGGAGTCTTCAACGCCGACGCGCCCCATCAAGAGCGCAAACGCCACGATCGCGGTGGCCAAGCAACTTGCCCCTACCAAGATCCACCGCATCGCTAGCCGGTCGCGTGGGAGTTGCCAAGCCCCGGTCCCCTCCTGCGTGCCCATCTTCACCCTCCCCCTCGTTTTGCCGCGGCGAAACGACGACAACGGCGGCAGCGCAGACGCTACCGGTCAACATGGACACCGCGCAGGTCCTTGTCCGGGTGCACTTGAACCGCGCGGGTGGGTACAGATCGGCAAGCAAGGACGGCTGTTAGCCTTTTGGCCGGCGACTTAGCCTGGGTCAACCTTCGGACCTCTTGTAGTCACCTTGGCCGCCCGCCAACTCGAGCAGAACGCACGTACTCGAGGTGGGTGAGTCCTACCGCACAAAGGGAAGAGGACTCCGGTTCATCAGGTGCAGTTTCTCCAGTTTCGTTGAAGAGGCATGCCTGGCGACGGACGTACTCCGGAATGGTGAGGGCCACGACGTCAGAGGAGGCGCTGACGTTCAGCGACGACGAGTTCGGCCTCGAAGCTTGTATGCCCACCTTCGGGGCTGGCTAGGCCAGAATCACAGGCATAGATGCTCGCTCTCAGGGGCAACCTGCGGTGCCGCTACAACCTCTGCTGTGTATTGCATGGCCCGCCTCGCGTGTTGATGACTGAGCCGCGAAGTCCTCGAGGTCGTGGTGCAGCGGTTCTTTCAGTCTGATGCGCGGTGGCCCTGAGGGCAAAATGTCTCCGCTGACGGTGAGCAAGTGCTTCGCACACGCCAGGATCCTGGGCTTTCTACTTAAGATCTCGGCGTGCCAAGGTGAAGGTCGAGATCCTGTCGCCTCGCTCTAGACGGTCGCTGCAGTCACACCCTTCGACTGCGGGTGCCCACCCGGAAGTGAGGACTCATCGTGCGGAAAGCATTGAGCCACTGCGCTAGCGCTTATGTGAACGCGGACCTGCAACCGAACGGCTAAGCGGACCACCGTTATCGTCCGACCATGGATCCCACACTCAAGGCGGCCTTCGATCTGTTGCAGCTCAGCCTGACCATGCAGAAGGCGGCTAGGCAGTTCGCCGAAAAGCGCGCCCGTGAGCACCAAGCGGAACTTCACGCCTTGAAGGCAGAGGAGCAAGACAAGGTCGCTACCCGCCTACTTGGTGAAGCGCGATCGAGCCTCCTGCACAGCCTCACATGGGAGGTGTTGAGGCACCACAGGGTCAAGCCCACAGGCCTCGTTGGAGAGACTGTGCTGGGCTATGAGTGCAGTTGCGGTTCCATGGCTGCAAGCGACTACCCGTCTCGACACATTGCGGATGCAGTCACCTTGGCCGTCATGGCTTGCGCGAGGGGCGAAATGGACTGACCACTCAGGGGCGGCCCGTCGCCTCCAACTTTTCGGCAATAACGCGTCCTCTATCCCGCCAGTCCACGCTGACAGATCCGGTGAATTTCTGCTCCTTCACGTTGAGGTCGAGGCTCTCGCCAGGCCCCACCTCAGACTTGCCTCCCGCGGGCGAGTCGGCCCAGAAAGAGCTGTAAATTGCTTCCCAGCTCACGTCCTCCGCAGTCGCGTCACCGGAGTTGACCAGCCTGTAGAGCCCGGGCGATACATAAGTGACCTTCCACTCGACACCTCGTCTATTTGGGGCTGTGGGCGGCGTCGGGACGGAGCCCTCCACGTCCAGTGCCATTGACGCAACTTGGGACTGCTGCACCGATAGGTGACAGGTTGGGTCAAGCAGCCTGAGTGGCTGGTGTGGTCATGATGGTCTCGTACTCGATGGGGGTCAATCGGCCGAGGGCGTCTTGCCTGCGGCGGCGGTGGTAGGTCCTCTCGATCCAGTGACGATCGCGATTCGCAGCTCTTGCCGGGTGGCCCAGGAGCGGCGATCAAGCACGTTCTTCTGAAGCAGGGAGAAGAA
>NZ_AVPL01000026.1 GCF_000768695.1 Knoellia aerolata DSM 18566
CCACCGTGGTCCACCGAAGTAGAGGTAGCAGCGGGCCCTTGGTGAAGGTTTGCTGAAGGCTTTACGTGTGGTGCTCGGTGTGCTGCACCGTTGGCGTTGGGCCAGGGCTCGGCGCATCGGTCGGGGCGCTGTCGGCGCTGATGGCGGGCCCTACAACAAGAGCCGAGACGAGGAACATGGCTGTGAAGACGGCGATCGCGATCGCCGGTGCACGCCACGACCCGAACCTGCGATGGATGCGCCTGAGCATCGGGATCGACAGGAGGAGGCCCACGAGGTACAGCGCAGCGTTGCCGCCCGCTCCGGTCAGGAACGCGGTACCTGCGATCAGACCGACGTGGTGCAGGACGTGAGGTATGAGCCCCAGAACGGATCCGATGACTGTACCGGTGGCATCCCGGAGAGCGGCCAGGCGGCTGGGCTTCCGGTCAGGCACGGTAGGACAGGGTCGTCATCATGCCGGCCTCGGCGTGGTAGATGTTGTGGCAGTGCGTCGCCCACTGCCCGGGGTTGACAGCGTCGAGGTCGACCTCGACGGACTCCATGGGGCGGACGATCACGGTGTCCTTGCGAGCTCCCGTCTCGCGGAGTCCGAAGGTGTGGCCGTGCACGTGCATGGGGTGGAACATCATCGACATGTTTCGCAGCCGCAGCCTGACGCGCTCGCCTTGGCGGATCTCGAGCGGGTCTGCGTCGTCGAAGGTCTTTCCGTTGATGGTCCACCGGTAGTTCCTCATCGACCCACCCAGGACAAGGTCGTGCGTCCGGTCGACGTCGCGAGGTCGCAGGGCGACCTGCGTGGCCGCGCGGAGCTGGGTGCCGAGAAGGACCTCCCTCTGCAGCTCGGCGGGGGTCGCGTCGGGGGCGGGCGCATCACCGGCCGCACTACGGACCACGGCCATGCCCTGTCCCGCCTTGCCTTCGGCGACCGCGACGAGCGGGAACGTGCCATCACCCAACGTGACGACTGCGTCGAAGCGCTCACCCATCCCGACCAGCAGGGCGTCGGTGACGGTCGGTAGCACCGGGAAGCCATCACTGTGCGTGACCGTGAGGCGGTGTCCACCGAGCGCGACCCGGAAGGCGGTGTCCGACGCAGCGTTGACCACGCGGATCCGCACTCGCTGACCGGGTTTCGCGCTCAAGGTGACGGGCGAGGCAGGAACCCGTCCGTTCACGAGGTAGTGGGGGTAGGCCACATCGCCGGCACCGCCGAGCAGCGGCGATTGCATGTCCCCGCCCATGCCGCCCATCGGCATCCCGCCCATGGAGCCGTGGCCCATGCCACCCGCGCCACCGCCCTTCCGGAGCGTGGCGAGGACGTCGTCGGGTGTCTGGCCGGTGCCGTCGACCCAGTCGTCGAGGACGACGATCCACTCCGCGTCATAGGCGCCGGGCTCGGCCGGATCGTCCACGACCAGTACGCCGTACAACCCGCGGTCGAGCTGGACGCCGGAGTGCGGGTGGTAGAAGTACGTCCCCGGGTCAGGAACAGTGAAGTCATAGGTGAACTGGCTGCCGGCTCCTATGGGGGTCTGGGTCATCCCGGGTACGCCATCCATGTCGTTGCGCAGCGCCACACCATGCCAGTGCACGCTCGTCGACTCGGGAAGGGCGTTGTCGACCCTGACCACCACCCTGTCCCCCGCCGTGGCTCGCAGCAGCGGGCCGGGCACGCCGTCGCCATAGGCCCAGCTCCGGACCGTGGGCCCGCCCAGGTCCAAGGTCGCGGGCCTGGGGGCCAGGCGCGCGGTGACGGTGCGTTGCCCGGCCGCTCTTCGTGTCCGCTCGGCCGTATCGACGGCCTGGGACGAGGACCCGACTGCAGTACCTGCAGAGGTGCTGCACGCTGCCAGTCCACCGACGCTCAAAAGTCCGCCAGCGGAACCGAGCAGGACCGTTCGTCTGCTGATGGCAGGCATGCTGCGCTCTCCTGACAGGGTGTGGGCTTCGTCCGGCCGGTTGGCGTCAATGCGTCGAGCGCAGCACGAGCTGGCGGGCGTGGTATTCGTCGAGGTCGATCTCCCCGCGAGCGAACCGCTGGTCAAGGATGCGACGGGCGTCGTCGTCGTTCTCGTCCCGGGCCTGCTTCGGGTCGCTGCGCGTACCCCTGAACAGGGCCACGACAGCAAACACCACCAGCGCCCAGAAGGCGATGGCCGTCAGGCTCATCAATACCCATCCTGTCCAACCCATGCCGTCGTTCCACATCATTGTCCTCAGCTCCTTCGTTCTCGATACCCCACTGTCGAACAGCGACCCGGTTCAGACGGCTGCGGTTCTGTGAAGGTTCGCTGAAGAAGCGCCCGTGCCGAGGCGTCCTGTCGGGTCGTAGCGATCGTGTCCTGCACGATGGGCTGATGGTCCACGACACGGCAGCCGCGCAACCCGACCCCACCACACCGGCCTCCGGCGTCCGGGCGCTGGTCGTCGAGGATGACCTGCCCATGGCCACCCTCATCGGCAACTACCTGGAACGCGAAGGTTACGAGGTTCGCCTGAGCCATGACGGCGTGGCCGCCGTGCAGGCGGCTCGCGCTGTCGACCCCGACGTGGTGGTGCTCGACCTCGGCCTGCCGGGCCAGGATGGGATCGAGGTGTGCCGTCAGCTGCGCACCTTCTCCGACGCCTACGTGGTCATGCTGACCGCAAGGGCGGACGAGCTCGACACCCTGATCGGGCTGTCAGTCGGCGCGGACGACTACATGACCAAACCCTTCAGCCCACGGGAGCTCGTGGCCCGGCTTCGAGCGATGCAGCGCCGTCCTCGCCTTATCGACGGCGCGAACCACGGCCCTACCTTGCGCAGGTTCGGGACACTGGCCATCGATCCCAACGGACGCGACGTCTGGCTCGACGACGACCCTGTGTCATTGACCCGGACGGAGTTCGACCTGCTCGCCGTCCTGTCAGAGCGACCTGGGATGGCCTTCAGCCGACGGCAGCTCATCGACCAGGTATGGGGCGGCACGTGGGTGGGCGACGACCATCTGGTTGACGTTCATATCGGACATCTGCGGCGCAAGCTCGGCGATGACGCTGGAGCCGCCCGCTTCATCCGGACGGTGCGTGGCATTGGGTACCGAATGGGGACGGGAGAATGACACGGACTCGGAGGGAGGCACGGGGGTTCGGCCGGGCCGGCTTAGCGCCGCGCTTGCTCATCGCGCAGACCCTCGTGCTGGTCGCCTGCGCCGTGACCTCCTGGCTTGTCGCGTCTGTCGTCGGGCCAAGTATCTTTCATGACCACCTGCAACAGGCCGGAGTCGGTCACTCCCCCAGCGAGGCCGCGCACGTGGAGGAGGCCTTCGGGTCTGCCCTGCTCATCTCGCTAGGCGTCGCACTGACCTCCTCAGTTCTCCTGGCCCTCGGGGTGACGGCGTTCTTCACCCGGCGCGTGCAGCGCTCCACCGCCGCCGTCGCACACTCTGCCTCCAGGATCGCCGGCGGGAACTACCAGTCACAGGTCCCGAGCCCCGGTCTGGGCGCTGAGTTCGACCAGCTCGCCACCACCATCAACGACCTCGCCCAGCGCCTCGGCGACGTGGAGACCACCCGTCGCCGCCTGCTGGCCGACCTCGCGCACGAGATGCGCACCCCCCTGGGGAGCATCGAGGCCCACCTGGAGGCGATCGAGGACGGCATACGCAGTCTTGACGACCAGACTCTCGAGGTGCTGCACGGCAACACGGCACGCCTCCAGCGCCTCGCCGAGGACATCACGGCCGTCGCCCGTGCGGAGGAAGGCGGGCTCGACCTCCGACCGGTGCCCACGGACACGACCACGCTGGTCGAGTCGGCAACAGCGGCTGCACACAACGCGTACGACGCAAAACAGGTCGCCCTCGACGTGGACACCCGGCAAGCGGGCTCCGTCATGGCCGACCCGGACCGCATGGCCCAGGTGCTCGGCAACCTACTGGACAACGCGCTGCAGCACACCCCTCCCGGCGGTCGCGTCCGAGTCTCCGTGCGCAAGCCCGACCCGGACTGGGTCGAGATCACCGTGACGGACAACGGCGAAGGGATCGACGCCCACCATCTGGGTCACGTCTTCGAGCGGTTCTACCGCGCCGACCCGGCCCGCAGCCGCGTGCGTGGCGGCAGCGGCATCGGCCTGACCATCAGCAAGGCACTCGTCGAAGCCCACGGCGGGGGCCTGTCCGCCTCGAGCCCTGGCCCCGGGAGCGGAGCCGAGTTCACCATCCGACTTCCCTCAACCGGGCGTAGCCGGTGAGCCGGCTCCGGCACCTGTGTGGGCTTCACTGAAACTACATAGGACCTGCGACGAACTCCTCGATGGCACCTCACAGGGTGAGCGCTACACGACACGGCGAGGAGTCACGTGACCAAAGTCCGCCGCTGGCCGATCGCAGTTGTCTCGGCAGCTCAGAGCACCACTGGGGCAAGATCCGCACATGTGCACCCTGCTCCGCCGACCTTGACGCAAAAGCGAAATCGCACCCACGGCAACCTCGGAATATTACCCCTGGAGGGTATGTTGGACCTGTCGACACCGAGGAGGAGGCGTATGAGCGAGAAGAGTCCCGCCAGGGTCGTGCCGGGCTACATCGACAGCAAGGACGACCAGTTGCGGCGGCTGCGGCGGATCGAGGGTCAGGTCCGCGGTCTTCAGAAGATGGTGGAGTCCGATACCTACTGCATCGACATCCTTACCCAGGTCTCCGCGGCCACCAAAGCGCTTGAGGCGGTAGCCCTCGGCCTACTGGACGACCACCTACGGCACTGCATATCCCACGCGGCGGACGGGGCCACGCCCGACCTCGACCGCCAGATCGACGAGGCCTCTGCCGCGATAGCCCGACTCGTCCGCTCGTAGCGAACGCGCCCACAGAAAGCGAAACCCGATGTCCCAAAACGCTCCTGACATGTCCTTGCCGCTGGCGCAGTCGAACGGCTGCGCGTGCTGCGGTGGGACGTCGCCCGCACCCGACAACGCCCCTTCAAGCAAGGAGTCCGACTTGAACACCCAGAGCTTTCCTGTCACCGGCATGACCTGCGGCCACTGCGTGTCTGCGGTCACCAGCGAGCTGAAGGACCTCCCCGGCGTCACCGGGGTCGATGTCGAGCTGGTCGCCGGTGGCTGCTCCACCGTGACCGTGGCCGCGACGGCACCCCTGACGGAGGACCAGGTCGCCGCGGCCCTCGACGAGGCCGGCGATTACCACCTCGCCCGCCAGTAACGACACAGCGGCCCAGCCGGGCCCGGGGAAGGACAGCACCATGAGCACGCACGTGGACGACGTTCAGCAGCACGACCGGGAGGTCGAGCTCGTGATCGGCGGCATGACCTGTGCCTCGTGCGCGGCCCGCATCGAGAAGAAGCTCAACAAGATGCCGGGGGTCCACGCCAGCGTGAACTACGCGACAGAGAAGGCCAAGGTCCACTTCACGACTGACGTGGACGCTGACGATCTGGTCGCGACCGTTCAGGCCACCGGATACACCGCTGCGCTCCCCACCCTGCCGGTCCAGGGTCAACCCGTCGAGGACGCTGCTCAGCGGGCTAAGGACGAGGAGGCTGTCGCCTGGCGGCAGCGCCTCACCGTCTCCGCGGTCCTGACCCTGCCCGTGCTGCTGATGTCGATGACCCCGGCCCTGCAGTTCGACAACTGGCAGTGGCTCTCACTGACGCTCGCCTCCCCGGTCGTCGTCTGGGGCGCGCTGCCGTTCCACCGTGCGGCCTGGACGAACCTCCGGCACCGTGCCGCGACCATGGACACCCTGATCTCCGTCGGGGTCGGCGCTGCCTTCCTGTGGTCCCTGTGGGCGCTGTTCTTCACCCACGCGGGGATGACCGGCATGCGGATGCCTTTCGACCTGCTGCCCAGCCGGTCCGAGGGCGCGGGCGAAGCCCACATCTACCTCGAGGTGGCGGCGGCGGTCACCACCTTCATCGTCGCCGGTCGCTACTTCGAGGCCCGTGCGAAGCGCACCTCGGGCGCTGCGCTTCGCGCTCTGCTCGATATGGGCGCCAAGGACGTCGCCGTGTTGCGCGACGGTCCCTCCGGACCCACCGAGGTCCGTATGCCGGTCGGGCAGCTGAGCGTTGGCGACCGGTTCGTCGTCCGCCCGGGCGAGAAGATCGCCACCGACGGCCAGGTCGAGTCCGGCAGGTCCGCCGTCGACGCCTCGATGCTGACCGGTGAGTCCGTCCCGGTCGAGGCAGGTCCGGGAGATCCGGTGGTCGGCGCCACCGTCAATGCCGGTGGCCGACTCGTCGTGCGCGCCACTCGCGTCGGCTCGGACACGCAGCTGGCCCAGATGGCGCGGCTCGTGGAGGACGCCCAGAACGGCAAGGCCGAGGTCCAGCGTCTCGCTGACCGCGTGTCCGCCGTGTTCGTGCCGATCGTCATCGGCCTGTCGCTGCTCACCCTCGCGGCGTGGCTCGTCACGGGCAGCTCGGCCACGGCATCCTTCACGGCGGCCGTGGCGGTGCTGATCATCGCCTGCCCCTGCGCCCTCGGCCTTGCCACCCCCACGGCACTCCTCGTCGGGACCGGTCGGGGCGCCCAGCTCGGCATCCTCATCAAGGGCCCCCAGATCCTCGAGTCGACTCGTCGTGTCGACACGATCGTCCTGGACAAGACGGGCACCGTCACCACCGGGCACATGGGGGTCGCCGCGGTCCACCCAGTCGTCGGCGAGGACCTCGAAGGCGTCCTGTCGATCGCCGGTCCGCTGGAGGACGCTTCCGAGCACCCCATCGCCCGCGCCATTGCCAGGCACGCCAGTGACGCCGGGATCGACTTCGCCCCGGTGGAGGACTTCACCAACCATGGGGGCAACGGAGTCTCCGGCACCGTCGATGGTCACGCCGTCATGGTGGGCCGACGATCATGGCTTACACAGGAGTGGTCCCTGGACATCCCGGTCGAGCTGGAGGGGTTCGCTGAGACAGCGGAGAGCGAGGGCCGCACCCCGGTGTGGGTCGCGTGGGACGGCCGCGTACGCGCCGTCGTCGTCGTCTCCGACACCATCAAGGACACCTCGGCCCAGGCGATCGCCGAGCTGCGCCACCTCGGACTGCGCCCGATCCTCCTGACCGGTGACAACGCCAGAGCGGCCCGGGCCGTCGCGACGCAGGTCGGCATCGCCCACGACGACGTGATCGCCGAAGTCCTGCCCGCCGACAAGGTGGACGTCGTCAAGCGACTGCAGGACGCAGGCGCCGTGGTCGCCATGGTCGGTGACGGGGTGAACGACGCAGCCGCCCTGGCCCAGGCCGACCTCGGGCTCGCGATGGGCACCGGCACGGACGTCGCGATCGAGGCCTCGGACCTCACCTTGGTCAGCGGCGACCTCCGGGCCGCCCCCGACGCCATCAGGCTCGCGCGGGCCACCCTGCGCACGATCAAGGGAAACTTGTTCTGGGCCTTCGCCTACAACGTCGCCGCCTTGCCTCTCGCGGCGTTGGGCCTGCTAAGCCCGCTGATCGCCGGAGCTGCCATGGCGTTCAGCTCCGTGTTCGTGGTCAGCAACAGCCTCCGGCTGCGGCGGTTCAGTCCCACTCGCTAATGGACAGCACCTGCACGTCCTGCTTGCCTACCCGGTCTGGGTTCCACCCGTGCTGGCAGACGGAGCAAACGATCAGGTCGCCGGGCTTGACCTTGGGGCTCGCGACCGTTTCGTCGCCGGCCAGCCTTCGGGCTGTGGGAGCCGACCATGAGCCGACGGTGCGATGGCGCCGTCGGCTCGTGGTGTCTGGGCGTCAGCAGGTGTGGGTGGGGTCCCACATCGAGCTGCCTCGGTGCATGCCGGGGTTGTGGGTCTGGTCGAATCCCATCGACTGGGCGCATGCTCGAACGTGCTGGCCGTACGTGGCGGCGTCAGAAGGTGCTGCCGATGCTGAGGTGGATGCCAGTACCACCCCGAGGACAACGGTTGCTGTTGCGGAAGCAAATCTCAGTGCGAAGCGCGTCATGTGACGTTCCTTCTTGTCGTGGATGTTTCGTGGTTGGTTGCCACCGCGTGTCCAGCGAGGGCCGGAAGCGCTCACCCTTGATAGGGCCGTCGTACCCGCCCTAACTGATGCTTGGTGCCGCGGGCCGATGACACAACCCTCCTCGCCCGACCCATGTCGCGCAGTCGCATTTCCGTGAAGGTTCGCTGAAGATGCCCCTCCGGGGACGCTCGGGGAACAGGCACCCTCGCACCGATCAGGGCCCGCGGTCAGGCGCTCAGCGGCAGCGGCCTGATCCACAGCCGGGCGCTCGTCGAAGCCCACGGTGGAGGCTTGTCTGCGGCGAGCCCCGGCCCCGGTCCGGGGGCGACGTTCACCATCCGGCTTCCTCGCTTTCGGCCCTAGCCGGTCGCGGCGGCGGGCACCTGCTCCTGCACGCGCTTCTGGGTCAGTGCGGCCAGGAGGGTCATGATCGGCACCGCTGCCACCAGTCCGAGGGTGGCCACGGCGCTGCGAGCGATCTCCTGCGCAATCACCTGGTCGGTCAGTGCGCCACCGAGGGAGTTGTCGCTGGAGACGATGAGGATGAGCAGGGGCAGTGACGAGCCGGCATACGCCAGCGCGAGCGTGAAGGCGATCGCGAGCACCCAGAGCGGGCGGGCGCGCTGATGGTCGACAACGGCATACTCGGCGCCCTCGGGGGTGGCGAAGCGCAGGACGACCACGTCCTCGCCCTCGGCGATCGGAGGTGCGCCCGGACCACTGGGCAGAGGAGTCTCGACCACCTCACTGTCGGCCCCCTGGCCCAGCCGCACCCGCAGCGTGCCGCAGCGCTCGCCGGCGGGTTGGCCCTCCGGGCACGGCTCGGCCTGTGCAGAGATCACCCGGCCGTTGAGCTGCTCACCCCCCGACTCCTGGGCCGCCTTGGCCACACCGTCGGACGGCCACAGCCACACCAGTGCGGCGAGGGTCGCAATGGCGATGGGCACGATCACGGCGACTGCGAGGCGGCGCATTGACGCGGAGTCGTCCTCTCCGTGACGCGCGTGGTGTCCGCCCATGGGGCATCAGCTCCTTGCAAGGGGTGAGTGCCGGCCAGTCGGCGCGACGCGGCAAGCTCGATGGTGTCGGGCGGGACGGAGGCCTCCCCTGGGCTGGGAGGACCCGCACCCTGACACCGGGTCCTGACAGCGGTCTTCAGGGGATCTTCACTGTCCGACTGGCGGGATCTTCATGGCCGGACGGCATGGTGGTTGTGACCGGACAACCGAGTCGAGCGGTCGTATGGAAGGTGCGAGGTGAGAACGATGACAGCGACAGCGCCCCTGGAAACGGTTTCCTCCGCGGGCAGCCTTGGAGGCGAGCCAATCCCGGTGTTGGATGCGGTCGGTCTCGAGAAGACGTATCCGCGGCGAGGGCTACGCAGACCCCAACCGGTGCTGACGGGTGCCAGTCTGTCGTTGGGTGCTGGAGAGGTCGTGGGGCTGGTCGGTGAGAACGGGTCCGGCAAGTCCACCCTCATGCGCATCCTCGTGGGTGACTTGGCCGCGGATGCCGGGACGGTCTCGTCTGTCGGCCAGGTTGGGTACTGCCCCCAGCAGCCGGTGGTGTACCCGCGGTTGAACTGCGACGAGCACTTCGAACTGTTTGGTCGGGCCTACGGGATGACCTTCACGGCCGAGCGTGAAAGTCGCCGGACGCTCTACGTTGCGCTGGGGTTCGAACGGTATGCGAGGACGCGCACAGACCAGCTCTCCGGGGGCACCCTCGCGAAGCTCAATCTGGCTCTTGCGTTGTTGCCGGATCCGGAAGTGCTGCTGCTCGATGAGCCGTACTCCGGCTTCGACTGGGACACCTACTTGCGGTTCTGGGAGATCGTCGCTGACCGGCGCGCCCGCGGACGGTCAGTCCTCATAATCAGCCACTTCGTCACCGACGAGGAACGCTTCGACCGGATCGTGGAGGTCCGGGACGGCAGGACACACCAGCGATGACGCCGTTCCTGCTCCGGAGGTTCCTGGCCGACTACGGCCGCAACGGGGCCAATCTTCTGTTTCTCGTCGTGGTGCCCGTGACGTTCGTTCTTGCCGCAGCGCCGGCACTGTCCAACGCCGCCAGACTCTTGGGTGGTGCGGGAGGCGGGCCGGCCATCGAAACGGTGACCGCGGGTTGGGCAGCGGCGTTCCTCTCCGGCATCGCCATGTACTTCCAGGTTTCTGGCGCCCGGAGAGCCGACGCCCGGTTGGTGACCGCAGGTATGCCGGCGCGTCAGCTCCGGGCCGCTCGCCTGCTCACCGGGGTCGTCTTGGCTGGTCTCGCCAGTGCCGCCGGTTTGGTCGCGTTGTTCGCGCGTGGTGACGGAGAAAACGTGTGGAGGGTGGCGGTTGGCACTCTGCTGTTCGCCCTTGTCTACGTCGGCTTGGGTGCGGCGGTGGGCGCATTCGTGCCGAACGCCGTCAACGGCTCGGTCCTGTTCATGTTCATCTGGATTCTCGACGTCTTCTTCGGACCCCCCTCAGCGGAACTGAGTCGCCGATCGTCCGCTTTCTTCCCACGCATTTCGTGTCCCTGTGGACCGTGGACCTTCCGGCAGGGCATGCCGGACTGTGCGAGCTCGCGTGGTCCGCGATCTGGGTCGTGGGGGCGCTCCTTCTGGCGTTCGTCGTCGTGGCGGGCGGTGGCACCGGCCGTAACGCACGTCGGGCCTGGGGTCATGGATGGGTCGCGCAGCTGCTTACGGGGTTGCGGATGGGCTGGCGCGACTGGATCCGAACTCCGGTGCTGTGGGTCCTCCTGGTTGCTGTTCCAGCCGTCTTCATCCTTCTGGCTGACGCAGTCACCCCACACGGGCAGACGCCCGTCGTGCTGAGGGAGGACGGGGTTTCGCGCGTGAACCTGGTGGACCCGGCTCTCATGCATGCGGGAACCATGGCCCCCATCGCGGTCGCGTCACTCGCTTCGCTGGTGGGGGTCTTCATGGTCCTCGACTCCCGCGCCGCCGACCGCCGACTGCTACTCGCCGGAGAGCGCCGCGCCGCACTGATTGCTTCACGGCTGGTCCTCGTGTTCGTCGCGACCGGAGTCGCCACCGCGGTGTCGCTCGCTGTCACGGCGACCGTCTTCCAACCACGCCAGTGGGGCGTCTACGCGGCGGGGAAGTGGCGCGCCCTCACCCTTGTCTCTGGCTGGTGCGGGTTGCGCATCGGGGAAGCGGCCGGCCTGCGACGCGTCGACGTAGACCTCGAAGCGGGCGTCCTGCGCGTCTCCCAGACCGCCCAGTACCTTGGCACACCGGCACGACTCGTGATTGGGCCTCCCAAGTCAGACCGAGGCGTCCGTACCGTCCATATGCCTCTTCATGTGACTGAGGCCCTGTCTGATCACATCACCAGGCGTGCGCACATGCAGGCGAGGGACTTCGTGTGGACCCGCAAGGACGGGGGCCGCTCTCGCGCCACACGGTTCTCTTCGCCTTCAAGTCCGCGGCTGCCTCGATTGGCTACGAAGGGATGGTGTGGCACGACCTCCGGCACACCGCAAACACGCTGGCAGCCGACGCCGGCGCTAGCCAGGCGACCCTTCAAGCGCGCATGGGCCACGCTGATCCCAAGGTCAGTGCCATCTACCTTCACACGTCCATAACACACGACCGTCGACTCGCCGACGTTCTTGAGCGCATGGCTGATGGCAGCGACAATACGCGTGGGTGAGTCCTGTCACCCCGACAAGAAGTCGAAGGGGCTCTGGTCTGCGGAAACGCGGCCTAGAGTCCCTTCTGTTCTATCTGGCACCGACTTAGCCGCGGGGATGACCGAGCAGCGAACAGCAACTTCAGACCGCCCTGGGATACGTCTCGCCCGCCGAGTACGAAGAGCACTATTACCGTCACAACACCTCCCGACCGCAGCCACTGTCGGGAGAACCCGCCCTCCGTTGAACCCGGGTCGGTTCAGGGCACCCCTACATATCAGTAGTCCTCCTCGTCCCAGATGCGGACCTTCTTCGGCTTGACCGGCCGATCGGGGTCCTCGTCCCGCAGTTCGCGGCGGATCCCGAGGCAGATGAGCAGCAGGCCGAGTGGCACCGTCATCCACCACTGGAAGGCGTAGGCCTGGTGCGGTCCGAGGCTGCGGTCCGGGTCCTGGAGACGGTCCGGTCGCGGCGGGGTGCCGTCGGCGGTGCGCTCGGTGTCGAGGACGACGTAGCCGTCGAGCACCTGGGTGCCCCACGCCTTCTCGACGTCCGGGACGGCGATGCTCGCGACCTGGCCCTGCGGCAACGACTTGCGCTGGGTCGTCTCGCCGGGCCGGACCCAGCCGACGACGGTGACTTCACCGGTGGGGACGGGAGGGACGTCCGGGGTGACGGAGGCGCCCAAGTCGGAGTTCTTTACCCAGCCACGGTCGACGACCACGGTCCGTCCGTCCGCGAGGGTCAGCGCGGCCAGCACCTCGTAGCCAAAAACGTTGTTGTTGGGCCGGTTGCGCACGAGCACTTGCCGGCCGGCATACGTCCCGGTCGCGGTGACCTTCGTCCAGTCCTTACTCGACCGGTCGACAGGTCGATCCGACAGCACCTCGGTCACCGGAACCGGGTCGGCGCGGTAGTGCGCGTCGAGCAGCGCATTGCGCTCGACCTTGAACTCGTGGCGACCGTATTGCCAGTGACCCAGTTGGTAGGCGAGGACGGCAAACAGCAGGGCGAGGGCTAGGGCACCCATCCAGCGCGGGGAGAACAGACGCCGTAACACGGCCGTCACGCTACCGGCCCAGTCCGGACCCATGCCTGTCGGCCCCGACCACCGCACGGCACGCCGACCACCGCACGCCACGGTCGCGTCGCGCGACCTGCACACCCGCGAGACCGACCATGGGTCGAGATGCTGACCCAGCCAGCTGAGCCGGGGATGGGGAGGGCGAAGCGCCGACTTTCGCCGGTGGTCACGACCCATCCGAGGGCCGCCGGGGGGGAGGCGCTGCACGGGCCGACTCAGGTGGGTGCGTGGGCAGGTCGACCTCTTGGACGAGCAAGTGAATGCCGAGAACTGTTGGGCTTAACCGGCGGATCTGCTGCGGCCCCATGACGCGAGACACCATGACGCTGCCCAACGGGTCACTGGATGGTGACGTGCACGTGGTCCTTGTGGTTCTGCGTGGTGGAACCGCGGTCGTCCATCGGATCCCAGGTTCCTCCTGGCTCCCAGAATCGCTGGTACCAGATGAGGTACTCGACGTTGTACGAGGCAACATTGGCTTTGATGAAGGCCGCGACGGCGTCGCCTTGGCTCCGTGATGACACCATCAGGTCCAACGCTTGGCCAGTTCCGTGCTCGCCTGCCCCTGCGCGGTAGCCGCCGATCGACGTCAGACCGAATCGTTGCTGGACGGCTGTGCACAAGCGGGCCGCCGACCTATGTACTCCTAGGCCGAGGCACTGTCGTGAGACGCTATCCACCCGCTCGGCTTTGGGCGGGGAGGTCTTGCGTTTGACCGCCGGCGCCTGTGCTCTTGGCCGCATGGGCTGCTGCGCCGGCTTCGGCTTCGGCGTCTGCGTCGGCTTCGGCTTCGGCTTCGGCTTCGGCTTCGGAACTGCCTTTACCCCCGATACTCCTACCGGCGTCGCGCCGATTCGCGCAGGCTTGGCGGGTGCGGACACGGCCCCGCGGGTTGCCGCGGACGCGCGGCCGGCGCTGCGTGAGGCAGCTGAGGGGGCAACTCGTTCGGTGGCTGCCTCAGTAGAAGTGTCCGGCAGCGGCAAGGTGGCTGAGGCGTGGCCCACGGGCAAGCTCAGGAGCGCCATGGACCCACCGATGAGGCCGGCCGCCACCAAAGCCTTGGCGCAGGACGCGATCATCACGCGCGGAGCGCGCCCCGGGACCCGACGTACCGGGCCGTTCGCGCGTCGTCGGCCTGCTGGGTGGGGGGGTTGCACGATCATGCCTTCCGGAGCGGGGCTAAAAACGCGCACCAACGTAACCGCCGCGACGCTGAATGTCACATTGCGGTAACGAGGGCTCCCGACGGCCGAGACGGTCCAACCGACGTCAGCGCCAACATGTCGGCCATGGACACCTTGGAGGGCTGCGCGGCTCACCAGGACTGGCCCTTTACCCTTGGCGTGAGCCCCAAAGGTAGGTGGAGGGCCTCGTTGAGCAAGGAGATAGGTGTGTCACTGACTGATGGCGGCAAGCAGGCTAGGCCCGGCCGGCAGAAGTTGTTGGATCTGCGCCAGCAGCAAGCCCGGCGTGAGCGGCGGCAGCGGTTGATGCTTTGGGGCGCCGCCGTCTCGAGTGTGATGCTCGTGGTCGGGGTGGTTGCGACGGCGCTGATTCTCGACCAGCGGAACACCCCCAGCCTCGGCGCGGTGCAGACGTTCACGCCGGAAGCCGGTCACACCGAGAAACCCGTTACGTACGAACAGTCCCCTCCCGCTGGCGGTGAGCACGCGCCGGTGTGGTTGAACTGTGGCATGTACGACGCCCCCGTGGTCGACGAGAACGCGGTGCACTCAATGGAGCACGGGGCGGTCTGGATCACCTACAGCCCTGACTTGCCCGCAGCGCAGGTTGAAAAGCTGCGCGAGTCGGTTCCCGACACGTACATGGTCCTGTCCCCGTACGAGGGGTTGCCCTCGCCCCTCGTGGCGTCTGCCTGGGGTAAGCAGCTGCACCTGTCCGGGGCGGACGATGCCCGTCTGACGGAGTTCGTCCGTGAGTTCCGACAGGGCAAGCAGGCGCCCGAGCCGGGCGCGCCTTGCACGGGTGGCGTGGACGGTGGGCCCACCTCGTGATGGCGTCCCGCGGCCCTGGCGACGGCAGCGGTCCTGGGCCCTCCGACTTGCCGGAACCCCTGAGCGAGCCCCCAGTCAGTCAGGCACCCGGTCAACCGGCTGGGTCTGAGGCTCCGCGCCCATGGGGACGGCTCGAACGTGCGATGGTCCTGACAGCCTTCGCGTTGATCGCGCTGCTGGCGTCAGGAATGATCGGCTGGGGGGCGTCGCGCACGTGGGCCCACCCCGGGGATCGCAGCGCCGAGGCTGGTTTCGCCCGGGACATGCAGGCCCACCATGCCCAAGCGGTCGAGATGGCCCTCATCATCCGGGACAAGACCTCTGACCCGACATTGCGGGCGATCTCCTACGACATCATCACCACACAGCAGCAGCAAGCCGGGCAGATGTACGGCTGGTTGACCCAGTGGGGACTCCCGCAGACTGGTTCTCACCCAGCCATGACGTGGATGGGCACGTCTGGATCACAGCCGATGACGGACATGATGCATGGCGCAACCCCATCGGCGCCCACGGAAGCACCCTCGCCCGGAAGGATGCCGGGCATGGCCAGTGGCGAGGAGCTTGCGCAGTTTCGCGCCGCCACGGGGATCGCCGCCGAGCGGCTGTTTCTGACCCTCATGATCAAGCATCACAAGGGCGGCGTCGAGATGGCTGACGCCATTCTCTCCCTCTCCGATCGCTCGGAAGTCGTGGCTTTGGCGTCGGCGATCCAGAAGGCCCAGACCGTGGAAAGCGAACAGCTGACGACACTGCTGACGGAGAGGACCGACTCGTGAGGGTGCCGCGGCACCAAGGGCGGCAGCGATGCCTAGTTGCTGACTCCGCCAGCGGGTGCCGGCCACGACGGAGCGCCCGGCCCGCCCGGCGCCCCGCCCCGTCGGGACGTCTCTCGATCGACTGGAGCACTCCCTGATCCGGCCCGCTAACGATCATTTTCGCCTTCTCCTACATCCTGCACTCGATGCTTGAGGTCGACCGCAGAGAGCGCGGAGCGTCGACGTATTGGCGGGTGCGCAAGCCCCGACAACTCCAGACGGACCCAGCCCTTCGGCAGGCGTCGGACGGTCCCTCAACCAAGAATGTCGTTCGGCAAGCTATGCCGATGACGCTACGGTTCGCCGCCGCTGCGGCGGCCGGGCTCGGTTTGGATGCGGCATTTCCAGGGCGGGGCTGGTGGCCCTTGGCACCGGTCAGCTTGGCCGTGCTGTTCCTCCTCCTGCGCGGACGAGGGGTGGCCTTGGCGAGCCTTCTCGGCCTGGTCTTCGGGCTGGGCTTCTTCGTGCCTCATCTGTCGTGGTCCGGAATCTACGTCGGCCCGGTCCCATGGCTGGCCCTGTCCGCTCTGCAGGCGCTATACGTTGCGGCATTCGGCGCGACGGTCGCTGTCCTGGGTCGCCGGGTACGGACACCGTCGATCCAGCTCCTTCTGTGCCCCCCGCTGTGGCTCGCCCAAGAGGCTGCCAGGGGGAGTACGCCTTTTGGTGGATTCCCGTGGGGACGCGTGGCGTTCTCCCAAGCGGACAGCCCTGCCCTGGGCTGGGCGTGGCTCGGTGGCGCGCCGCTCGTGACCTTCGTTGTCGCCGCCGCGGCAGCCCTGTCTGGATTAGCGATGCTGCAGCTGCGGCCTCATCGGTGGGGCGGGCCCGGACACGTCCGTGCCGGGTTTGCACTGCTGGTGGGCGCGGCAACGCTGGTAGCGGCCGGAGCCCCGCTTCTCGCACTCGGGCAGGATGCGCGCTCCGATGGCTTGTCCGTCGCGGCCGTGCAGGGCAATGTCGCAGAACCTGGCCTGGAGTTCAACGCTGAGCGCCGAGCGGTCCTGGCCAACCACGTCGATGGCACGCTTCGGCTGGCTCGGGAGGTCCAGGAGGGACGACGTGCCAAGCCCGACATCGTGCTGTGGCCGGAGAACTCCAGCGACATTGACCCCATCCGGGACGCGGCGGCCGAGCGTGAGATCACCAGGGCAGCAGCAGCGGTGGGTGTACCGGTAGTCGTCGGGGCGGTACTAGCGGAACCGGCACCGAAGGTCTCCAACTCGACGCTCGTCTGGGGCCCGACAGGCCGGGTTGTCGACCGGTACGACAAGCACCGGCCGGTCCCCTTCGCTGAGTACGTCCCGTATCGATCCTTCTTTCGGGCCATCACGCGCACCGTCGACCTGGTTCGTACCGACTTTGCCGCGGGCAACGGTGCCCACATCGTCGACGCCGGTCCAGTGCGCCTCGGGGTGGCGATCTGTTTCGAGGTCGCGTTCGATGACCATTTGCGCACGGCAGTGAAACAAGGTGCGCAGCTCCTGTTCGTCCCCACCAACAACGCCACCTTCGGCCGTACCGATGAAAGCGTGCAGCAGCTCGCGATGTCACGCCTGAGGGCGGTGGAACTCGGCCGTTCCGTGGCTCACGTGTCCACCGTCGGAGTCAGCGCCCTGATCCGGCCGGACGGACGGCTCGTCGTCCGTGGTGGTCACTTCACCACGGAGGTCCTGAGCGCATCACTGCCCCTGTCGACGACGATCACCCCAGCCGTGCAGATCGGCGGCGCACTTGAGATCGCGATCATCGCGACCGGCCTCCTGCTACCGGTCCTGGCCCGCAGCCGGCGCTTACGACCTCGCAACAGCCCGCCACGACGGCTGGTTCATCCCTGCCAGGGCCTGCTGCATCCCTAGACGCACGCGAGGGCACTCGCGCGTGGTTCACACAGAGGAGTCGCGCCAGGCAATCGGGGGCCCTGACTGACCACGACGCCGCATTCGCCAGTTGGCAGACTCTGCAGGTGGTCGTCGTGAAGTCTTAGCTGTTGTTCGCTCCGGCCGCGCTCTCGAAGATTGGGCGCGTGGCTGGTACGGCAGGAGATGCGCCAATACAACGGCTGATTGCCAGTAGTCCCACTGCGGCGGCTTGCTCGTCGCGCGCGTGCGTGTCCTACATCCCCAAGTCGTTAGGAACCTGAGCGGAACACCTATCCGGATCACGGGCACCCAACGAAGACCGGGGTCCTCACAATGAGGGAGCGCACCATGGCCATGTCAGAGGCCCGAGTAGGAGTGCATGCCAACGAAGTACATGTTGACAATGGAGTAGTTGACGATGATGCAAACAAAGCCCGCGACCGCGATCCACGTCGCCGACTGACGTCGCCATCCGCGCGTCACCCGGGCATGCATGTAGGCCGCGTAGACGACCCAGATGATGAACGTCCACACCTCCTTGGGGTCCCAGTTCCAGTAGGAGCCCCAGGCCTGCCGGGCCCAGATGGCGCCGGCGATGAGGGTGAACGTCCACAGCGGGAACGCGACGATGTGCAGCCCGTAGCTGAGGCGCTCAAGGGTGCGCGAGTCGGGCAGTACGCGCAGCAGACCGCGACGCTCACCGAAATGGTCCTTGGCCAGGTAGAGGAGCGCGACGACGAACCCGACGGCGAACAGCCCGACCGAGATGGTGGCGACGGTGACGTGGATGACGAGCCAGATGCTCTTGAGCGACGGCATGAGCTCGGCCGCCTCGGTGTACCAGATCGTGTTGGCGAGCCCGAGCAGGATGAGCACCGGGGCGACCACGAAGACCCCGAGCCAGCGCAGGTCGCGTCGCAGACCCCACACGAGGAAGACCGCCATTGTGAACAGGGCTGAGGCGACGCCGAACTCGAACATGTTACCCAGAGGCCAGCGCTCCACCGACGCACCACGCAGAACGGCCGAGGTCAGCAGCATGAGCGTGCCCAGGATGGCGAGTGTCTCGGCGATCCCTCCGGCCTTGCGGGCCCGCAGCGGCACGTCGGACTCGGTCGCGGGCGCAGCCCCGGCCCCATGCGGCGACGCATCGCCGGACACCGTGCCACCACCCGCGGCGACGAGCTCGCGGTCGACCGCGTCCGCGGGCTCGGCCCGGTCGTCACGCGCCGGGAGCAGCCCGGCGAGGTAGCCGGCATACCCGAGCATCGAGAAGGTGAGCACCGCCATGGCGGAGTAGAGGCTGAGGTTGGCATAGTTCGCCAGGGTCTCGTTGGTCACGTGCGTCGTTCCTTCAGTCGGGTGAGGACGTCCTCGAGCTGCTCGCCCATGCCCTCGTCGTCGTCCTTGGCCAGTCCGCCGATGCTCACTACGGTACGTCCCTCGTCCGGGGCCGGCGCCACCCGCACGAAGACCCGACGCCGCCGGATCGTCAGCGACAGGAGCAGTCCCACCAGCGCCACGAGCGAGGACGCCAAGGTGAACTCCTTGCCCGGGTCGCTGCGGATGGAGATGCCGGCGAACCGCTCGAGCCCGTCGAAGGTGATGGTGCCCTGACCGCCGGGCAACGTGTAGGTCTGGCCCGGCGTGAGCCAGATCCGGAGGAGGCCGGTGCCCGCCTTGTTCTTGAGCTGAGTCATCTCGGCGGTGTCGAGTGAGTAGACCGACTGCGGGCGACCGCCGGGGAACAGGGTCCCTTCGAAGGCCGTCAGGGCGAGAGCCGGCTCGAGCGCATCCGGGAAGATCGAGCGCGGCCCCTGCTCGTCGAGGACGGCCGTGGGCAGGAAGAGCCCGGCGAACCCGAGCTGCTTGCCCACGGCACCCGCGCCGGCGACCTTGACGGCACCGACGGACGTGTAAAGGTTGTCCTGTGCCAGGAACGGTGTCACCTCCGAATAGGTGACCTCGCCTTCGGCATTCTTCACGGTGAGGCGCGGCGCATAGCCGTTGCCGAGCAGGAACGCGGTCCCGCCGCCGGTCTCGAGAGGCCCGTTGACCCGGATGACCTTCTTCTCGACCTTCGCGCCGGGTTCCTTGGTGAAATCGACGTATGCCGTGAAGTCCCGTGGCGACCCGAACTGCCCTTGGCCTTGGACGTCGGTCTCGAACTCGGCGTCGAAGCGGGTGAGCTTCATCGCGAAGGGCTCGAAGTCGGCAGTGTCCACGAGCGGCCCCGGGCTGAGGGTGTCAAAGCGCGCCGCAGTGTTGGCGAACGTCTGCCCCACCGGGATGATGACGTCACCCTTCCACCCGAGCAGGTTTCCCCAGGCCATGCCGAGGATGACGCCGATGAGCGCGAGGTGGAAGAAGAGGTTGCCCGTCTCCTTGAGGTAGCCCTTCTCCGCGGAGACCGTGAAGTTGTCGTGCGAGTGGGTGCGGAAGCGGCTGGACCTGAGCGCTGCCCGGACGTCGCCCAGCACAGCGTCGGGAGACCCGTCAACGGTCACCGAGTTGTGGGCAGCCAGTCGCTCCAGCCGTTTCGGCGCGCGCGGTGGCTGCGAGCGCATGGCCTTCCAGTGGATCTTGGAACGCGGCAGGACGCAGCCGACGAGTGAGACGAGGAGCAGCAGGTAGATGGCGGCGAACCACGGTGAGGCGTAGACCTCGAAGAACCCGAGGCTGTCAAGGATCGGCCCAGCCGTCTCGTGCCGAGCCATCCAGTCCACCGTGCGCACGGCGTCGATGGAGCGCTGCGGGAAGATCGAGCCGGGCAGGGCAGCGACCGCGAGGAGCAGCAGCAGGAAGAGGGCCGTGCGCATCGAGGTCAGCTGGCGCCACGCGAACCGCAGCAGCCCGAGCGTGCCGAGCGTCGGCTGGGCGATACCCTCGTCGCGCCGGGGGTCGCTCGGCTGGGTCGAGAGGCTCATCAGATCGCCACCTTGAAGCCGGAGACGAGCTCCGCCTGAAGCCAGCGGGTGAGGTCTTCCCAGACTCCGGTGAGGAGCAGCAGCCCGACGACGATGAGCAGCCCGCCGCCGACGTACTGGACGGCGCGGTGGTGCTGTCGGACCCAGCCGGAGACGCGGCCGAAGCGTTCGATCCCGGCTGCCGCGAGGATGAAGGGCAGACCCAGCCCAAGGGCGTATGCCGTGGCGAGAGTGACCGCGCGACCGGTGCTCGGGTTCGTGGTCGAGGCTGAAAGGGTCATGACGGCGGCGAGGGTGGGGCCGGTGCAGGGCGCCCAGCCAAGACCGAAGACGGCCCCGACCATCGGTGCCCCGAGGAGCCCGGTCCGCGGGCGCCACGACGGGGCGAGCCGACGCTGTGAACCTGCGCCGGCGCCGAGCCCAAGGAAAACCAGGCCCATGAGGATGATGAACACGCCCCCGACCCGCATGAGCAGCTCACGGTGCACCGTCAGCGAACGGCCGACGGTGGCGACGAAGATCGACCCGAGGACGAACACTGCCGCGAACCCGAGGACGAAGAGCACGGCACCCAAGACCATCCGGCCGCGTGAACGGTGCTCCAGCGCCGTCTCGCTCAGCCCGGTGACGTAGCCGAGGAAGCCGGGGACGAGCGGCAGCACGCACGGCGACGCGAAGGACACGAGCCCGGCGAGGGCCGCGATGAGGACGGCGATGGGTAGGGCACCGGAGGCGATGGTGTCGGTCACGGGGTCAGGACTTCAGCACGTCGTCGATCAGGCCCCGAAGCGTCGCGGCCGACACGACACCGCTGGCACGAGCGGCAACCCGCCCGTCACGGTCGAGGATGAGCGTGGAGGGCGGGCTCGTCGGTGCCTGACGGCCGAAGGCCAGGATGAGGACGCCAGACTCGTCGCTCAGGCTCGGGTAGGTCATGTTCTGCGTCGCCACAAACGCCCGACCGCGCTCGGGGGACTCACGGAAGTCGATGCCCATGAACTGCACCGGCTTCTTGGCTGCCTGGACCTCGGTCCAGACCTTCTCGAGGTCGGGAACCTCCTCGATGCAGGGTGGGCACCACGAGCCCCAGAGGTTGATGACGACGATGTCCTTGCCGCGGGCGGACGTGCTCGACCACTCCGTGCCGTCGAGGGTCGTGCCCTCGAGCGTGATGGGCTTCAACCGCTTGGCGACCGGGATCTGCTCGATCGCACCGTTGCCGGCAATGTAGCCCTTCTGGTCGCCCCGCTTGGCCTGCTCAGCGATGGAGTTGGGATCCGACGAGCAGCCTCCAATGGTTAGCAGAGCAACGCACGAGGCGAGGGCAATGCCAGCGCGGATCACGGCATACCGAGTGGTGTGACGAGTCATGCGCACGCCCCCGAAGGGACGAGGGGCAACGATGCCGCAGCGGGCTCGCTGTAAGCGGGCAACTCGAGCTCGTCTCTGCGGTTCGACAAGGCGTCGGTCTGGGTCATGGCTGAGATTGTCGCAAACGAACCAGAGCGGTCGGTCGGCTGGCGGGCGAAGCAGTCGCAGTCCGTCCGTACGGGTCACCGAGCGCTCCGCGGGTGCGCATGCAGATCACCAGCATGATGCTTCTCCGTTCCGTGTCTTGAGGAGTTGCTCGGTGAGTCCCAACCTTTTGTGACGGCGCCGTAGCGGCGCGGGGCCCACCACTTGGCTTCGCCGGCCAGCCGCATGATCGCGGGGACGAGCAGGGTGCGGACGATTGTGGCGTCGAGGGCGACGGCGAGGGTGAGGCCCACGCCGATCACCTTCAGGGCGGTGAGATCAAAGGCGGCGAGGGCCAAGAAGACGACGGCGAGACCGACCGGGGCGGGCCCGGTGGCGCTTATCCGCAAGGCGCTTGAGTCTTCCTCGATGACGTCGCTGATCCCTCGCATTCGCCCTGGGGACCCTCCTCAAGCACCCCCGCCATTGGGTTGGACGATCAATGGACCTCACGCTATCATCGGGACATGGCGATGACAACGGCGCAAGAAACGGCTGCGGTAGACCTTGGGCTGCGGCGCGGCGCTGCCCTGTTCCACGGCCTCGCGGATCGCAACCGGTTGGCGATCGTTCGGCAGCTCGCCCAGGGGGAGCGTCGGGTGGTGGACCTCACCAAGGCCCTCGATCTGGCCCAAGGCACCGTGTCGGGCCATCTGGCGTGCCTACGTGACTGCGGTCTGATCGTCGGTCGGCCCGAGGGGCGGCAGATGTTCTACGCCATCGCCCACCCCGAGCTGATGGACCTCATCGGCGCGGCCGAGCAGCTGCTCGCCCTGACCGGCGAGGCCGTCGAGCTGTGCTCCACCTACGGCCCCGCCGACACTCACCCCGAGCCCACCCCCACTGCCACCAAGGAAGTAGCACCGTGACGGACGCCTGCGGCTGCGAACACGACGAGCCCCGCAACGACGACGAGCTGGAGGAGCACGAGCCGGACCGGTTGTGGGAGGTCACCGAGCTGCGGTTCGCCGCCCTCGCCGGACTCTTCCTGCTCGCGGGATTCCTTGCCGACCTCAACGACGCCTCCCGGGGCGTGGTGACCGGCCTGAACGCCATCGCGCTAGCGCTGGGGGCCTGGACGTTCGTGCCGAGCACGCTGAAGCGGCTGGCCAGGGGCAAGATTGGCGTCGGCACCCTGATGACGATCGCCGCCGTCGGCGCGGTCATCCTCGGCGAGGTCGCCGAGGCTGCCATGCTGGCCTTCCTCTACTCCATCAGCGAGGGCCTGGAGGAATACGCCGTAGCCCGCACCCGCCGCGGCCTGCGCGCGCTGCTGTCCCTGGTCCCGGCCGAGGCCACCATCCTCCGCGACGGCGCCCAGGTCACCGTGGCCCCCGCGGGGCTCTCGATCGGAGACGTGCTCCTGGTCCGGCCAGGTGAGCGCGTCGCCACTGACGGCGTCATCCGCACCGGCCGCACCGCCCTGGACGTCTCCGCCCTCACCGGCGAGTCCGTACCGGTCGAAGCGGGCGTCGGGGACACCGTCTACGCCGGTTCCATTAACGGCACCGGGGCCCTCGAGGTCGAGGTCACCGCCACCGCCGAGGACAACTCCCTGGCGCGCATCGTCAACATCGTCGAGGCCGAGCAGTCCCGCAAGGGCGACGCCCAGCGGCTGGCCGATCGCATCGCCAAACCCTTGGTGCCCGGAATCATGGTCCTCGCCGCCGTCATCGCGATCGCCGGCAGTCTGCTCGGCGATCCCGCGACTTGGATCGAACGGGCCCTGGTGGTCCTGGTCGCCGCCTCCCCGTGTGCGCTGGCGATTTCCGTGCCGGTCACCGTCGTCGCCGCCATCGGTGCCGCCAGCCGCATCGGCGCCCTGGTCAAGGGGGGCGCCGCTCTGGAGGCGCTGGGCCGGATCCGTGCCGTCGCCCTGGACAAGACCGGCACCCTGACCCGCAACGAACCCGCTGTCGTCGAGGTCGCCACTGTTCCCGGCCGGACCCGAGAGCACGTCCTCGACATCGCGGCCGCCTTGGAGTCCCGCAGTGAGCACCCCCTGGCCCGCGCGATTTTGGCCGCCGTCACCGACCACCGCGATGCCCAGGACGTCGAGGCGGTCACCGGCGCAGGTCTGACCGGCACGATCGACGGCCGGCCGGCCCGCCTGGGGCGGCCCGACTGGATCCCCGCCGGTGAGCTCGCCGGGCCCGTCACTGCCATGCAGGAAGCGGGCGCCACTGCCGTGCTGGTCGAGTACGACGGAGTCGTGATCGGGGCCGTCGCGGTCCGCGATGACCTGCGCCCCGAGGCCGCCGAGGTGGTCGCCCGGCTTCGTGCCAGCGGCTACCAGGTCGCGATGCTCACCGGCGACAACGCATGCACCGCCGCCGCCTTGGCCGCCCAGGCCGGCATCACTGATGTCCACGCCGACCTCCGCCCCGAGGACAAGTCGACCATCATCCGCCGGCTCCGTGAGAGCACCCCGACCGCGATGGTCGGTGACGGAGTCAACGACGCCCCCGCCTTGGCCACCGCCGACGTCGGAATCGCCATGGGCGCCATGGGAAGCGACGTCGCCATCGAGACCGCCGACGTAGCCCTCATGGGTGAGGACCTGCGCCACCTGCCGCACACCCTGACCCACGCGCGCCGCGCCAGGTCGATCATGCTGCAAAACGTTGGCCTCTCCTTGGGCCTGATCGCCATCCTGATCCCGCTCGCCGCCCTTGGCGTGCTCGGCCTTGCCGCCGTGGTGCTGGTTCACGAGATCGCCGAGATCTTCGTGATCGGCAACGGGGTACGCGCCGGACGCGTCCGGCCGCTTCCTCCCGCACCCGCGGCCACGCCCTCGGCGGCCGCGGTGACGGCGGAAGCCACGGCGAGGTGAGCCGTGGGTCCGGCAGGGCCGAGACGCGAGCCCGCTCCGGACGCACATCGGTCCTGCTCGCGGCGGTGACGGTGGGCGCGATCGACTTGACCGCCAAGGCAACATCCGAGGTTCGGCTCGCCGACTCCTCGGTCGACCTCGGACTACTGCAGCTGCAGCTGGCCTACAACTCCGGCGTGGCCTTCAGCATGGGCAACACGCTGCCCGCAGGGGTAGTCGTGGCCGTCACTGCGGCCATCGCCGTAGCGCTCATGGGGTATGCCTGGAACAGGGCGCCCCAGGCAGGGTGGGTCGAAAGGATCGCCGGCGGCTCCGTGATCGGCGGGGCGGTCGCCAACGTTGTCGACCGCTCCCGCGACGGCGTGGTGACCGACTACCTGCACACCGGCTGGTGGCCCACCTTCAACCTCGCCGACACCTTCCTCAGCACCGGCTTCTCCGTGATCGCCCTGCTGCACATTCGCCGCGAACTGACGACGAGTACCCCGAAGCCGATGGAGGACCACCCGCCAGTCATGACAGGCATTGCATGACGACCAACCTGCCGTTCGCCGGCGACCCGGGCCTTGCCGTCGCAACCAGCGAGCACGAACAGTCCTCTGGCTACGAAACAGCCAAGAGCGTCAACGCCGAACAAACGAAGGAGACACGGCCTTGATCACCTCCGCGTTGCAGGCGATTGGCCTGTTCTTGGTCACGAACATCGACGACGTCATTGTTCTGTCCCTGTTCTTCGCACGCGGAGCCCGCCAACGGGGTACCACCACCAAGATCGTCGTCGGGCAGTACCTCGGTTTCGGTGGCATCCTCCTGGCCTCACTCGCGGTGACCTTCGGAGCGGGACTGTTCCTTCCTGACGGCGCCATCCCGTACTTCGGCCTCATCCCACTCCTGCTGGGGGGCTACGCCGCGTGGCAGGTGTGGCGCAACGCGGACGACGACGACAGCGTCGCGGACACGCCGATCAGCGCCCTCACCGTGGCCGCAGTCACCTTCGCCAACGGTGGAGACAACATCGGGGTTTACGTGCCGGTCTTCCTCACCGTCGGCGCCGGCGCCCTCGTCGCCTATTGCGTCGTGTTCTTGGCCCTGGTAGTCGTTCTCGTCCTGGCCGCCAAATTCGTGGCCACCCGCAGGCCGATCGCAGAGGTGCTGGAGCGTTGGGAGCACATCTTGTTCCCGCTCGTCCTCATCGTTCTTGGCCTCGTCATCCTGATCGAGGGCGGCGCATTCGGCCTCTGACCCCTTGGCGGTACGCCGACCGGGCGCAGGCGGGACATGCGCCCGCGGCTTCGCCCGAGACAAGCCGGCCCACCACGCCGACCCAAAGAACTCTGCTCTGGCGCACCTGCTGGCGTCACGAATGATCCGCCGGGGGCGGCGCGGGCACGTAGGCCCACCCCGGGCACGGCAGAGCCGGGCGTGGCCAGCAGGTAGCGCGGCGTTGTCGGGCACGTGAACGACGCGTCGTGGCTGTAGATAGCGAACGCCCACGTGTCGGGTGTGCGCCGGTAGCGCGGAGCTTCTGGAGGATGCTGGGATACGTCCTGTCCGGCGACGTCCGCGGGCCATTGTGGTGCTGAGGGTCCTCTTGGTGGGAGGCTGTGCGGCAAGTGAGGAGCCGCTATGCGCGCCAGCACCATTGGGAATGTGGTCGAACCCGTTGGGACGTGTGGCTGTTGCGGCCGTCAGCGCCGCCGACTCGCTGAGCTCGGGTCGACACCGGGCGTGTACATCTGCCGGGCGTGCGCGCTGTGGGCGTGGCGGCGAGCGTCCCGCCGATGACCGTTAGCCGCTCGGGATGATGTGGCAGACGCCGTCCTCGAGGCAGGCCGAGGGGTCGAGGGTGGCAGCGCGGTTCCGGAGCCGGCGGACCTCCGCCCGGGTCGCCTGGAGTTCGGCGATGCGCTCGTCGAGCGTGGCTGCGTGCCGATCGAGCAGCGCTGTGACATGCAGGCACGGTGGGCCTTGGTCCTCACGGACTGCCATGACGGTGCGGATCTCCGCGAGAGTGAGACCGGCGGCTTGCGCGGCCCGCACGAAAGCCAGCCGGGCAAGGGCAGTCCCGTCGTAGTCCCGGTATCCCGTCGCGGTTCGTGCGGGTCGGGGAAGGACCCCCGCCTGCTCGTAGAAGCGCAGCGCCTTGGTCGTGACACCGGCGCGCTTGGCCAGCTCCCCGATTTGCACCTCCGCAGCCTACAACCTTGACCTTCCCGTGCGCTGGAACCTTTACGGTCTGGTGATGGACAACGAGGGCACGTGGGACCTGGTCGTGATCGGTACGGGTGGCGCAGCGATGGCCGCCGGGATCGAGGCCAGATCACGCGGGAAGTCCGTCCTGCTGGTGGAGCACGGCGTCCTCGGCGGGACGTGCCTCAACGTCGGCTGCATCCCGAGCAAGAACCTGCTCGCAGCCGCCGACCGCCGGCACCAGGCGATGGTCAGCCCCTTCCCGAGCGTCCCGACCGGTGCCGCACTCGTGGATCTGCCGGCACTGATGGCGCAGAAGCATGACCTGATCGACCGACTGCGGCAGGCCAAGTACACCCACGTGGCAGACGCCCACGGTTTCCGGGTCAAGTACGGCCACGCCCGCTTCATCGACCAGGAGACGCTGGAGGTCGACGGCGAGCGGGTCGCCGCCCGAGCCTACGTCGTCGCAACAGGCTCGGCAGCGCACGTTCCGGACTTGGGGGGCATGGACACGGTCGACCCGCTGACCAGCACGACCGCGATGGAGCAGCAGAACCTGCCCGGGTCGATGGTGGTCGTCGGCGGCGGGTACGTCGGTCTGGAGCAGGCTCAGCTCTGGGCCCACTTGGGTGTGCGCGTCACGGTTGTCGGACGATTGGCGCCACACGCCGAGCCAGAGGTCGCCGACGTGCTCCGTGAGGTCTTCGCCGACGATGGCATCACCGTCGTCGAGGAGCGTGCCGTCGCTGTGGAACGCACCGGCAACGGCGACGTTCTGGTCCGGACCGACCTCGGCCACGAAGTGACCGGACACCGACTGCTGATAGCGACCGGTCGGCGCGCGAACACCAACGGCCTCGGGCTGGATGCCGCCGGGATCAGCACCGACGACCGCGGATTCATCACGGTCGACCGGTATCAGCGCACCAGCAACCCGCGGGTCCATGCCGCCGGCGACGTGTCCGGCGCCGCGCAGCACGTGTACGTGGCGGCTCAGACCGGACACGCGTCGGCTGCAGGAGCCCTGGGCCAGCCCACCACAGTCGACTACCGGGGGCTGCCGGCGGTGACGTTCACGACTCCACAGCTGGCCAGCGCAGGGCTTACAGAAGAGCAAGCTCTGGCCGCCGGGTACGACTGCGTTTGCCGGGTCCTGGGCGCGCAGGACATCCCACGGGCCCTCGTCAACCGCGACACCCGCGGTGTCCTCAAGCTCGTCGTAGCCGCGGGCACCGGCAGGGTTCTGGGCGTTCATGCCGCGCTCGACGGCGCCGGGGACGTGATGCTGGCTGCGACCTACGCGATCAAATACGGCCTGACCGTTGATCAGCTCGCCGACACCTGGGCGCCGTACCTGACGATGAGCGAGGCTCTGCGAATCTGCGCCGGCCTATTCCGCAGCGACAAACCGACGAGTTGCTGCGCGTGACCGGCTAGCGGGACTGAGCGTGTCAAGTGAGAAGTAGCCACCGTACCGGGCTGAGCTGACCTCAACTGACGGCGTGGTTCGGATTAGCGCTGTGCTTACATCCGTTACGGAGGTACGGGTGAACCGTGGTCTCATTCAAGCTCGATGAGTGATGGGCCGGACGGTTTGGGGTGGGCGCTGGGCAGGGTTGGGCCGTTGGGCGTGCACGCTTCCGACGACCAAGTGGCGCCGCGGGTCGCGGAGTCCCAAGACCTGTTCTTGACAGCCCTGAATTCGGTGGAGTTGGCCGGAGCGACGCCCATGTTCGCCTGCTGCTCGGGGTGGGACCGCACTGTGACCACCCGCCTGTTGTCCGACGAAGTCGGGCCGCAAGCCGCCTGCGGTCCCATCAACCATGGAGCACACCAGCGCGGACACCCGTTCGACCCGCTCGAGCATCGTCTCGTCATCGCCGTAGGCGACTGCACGACCGCGATCCGCATCAGAGGTTCTCCCCGCTCCGCTGGCCGAGCTGCGCCAGCCGCTCGTTGTAGGCGCGCAGCGCGGCGTCGTCGTCACGGGCGGCCTGGCGGTCGAGCCGGACGGTCTCTTGGCGGTCGCGACGGAACCACTGGCGCGCGACGAGGATCGCGAGGACGAGGGTCGGCGCCTCACCGAAGCCCCACGCGATCTCGCCGGCCCGCTCCTGGTCGGCGAGCAGCGGCGGCCCCCACGGCAGGTTGACCTGCTCAAAGAAGTCCGGCGCAAGGACGAACGTCGTGCCGGTGAGGGCGACCCCGAAGAACGCGTGGAAGGTGATCGTCGCGAAGAGGATGAACAGCAGGATCGCCGGCGACCACTTCGGCGGCCCCGGGTCGATGCCGATGAGCACCCACGTGAAGAGGTACCCGGTGAGAAAGAAGTGGGCCAGCATGAGCAGGTGGCCCGAGTGCGTGGTGAGCGCGAGCTCGAACAGCGGCGACCAGTAGAACGCCGCGAGGCTGGCGAAGAAGAGCACGGCCGCGACGACCGGGTTGGCTAGCACCCGCATGGCGCGCGAGTGCACGACCTGGAGGATGACCTCGCGCGGCCCCCACGTCCGGTCGGGCCGCGTGGGCAGGGCGCGCAGCGCGAGGGTAAGCGGCGCCGCCGGGACGAGCAACAGTGGCACGACCATGGCGACGACCATGTGCATGACCATGTGCACCGAGAACTGGACCCGGCCCCAGATGTCCGGCGCGCCACTGGTCGCCCAGACGAAGGCGAGCCAGCCCAGCGCCCAGAGCACCGTCCGGTGGACCGGCCACGAGTCACCGCGACGGGCCAGGCGACGGACGCCTGCGGCATACACACCGATCGACACCAGGGCGATGGCGACCATGAGCCAGTTGGGGCGCCACGCGGTGAGCCAGTCCGCCGCCGACATCGGCCCCGGGTCGGGGAAGCCGGTGAGGGAGAGCACCGCACTGGCCGCGAGCTCGGTGTCGGGCACCGGCGGAGGGGTCCTGCTGAGGACCGCCCCGAGCCCGAACGCGGCCGCCATCAGGGCCAGCTCGACGAGGACCAGCCGGGCAAAGCCGCGGCCGTCGCGCTCGATGCTGGCGATGACCCGGCGCCGCTGCTGCCAGCCCATCAACCCCAGCGCGACGAGGATCAGCGTCTTCGCGACAACCATGGCGCCGTAAGCAGAGGCGATGCCCTCGATCGAGCCGACGCGGATAACCGCCTGCTGCAACCCCGTGAGGGCGACGGCGGCGTAGGCCCACCCCGCGAGCACCGAGTAGCGCGAGACGGTGGCGCCGAGGTCGGACCCGATGCTCTGCTGCATCACCGCGAGCGCGAGCAGGCCTCCGACCCAAACGCTGACCGCGACGAGGTGCACGCCGAGCGAGTTGACCGCGTCCTCGTGGCTCGCGCTGCCCGCGCTGTGTCCCGTCAGCGCGACGATAACGATGCCGGCCAGTGCCAGGGCGGCCAGCCAGGCGTATGCGGCCCGTGACTGTGCCAGCAGGGCGCCGATCGTCACGGCCAGGGCGGCCCCGGTCGTGATGGACAGCACCCGCGTCGCCTCGAGAGACCAGACGAAGGTGAGGAACTGCCGCGCCAGCTCGGGGTCTGCCAGCCGGAGGCCGGCGAGCGAGGCGAAGGTGAGGAAGGTGCCGAGCCCGGAGGCGACGAACCAGATGAGACCGGTGACCGCGGCGAGCCGGCAGGCCTGCTGTCGTCGCTGCGTGGTGCGCCGCTCCGGCACAAGGAAGGCAGCGAGCAGCAGCAGGCCCAGGGTCATCGCAGAGGCAAGGTCACTGGCGACGCGGGCCAGCGGCAGACCCCAGCGCACGAGCGGCCCCGGGTCGTCGAGCACCAACGGTGCGATCACTCCCGAGAGCGAGGCCGCGACCAGGGTCACCGCCAGCGCACTCAGGGTGACGACGGCGACCGGTCCGGTCGCCGTGCGCGTCTCGACGGCGGTGGAGCTCATGCCCGACAGCCTAGGCATGTAAATGCGGGCTTGGCCCGGCTGCCCCAGCGCCCTGCCGGCCCGGCGAACCCGCCGCACGCAGTGGAGATGGATCGCGGCATGCCATGCGCTTCATCGGCTGCGCCGATTTGCGAGACTCTGGCATATGACCGTCCTGAAGTCTTTGCTCTTGTTCGCCCTCGCTGCGCTCTCGGAAATCGGTGGGGCATGCTGGTCTGGCAAGGAGTTCGCGAACACAAGGGTTGGATCTGGGTCGGCGCCGGAGTTATCGCACTGGGCCTGTATGGGTTTGTTGCCACTCTGCAGGACGACGGGAACTTCGGTCGCATTCTGGCCGCGTACGGCGGCGTTTTCGTTGCCGGATCTTAGCTTGGGGGATGGTGCTGGACGGGTTCAGGCCAGACCGCTATGACGTCACCGGCGCGCTCATCTGCCTCGTCGGCGTTGCGGTCATCATGTACGCCCCCAGGGCCGCATGAGCCACTGCCGCGGCAGGCGTTGACGCCAGGCGAGGTGGTGCCTGCTGGATCACTTCAGCAGCGTCACCCAGTAGTCCCAGAACTGGACCAAGATCAGTCCGGCGATGAGTACGAGCCAAACAATCACCAAGCTGGGGGCATAGGACCCGATGGCCTCCGCCCGCCGTGGGAGTCCGAGTCGGCCGCTCGTGACGTTCTGAGTGGTTGCCGCCACGAACGCGGTGATGGCTGTGACCCACACGACCATGCAGTAGGGACACAGCGCCTCGATGCGATAAAGGCTCTGGAAGATGAGCCAGTGCACGAACACGACCCCGAAGGTGGTCCCGGCCTGGATACCCCACCAGAACCACCTCGGCAGGGTAAGCCGGGTCAGCAGGATCACGCCGATGGTCAGGAGGCCTGTGAAACCGGCGACGCCGAGGATGGGGTTGGGGAACCCGAAGGCTTCGGCTTGGTCGGTGTTCATGACCGAGCCGCAGGACAGCACCGGGTTGATGCTGCAGGAGGGGACGTAGGACGAGTCCTTGAGCAGGGCGATCTTCTCGACGAGGAGGGTGAACGCCGCCGCCAGTCCGACGATGCCGGCGAGCACGAACGACCATGCCGTGCCCCGTCCCGCTTGGGTTCCTGCTTCTGTCTGAACGGGCGATCGGGCCTGCAGGGTCTCAGCCATTGAGCGCGGCGTCGATCTTGTCGCGGAAGTCCTGCGTCGACGTCGGTTCGAGCTTCTTGCCGTTCAGGAAGAAGGTGGGCGTTCCCTGGACGCCGAGGTCGAGACCGTCCTGCCGGTCCCGCTCCACCCTTTCCAGAGTCGCCTTGTCGGCAACGGCCTTGTCGTAGGCCGCCATGTCGAGACCCAGTTCGTCCGCGAAGCCGCGGAACACGGGGGCCTTGGACTCCTGCTGCTCACCCCACGTGGCCTGGGTGTCGTACATGCGCTTGTACATCTCCTCGAACTTGCCCTGCTGGGCGGCGGCTTCCACGGCGACCGCAGAGTTGACCGCGTTGGCGTGGCTGTCAATGGGGAAGTAGCGCACGACGAAGTCGACCTTGCCTGCGTAGGTAGCCCGCATCTCCTCCACGAGGGGATAGGCCGCACGGCACGCCTCGCACTCGAAGTCCAGGAACTCGACGAGGACGACTTTGCCTGTTCCTGCCGCTCCGAGACGGTGGCTGTCGTCGCGCACGAGTTTGCCGGTCGCCGTCCCGGTCGCGGCAGCGTCGGCACGGTCAGAGGGGTTGGCCGTCTTGGCACCAAGGGTCAGGGCAGCAGTGACGAGCGCGACGAATGCCGCTATGACGAGTGACGAGACGATGACGTTGCGTTTCACGGGGCTTGTCTTCGGGGCCTTCATGAGGGACATCTCCAAGGCAGGGCGAAAGGGGCATGGGTTCGGTTCAGCGAACGGGTGAGAGTGGGTTCAGGTTCCGCCCGGGGGCACGGGGTGATTGGTCAGCGGTCGGCGAGGATCTCGGCGAGGTCGGCTGGGACGGGCATTGGTTGCATCAGCGAGACGGTCGCCCGGCCGGTGTTGCCCTCGGGGTAGCGCCCGAGGGCGGATCCTGGAGCGGCGACCAGGAGTCGGACGACCTGTCCTATCGCTTCGTGCCGGTCGCCCTCCCTCAAAGCGACCCGAAGCATCACTCCATGCGCGAGCGTGTGCGGCCACGGCCACGGCTGGGAGAGGATGTGGGCCCGCTCCAGCGCAGCCCAACGCTGCTCGCTTGTCGTCGACGTCCGCGCCGCGCTCAGTTCCGCGTCGAACGCCGTCCGGACGACAGCGGGCATCCGGCGGCTCACGGCCGATCCTCGCGTTGCGCGAGTGTCAGCGAGGCGCGCACTGACTTCCCTGTCGCCTGCTGGCTGTCCTCGGACGGTGCGGCGTCGCAACAGGCATCCTCAGTGCAACCGGTGGCGGCGGCTGACCCCTCTCGCGCGACGGAGAGGGCAGCTGGGGTGCAGCAGTCGTCTCCTTGCCAGTTCTCCCAACCCTCCCGGGCAGCGACCGCGGCGATGATCAGCGCAGCTACCGGGTCGGCCCAGGTCCAGCCGAGGGACGCGTTGAGAAACAGGCCGACCAGGAGCACCGCGGACAGGTAGGTGCACAGCAGGGTCTGCGTGCCGTCTCCTTCAACGGCTCCGGAGCCGAGCTCGCGACCGGTGCGTCGCTGCCACACGCTGAGGAACGGCATGACGGCCAACGAGGCGATAGCCAAGCCGATGCCGATGAGGCTGCTGTCTGGCTGGGCTCCGGTGAGCAGGGCGTGCCCGGCCTCGACGGTGAGGTAGGCGGCCAGAGCGAAGAACGAGATCGCGATGAGGCGTTGTGAGGTGCGTTCTCTGCTCTCGGGCATGGGGTGGCGGAACTGCCACAGGATCACCAGCCCGGAGGAGACCTCAACGATCGAGTCCAGGCCGAACCCGACGAGCGCGGAGGATCCGGCGAGGTTCCCGGCCGTGATCGCGATGACGGCTTCGACCGTGTTGTAGGCGACGGACGCGGCCGCGAGCAGTTGCGCACGCCGCATCAAGGTCGCGCGGCGGGCTGGCGTCGCCAGGGTGGTCCAGGTGGTCACCAGGTGACCTCCTTGCATCCGGTGTGAGTGTCGGGTTCGACCTGCAGGGTGGCGTGTTCGACGCCGAAGTTGGTGCGCATGACAGTCCGGGCGCCATCTAGGACGGCGTGTGCGTCAGCGTCGCGGTTGGTCATGAGGTGGGCTGTGGCCACGTTCATCCCGGACGTCAGGGTCCACACGTGCAGGTCGTGGACGTTGGTGACACCAGGAACGGCCGCGAGCGCTTGCTCGACGTCGTCGGGGGCCATGTCTGCAGGGGCGTGTTGACCGAGGACCGTCAGGACTTCCCGGCCCAACATGACGGCACGCACAGCGACGAAGACCGCGATGGCCAGGGCTATCCCGGTGTCCCACCACGCATTGCCGGTGGCAGCCACCATGACCCCGGCGACGATGACGCCGATCGATCCGACGGTGTCAGCGACCACCTCCAGGTAGGCGCCCTTGACGTTGAGGCTCTCGCTAGCTCCTCCGCGAAGCAAGAAGAGCGCGATGAGGTTGATCAGCAGTCCGATAGCGCCCACGACCAGCATGGGTCCGGACGCGATCTCAGCGTCGTCGCCGATGCGCCCGATGGCCTCGACGGTGATGTAGACCGAGACGCCGAGCATCAGCAGGACGGCCAGCCCGGACGCGAAGACTTCGGCGCGGTACGAGCCGAACGTTCTCCGGCCGGTGCTGTCCGGTCGCGTAGCGATGCGAGTCGCTACCAGGGCTGCACCCAGGGCCACGACGTCAGCGGCCATGTGGCCGGCGTCGGACAGCAACGCCAGGGAGCCCGAGATCAACCCTGCGACGAGCTCAACGACGAAGTAACCCGCGACGAGGACGAACGCTAGGCGCAGCCGCCACCTGTGCGCTCCGCCTGCGTGCCCGTGGTTGCCGCTCATGGGCGCACCTTGGCGGGAACGGTGGCGAGGCGACGTGCGTCGTTGACGTCATGGGCGATGTGTTCGCGGGTCAAGTCGAGCAGCATCCGCACGTGGGCGTCCGCGAGCCGGTAGAAGACAAGACGTCCGTGCCTGCGGCCGGTGACGACACCGGACGCGCGCAACATCCGTAGGGACTGCGACACCGTTGCCTGTTGGGTTCCGGTCGCGGCGGCCAGATCGCAGACGCACAGTTCGCCCGCCTCCAGGAGGGCGAACATCAATCGCGCCCGCGTGGGGTCGCCGAGCAACTTGAACATGGCAGCCGCCCGGGCCAAGTCGTCCATAGGCAGCGTGGCGTCCAGCACGAGCTGTACCTTCTCGGGATGGACGCACTGGACCGAGCAGCCATCAAGTCCAATCACCGTGTCATCTGAGCGCATGCTCAGATGATAGACCAAACCTTCCCCTGCGCCACCATGGCGTTAGATCGGCATTTGCAACCCGGATACGAGCTCTGGCTGGAGCCATCGTGTGAGCGCGTCCTACAGTCCCGTGAGCAGAGGCGGCCGACGACGACGAGCAGCCCCAGTGCCGCGAGAGGCAAGCCGGCAACGATGTAGGCGAAGGCCCAGCGGCTGTGTGCAACGGTGAGGCCAAGGATGAGGCGGCCTATAAGGAGCGGTGGTGGCGATAACCGTCGAGAACCAGGTAGAAGTACCGGCGGCTGCGGCAACGGTATGGAGACGGGTCGTCAGCCCAGAGGGCATCAACCACGAGATGCGGCCTTGGATGACGATGAGCATGCCGCGCCGCGCCGCGGGGCTCACCGTGGAGACTTTCCCGCTTGGGCGACCTATCGGGCGGGCCTGGCTCCGGTTATTCGGCCTCGTCCCATTTGACTTCGACCACCTGACCATTGTCGAACTCGAGCCGGGCGTCCGGTTCTTGGAACGCTCCACCATGCTGAGCATGCGGCGCTGGGAGCACGAGCGGACGTTGACGCCCGTCGCTGACGGCACGCAGGTACATGACCGCGTGACGCTGCAGCCTCGGCTGCCTCTACCTGACCTGGCTGCGCTCCTGGCGCGCGCAGTGGACTCCTTCTTCAAGCATCGACACCGACGGTTGCGGCAGTACTTCACCGGCGCCTGACGCGGCTGTTCAATCTCCGCCTGCACGTCCGCACATCGGCATTATGTGGGTGATCCGTGAGAGAGGGCGCCTCCGGACTCGCCCCCTCCGGGCGGAAGGGCGCACGTTCACGGGCATGTGTGCCATCCCTCAGGGTCTCCCGCGCACCCCGAGACGGTGGCTCGCCTCAGGTGTCTGGGGCCCGTCGGTGTTGCCGCGGTCGGTCAGCTTGGGCGTGTCTGGTTGACCTGCCAGGGGTGGACGGACCCGAGTACGGGCAAGCTCATGCGCTGGCTGGTCTCGGGGTTGGTCCAGCGCCCGTCAGGGTCCGGGGTCAAAGGTCCGTTGTGCTGGTGGGAGCCGCCGGCGTGGGCGATGGCAGCGAGGACAAGGTCGAGGTGTGCCCGGTCAAGCCCGGTGACTGTGCCGGCGAGTAGTCCGTAGGCCAGGGAGTGCGCGACGCGCAACACCCGCAGCTCACCACTGGAGGCGGCTAGGACGGGACTGTCGCGTTCTCCCACGATGATCTGTTCGACACGTTCCCAGTCAATCCATGACCCGGCGCGGCCTTCGAGGGGGTGGATGCAGTCGTTGATGAAGCCGGCGCGTCGGGTCCATCCGGTCCGGATGAGGAGCTCGACGGCGGCCTCGTCTGGGTAGCTCCCTGCGGCCCATCGGCGTAGCCCGGCCTCGAGATCTGCTGCGGTGGTGGTGTTCATGGGGCCTGCCCCCTTGATCGTCGTGGTCTGTCCTGAATCAGAGTGCGGCCGCGTGGGCCCCAAGCGCCCGCCGCGGCGGAGGTTGTGGACTTCTTCCTGCGCAGGGTCTCCTCTGTGGACGTTGCCGTGTCGGCGCAGCTCAGCGCGGCACGTGCCCGGCGGCTCGCTGCGGCGCCGGTCCGGTGAGGTGCAGCGACCGCGCCACCTGGGGCGGCGTGCGCGTGGACGCGTCCGGGACTGCGGCTATGGGTGGGGTGGTCACGGCGGTTGAGGCTGCCGCGAGGGCTTGGGAGGTCCCGCCGACCGTGTGGATCTGGCGGGTGATGGCCTCCCGGATGGGTGCGGGGGGTGCGACGTCCCGGCATGCGGTCAGGTCAGCCGGGTCGACCCACGCGTCCAGCGGACTGGCAAGGACTCCCGCGCCGGGGACGGCGACGAGGCGGGTGAGGAGATGGTGCGCCCCGCGGGCGTTGACGCGGGTGCGTGGGTCCAGTGCTGCGTCGAGCAGGAGTAGGGAACTCTGGTGTGGAGATTCCAACGCACCGGTCAGGGTCCGGGCCGCTGCGGTGAGGTCGGTGCGGGCCGCGATCGTGTCGGGGTCGGCCACGGCCGTGCCGTCGAGAACCAGTTCGGAGAGGGCGTGGACGAGCTCGGCGCCGGCGGTGCGCAGGTGGGGGTGGACGGCGCGGTGGGCGTGTCCGGTCAGATCTCGCAAGGTGCCGTGCAGGGTGCCCCACGCGGACTCTGCTGCGGTCAGCGACGGTTCGAGGTGCGCTTGGTGCATGTGTGGGTCGATGGCGTGGTGCACGGCGGCGGCGTGGAGGACGACCCGGGTGACAGCCAGGGCGGTGGTCTGGACGCGGGTCAGCTCGGTCAGGTTCGCCATGGACGGCGCTGCGGCCAGGGTGCGGTGTGCCTCGACGTCCCACCCGGCCAGCGCAGTGCGCAGTCGGTCCGGTGCGGGCGCTTCACGGTGCTCGCCCTTGGTGGCTACCGGGAAGTACCGGTAGACCTCGGCCCCCGCGACCTGCTCGAACGCGGCCAAGCGGGTCAGGACGAAGCGCAGGGCGGTGAGCTGGGTGCGGCGCTGACGTGCGGAGACACCGTCGGGTCGGGCTCGGGCGTCACGGACCTGAACGTCGCGGACCTGCGCCCGCACGGCCAGGGCGATGGCGTGGGAGCCGACGTAGAGGGTGTGCAGGACCCGGGTGCGTGCGGCCGTGGCATCGGCCACGACCGCGGGGGCTGGTGTGCTGGTGCCGCGCAGGTGCCGGTGCACCAGGTCGTGGGCGCGCATCAGGTTGCCGGCGACGGTGAGCAGCATGTCATCGGCGGGGCCCTCGCCGGGCCAGTCCCGGTGGCGCAGGTTGGTGTCAATGGCGGTGGCCATGAGGTGCAGCCGCTCCACGGTCAGGTCGGCACCACCTTCCCCCGGCCGAATCACCCGCTGCGCCGTGGGCAGTGCGCCCAGGAGCTCGTGCGCGGCCTGCACCACCTCGGGCCAGGCCCGCACCATCGCGGCCGCGTCGAGCGCATCAGGGTTGATGAGCAGCCCTCGGGTGCTCAGGTCGCACTCGGCGAGGAGCTCACCGACGCTGCGCCGGTCCCGGCCGCTCACGCTGCCGCCGCCTCGGCCAGGTCGAGCAGCCATCCCAGCGATGCGGCCAAGGACTGCGGCAACGGCCGCGCCGCCGGTTCATGGAACGCCTCGCGGGCCGCGTTCGCCGACGATGCCAGTCCCCGACCTTCGGGGAGCACGTCGTCGGTGGGGCCGTGCGGGAGAAGGTCGAGCACGTCAGCCGCGAGGTGCTCAGCCTGACAGGCCACAACGTGCAGCCGGACGTCACGGGAGGACTGCGCCGCCTTGGACGCGTCGTCACCCAAAGCAAGTAAGGCGGCCGCGAGGTCGTTCAGGGCTGCCGTCCGCTCGGGGTTGGGCACGGCCACGACAGTGGGTCTGTTGGTGCGCGGTGGTGTGCTCATATCTCCCTACGCCGGTGGGACGTCTCTTGGGGGCCACTTCCGGCCAAACTCATGACCCCGCTCACCATCAGCCCGGACGGCTGCGGACGGGACGTCGAGCCGGGGGTTGTGGATAACCGGGCGGGCATGTCGGCGCAGAGGAGGACAGTTACGTCCCAACAGGCCCGTCACCGGTTCGCGGGGCATGTCTGGCTAACCAGGCGCGGTGTCAGGAGGTCAACATGACGTTCCCCAACGCAGCGCTGGCGGCATGCCGCGCCGTCATCCCCGCATCGGTCAGTGCGTTGGTGCTGGTCGTCGTTTCGGCACAGCTGCCCGCGGTCGCTGGCCTGGCTCTGGTGGCCGCCGTGGTCGCCGGCACGACACTGCTGCGGTGCGGCGTCGGGGAGGGAATAGCCAGCCGGGTGTTGCACGGTGCCAGGGCACCTACTCAGGTTGAGGCCGTCGTCTTGGGCCCGGCGATGACGTTGCTCTGCGGGGCCGCGCTGGGACCGCCGCTGGTCCGGGTCCGGGTCCAGCCCCGCAACCTCGGTCTGCTCGCACAGCCGTGGGGGCACGCCACCGTCGTCGTCCCCCGCGGGCTGGTGCTGGCGGTATTCCATGGACGGGTCAGACACGAGCAGGCCGCGGCCAACCTCGCCCACGCCGCCGGCACGTGCCGTTCCGGGGCCACCGGCGGGCTCCCGGCCATGGCGCTGTGGTGCCTGCCGTGGCTTCTGCTCGAGGAGATTGTGACAGTGGCGGGCAGGGGTATGCGGTCATCACCGATGCTGCGACTGGCCTGGCACACCCGGTTCGTCGTCGCAGCCATCGCGGTGGCCCAGAACGTGCTCGGTGGACGGTTGTGGTTGGCGGCCGTCGTCGCCGGAATCGCCGCAGCGACGTACACGCAGCCGGCTCTGAACCGGTCCTGGCATCGACGTGTGCTCGCCGTGGGCGATGGCGGCGTGATCGACGCTGGGCTGGGAAGGCCGTACGCCGCGATGCTAGTTACCTCAGACCACGTGATCGGCCTCGAGCGTCTGGGACAGCTCACTGGTAAATCAGGGCCTTAGGGCTCGGGTGCGGTGCTCGCTGCCGTGCGGGAACCCGCCTGAAGTACGGCCGCGAGGGCAAAGCCTGTTGAGGCGGTTCAGGACTGGGCCGGCTCATGCGGGCAGACGGCGCGCGGTGCCTGGCGCTGGGCGACGCCTCTGCGTTGGTCAGTCCCTTCGTGCACCCGCTGTGCGCGCGGAAAGGACAGGGGCGCCAGGCCCACGACGCGGCACGCCGGCCTGGTCCAACGCGCGCCGGATCGCCGCCTGCGTCCGACCGGTCAGCTCGGCGATCTGCCTCAACGAGCGGCCGGCAGCGTACTCACGGCTTGCGAACTCAACCAGAACGCGTCGTTGCTCCGGCGTCTGCCGGATCGTGTTCGTGCCCCGGAACCGAGGCACGGGCTCGAGGACGGGGCGCCCGGGGTAGGCCATCACGCAACCGTAGCCGTCGAGTCGCTGTACCACCCGGGTCCGCGCGCGGCAGCCGCATCGTGCGCGCGGCGCCTGGGAGAAGGACTGTCGACAGGAGACTCGTAGGTCGCACGAACGCGCTCACTCTCTGTCTCGGCCGTCGGAGAGTGACATGGCCTCACGGTCTCAGCTCAATTCATCGCTGATGTCCGCGGCCAGCTCAGTGCGCGCCTCCGTGACGGTGCGGCGGAGGCGAGCCGACTCGGCCACGCTGACCTGACCGGCGCACCAGCGCACGGCCTCACCTGCGGACAGCCCCTCGAGCTCGATGAGGTCTGCCAAGGCCTGCCCTGCTCGCTGCTCACACTCGGCCACCCACGCGTCCCGCTCCCGCAGCGCCATCACGACCTGAACGCCCAAGGCGCTGCACCGGTCGTCCTTCGCCTTCCGCTCGGCCCGCCACGTGCTCTGCCCATCCAGCGCCGTGCGCCGCGCCCGGCTCCAGTCCTGTCGTCGGCTCACCTCAAACCCCTGTTTCCTCCGGCTCTCCTACGGACACTGCCGTCACCTTCCCTACGCCAGTGGGCGCCCTCTTGAGGGCCACCGTCACCGAGATTTAAGCCCCCGCGACCACACCGCAAACCGCTCCCCTGAGAGCCCCGCGACACCACGTGTCCCCCTCGCTCGTCCGGAGCGGCAAACCCCCGAGCGCCGCGAATGTTCCCCCCCACCCCGTCCGACGCCGCCAAGCCGGCGAAACCGGAAAACGTCGTCAACTGCACACCTCATGCATTCCGGGTCGTTGACGCCGCAACGAGGTGGCCCCCAAGGGCTCCCCCGGTGGCGTAGGGAGGTATGACGATGAGCGTCCACAAGCTCACCGCCGGGACCGGGTACACGTACCTGACCCGGCAGGTCGCCGCGCATGACCGCAGCGGCGGGGCCCGGACCTCGCTGGCGTCGTACTACACCGAGCGGGGTGAGACCCCCGGGCACTGGTTCGGGTCTGGGGTCGCCGGGATCGACGGCCTCTCGGTCGGGGACGAGGTCACCGCGGCGCAGATGCAGGCCCTCTTCGGTGCCGGTCTGCACCCGCTGGCGCAGCGCCGGGAGCGGCTCGAGGGACCCGGCCTAACCGAGGCGGACTACCGGTCGGTGACCCGTCTCGGGGCGCCGTTCAAGGTGTACGTGACCGACGTGACCGCGTTCCAGGTCGAGGTCGCCCGACGGATCGAGGAGTACGCCGCGGCCTTGGGGCACCCCCGCGACTACCCCATCGAAGCAGCGGACCGGGCCCGGATCCGCACCCAGGTCGCGCTGGAGTTCTTCCGCGGCGAGCACGGGCGGGACCCGGTCGACGCCCGGGAGCTGTCCGGGACCATCGCCAGACACTCCAGGCCAAGGACGACCGCGGTCGCCGGGTACGACCTGACCTTCTCCCCCGTCAAGTCCGTCAGCACCCTGTGGGCGGTCGCCCCACCAGAGGTCGCGGCGCAGATCGAGCTCGCCCACCACGACGCCGTCACCCACGCCCTGCGCTTCCTGGAGGCGCACGCGCTGTACACGCGGGAAGGCGCCAACGGAATTCGTCAGGTCGACGTCACCGGCCTGGTCGCGGCCGCGTTCACCCACCGCGACTCCCGCGCCGGGGACCCCGACCTGCACACCCACGTCGCGGTCGCGAACAAGGTGCAGACCCGGACCGGAAAATGGCTGTCCCTCGACGGGCGGATCCTCTTCAAGGCCAACGTGACCGCGTCCGAGACCTACAACACCGCCCTCGAGACGAACCTGCGCACCCGCCTCGGACTGGTCTTCGACCAGCGGCCCGGGACGGGCACCGAAGCCGACCGGGGAAAGCGTCCGGTCCGAGAGATCGTCGGCGTCGACCTGGAGTTGAACATGCGCTGGTCCACCCGTCGAGCCGGCATCGAGGCCCGCCGCAGCGAGCTCGCGGCCACGTTCCAAGCCGACCACGGCCGGCCTCCGACCGCAGTGGAGGCCATCCAGCTGGCGCAGCAGGCGACCCTGGAAACCCGGGAGGCTAAGCACGAGCCGCGCACCCTATTTGAGCAACGGCACGCCTGGGCGGAACAGGCCGAGGAGGTCCTCGGCGGCCCGCGCGGGATAGCCACCATGCTTCGTGATGTGCTCTCAGCACGGCCCACCGCGCAGCCGGTAACCGTGAATGCAGCGTGGGTGGGCGAGACGGCGCTGCGGGTCCGGGACGAGGTCCAGTCCCGCCGGGCGACCTGGCAGATCTGGCACATCCGCGCTGAGGCGCAACGGCAGGTCCGCGCCGCAGCCCTGCCCGCCGAACATGTTCAGACCATCGTCGACGCCGTCACCGACCGCGCCTTGAGCGTCGCGTCGGTGCGCATCACCTCCGTCGGCGACGGCGTCCCGGACCCACCGGAGCTGCGCCGCGCGGACGGGTCGAGCGTGTACGACATCGCCGGGTCGGCCCTGTTCACCAGTACCGAGATCCTCACCGCTGAGGCGCGCCTCCTGTCCACCGCGGGCGCCGCGGACCGCCGCCCAGCCAGCCCGGAAGCGGTGGCGCTTACCCTGCTCGAGCAGGCCGCCAACGGTGTCACCCTCAACGCCGGGCAGGCCTCGCTGGTGCGCGGCATGGCCACCTCCGGTGCCCGCCTCCAGCTCGCGATCGCCCCCGCTGGGGCCGGCAAGACGACCGCCATGCGAGCCCTCGCGGCAGCATGGGTCGAGGACGGCGGCACCGTCCTCGGGCTCGCTCCCTCCGCCGCGGCCGCAACCGTCCTGCGGGAGCAGATCGGCGCCACCACGGACACCCTCGCCAAGCTCACTTGGTCCCTCGAGCACAACGACCTCCCGGACTGGGCGAACACCATCGGCCCAGGCACGCTCGTCGTCATCGACGAGGCCGGGATGGCCGACACCCTCACGCTGGACACCGCCGTCGAGTTCGTCACCGCCCGCGGCGGGCAGGTCCGCCTCATCGGCGACACCCAACAGCTCGCCGCGATCGGCGGCGGCGGCGTCCTGCGCGACATCGCCGCCACCCACGGCGCCCTGCACCTGTCCGAGCTGATGCGGTTCGCCGACCCCGCCGAAGGAGCAGCCTCCCTGGCCCTACGCGACGGACGCACCGAGGCGCTCGGGTTCTACCTCGACCATCACCGAGTCCATGTCGGCGACCTCACCACGATGACCCAGGACCTGTTCACCGCGTGGGCTCATGACCGCGACCGCCATGTCGACACAATCATGCTCGCCCCCACCCGGACCCTCGTCAGCGAGCTCAACCAGCGCGCCCAAGCCCACCGGATCACCGGGTCCCTTCTCCCAGGATCGGGTCTTCGGGCGCGACTGGCCGACGGAAACACCGCGTACGTCGGAGACACGGTGCTGACCCGGGCCAACGACCGCCGGCTGCGGATGACGACCCACGACTGGGTCAAGAACGGCGACCGGTGGACCGTCCGAGCCGTCACCCGCAACGGGTCGCTCGCGGTCGAGCACCTCCACACCGGGCGGCACCTCACCCTTCCCGCCGGGTACGTCACCGCCTCCGTGGAGCTCGGATACGCGAGCACCACCCACGCAGCCCAAGGCATCTCCGTCGCCACCATGCACGGCCTGGCCACCGGAGTCGAGACCCGCCAGCAGCTGTACACGATGCTCACCCGCGGCGCCGACGCCAACCATCTCTACCTGCAGGTCGTCGGCGACGGCGACCCACACGCGGTCATCCACCCCGACCACGTCCACCCCCCGACCGCGACCGACCTGCTCGAGGACATCCTCGCCCGCGACGGCGCCCCCACCTCCGCGACCACCACCCAACGCGAGAACGCCTCCGCCACAGCACAACTCGGCCCTGCCGCCACCCGGTACGTCGACGCCCTCCATGTCGCCGCCGATCAGCACCTCGGACCCGGCGTGATCGCCGCACTCCAGACCAGCGCCGAGCAGGTCGTGCCCGGCATCACCCAGGACCCGGCCTGGCCCACGCTGCGCTCCCACCTCGCCCTGCTCGCCGTCACCGGCACCAACCCCATCACTGCACTCCGGTTCGCCGCTTCCTCCCAAGCGCTGGACACCGCCGGCGACCGGGCCGCGGTCTTGGACTGGCGCCTGGACGACACCAACCTGCGCCACGCCGGCCCCGGCCCTCTGCCCTGGCTGCCCGGGATCCCGCACGCTCTGCGTGCCAACGACCACTGGGGCACCTACCTCACCGCGCGGTCCAACCTCGTCACGGACCTCGCCGCAGACGTGCGCGAGAACGCTACTGCCATCGCCACCGCCACCGACGCCCCAGCATGGTGGCGAACCAGCCATGTCCGGCCTGCCCCAGACCTGTTCGCCGATCTGACCGTGTGGCGGGCCGCGACCAGTGTCCCCGACAGCGACCACCGCCCCACCGGACCCAAGCACCTCGCCAAGGCCCACGCCCTGTGGCAGCGCAGCCTCGATCACCGCCTCGGGCACACCCACACCCCGGCACTGGCCGCATGGGTCCACCAGCTCCACACCCTCGCCCCGGACACCCGCCACGACGCCTTCACCCCGCAGCTCGCGGCACGGCTCGCCTCGGTCGCCCGTGCCGGCATCGACGCCCACACCCTGCTCCGTACCGCCGTGGCAGCGCCGCTGCCCGATGACCATGCCGGGTCCGCGCTCTGGTGGCGGATCAGCCGCCACCTCACCCCCGCCGTCGCCCACGGGGTCGATTGCGCACTCCCGCTCACCCCAAGCTGGGCAGCCCGGCTCCCCCACACAGTCGGCGAACAGAACGCCGCAACTCTGCAGACCAGCCCGTGGTGGCCCGCCCTGGTCACCACCATCGACCACGCCCTCGCCCACGGCGGACGCCTCGAGGACCTCCTGTCCATCATCGAAGACCTCGACGACACGGCCGACGTCGAGATGTGCCAGGCCCTCGTGTGGCGGATCAGCCTGCTGACCGACCCCGCCCCCACACCCGACAACAACCCGCCTGAGGATGAGTACGACCAGCTGGAGTGGATCCCGCCGAGCACTCCCGGGCTCGAGCCAGCCCACCAAGCCGAGCGCGGCGCCGCCGCGGACGATCACGCGGCCGCCACGCTCAAGGACCTGCACGCCGCGCTCACCGCGACCGCGCTCGCCCGCACCGGCATGGGGGTCCTCGAGCCCAGCCCCGCGGAGGTCGAGGCGATGGTCGCGCACGCCGCCGCCTGGGACGACGCACCGTTCACCCCGGATCGTGCCGCGCACCTCAACACCCTCGCCCGGGACTACTACACGCGAGTGCTGGACGCCGGATGGGCCGGGCCCTATCTGCGCGAGCGGCTCCACACCGACCTGGCCCCGGCAGGCGCTGGGTACGCCCCACCCGGCTGGACCCACCTCGTCACCCACCTGCGCGCCCACGACGTCACCGACGACGAGATGCTTGCCGTCGGGCTGGCCACCCGCGCCCGCACCGGCACGCTCATCGACCGGTTCCGCGACCGCCTCGTCCTGCCCATCACCGTCGACGGCACCGTCGTGGGGTTCGTCGGACGCCGCCACCCTCGCGCCGGGGACGACCACGGGCCGAGATACCTCAACACCCCCACCACTGCCCTGTTCCACAAGGGCGACGTCCTCTACGGGGTCGACCACCAGCTCCTCGACACCGGCGCCATTCCCGTCCTCGTCGAAGGCCCCCTGGACGCCCTCGCCGTCACAGCCGCCGGTCAAGGCCGCTTCCTCGGAGTCGCTCCACTCGGGACCTCGCTCACCCACACCCAAGCCCGGCTCCTTGCCACGCTCCACCCCGAGCCGATCATCGCCACCGACGCCGACCCTGCCGGCCGCATCGCCGCCCAACGCGCCTACTGGCTCCTCACCCAACACGCCGTATCCCCCAGATCTGTCGCGCTACCCGAAGGCGCCGACCCCGCCGCCCTCCTCCACGACGACGGACCAGACGCACTAAGGGATGCCCTGAACGCCCGGCACGCACTCGCCCAAGATCTGATCGGCCACAAGCTCGCCCAGCCGCCGAGCTCCACAGCGCTAAAAGCCTGGGCCGCAGTCGTCGTCGCCGATACCCCAGCGCTGTGGATTCCTCGTGCTCACGACCTCATCATCCGCGCCGACGCCAAGCCGGCCGAAGTGATGGCCGCCCTCACCTGTGCCGGCGCAACCTGGAACCGCGACCCTGCGTTCGCTGCACAACGCCAACTTCAGCTGGTAGCGAAACACCCCACCGAGCACACACCAAGCGCCCTCCTTGAGAACGCAGACACTGCCGATGAGACCCGTAGCGGCGCGGTCGACCATGCGCCGTACACACCACTTCCCGGTCAGCGCCGACCAAGCGGAGAGAAATGGCCGGTACCGCCAGACAAGCGGCCCGCCATTCGGCGGTGATCACCGGCGCGGAAGTGCATCTGTCGAAGGCGTCGTGGCCACCCTCGTACGCTCGCCCAGCGGGACGCGCGGACCGCCAACTTCCAAGTCGGACATCACGCCAAACGAGGTTTGGGGAACCTTCCCGCCCGAAACCTGTCGTTTGCACGGCCCGTACGTGCTCGGGATAAGGATCTACTGCGCTGCGTCGTACGCCTCGAGAACGTCCGCACTGACCCGGCCGCGGTCGCTCACCACGTGACCGTTCTCCTTCGCCCATTCGCGTACAAGGGCAAGGTCCGTGCGTGTCTTGCGTCGAGATGACGCCCGCACAGCCTTGCCCCGACGGCTCTGCGGGCTTTGCTCGGTGGCCTTGGAAATGTATGGCTTGAGCGCCTTCTCCAAAGCCCTGTGGTTTTTCGTGCTCAGGTCGATCACCCAAGTCCGGCCATCAAGACTGAACGAGACCTCCTTCGCGTTGGTCGAGCCATCGAGGTCATCGGTGATGCTCACCGTCGTCTGCTTCGCCATGAATGCATGATCGCGCCTCCCGGTTGAGATTGCTAATCACCGACCCGTGCAGTGCCGCCCCCGGCGTTCGCCGACCCGGTTCCACGCATCCAGCACCACGCCCGTGGATCGAGGATCTTGGTGAGCTTCCTCTCGTGTACGCACGTTTGAACGCGGAGCCTTGCGGACGATGGCGTAGCCGCAAGGCGGCGGAGTGGGGCACCCACTGCCGGCTACGACAAGGTCATGTCGGTGGGCCCGCGTACCCTGCCGGCTTATGACGACTGCGGTCTTGGGATTCTCCGGGTCAGTGGTGGCTGCCCTGCTGGCACTGCTGACCGCCGTTTGGCTGGAGCTTCGTCGCGCTCGGCGCGACGCGACGGGAAGGCGGGATGCCGAATTGCAGGGGGCAGTCGTAGAGCTACTCACTAGGTCGGTTCAGTTGCACTCGCGAGTTACTCAGGTGCGCGGTCACTCCAACGCACATGCGTCCCTTGGAGGATTAGCAGATCATATTCTTCGGGCCAAGGTGCCGATGGACTGGGTGGCACTACTCGAACCGATGAACGGCGAAATGGAACACATGCTGCGGGCCAATGCTCGCCTGTGGGTTGGGCACAACGAGGAGACAGCACGGCTCGGCAGCGCCGTGGTCACCGCCGCGGGAAGAGTTATCGGCGCAGTCACAGCGTCGTCAAAAGGTGCGCAACCCCGTCGGCTTCTACATTCACGTCGATCGCTGCAACGGACGGCGGAGGAGAGCGTCGGTCCCTCTGTGGACCAACTCACGGAGGCGCGCGAGGCCCTGGCCGCTCACGCCCGGTCCGTACTCGGCCTCCCCACCGCGGCGGCATCTCAGATGGAAGCCGGCCTGCACTGAAGCCTCAGCCGCGTTTCGCCGTCGGCGGAATCGAAGCACGCCGGCTCGCGGCTGCTAGACGATTGCCGGTAGGGCC
>NZ_AVPL01000027.1 GCF_000768695.1 Knoellia aerolata DSM 18566
GGCCCACCCCGCCCCGCCTCCGTTCTGACTCGCCGCCCGGGGCCACCACCCGCTCAGCGGCCGGGCAGCTCTGGCCCGTCGATGTCGTAACCGCCGAGCAGCTTGGCCATCGCGAGGTGCGGCTTGGCCTCCTCATGGCGACTCTGGCGCTGCAGGGTCCGCCCGAGGAGCAGCAGGGCGTAGTGGTCGTCCGGGTTGTCGACGAGCATCGCCCGGAGGATCTCCTCGCTCCGGCCGAGCTGCGCCGAGTGGTAGTACGACCGGGCGAGGTACAACCGCAGCTCGGTCGTCCCGTGCAGAGGCGGCTCCAGGGCGCTGCGGTCGACGAGCTCCAGGAACAGGGCACCGGCCTCGCGGTACTCCCCCTTGTCGAACCGCTCCCGCGCCGCGTCGTAGTCGCTGGCGAACGAGCTCTCCGTCATGACTCTCCCTCGATGTGTCCTGCTAGGCCTGTCTAGGCCAAACCTGATAATCCACTATCCGGCCGGATCATTCCCTCAGCGGAACGCCGGCAGGCCGGTGAGCGCCTGGCCGATGACGAGCTGGTGCACCTCGGAGGTGCCCTCGTAGGTGAGCACCGACTCGAGGTTGTTGGCGTGGCGCAGCGGCGAGTACTCCAGGGCGATCCCGTTGGCGCCGAGCAGCGTCCGGCACTCCCGCGCGATGGCGATCGCCTCCCGGCACGAGTTGAGCTTGCCCAGGCTCACCTGCTCGGGCCGCAGCGTCCCGGCGTCCTTGAGCGCGCCGAGGTGCAGGGCGAGCAGCATGCCCTTGCCCAGCTCGAGGGTCATGTCGGCGAGCTTGGTCTGGGTGATCTGGTAGCCGGCGAGCGGCTTGTCGAAGATCTCGCGGTCCTGCGTGTAGGCGATGGCCACCTCGAGCGAGTCCCGCGCCGCCCCCAGGGCACCGAAGATGATCCCGAAGCGCGCCTCCGACAGGCACGACAGCGGCCCGGACAGCCCCCGCGCCTCTGGCAGCATCGCCGACGAGGGCAGCCGCACCCCCTCGAGCACGAGCTCCGAGGTCACCGAGGCCCGCAGCGACAGCTTCCCGGTGATCTCCGGCGCCGAGAACCCGGCCGAGTCGGTCGGCACGACGAACCCGCGGATGGTCGAGCCGTCGGTGTCGTCGGTGCGCGCCCACACGACGGCGACGTCGGCGACGGACCCGTTGGTGATCCACATCTTCGTGCCGTCGAGCACCCAGTCGTCACCGTCGCGACGGGCGCGCGTCTGCATGCCCGCGGGGTTCGACCCGAAGTCCGGCTCGGTCAGGCCGAAGCACCCGATCGCCTCCCCCGCCGCCATCCGCGGCAGCCACTCCTGCTTCTGCTCCTCGCTGCCGTGCTTCCAGATCGCGAACATCGCGAGCGAGCCCTGCACCGACACGAGGCTGCGCACCCCGGAGTCGACCGCCTCCAGCTCCGCACAGGCCAGTCCGTATGCCGTGGCGCTCGTCCCCGCGCACCCGTACCCCTCGAGGTGCATGCCGAGCAGGCCGAGCCCACCGAACTGCCGCGCGAGCTCCCGCACCGGCACGGAACCAGCCTCGAACCACCCCGATACGTGGGGGCGAACCTCCGCGGCGAGGAAGGACCGCACGACGTCCCTCAGATCCCGGTCCTCGGCGCTGATGAGGGCGTCGATGCCGAACAGGTCGAGCGGGTGCTGCGTGTCCGTGGCCATGGCGCCAACCTACCTGCGGGGATCGAGGCCGCGGCCGTCCGGAAATCGCGTGACGGCGCGACCTGCGACGGGGGAGACTCGACTCCCGTGGCACATCTCGAGGTTAACCAGGTCGGGTTCACGCTCCCCGACGGACGCCCCCTGCTCGACGGCGTCCAGTTCCGCGTCGGCGACGGGCAGCGGGTCGCGCTGATCGGCCCCAACGGCACGGGCAAGACCACGCTGACCCGGATCGTCTCCGGAGGCCTCACGGCGCACGAGGGGGCGATCACCCTCTCCGGGACCCTGGCCGTGATGAACCAGTTCATCGGCAAGGTGCGCGACGACTCCACCGTCCGCGACCTGCTCGTCTCCGTCGCGCCCGAGCGGATCCGCACGGCGGCACGTGCCGTCGACGCCGCCGAGCTGCGGATCATGGAGGTCGACGACGAGCCGTCGCAGATGGCCTACGCGCAGGCGCTGGCCGACTGGGGCGACGCCGGTGGCTACGAGTTCGAGACGACCGTCTGGGACACGGTGACGATCCAAGCGCTGGGTATGCCGTTCGAGCGGGCCCAGTGGCGCCCCGTCACCTCCCTCTCGGGCGGGGAGCAGAAGCGCGTGGTGCTCGAGGCGTTGCTGGGCGGGCCCGCGGACCTGCTGCTGCTCGACGAGCCGGACAACTACCTCGACGTGCCGGCCAAGCGGTGGCTCGAGGACCGGCTCATCGCCTCGAACAAGACGGTCCTCTTCATCAGCCACGACCGGGAGCTGCTGTCGCGGGTCGCGACGGCCGTCGTCACCCTCGAGCCGGGCGCCAACGGTGCGACCGCGTGGACCCACCCCGGGTCGTTCGCGACGTGGCACCAGGCGAGGGTCGACCGCAACGACCGCCTCGAGGAGCAGCTCCGCCGCTGGGACGAGGAGCACGCCAAGCTCAAGGCGCTCGTCATCATGTACCGGCAGAAGGCGGCCTACAACTCGGACATGGCCTCCCGCCTCCAGGCGGCCGTCACCAAGCTCGACCGGTTCGAGAAGGCCGGCCCGCCCGAGAAGGTCGCGATCAGCCAGAACGTCCGGATGCGCCTCACGGGCGGCCGGACGGCCAAGCGGGCCGTCGTCTGCACAGGCCTCGAGCTGCTCGCACCTGACCCGACCTCGGGTGCCGCGGATCTCATGCGGCCGTTCGACCTCGAGGTCTGGTTCGGCGAACGCGTCGCGGTTCTGGGGTCGAACGGTTCCGGCAAGTCGCACTTCCTCCGGCTCCTGGCCGCGGGCGGGAGCGACCCGGACGTCGAGCACCAGCCGGTGGGCGACATCGCCCCGGAGCCGGTGCGCCACCGCGGCAACGCCAGGCTCGGCTCACGCGTCCGACCCGGCTGGTTCGCGCAGACGCACGACTCACCCGCCCTGGGCGGGCGCACGCTGCTCGACATCCTGCACCGCGGCGACGACCACCGGACCGGCCGCGGGCGCGAGGAGGCGTCACGAGTCCTCGACCGCTACGAGCTGGCCCGGCAGGGCGAGCAGACCTTCGACTCGCTCTCGGGTGGACAGCAGGCGCGCTTCCAGATCCTCCTGCTCGAGCTGAGCGGGGCGACGCTGCTGCTGCTCGACGAGCCCACCGACAACCTGGACCTGCACTCGGCCGAGGCACTCGAACAGGCGCTCACCGCGTTCGAGGGCACGGTGCTCGCCGTGACCCACGACCGGTGGTTCGCGCGCAGCTTCGAGCGCTTCCTCGTCTTCGGCAGCGACGGCCGCGTCGTCGAGACGCCGGAGCCGGTGTGGGACGAGGCCCGGGTCAGCCGCGCCCGCTGACTCACCCCTCCCCGGGTGCCGGGACCTCGTCGAACGGCTTCGACGTCATGAGCGAGAACTCCTCGCCGTCCAGTCCCTTGACGGTGGCGACGCGCCCGTACTCGAAGTCCCACGGCTCGGTGGGTGCGGCGCCACCGGCGTCGACGACGCGCTGCCGGGCCGCGTCGACGTCGTCCACCTCGAAGGTCACGCACCAACGAGGCCCCAGCGCGTCGTCGGGCTGGGCCAGGCCCATGCCACCCGCCGGCCGGTCCGCCCCCGGCGGGGTGAACATCGTGTACTCGAAGCCCTCCACGGGAGTGTCCTCGTAGGTGAAGCCGAAGACCGTGCCGTAGAACGACTTCGAGTCCTCCAGGGCACCGGAGACGAGGTCGATCCAGGCGACGGCCCCGTGCTCGTTGTGCGCGTCGAAACCGGTGTGCTCGCGCGACTCCCACGCCCCGAACGGGACACCGCCCGCGTCGGTCCACATCGCCATCCGCCCGAACGCGCCGACGTCCATGGGCGCGAAGATCTGCTGCGCCCCGGCCCCCGTCGCCGCCGCGGCGGTCGCCTCCACGTCGTCGGTCGCGAAGTAGGTCGACCACACCGTTGGCCAGTCCATCCCCTCCATCGGGGGCGACATCCCGGCGACCCTGCGACCGCCGAGGTGGGCGTTGGTGTAGCCGCCGTACTCGGCGCTGCTCTCCTCGAACTCCCAGCCGAGCACGGAGGTGTAGAACGCCTGGCTGCTGGCCAGGTCGCTCACGCTGACGTCCACCCAGCAGGGCGTCCCTGCCGGCCACTTCTCCTCGTGAGTTGCCATGGACCGACGCTAGACCCGGCCGGTGACGGCCAGGCCCGAAACGGCGTGCGGGGGTCAGGAAGGATGGCGTCATGACGCCCCGCCCACCGGTGCTGGTGCGCGACGCGACGAGCGCCGACGCCGCGCCCTGCGCCGCCATCTACGCGCACTACGTCGAGCACTCGACGGCGACCTTCGAGGAGGTCGCGCCCACGGTCGCAGCGATCGCCGGGCGGATCGCCGCCGCCCAGGAGCGCCACGCCTGGCTCGTCGCCGAGCGGGACGGTGTCGTGGTCGGCTACGCCTACGGCGGACCGTTCAAGGCGCGGGCGGCATACCGCTTCTCGTGCGAGGTCAGCGTCTACGTCGACACCACCGAGCGCGGCGGCGGGACCGGACTCACCCTGTACGCCGCCCTGCTCGACCGCATGGAGGAGCTCGGCATGCGGATGGCGTGCGGCGGCATCACCCTGCCCAACGACGCGAGCCTCGCGCTGCCCGCGCGCTCGGGTTCGAGACGGTCGGGACGTACCGCCGGATCGGCTGGAAGCACGGCCGGTGGCGTGACGTCACGTGGGTGCAGAAGCCGCTCGGCGGCGACGGGCCACCCACGGCCGAGAGCCAGGGCCAGGGCCAGGGCCTGGGCTAGGGCTCGACCTCCCCGTCCGGGGCGACGTGCACGAGCGACCGGTAGTCGGGGTGGCGCGCGATCCAGGCCTTAATGAACGGGCAGAGCGGCAGCACCTCCCGCTCGCCGGTGTCGCGCACGTCGTCGAGGGCGAACCTCGCGAGCGCCGACCCCACGCCGCGGCCCTCGAAGCGGTCCTCGACCTCGGTGTGCGTGAACGCGATGAGCCCGGACGACAGCCGGTAGGCCGCGAAGCCGGCCACCTCGTCACCGAGGCGGGCCTCGTAGCGGTTCCGGTCCGGGTTGTTCGTCACGACGACGTCATCAGCCATGCTGGTCATGAGACCACGACACCACACCACCGAGGAACGCCATGACCGAGGTCCACGTCCTGACTCCGCGAGAGGTGCCGCTGGGGGGCCCCCGCTCGATGACGGTGCGGCGCACCCTCCCCCACCGGGACCGCTCCTTCGTCGGTGCGTGGTGCTTCGTCGACCACTACGGCCCCGACGACGTCGCGACGACGAGCGGCATGGACGTCCCGCCGCACCCGCACACCGGGCTCCAGACGGTGAGCTGGCTGTTCGAGGGCGAGGTCGAGCACCGTGACAGCGGCGGTGTGCACGCCATGGTCCGGCCGGGCGAGGTGAACCTCATGACGAGCGGCCACGGCATCGCCCACTCGGAGGTGTCGACGCCCGACACGACGACCCTGCACGGCGTCCAGCTGTGGGTGGTCCTGCCCGAGGCCGACCGTGACCTCGAGCGCGAGTTCCAGCACCACGCCGCCCCGGTCGTCTCCGTGGCCGAGGGTGTCGACGCCCGCGTGTTCATCGGCACCCTCGGCGGCCACGGCTCCCCCGTCCGGACGCGAACCCCGCTCCTCGGGGCCGAGGTGACCCTCGCGGCGGGTGCGTCGTGGACGGTTCCGGCGGATCCGGCATACGAGCACGCCCTGCTCGTCGACACCGGAAGTGCCACGTTCTTCGGGACCTGGCTCGGGCACGGCGACCTCGGCGTCGTCGACGCCGGTCCCACCGAGCTCACCCTCGTCGCCGAGGAGCCCACCCGCGCGGTGCTGCTCGGCGGCACGCCCTACGACGAGCCGATCGTCATGTGGTGGAACTTCATCGGGCGCGACCACGACGAGATCGTCGCGTTCCGGGAGCAGTGGCAGGCGCGGGCCGGACGCTTCGGCGAGGTCGAGGGGTATGCCGGCCGGCTGGCCTGGCTGCCCGCGCCCGAGCTCCCGGCCGGTCGCCTGCGCAGCCGGGACCGCCACGGGCGGCGCTGACGCCCCCACCCCCTTGTCCGGCATACCCAAGGGGGGTATAGTATGGTGACATGACGGAGCAGGACGGCCACGAGCACGGCTACATCGCCCACCACCACAAGGACGACTACCTCAAACGGCTGCGCCGCATCGAGGGCCAGGCGCGCGGGATCCAGAAGATGGTCGACGAGGAGAAGTACTGCATCGACATCCTCACCCAGATCTCGGCGATGACGAAGGCCCTCCAGTCCGTCGCGCTCGGCCTGCTCGACGAGCACATGAGCCACTGCGTCGCCGACGCGGCGCGCCAGGGCGGGCCCGAGGCCGACGCCAAGCTCAAGGAGGCGAGCGACGCGATCGCCCGCCTCGTCCGGTCCTGAACCACCCCACCCCGACGAGAGTGAGACACCCATGAGCAGCACGAACACCTGGACCGTCACCGGCATGACCTGCGGCCACTGCGTCGCGTCGGTCACCGAGGAGGTCAGCGAGATCGCCGGCGTCGAGTCGGTCGACGTCGACCTCGCCACCGGGGCCGTCACCGTCACGAGCACGACGCCGCTCGAGGACGACGCCGTGCGCGCCGCCGTCGAGGAAGCCGGCTACCAGCTGGCATGAGCACCCCCGTGCGCGTCGTCGCGTTCCTCGCCGCCCTCGCGGCCGTCTTCGGCATCACGCTCGCGGCCGGCCGGGTCATCGGGCCGGTCGGCTCGGCGTCGGCGAGCGCCAGCGACGACCGCCACGGCCACGCCGGCGAGCCGCAGCCCGAGCCCGAGCCCACCCGGGCCGGCTCGCTCCCCCGCGGGCTGCAGGTGTCCCAGGACGGGTACGCCCTTCGGCTGGACCCCGACGCCTTCGCCGCCGCCCCCCGGGGTGAGCTCGAGCTCGTCATCGAGGGTCCCGACGGGAAGCCGGTCACGGAGTTCACGACGCAGCACGAGAAGGAGCTCCACCTCATCGTCGTGCGCCGGGACTTTTCCGGCTTCCGGCACGTCCACCCGACCCGCGCCGACGACGGCACGTGGAGCACCCCGCTCGACCTCGCGCCCGGGGCGTGGCGCGTCTTCGCCGACATGGCGCCCGCCGGCGCGGAGCCGATGACCCTCGGCGCCGACCTCTTCGTCCACGGCAGCTACACACCGATGACGGCGCCGCAGAAGGACGTCCGCACGGCCACGGTCGACGGCTACACGGTGACGCTCGAGGGCGACCTCGTCCCCGGCACCGACTCCGACGTCACCCTCTCGGTGAGCCGGGACGGCGCACCGGTCACCGACCTCCAGCCCTACCTCGGCGCGTACGGGCACCTCGTCGCGCTCCGTGGCGGCGACCTCGCCTACCTCCACGTCCACCCGGAGGGTGAGCCCGGCGACGGCAGCACCGCCCCCGGTCCGGACATCACCTTCGGCACGAGCGTCCCGACCTCGGGCACGTACCGGCTCTTCCTCGACTTCCGGCACGGCGGGGTCGTGCGGACGGCGGCGTTCACCGTCACCGCCGGCACCCCCCTCGAACCGTGGAAGGAGGACCGGTTCCAGTGACGAACACCGTCGACCTCGACATCACCGGGATGACCTGCGCCTCGTGCGCCAACCGGATCGAGCGCAAGCTCAACAAGCTCGACGGTGTCACCGCGACCGTCAACTACTCCACGGAGAAGGCGCGGGTCGAGTTCCCCGAGACCATCTCGCCCGCCGACCTGCTCACCACCGTCGAACAGGCCGGGTATGCCGCGACCCTGCCTCCCGCGCCCGACGCACCGCGCGGCTCGGCGGACGACACGGCCACCGCGGACCCGACCCGGCCCCTGCGCGACCGGCTGCTCATCTCGACCGCCCTCTCGGTGCCGGTCGTCGCGATGGCGATGGTCCCCGCCCTGCAGGTCACCTACTGGCAGTGGCTCTCGCTCGTGCTCGCCGCGCCCGTCGTCGTCTGGGGCGCCCTGCCCTTCCACCGGGCCGCGTGGGTCAACCTGCGGCACGGCGCGACGACGATGGACACCCTCATCTCGGTCGGGACCCTGGCCGCGTTCGGGTGGTCGCTCTACGCGCTCTTCCTCGGCACGGCCGGGACGCCGGGGATGACCCACCCCTTCGAGATCACCATCGAGCGCACCGACGGCGCCGGCAACATCTACCTCGAGGCCGCGGCGGGCGTGACGACCTTCCTCCTCGCCGGGCGCTACGCCGAGGCCCGGGCCAAGCGCCGCTCGGGGGCGGCCCTGCGCGCCCTCCTCGAGATGGGCGCCAAGGACGTCGCCGTCCTGCGCGACGGCCGGGAGCAGCGCATCCCCGTCGAGCAGCTCGCTGTCGGTGACGAGTTCGTCGTCCGGCCCGGCGAGAAGGTCGCTACCGACGGCACCGTGACCGACGGCGCCTCGGCGCTCGACACCTCGATGCTCACCGGCGAGTCCGTCCCCGTCGAGGTCGGGGTCGGTGACGCCGTCGTGGGCGCCACCGTCAACTCGGGCGGCCGCCTCGTCGTGCGCGCGACCCGCGTTGGCGGCGACACCCAGCTCGCCCAGATGGCCCGGCTCGTCGAGGACGCCCAGAACGGCAAGGCCGAGGTGCAGCGCCTCGCCGACCGCATCTCCGGGGTCTTCGTCCCGGTGGTCATCGCCCTGGCCGTCGGCACCCTCGGCTTCTGGCTCGGCACCGGGGGTGGGTGGACGCCCGCGTTCACCGCCGCCGTCGCGGTGCTTATCATCGCCTGCCCCTGCGCGCTGGGGCTGGCGACGCCGACCGCCCTCATGGTCGGCACCGGCCGGGGCGCGCAGCTCGGCATCCTCATCAAGGGTCCCGAGGTCCTCGAGTCCACCCGCCGGGTCGACACCGTCATCCTCGACAAGACCGGCACGGTGACCACGGGGAGAATGACCCTGCGCGACGTCGTCGCCGCTCCCGGGGAGGACCGCGACGAGGTCCTCGGGGTCGCCGCCTCGATCGAGCACGGCTCGGAGCACCCGATCGCCCGCGCGATCGTCGACGCCGGTGACGCCGCCGGGCTGGACCGCTCACCCGTCGAGGGGTTCACGAGCACCGACGGTCTCGGCGTCCACGGGGTCGTCGACGGCCGGGCGGTCGTCGTCGGCCGCCCGCAGCTCCTCGCGGACTGGTCGATCGAGCTCGGGCCCGAGCTCGAGTCGGCCCTGTCCGGCGCCCGCAGCACCGGCGCGACCCCGGTCGTCATCGGCTGGGACGGGCAGGCGCGCGGCGTCCTCACCGTCGCCGATACCGTGAAACCGACGTCGGCAGAAGCGATCTCGCGGCTGCGCGACCTCGGACTGACACCCCACCTCGTCACCGGTGACAATGCCCAGGCGGCGCGTGCGGTCGCCGCGGAGGTCGGGATCCACCCGGAGCACGTCGTCGCCGACGTGCTGCCCGCCGACAAGGTCGAGGTCGTGCGACGGCTCCAGCGCGAGGGGCGGGTCGTCGCCATGGTCGGGGACGGCGTCAACGACGCGGCCGCGCTCGCCGCCGCGGACCTCGGCATGGCGATGGGCACGGGCACCGACGTCGCCATCGAGGCGAGCGACCTCACCCTCGTGCGCGGCGACCTGCGCGTCGCCCCCGACGCGATCCGCCTGGCCCGGCGCACCCTGTCGACGATCAAGGGGAACCTGTTCTGGGCGTTCGGCTACAACGTCGCCGCCATCCCGCTGGCCGCCGCCGGACTGCTCAACCCGATGCTCGCCGGGGCGGCGATGGCGCTCTCGTCGGTGTTCGTCGTGACCAACAGCCTGCGGCTCAGGAGTTTTCGCCCGACCGGCTGATTCCTCGCACGCGGCGGCCCCGAGCGGGCAGGATCGGGGCATGAACCCGTCGGAGCCGGACATGCGCGTTGTCCTGCGCACGCACCTGACCCGCGCCATCAAGCACCGTGACGCGCTCGCTGCCGGCGCGCTTCGGTCGACCCTCGGCGCCATCGACAACGCCGAGGCCCTGACGGCGCAGGAGGTTACCCCGACCGCCGGCGACGGGCCCATCGCCGGTGCCACGACCGGCCTGGGCTCGAGCGAGACGCAGCGTCGCGTCCTCAGCCCGCAGGACGTCGTGGCGCTGGTCGAGGCCGAGATCGCGGAACGCCGTGCCGCCTCCGAGGAGATCGAGGAGGCGGGCCGCCCGGACCGCGCTGCGGACCTGCGTCGCGAGGCGGACGTCATCGAGGCGGCGCTCCGCTTCCCCTGACCCGGGTCGAGGTCCGCGCTTTCGTGGGGTCACAGCCGGCCCTCCACCGGGCAACACTCCAGTGGGGCCGGCCAGGTGGCCGGACATCGACGAACTCGGGGAGACCTTTCCATGCGCACACGACTCATCGCCGCAGCAGCAGCAGCCGCCATCTCGGCCGGCATCGCGGTGACCTCCGCAGCACCCGCCCACGCCGCCGGCTGGGGCACCATCTCGTCGTCCGCCGTCGGCACGTACCTCTCGAAGAGCTCATGGACCTACTTGGGCCGGTCGTTCTCGACGGCGAGCAACGTCAGCTACCGCTACTGCGTCGTCGGACGCGGCAGCGGGTCGGCGAACCTCCAGCCCACCGCGTTCGGCACCACCGTCTCCTTCTCCCACTACGGCTACGACGTCACGCGTTGCACCAAGAGCTTCTCGGGCGCCGCCAACACGTTCCAGCCGGTCGCGCTCCTCGGCTCCGGCACGGTCCTCATCACCAAGGTCTACGTCCAGCGCTACTACACCGGTCCCATCCCCGTCTGAGGTGACACGATCGAGGCGTGACCTCGATCCTCTGGCTGCGCCGCGACCTGCGCCGCAGCGACCACCCCGCCCTGCTCGCGGCGCTTGACGCCTGCGGCGACGACCTCGTCGTCGCCTACGTCATCGACCCGGTCCTGTGGTCCGGCGGCGGGCCGGCACGTCGTGCCTGGCTCGCCGCCACCCTCGAGTGGGCCCGCGCGGAGTTCGACGACGCCCTGACCCTGCTCTGGGGGGACCCGCGCACCGTCGTGCCGGAGCTCGCCGAGCGGGTCGGGGCGTCGTCGGTCCACGTCACCCGCGAGAGCACCCCCTTCGGGCGCCGCCGGGACGAGGCGGTCGCCACGGCGCTGTCGACCGCCGGTGTCGAGTGGGTCGAGACCGGGACGCCGTATGCCGTCGGGCCCGGTCTCGTGACCAACGGGAGTGGGACGGCATACAAGGTCTTCACGCCGTTCGCGAAGGCGTGGCGCGCCCACGGGTGGCCGGACCCGGCGCCTCGCCCGGCGAGCCTTCCGCTGCGGACGGTGCGGGGCGACGCCGAGGCGACCAAGGCGGTCGCCGACGCCCTCGCCGAGCCGGACCTGCCCGACCTGCCCGTCCCCGGCGAGCAGGGCGCGTCGGCGCGGTGGCGGGCGTTCCTCGACGACGCGCTCACGGCATACGCCCACGACCGGGACCGCCCGGCGACGGACGGGACGTCCCGGATGTCGCCGTACCTCAAGCTCGGGGTGGTGCACCCGCGCACGCTGCTCGCCGACCTGGCCAGCCGGCGCGGGGAGGGCAAGGAGACGTTCGTCGACGAGCTGGGATGGCGCGAGTTCTACGCGGACGTGCTGTGGCACAACCCGACCAGCGCGTGGACCGACCTGCGCGACTCGCTCGCCGGGATGACCTACGACGAGCCGGCGGACGCGATCGAGGCGTGGCGCACCGGGACGACCGGCTACCCGATCGTCGACGCCGGGATGCGCCAGCTGCTCGCCGAGGGCTGGATGCACAACCGGGTGCGGATGATCACCGCGAGCTTCCTCACCAAGGACCTGCACGTGTGGTGGCCCGTCGGCGCGCGCCACTTCCTCGACCACCTCGTCGACGGTGACATCGCCTCCAACAACCACGGGTGGCAGTGGGTGGCGGGCACGGGGACGGACGCCTCGCCCTACTTCCGCGTCTTCAACCCGGTGACGCAGGGCGAGAAGTTCGACCCCGACGGCGAGTACGTGCGGCGCTGGGTGCCGGAGCTGGCGCACCTGCGGGGCAAGGCCGCGCACCAGCCGTGGGAGCACGAGGACGGGTACGTCCACGACTACCCGCGGCGGATCGTCGACCACGCCGAGGAGCGGCGCGAGGCGCTGCGCCGGCTGGAGGCCACGAAACGCTGACCCGTTTCCCGCCTTCCCCGGAAAAGAGGTCCCGAGCAACGGAACTGTTCCCTTGCTCGGGCACTGCTTCCCATGCCCGGACAACGGCGGGTGCGATGACGCGCTGACGTGCCCGGCTCATCGCCTCACGCCAAGGCGCGGAGGAACGACTCGAGCAGCGGGCCAGCCGTGGTCGCGCCGCCCTCGCTCTCCTCGACGAAGACCGCGACGGCGAGGTCGCCCCGGATGGCGATCATCCAGGCGTGCTCCTTGAGCGCGTTCGCGTCGCCGAACTCGGCGGTGCCGGACTTGGCGAGGACCGACTCCCCGGGGACGTCGGCGAGGAAGGAGCCACTGCCCTGCTCGACGACACCGCGCATGAGCTCGCGCAGGGTCGCGGCCTCGGCTGCCGTCACGGGTGCCTGCGGCGGAGGGGGCGGAGGGCTCGAGGCGGTCGGACGAAAGGTGGGCGTGGCCGACGCGGACGGGCTCGCCGTGGCGTCGTCACCATCGTCCTCCGCCACGACCAGCTGCGGGGTGACCGGCTCGCCCGCCGCGATCGAGGCGGCCACCGTCGCCATGCCGAGCGGCGAGGCGAGCACCTTGGACTGCCCGATCATCGAGGCCGCCTCGTCCGTTCCGGGCTTCGGCTCGGGAACCGACCCGAGGAACGACGGCACGCCGAGGGGGGGCGCTGCGGTCAGGCCCAGGCCGGCGGCGGCCGCCGGCAGTGCGTCCGGGTCGAGGGTCTCTCCGCCCCTGATGAAGGCGGTGTTGCACGAGTTGGCGAACGCCGAGCGGAACGGCACCGTCCCGAGCGCCGAGGCCGGGTAGCCGTCGACGTTCTTGAAGGAGCGCCCGTCGACGGTGACCGTGGGCGTGCACTCGACGGGGGAGTCAGGAGTCGTCCCGGCCCGCAGCAGGGCGAGCGTCGACACCGTCTTGAAGGTCGACCCCGGCGCGTAGCGGCCCTGGGTCGCGGTCGACACACCCTTGCTCCCCGGCCCGCTGGCCGCGGCGACCACGGCGCCGGTCGACGGGCGGATGGCGACGACCGCCGAGGCAGGGGCGACGCCAGCGAGGACCTTCTCGGCGGCCTCCTGCGCGGCGATGTCGAGGGTCACGGTGACGGGCGCCCACGCCTTCGGAGTCGTCTCGAACAGCACGCGCGGGTCCGCGCCGGCCTTGACGGCGGACACCGTGACCCCGGGCTGACCGGCGAGCCGGTCGTTGAGGCTCTCCTGGAGCCCGCCGATGCCCACCTGGTCGCCGGCTGCGACGGTGCCCAGGGAGTTCTCGATGATCTCCGCGGTCGCCTCGCCGACGATGCCGAGGATCGGCCGGGCGAAGGTGGCGGTCGGAGCGAGCGCCTGCTTCGCCGGGACGATGAGGATCCCCGGCGCCGAGGACTGCCGGGCGGCATCGGCCTGCGGGCTGCCGGTGCGCACGGTGAGGGCCGGGACGAACGCCCGGGCCCCGGCGTTCCTCACCGCCGCGACGTAGTTGGCACCGTCGATGTCGAGGGCCTCGGCCAGGGCCGCGGCGGAGGTGAGTGCCTCCTGCGCGCTCACCTTCGTCTTGTCGATGCCGATCCGCTCGACGTCGCGCAGGGTGACGATCGGGGTGCCGTCCTCGGCGAGGATGTCGGCCCGCTCGGCCTGCACGCGGGTCAGGCGCAGGGCCTCGTCGGCCCCGAGCCCGGGGGCGAGCACGCCCGGCTCCCAGACGCCCGCCCACTCGCCGTCGGTCTCGCGCAGGTCGAGCCGGGTCTCGTAGGTCCACGGCGCATCGGTCCCGGTCAGGGTCCACTCGTGAGTCAGGGTCGCCGTGGCCCGACCGCCCTCCGGCTCGGTCACGGAGGCGACCCGCACGGTGTGCGTGGCGGCGCCCAACCCCCTGACGAGCGGCTCGAGGTCGGGCACCCGGCCGGCCGCGTCCACGGCGACCGGGTCACCGGCGAACCCACCCTGCGACAGCCCTTCTGCCACCCTCCCGGCGGCAGTGCGGGCCGCGTCACCGTCACGGCCGAGGAGCCGCAGCCCGCCCCAGACGCCGAGTCCCAGCACCGCCGCCACCACCACGGCGACGGCGACCTTCACACCCCACCCACGCGAATCCACGACTACCCCTCGGCTCGATCGAATCGACGCAGCAACCGTGCCACAGGGTCAGCTGTCGGCGAGGCACCGCAGCGCCCAGGGTCGGACCTCGAGGCGCTCCGCCCCGATCGGCTCCCCGCACACCTCGCAGGTGCCGTACGACCCGTCCTCCGTCTTCGCGAGCGCCACCCGGACCTGGGCCAGCGTGGCGAGCAGCCCCTCCTGCACCGTGACGGAGGTCAGCCGGTCGACGGCGAGCGACGTGCCCTCGCCGATGCGCTTGCCGAACGAGATCGACCCCGCGTCCCCCAGGGGCCGCGTGACCATCGCGAGCTCGTCGAGCAGGTCCTGCTCCTTGGCGCGCAACACGGCGGCCGCTTCGGTGGTGTCCATCGACCGACCATACGGGGGTTGACCGACAGGTCAGCGGTCGATGACGGCGAGACCGAGACCGAGCGGGGTCGCCGCGGTCAGCCGACGAACAGGCAGAAGGGGTGCCCGGCGGGGTCGGCGAGGACGTACAGCGGTTCGTCCTCGTCGTCGGTGCGGTCGAGCCGCAGCTCGGCGCCCAGGCGCAGCGCCGTGTCCTTGTGCCGTTCGAGCTCCTCGACGTCGTCGACCACGTAGTCGACGTGGAGCTGCTGCGGCACCGTCTGGTCGGGCCACGTCGTTCGGGCCTGCTCGACCACCTGCTGGAAGGCGAGCTGACGGGTGCCGTCCGGTCGCGTGAGGACGAGCCAGTCGGCGTCGTCGGGGGTGCCGTCCGCCGGCGGCTCGTCACCGGCCCGGTAGACCAGTCCGAGGAGCTGCCGGTAGAACTCGGCGAGCTCGCGCGGACGCTCGCAGTCGAGGACGGTGTGGACGTATGCCGGGTGCTCAGCCATCGTGCTCACCTCTCGGTCGTGGATCAGGCCTCCCCACCAGCATCGGGCACCAGCCGGAACATGGGGGGCACCTTGCCGAGACGGCGCTCGTACTTGGCGTAGTCCGGCGCGGTGCGGAGCACGACCTCGCGCCACCGGCGATCGCGCTCCTCCTCGGGGACGAGCTCGGCCACGAGACGGTGCCGCACCCCGTCGACCTCGCCGACGACGTGCGGGTGCGCGAGGAGGTTGAAGTACCAGCCGGGGTGGTTCGCGAGGCCGCTGTTGGCCGCGACGACGAAGAGGTCCGGCCCGTCCCGGAAGACCTGGACCAGGACCGTCCTCGGCCGGCCGGAGCGCCGCCCCGTCGTCGTGAGCACGATGACGCGGCGGTGCCACAGCCGCGTGGCGCGCCCTCTCGTCCGACGCACCAGCCAGACACCGAAGCCCACCGACCTCGTGTCGATCGCGTGCTCGATCCGTGTCTTCGTCGTCTCGTTGAGCATCAGGACTGCCTTCTCGTGAGGGCCCTTCCGTGGTCCAGTTCACTCCAGGCCCCGGCGCAGCGTCAGGGCCCTTCGTCCCGCCGGGGCGCAGCAGGTCCCCGCTTGTCCCAACCCGCGTGACCGTCGGTGCGGATGGGTAGCGTCGGTCCATGGACATGCTCACGAACCAGGAGATCGCGGACGCCGGTCTGCCCGACTGGCGCAAGCTCGCCCAAGGCCTCCACGCACGCTTCGCCGTGGACTCCTTCGCGCAAGGGGCCGCTGTCGTCGCGGCCGTCGCCGAGGTGGGTGAGGCGGTCGGCCACCATCCCCGCGTGACCCTCGGTGAGCGGTCCGTCGACCTCGCGCTGATCAGCGGCGACGCGGTGTACCGCGACACGGAGGGCGACGTGCACGTCGTCGAGTGGGTCACGCAGCGCGACGTCGACCTCGCCCGCCGGATCTCCGCGCTCGCCGCGGAGCGGGGTCTCGTCGCCGACCCCGGCGGGATCACGACGATCGAGCTCGCGCTCGACACCGCCCACTCCGCCACGATCGCACCGGTGTGGGCGGCGCTGCTCACCGGGACCACCGAGGCCAGCGGTCACGGCAACATCAGCGACGACGTGAGCGACCCGCTCCGGCGGGTGCCGCTCCTCTGGTTCCAGGAGACCGACGAGCACGAGACGCCCCGACAGCGTTTCCACGTGGACGTCTGGGTCGCACCGGAGGTAGGCGAGCAGCGCATCGCGTCCGCCGTCGCCGCGGGCGCCGTCGTCGTCGACGACTCCCAGGCGCCCGCCTTCACGGTGCTCGCCGACCAGGACGGCAACCGGGCCTGCGTCTGCACCTCATTGGGCCGGACGGTCGGCTGAGCTCAGTCGTCGAAGACGTCCCAGCAGATGGCGCTGCGGCGACGCTGGTCGTCGAGGACGAGCTCACGCACCTCGTCCGGGAGCCGGTCGCGCTGCCACTGCCGTTCCCGCGCGCGGCCCGATGCCGCGTCCTCGGGTGGGAGGCTCGCTCCCACCGCCCGGATGGCGTATGCCGCAGCGCCGAGGTCGTGCGCCGCGACGTGTGCCACCGCCACCGCCTGACCCGCGGACAGCGCAGCGAACTTCGCCGCGTCGGGAAGGCCGCGGGCCGCGGCGTTCGCCCGAAAGGCCGACTGGTGCGCGACCTTCATCGGCACCTCGCCACGGATCCAGGCGCGGCCGACCTCGATGGACTCGCGGGGCCGGGCATCACCCGGCACGTGGTCCTCGAACAGGGGCAGCACGTGCTCGGCGCACTGCAGGGCCCATTCGGCCAGCAGCCGGTGGTCGTCGTCGGACAGCGTTCCGCCGCGGCGCACAGTGACCAGCCGAGGGTCGCGCTCCTTCGGGAGGATCGGCACGCGTCCTTTCCTACCAGTCGGCCGGTTGACATGATGACGCGCATGGCGAGCCTCGAAGACCACGACAGCACGCGCTGACGCCCTGATGCCCCCACCCCGCCCGGCTGACGAGGACCACGCCACGCAGACCCGCGCCCTCCTCGCCCACCTCGGCACCGCCATGATCGCGACCGGGCAGCCGGTGCAGGAGATCGAGGAGGAGCTCACCGAGGTCGGCGTCCACCTCGGCTACCCCGACGTCCAGACCGCGGTGGGTCCCACCGGTCTCATCGTCACCCTGACCGAGGGAGGTCCCGCCACGCAGCGGTCGGCACCGCGCGGTCTGCGGCTGCACCAGTCGGCCAGTGTCCGCCGGATCCGCCACCAGCTGGTCCACGGCGACCTCGCGCCCGCCGCCGCCAGGGAACAGCTCGCCGCGGTCGCACGGCGTCCGGTCCGCTCCCCGCTGTGGATGGTCGCGCTGGCCTGGCCGGTGCTCGCCGTCGGGATCGGCCTGATCCTGCAACCCGGGTGGGCCAACCTCATCGCGGCCGCCGTCGGCGGGGTCGTCGTCTTCGGGCTCGTCCAGCTGGCCGAGCGGTACCAGGTGGTGAACGCGCTGCTGCCCACCCTGGCCGCCTTCGTCGTGTCCTCGGCCGTGTTCGCGGCCGCGGACGCGGGCCTGCTCGAGGGACCGCTGCGCACCGTCCTGCCACCCCTGGCGGTCCTCCTGCCCGGCGCGCTGCTCGTCAACGGCGTGTCGGAGCTGGCCGCCGGCCACATGCAGGCCGGGTCGGCGCGGCTCACCTACGGCCTGGTGCAGCTGGGGTTGTTCGCGCTGGGCCTGCTCATGGCCACCGCCCTGCTCCGCGTGCCGGCCTCGACGCTGGCCAACCTCCGCGTCGACGACATCGGGTGGGTCGGCGCTCCGGTCGGCCTGCTGCTCATCGGGGTGAGCATCTGCCTCATGGAGGGGGTGCCGCTGCGGATGCAGGGGTGGGTGCTGCTCGTGCTGAGCCTGGCGTTCGGCGCCCAGGTCGCAGGGCAGCAGCTCGGCTCGATCGGCCTCGGGGGCTTCCTCGGTGCGATCGCGGCCAGTCTCGGAGCGAGCGTGGTCGAGCTCCGGCGGCCCGAGCTTCCCCGTCTCGTACTCTTCCTGCCGGCCTTCTGGCTGCTCGTGCCCGGGAGCCTGGGCCTCGTCGGGGTGAGCGAGCTCGCGGCGGGCCGGGCGTCGGCGACCGACGTGACCCTGGGAGCGCTCGGGGTCGCCATCGCGATCTCGCTCGGCCTGCTGGTGGGCTCCGCCCTGGGGCGCTCCGTTCGCGGACGGCTGGCCGCGCCACCCCCGTGAGACACCGGCCCTCGCGGACGGCTCCTGCGACCGCTAGAAGGTTTCGACCCACTGGGCCCGCCACGCGGGCGCCTCGAAGGGCTCGCTCCAGTAGGCCGTCTCCTTGCGGATCCTGCCGTCGCTGAGCTCGAAGATGAAGACGGTCTCGTAGACGGGTCCGCCGTAGTCCAGGGTGGCCTCCGCCACGACGAGGTCACCGGCGCTCGTCAGGCGCCTCGGCGTGATCGTCGGCAGCTGGGGGAAGGCGCCATAGATGGCCCGCCGGTTGGCTGCGCCGTTGACCCGCTCCCGCGACTGCGGCCAGTCCATCGTCGCGTCGTCGTGGAACAACTCGTCCATGACCTCGATCTGCCGGTCGTTGATGCAGGCGATGAGACGTTCGATCACTGCTTTGTTGGGCTGTGACATGTGCACCCCTCTCGACCCTCCCAGAGTAGGCCCGTCGTGGTGATCAGGAAGCGCCGACCGAGCGCCAGTAGTCGTTGAGCGCCCCGTTGGTCTTGACGAACCAGACGATGCCGCCGACGAAGGGAAGGAGGATCCAGCACCCGGTCGCGGCGCTGACCGGCGACTGCTGGCCCCGTGCCGTGTACAGGCCACCGACCTCGGACGGGGTGATGAACAGCAGGGTGAACGGGAGGAAGAAGCCCAGGAGCAGCGCCACGCCACCGCCGACACCCGAGCCCCGGTGACGCTGCATCTCCGAGTGCGTCCCGTGGTACCAGAACAGCGAGTAGAACCCGAGGGTGAGGACCATGAGGAGGACGCACGTCCCCGTCGAGCGCACCTTCCCCACCTGGTGCACCGGCGGTCGGGTCGGCACGACGTGGGTCGGCGGCGCGGGGACGAGGTGCTGGCCGTAGGTCGGATGGGCTGCAGGGACTGCCGGGTGGGCCACCCGAGCGTCATGGTTGTGGGTCATGCGCGGACGGTATGCGGTCGAACCCTCGCGCGTCCGCCCGTTGGCCGAAGTCGTCACGGCGTCGCCCGACGCCGACCTCGTGACCGGTCAGGCCGTCTGCTCGCGCAGGTAGCGCCCGAAGTGCGGGACCGTGAAGGCGATGCGACCACGCTCGCCGGAGTAGATGAGCCCCTTCTTGAGCAGGGCGTCGCGCGCCGGCGAGAGCGACTGCGTCTTGCGTCCGAGGTGGGCGGCGACGTCCGAGGTCGGCACCGACTCGATGTCGTCGAGCTCCTCGTGGCCACCCTCGCTGATCGCGAGCGCGACGTCCGCCATGGCCCGCAAGTACTCCCGCTCCCCCGGCGTCGCCCGCTCGAAGCGGGACCCGAAGAAGCCCACGGCCAGCTCGGACTCCGCCTCCGGCGCGGCCACCCGCACGTCGTCGGCGGTCACCGGCGACGAGGGCGCCCGGTCCCAGGCCGCCTTGCCGTAGGCCTGGATGAAGTACGGGTACCCGCCCGTCGCGGCATACATCGCCTCGAGGGCGGCCGGCTCGTAGGCCGCGTTCTCCTCACGCGCGGGCACGACGAGCGCCGCGTCCGCCGCCGCGCGAGGCAGCCGGTCGATGCGGGAGTAGCGAAACAGCCTCTCCGAGTACGACTTCGACGCCGACAGCACCGCCGGCAGGTGCGGGAGCCCCGCACCGACGACGATGACCGGCAGGCCGGACTGCGAGATCTCGTGGCAGGCCGCGCACAGCGCCGAGACGTCATCGGACCCGAGGTCCTGCATCTCGTCGATGAACACGGCGATGCCGCGTCCGGTGTCGGAGGCGAGGCCCCCGACGTCGGTGAGGAGCTCGACGAGGTCGATCTCGATGTCGCCGGAGTCCGCGCGACCCGACGCCGCCGGGGCGTCGATCCCCGGGTTCCACTTCTCGCGGAGCTTCGCGCCGGCCGGCGCGTCCCGCTGCGCGAACGCCTTGATGACGCCGAGCACGTGCTGCACCTCGTCGTCGCTGGGGTGCCCGAGCTCGCGCACCGCCTGGTGCAGCGCCGACGACAGCGGCCGCCGCAGCGACTGGTCCGGGCGGGCCTCGAGCTTGCCGGTCCCCCACCGGGCGCGCACCGCCGCCGACCGCAGGGCGTTGAGCAGCACCGTCTTGCCCACCCCGCGCAGGCCGGTGAGGACGATCGAGCGTTCCGGGCGTCCGCGCGAGACCCGTTCGAGGACGACCTCGAAGGCGTCGAGCTGCTCGTCCCGGCCGGCGAGCTCGGGAGGGCGCTGGCCGGCGCCGGGGGCGTAGGGGTTACGGATGGGGTCCACGATCGCACCGTATCCGCTCGTCTAGGGCGGACGGCATACATCCTGATAAGGGCGTATGCCGTGTCGCGCGCCGCCGTGGAACCGCCGGGGGGTCCCGGCGCGTCCAATCCGCGAAGGAGGCGCCATGCGCATCGTCTCGACCCTCACCCTGGGGCTGCTCGCCACGCTCGCAGCCGGCTGCGGGACGTCCGCACCCCGCCCCCCGGTGGGCACACCGGCGAGCCCCTCGGTGAGCACGACCGTCGTCCGCGCCGACGACGAGGTCGTCGCCCACGGGATGCTCATGCAGGACAGCCCGACCGCCGACGTCGAGCTGTGCCTGGGCGGGGTGGCGGAGTCCTACCCGCCCCAGTGCGGCGGTCCGACGTTCGTCGGCGAGGTCGACTGGGACGCGGTCCGGCCCGAGCGGGCGAACGGTGTGACGTGGAGCAGTGGCGAGGTGTGGGTGGTCGGCCGGTACGACCGGGGCACCGGGAGCTCCGGCGCCCTCACCCTCACCCGGCCGGTGAGCCCGACACCACCGCCCGGGGTGGACGTGCCGACCGAGGCACCGGCGACGTTCCCCCAGCTGTGCGACGACCCGTACGCGGACGGCGGGCGCCGGGGCGCGGGGTCGGAGGACGAGAGGAACGCCCTGGGCGAGCTGCTGCCGACGCTCGACGGATACGTCGGGTCATGGGTCTCCGACGGGTCCTCGCTGTTCAACGTGCTCGTCAACGATGACCCCGAGGCGGCGCGGGCGCGGCTGCGCGAGGCCTGGCCCGGCGGGTTGTGCGTCGAGCAGCGCGACCTGCCCACGGAGCGGGACGTCCTCGCCGCCCAGTCCGCGCTCGGCTCCCGGTTCGGGCTCCTCACCAGCAGTGGTCAGGCGATGACCGGCGGGCTGGACGTCCACGTGACGATGCTCGACCAGGCCACGCTGGACGGCATCCTCGCTGCGGTGCGGCCCTGGCTGGCCCCTGAGCACGTTCGCGTGACGAGCGCCTTCCAGCCGCTGTCCCGGTGACGGCGGTGAGTGCCCGGCTCGGTCAGGGGACCTGCGCCGCACCTCCGTCGGCGGTCTCCAGCGGCTTGCCCGCGAAGTGCCACGCCCGCATCCCGCCGTCGAGGTTGGCGACCTCGTAGCCCTGCTGCTCGAGCCACGGCAGCACCCGGGTCACCCGCCCGCCGCTGCGGCAGGCGACGACCAGCGGCTCGTCGCGGTCGAGGAACGGCGCGAGCTCGTCGACCCGCGCGGGCAGGTCGCCCATGGGGATGTGCACGGCGCCCGGGGCGTGTCCGCGGTCCCACTCGTCCTGCTCGCGGATGTCGAGGATCGCCGCGTCGTCGGCGAGGTCGGCCACCTGGACCTGGGGGAAGTCGCTCATGGCCTCGAGCGTAACCTCCGCGGCTCCGGCGTCTACTTGAGGAACTTGCTCGTGCGGCGGTCGGCGAGCGGCTTGCCGCCGGTCTGGCACGTCGCGCAGTACTGCAGGGACGAGTCGGCGAACGACACCTCGCGCACCGTGTCGCCGCACTCGGGGCAGACCTCACCGGTGCGCCCGTGGACCCGCATCCCTGAGCGCTTGGCGTCCTTGAGCTCGGCGGCGGGCTTGCCCGACGCGGCGAGGACCGCCGCCGACAGCGTCTCGCGCAGCGCGGCATACAGGCGTTCGGTCTCGTCGTCGTCGAGCTTCGCGGCGATCGCGAACGGGGACAGCTTCGCGACGTGGAGGATCTCGTCGGAGTACGCGTTGCCGACCCCGGCGATGATCGACTGGTCGCGCAGGACGCCCTTGAGCTGGTGCTTGCGTTCGCCGAGGATCTCGCGGAACGCGCTGAGCGAGAACGCGTCCGCGAGCGGGTCCGGACCCAGCCGCGCGATGCCGGGGACGTCGCCGGGCGAGGAGACGATGTATGCCGCGAGCGACTTCTTCGTGCCCGCCTCGGTGAGGTCGAAGCCGGACCCGTCGGACAGCCGGACGCGCAGGGCGATGGGCGACTTGCCCGGGCGCAGCAGGTTCGGTGTCATCGTCTCCGACCAGCGCAGCCAGCCCGCTCGCGCGAGGTGGAAGACGAGGTGCGTGCCGCCGCAGTCGAGGTCGAGGAACTTGCCGTGCCGCGACACCGACTCCACCGGGGCCCCGACGAGCGCCTCGGGTGGGGGGGTGAAGGTCTTGAGCACCGAGATCGACCCGAGCTCGACACCGGTGACGGCGAGGTCGGCGGTGCGCTTCGCGAGGAAGTCGACCAGGGCCTGCACCTCGGGCAGCTCCGGCATCCGCTCACACTCCCCACATGTCGGACGCCTCGAGCGCGCGCGCGCCGGCCTCGGGGTCGACGACGTCACCCTCGACGATCGGCGCGACGAGCCGTGCCAGCGCGTAGCCGTCGGGGGCCCGCACGACCGGGGCCTTGATGTCCTGGGTCGGTGCCGGGGCGAGGTCGTCGTTGGCGACCGGGATGCCGTGGGAGAGGACCTGCTCGCCGACGCTGAGCTGGCGGATCGCGATGGCCCGCACCGCGTCCGGACGTCGCGTCGCGAACTCGGTGTAGAGCTTGGGGTCGTTCTGGCCGTCGTCCCCAACGAGCAGCCAGGTGACGTGCGGCAGCTCACGGGCCAGCCGGGCGAGGGCGGAGCGCTTGTGGTCCTGGCCCGACCGGAACCAGCCGGTGTGGGTGGGACCCCAGTCGGTGAGCAGCATCGGCCCCGGCGGGTAGCCGTTGCGGCGCAGGAAACGGGTCAGCGAGGGCGCGGTGTTCCACGCGCCCGTCGAGAGGTAGATGACCGGCATGCCGGGGTGCGAGTCGAGGAGCTCGCGGTAGAACGTCGCCATCCCCGGGACGGGCCGGCGGGTGCCCTCGGCCTTGATGAAGGTGTTCCATCCAGCGATGAACGGCCGCGGCAGCGACGTCGACAGCACCGTGTCGTCGATGTCGCTCACCATTCCGAACGTCTGCCGCGCCCCGATGACGAGGACCGACGCCGTGCTGGGCCGGGCGTGGGGTGAGGTGAGCTCGACCTGGTGCCAGCCGGGACCGAGTCCGTGCCCGTGGATGACGAGGTCGAGCAGGCCGGAGCGGTCGGTGCGCGCGTCGATCTCGCGCTCACCGATGCGCACGGTCACGGGGACGTCGATCGCGGGGGTCGTGACGAACGCCCGCCACCCGCGCGCCTCGTCCTCCGCCGACTTCAGCGACTGCACGCTCCCGGCCGCGTCCCCGGAGGCCTGGCGCATCGGGTCCCGCGACATGAGCACGCGCGCGAGGACCCGGATGAAGCCGGCGCTGCCGTAGCCGGTGTGCGGCACGATCTTGGTCCCCCAGCCGCGCTCGCGCAGGACGTCGCCCTTGCGACGGTTCCACGCGTCCTCCATGAGCGCGGCGAGGTGCGGGCGGGCCATGACCCGACTCTAGTGCGCGGCGTCCCGCCAGCCGGTGGAAGAGCCGTCGTGGGAGGCGCCGAGGCCGCCGGTGACACCGGCGACGACCTGCTCGGCGAGCGAGCGCAGCTTGACGTTGCGGTTCTGCGAGGTCATCCGGAGCCAGTCGAACGCCTCGTGCTCGTCGATGCCGCGCACCGCCATGAGCACCCCCTTCGCCTGTTCGATGACGGCCCGGCTGGCCATGGCCTGCTCGAGCTGGCCGGCGAGCCGCAGGGCACCCTCGAGCCTGATGACGGCGACGACCGCGTCGGCGACCCGGGCTGCGGCGACGCGGGCGAGCCCGGCCTCGAACGCGTCGAAGGCGTGGGGTTCGCGACCGTAGAGGTTGAGGGCGCCGACGCACTCGTCACCGCTGATGAGTGGCAGCGCCATGACGGAGCGCACCCCGTCGGCGCGGGCCGCCCGGGAGAACCGCGGCCACCGCTCGTCCGGGACGCCGAGGTCGGCGACGACCTCGGCCCGCAGGCGGGAGGCGTCGAGGCAGGGGCCCTCGTCGAGCTGGTACTGCAGGGCATCCACCTCGAGGGTGGCGACGGTCGAGTAGGCCGCCGTCCGTGGCCGGGCGTCGACGAGCAGGGTGATCCCGACCTCGTCGCACCCGGTGACGTGCCGACGGACCGCCTCGACGACCCGGTCGAGGTAGGGCTGCAGCTCGTCGACGGACCCGAGCACCCCGCCGATGGCCGCGAGGAGCGCCGTGTGGGAGGCGTCGTCCAGGGAGGGGTCGGTGTCGGTGTCGGTGTCGGTGTCGGTCATGGCAGGCTCCTCGGCTCGCGGTCGCGCCCTCCAGTATGACCCCCCGCCGGGGCCCACCTGCCACGATGTGCGCTGTGACCGAGGACTGGGTGATCGACGCGTTCGGGGCTCGGTGGAGCCTCGACACCCGTGCGCTCCCCCGTCCCGAGCGCGACCGGCTCCACGTGCTCTGGGGCCGCTGCCGCGTCCCGGGCGCCGCGGCCGGCGACGAGGGTGTCCTCCCGTTCCCCGTCTCCACTTCAGACCCGTATGCCGTCTCACGCGCGGTGACGCTGGCGTCCCTGCGCCGTCGGCGGGGGTCGGCCCTGCTGCTCCACGCCGTCGGGCTCAGCGAGCGCGAGCGGGCCGTCGCCCTCGTCGGCGCCTCGGGCGCGGGCAAGTCGACGGCGGCGATGGTCCTCGGTCGTCACTTCGGCTACCTCAGCGACGAGACGGTCGCGGTCGAGGCCGACGGTCGCGTGACGCCCTACCCGAAGCCGGTGTCGGTCGTCACCGACCCGGCGACGCCGTGGGAGAAGCACGAGCTGAGCCCGGACGAGCTGGGGCTGCGCGAGGTGACGGGGACGGCACACCTCCACGGTCTGGTCGTCCTCGAGCGCGACCCGGCCCACGAGGCGCCCGAGCTCGTCGAGCTGCCGCTCGTCGACGCCCTCCTCGCGACCATCGCCCAGTCCTCGTCGCTGCCGCTCCTCGAGCGACCGCTGCACCGCCTGGCCGGGCTCGCGAGCGCGTCGGGTGGCCCGTACGTCCTGCGCTACCGCGAGATCGGCGACTGCGTCGAGCTCGTGCGCGGCCTGCTCGACGGGACGACGGAGCGTCAGCGGGGCCGCCCCCGCGCGCCATGGACGAGCACCCCCGGCACCCCCTGCACCTCCCCCGTCCCCAACTCACCAATTCCCCCGTTGCGCACGGACACGCCGGTTCCCAACTCACCAATTCCCCCGTTGCGCACGGACACGCCGGTCATGCGGGCCCCGTGGGTCGACGCGGTCCACGGGGAGGGCGGAACCCTCGTGCTCGTCGGGGACACGCAGGTCCGGCTCGGCCCGGTCGGGGAGGTCGTGTGGCGGCTCGCGGACCGGCGGGTGACGGTGTCGGAGGCGACGGCGGCCGTCGTGCGCGCCCTCGGGGCGCACCCGGAGGCGGACCGCCTCGTCGCCGAGGGCGTCGACGCGATGATCGGCTCCGGGGTGCTGCAGCCGGGCTGAACCCCTCACCGGTCGAGGGGGTGTCGCGAGCGCGAACCCGTGCCACCGTGGAGGGATGTTCCGCCTCATCGGTCTGCTCGGCGGGCTGTCGGGCGCGATGGACCTCGGCACCGGCGCCCCGCTCGACGAGTCGCTCGAGCGCTGTGTCGTCGCGGCACGGGTCGCCCGCGCTGCCGGCTGCTCCCCCGACGAGGTGCGGGACGCGATGTACGTGTCCCTGCTCGAGCACGTCGGGTGCACCGCCTGGTCGGCCGAGGGCGCCGGCACCTTCGGGGACGACATCTCCGTCGTGCGCGCCAGCGTCCTGGCCGACCCCGCCAGACCGTCCGACCTCGTGCGCACCTTCGTCCCCCTGGTGAGCAGCGCGTCGGGACGCAGTCGACTCGCGGTGCTCGCGACGGCCCTGCGCACCGCCCGGGACCCCACGCCGATGGTGGCGACCTGCGAGGTGGCGGTCGCGGCCGCGGGGCGGCTCGGCCTCGGCCCGGCGGTCACCCACGGCCTCGGCCACGTGCTCGCGTCCTGGGACGGCTCCGGACACCCCGCCGTCCGCGGGACGGACCTCCCCCTGGCGACCCGGATCGCTCAGGTGGCGGGGACGGCGGCGCTCTTCACCGGCCTCGCGGGTCCGGCGGCTGCCGTGTCCGAGGTGCGACGACGCGCCGGCACCCAGCTCGACCCGGACCTCGCCGCCCTCGTCTCCACCGACCTCCTCTCGTTCCGCGGCGATGACGCCCCAAGCACGAGGGACCCGTTGGAGCAGGTGCTCGACCTCGAGCCCGACCCGGTGCGCCTCGTGGACGCCGCCACCCTGGCCTCGGTGGCGCGCACGTTCGGTGACCTCGCCGACCTCAAGAGCATGTGGCTGCCCGGGCACTCCGCGGCCGTTGCCGCGCTCGCCGTGGCCGCGGCCCGCGCCGCCGGCCTGGCCGATCCGGAGCGGCTCGGTCTCGCGGGGCACCTCCATGACGTGGGCCGGGTGGCGGTCTCCAGCCGCATCTGGTCCAAGCCCGGTCCGCTGTCGGCCAGCGAGCGCGACCAGGCCCGGCTGCACGCCCACCACTCCGAACGGATCGTGTCCCGGGTGCCCGCGCTCGCCGACGTCGCCGAGGTGATCGGCCGCCACCACGAGCGCTGCGACGGCAGCGGATACCACCGTGGGCTGCGCGCGCCCGACCTGTCGATCGCGGCGCGGGTCCTCGCCTGCGCTGACGCGTACCGCTCCCTCGTCGAGGAGGCACCGCACCGCGGACCGGTCAGCGCGACGGACGCGGCGAGAAGGCTCACCGCGGACGCGCGGTCGGGACGCCTCGACCCGGACGGTGTGGCAGCGGTGCTGCGCGCGGTCGGGGAGGCAGCCCCCGGCAGGGCCTCTGCGGTCGCCGGCCTCACCGCTCGGCAGCTCGACGTGCTGCGCCTCCTCGCCCGCGGCCTGTCCAACCGCGAGATCGGGACCCGTCTGGGCATCTCGCCGCGGACGGCCGAGCACCACGTCCAGGCGATCTACGAACGCATCGGGGCGAGCACCCGCCCGGCCGCTGCCCTGTTCGCGATGGAGCACGGGCTCCTCGAGCGGAATGGGTAGGTCCACCCATGCGGGCCCGACCCCGCTCCCCGACGCTGGCCCCATGTCCACGACACTCGCGCCTCGCACCCCGCTCGTCACCCGCCCCTTCGCGCTGCTCGGGTGTGCCGAGCTCGCGTACTTCACGGCCGAGGGGGTGGCGATCTACACGCTGCCGCTGCACGTCACCGGCCCGCTCGGGTCGGACACGGCGGGCGCGGGAGTGGCGTTCGGCGCCTTCGCGGTCGCTGCCCTCGTCCTGCGACCCTTCGCCGGACGGCTCTGCGACACCATCGGCCGCCGGCCGCTCCTCGTCACCGGGGCCGTCCTCGCCGCGCTCACTCTCGCCCTGACCCCGTATGCCGTCGGGCTGGCCCACGTCGTGGCCCTGCGGCTCGTGCTCGGGGTCGCGGATGCCGCCTTCTTCGTGGCCGCCATCGCCGCCCTGGTCGACCTCGCACCACCGGACCGGCTGGGCGAGGCGCAGAGCTACAACTCGCTGGGCCTCTACCTCGGCCTGACCCTCGGTCCCCTGCTCGGGGAGGCCACGGTGCGGTCCTGGGGCTTCGACGGCGCCTGGCTGGTCGCCGCCGCCCTCGCCGGGCTCGCCGGCGCGCTCGTCACCGGTGTCGGGGAGACACTGGCGCCGGCTCCCGGCCCGGACGCGCACGCCGCTCACGGCCCGACGCGGTCCGGGGCGTCGCCGCGCGGCCGGCTCATCCACCGCCCCTCCGTCCCGATCGGCCTCGCCTTCCTCACCTCGATCGTCGCGATGGGCGGCTTCCTCGCCTTCGCCGCCCTGCGGGCCACCGAGGTCGGGCTCGCCAACGCCTCCCTTCCGGTCGTCGTCTACGGGGCCGTCGTCGTCCTGTGTCGCCTCACCTTCGCCCGCCTGGTCGACCGGGTGACGCCGCTGCTTCTCGGTGCCGCCGCACTCGCCACCATGGCCGCGGGCCTGCTCGTCATCGTGACGACCGGCACCGCGACCGGCCTCGTCGTCGGTGCGGTCGTCCTGGGCGTCGGGATCTCGTTCAGCACCCCCGCCTTCTTCACGGCGATCTTCGCTGCCGCGGACCCGGCCGACCGCGGGGCCGCCTCCGGGACGGCAACGGCGTGCATCGACCTCGGCGTGGGGATCGGCCCGGTCGTCCTCGGGTTCGTGGCGCAGTCGGCCGGCATCCCGACCGCGTTCGCGATCTCGGCGCTCGTCGCCGGGGCGGGCGCAGCGTGGTCGCTCGTCCTCCTCCGGCGGCCAGCCGTTCCCGTGCTGCGGCAGCGGCAGCGGCAGGCGGCGACCTGAGTCACCGGGCCGGAAGGATGCAGAGCGCGTTGCCGGAGGGGTCGGTGTAGACCCGCCACGGCAGGTCGCCCCAGTCGTGCTCGAGGACGGCCCCACCGAGGTCGAGCAGCCGGGCCGCCGCCTCGTCGGGGTCGTCGCCGGCCTCGAGCCGGAGGTCGAGGTGCACCCGGTTCTTCTCCCCGGCCACCGCGGGCCGGCGCTCGGGGCACAGCTCGAGCAGCGGTCCTCGCCCGCTCGGGTGACGCAGCGCGCCCGGCATCGCGCTGTCGGTCGGGACCCACCCGGACAGCTCGGACCAGAAGCGGACGTCGCGCTCGACGTCGGAGCTGTCGAGCGGGAGTGACGAGAGCGGCCCGGACACGGCGTACTCGGGCCGGTCCTCCATGACGCAGAACGGGTTGCCCTCAGGGTCGGCGAGGACGACCCACGGGACGTCACGCTGCCCGATGTCGAGGTGGCGGGCACCGAGCGCGAGGGCCCGCTGCACGACCGCGTCCTGGGACTGCGGGTCCCCGCCCTGGACCTCGAGGTGCAGACGCGGGCTCGGCGTGGGCGACGACCCGACGCGCTGGAAGCACACGTCGAGGGTCGGCCCGTCGGGCACCGACAGCCGCGTCTCGAACGCGTCCGGCTCGTCGACGAGGGTCGCGCACCCGAGCAGCCGCTCCCAGAACCGGCCGAGCCGCTGGGGCTGCTGCGCGTCCACGACGACGTTCTCGAGGTACATGCCCCCTGCCTACCACCGACCGGTGTCAGCGGGCAGGCCTCAGGAGGAGGGTCAGCCGGCGGCGTCGTAGGCCGTGGCGAGCCAGTCGCGGACCGCCCCGTCCACCTCCTCCGGGGCGTTCAGCTCGAGGTGGTGCATCCACGCGTGCGGGCTCGGCTGGACGACCTCCTTCCACCGGGGCGAGCCGTCGCGCTGCGGGAGCGAGAGGGAGAGGACGACCGGGACCGTGCTGCGCACGTACTGTCCGGGTCGCCACAGCCACGCGAAGGCGCGTCGGCGACGGAAGGCGACCTGGCTCCTCGACACGCGCACGGTGTGTGGCCCGAGCTCCTCGACGACCTCGGCGACCGCCGCCGCGATGGACCTCGCCTCCGGGTGCCCCGCGAAGAAGGCGTCCAGCGCCTCCGCACCGGAGCCATCGCCCGCGCCTGCGCCTGCGGTCATGCCTCCAGCGTCCCACCCCGCCGAGCGGGGCCGAAGGCGTCGACCAGGCGTCATCCGCCGTTCACCGGCGCGACCGCGTCCGGCACCCGACGGTGCCTAGCGTCCCTCTCGGTCTGCTTCCCCGCCCCTGACGCCCGACGAAGGACCCGACGTGACTGCTCCAGCCCGACTGCTCCCGCTGTTCACCCGCTCGCACGAGGGTGGCCGCAGCTCGATGACCTGCCAGTACCGCTGCGGCAACGCGTGCGACATGGACGTCCCCAACACCTCCGACAACGAGTACTTCGGCGACCTCGTCGCCGCCGGGTTCTCCCGCCGGGCGGCCCTGCGCGCAGGCGGTGTCGGCGCCGCTCTCGTCGGGCTCACGGCGTGGAGTATGCCGTCCGCTGCCGCCGCCGCTCCGGCCGCCGGCACGCCCGGCAGCCCCGGCACAGGCAGCGCGCTCGGCTTCACCGGGATCGCCCCCACCCCGGCCACGACCGACGCGGTCGTCGTGCCCGAGGGTTTCGCGTGGGCTCCGGTCATCTCGTGGGGCGACCCGCTGTTCGCGGACACCCCGGCCTTCGACTTCGACCACCAGACCCCCGCGGCGCAGCGCGAGCAGGCCGGCTACAACGCCGACTACGTGCAGTTCAGCCAGGGCGGCGCCGGCGACAACGGCGCCCACCGCGGCCTGCTCTCCTTCAACAACGAGTACACCAACGACGAGCTGATGTTCCGCGGCGTGCGGTCGTCGGCCGACCTCAGCGACGAGCAGCTCGAGATCGTCCTCGCCGCCCACGGCATCACCATCACCGAGGTCGCCCGCCGCGACGCGAGCTCGCCGTGGCGCTGGGTGCAGGGCGGCAGGCGCAACCGCCGCATCCACACCGACACCCCGTTCGCCGTCGACGGCCCCGCCGCCGGCTCGCCCCACCTCCGCACGTCGGCCGACCCGACCGGCACGCGGGTCCTCGGCACCCTCAACAACTGCGCCGGCGGCGAGACCCCGTGGGGCACCTACCTCTCCGGCGAGGAGAACTTCAACCAGTACTTCCGTGCCACCGGAGCCCCGGACCCCGAGGGCCGCCTTCGGCGCTACGGCATCACCTCGGGCGGCCGCGGCTGGGAGCGCGTCCGGGACCGCTTCTCCGTCGTCGACGAGCCGAACGAGGTCAACCGCTTCGGCTGGATCGTCGAGGTCGACCCCGAGGACCCCACCTCCACCCCGGTCAAGCACACCGCCCTCGGCCGCTTCAAGCACGAGGGGGCCACGGTCGCGCTGACCGCGGACGGGCGCGTCGCGGCATACATGGGAGACGACGAGCGGTTCGACTACCTCTACAAGTTCGTCTCCGCGAACACCTACCGCGAGGGCGACCGGGCGCACAACCTCACGCTCCTCTCCGAGGGAGACCTCTACGTCGCGAAGCTCAACGGCGACGGGGCCGCGGACGGTGAGTACGACGGTGGCGGCGAGTGGATCCCGCTCGTCGTCGACGGCGTCTCGCAGGTGCCCGGGTACACCGTCGAGGAGGTCCTCATCTGGACGCGCCTCGCCGCGGACAAGGTGGGCCCGACGAAGATGGACCGCCCCGAGGACGTCCAGCCCAACCCGGTCAACGGCCGCATCTACGCGGCGATGACGAACAACACTGCACGGACGCCCGCGCAGATCGACGAGGCCAACCCGCGTGCGGCCAACAAGCACGGCCACGTCACCGAGCTCACCGAGACCGGCGGCGACCACGGCGCGCTGACCTTCACCTGGAGGATCGTCCTCGTCGCGGGCGTCCCCAGCGACCCGCAGACGTACTTCAACGGCTACGACAAGTCCGAGGTCAGCCCGATCAGCTGCCCCGACAACATCGCCTTCGACCAGGCCGGCAACCTGTGGATCTCCACGGACGGGATGCCGGGCACGCTCAACCACTGCGACGCGCTCTACATCATGCCGCTCGAGGGCGTGGAGAAGGGGAGGCTGCAGCAGTTCCTCTCGGTGCCGGTCGGGGCGGAGACGTGTGGCCCGGTCATCCTCGGTCCCGACTCGGTCCTCGTGGCCGTGCAGCACCCGGGGGAGGTGTCCGGCGCGTCCCCGGAGAACGTCGTCTCGCAGTTCCCCTACCGCGGCGACGGCCAGCCGCGCCCGTCGGTGATCCACGCCTACCGCCGCCACGGCCGCTGACCCACCACCGACTGATTGCGCATTCCGACCGGCGAGCTCCAGCGAGCTGGTCGGAATGCGCCATCAGTCGGGCCCAAAAGTCGGGCACCTGTCGGCGGGCAGGGCTAGCGTCGGAGCCATGGCAATGACACTCAACCCCTACCTCCAGTTCCGCGACGAGGCCCGCGAGGCCATCGCGTTCTACGCGAGCGTCTTCGGCGGCGAGCCGGAGATCTCGACGTTCGGCCAGTACGGCGACCCGGGCGATGCCGACCCCGACGGCGTCATGCACGCGGGCCTCCGGACGCCCGCCGGGTTCACCCTCATGGCGGCGGACACCCCGCCCGGCATGGAGCTCTCCTCCGGGTCGCAGATCACCGTGAGCCTCTCCGGCGACGACGACGAGCTGCGCACCTACTGGGAGCGCCTCGCCGAGGGCGCCCGGGTGACGGTCCCCCTCGAGAAGCAGATGTGGGGTGACGAGTTCGGCCAGCTCGTCGACCGCTTCGGGATCGCGTGGATGGTCAACATCGCCGGCTCCGGCGACGACCAGCCGCCGACCGAGTGAGCGACCCCGCTCCCGCACCGGGGGGTATGCCGTTCGCTCGCCTCGTCGAGGCCGCCGACGCCCTCGCGGCGACGCGTTCCCGCACCGCGAAGACCGAGGTGCTCGCGGGGCTGCTGCGCGCCCTGTCGCCGGAGGAGTCCGAGGCCGCCGTGGGACTGCTGCTCGGCAGCATCCGCCAGGGCTCGATCGGTCTGGGGTACCGCACCGTCCTCGGGGCACGTGACGCCGCGACCCCGGCCGACGCCCCGACCCTGACGGTCGGTGACGTCGACGCCGTGCTCGACGAGATCGCCGGGCTCTCGGGCTCCGGTTCGGTCGGGACCCGCCACGCCGCCCTCGTGTCACTCTTCGAGCGGGCCACCGAGGCCGAGCAGGAACACCTCGTGCGCGCTCTCACCGGCGAGATGCGCACGGGCGCGCTCGAGGGGGTGCTCACCGACGGGTTGGCCAAGGCCGTGGGACTGCCCCTCGCCGACGTCCGCCGGGCGGTGATGCTCAGCGGATCGCTGTCGGGGACGGTGCGGCTCGCCCTCTCCTCCCCCGAGGCGCTCGAGGGCGTCGGCCTCGGGGTGCTCACCCCCGTGCAGCCGATGCTCGCCTCGACGGCCGCCGACGTCACCGCCGCCCTGCTCGTCACCGGAGAGGCGTCGGTCGAGCACAAGCTCGACGGTGCACGCATCCAGGTGCACCGCAGCGGGTCCGAGGTCCGGGTCTACACGCGCTCGCTCGCCGACGTCACCTCCCGGGTGCCCGAGATCGTCGAGGTCGCGCGGGCCCTCCCGGTCGAGTCGGTCATCCTCGACGGCGAGACGCTCATGCTCGACGACGACGGCTCCCCGCGGCCGTTCCAGGACACCATGAGCCGGTTCGGCGCCGACGAGTCACGTGAGCAGGTGCTCGCCCCGCGCTTCTTCGACGTCCTCCACGTCGACGGCGAGGACCTCATCGACCGGCCGCTCGCGGAACGGCTCGCGGTGCTGGAACGGATCGGGCCGGCATACCGGATCGCCGGTGAGGTGACCGCGGACCCCGAGGTCGCGCTGCGCGTCTCGCAGGACGCGCTGGCCGCGGGCCACGAGGGGGTCATGGTCAAGGCGATCGACTCGACCTACGCCGCGGGCCGCCGCGGCAAGCACTGGGTCAAGGTCAAGCCGGTCCACACCTACGACCTCGTCGTGCTCGGGGTCGAGCGCGGGTCCGGCCGGCGCAAGGGCTGGCTGTCGAACCTGCACCTCGGCGCCCGCGACCCCGAGGGGGAGTTCGGTCCCGAAGGTGGCTTCGTCATGGTGGGCAAGACGTTCAAGGGTCTGACCGACGAGCTCCTGCGCTGGCAGAGCGAGACCTTCCCCGAGTACGAGGTGTCAGACAACGGCTGGGCCCTGATGATGCGGCCGGAGGTCGTCGTCGAGGTCGCCATCGACGGCGTCCAGCGCAGCTCGCGCTACCCGGGGGGCGTGGCACTGCGGTTCGCGCGGGTCAAGCGCTACCGCGTCGGCGCCGACGCCAAGCCCGCCGCCGAGGCCGACACCATCCAGTCCCTGCGCACGATGCTCCGCTGAGCCATCCGGCGACCGCTCCGCTCCGAAGACCATCCGTGGCAGCCACACCCTCACTGACCAGACTCGACGCGCCGGGAACCCCGGGCGCGGTCATCCTCATGCTCCACGGCGGCAAGCCCCGCTCCGCGGACGTCGTCGGCGACCGCAGCGCGTCCTGGCAGCGGACGGCGTGGATGGCCCGCTCGGTCGCCGGCCGAGCCCACGACGGTGGAGCGAGCGTGTGGGTCCTGCGCTACGGCGCCCGCGGCTGGAACGGCGGCGCCGACCGCGTCGCCGACGCGCGGTGGGCGCTCGACGAGGTCCGCATCGCCCACGGGCACGCGCCGGTCATCCTGCTCGGGCACTCGATGGGGGCGCGGGTCGCCGTCCACGCGGCCGACGACCCGTCGGTGGTCGGCGTCGTCGGTCTCGCGCCGTGGTGGCACGACAGCGACCCGGTGCACACCCTCGCCGGGCGGTCCCTCGTCGCGGCGCACGGGCGACGGGACCGGCTGACCTCCTTCGCCGGGACCCGCCGGTTCGTCGAGCGCGCCCGCCCGGTCGCCGCACACGCCGAGCTGGTCGACATGGGCCCGCTCGGGCACTACATGGTCAAGGGTGCCGGCGCGTGGGACGACGTCGCGGTCGAGTCCTCGCTTCGCCTGCTCACCCCTGCTGGTTGAGCCGCCAGCCGGCCCTCAGGGGCGGAGGATGCCGGCCGGGGTGGTCGAAGCGGCGGTGAGCGCGTCGGCCTCCGGGACGCCCGCGACCTCGACCGCCCAGCGGACGCACTGCGCCAGGGTCGACGTCGAGCCGGCGATCGAGCCGCGGCCCGACCCGCCGTCGGCCAGGCGGGCCACCCCGCCGGAGACCTCGACCTCGAGCGTGCCGATCTCGTAGGCGCCGTCTCCCAGCCCGGTCGCCGCCATCGCGTCGGAGACCAGCGCGACGTGCTCCGGGCCGACCGTCTCGAAGACCATCCGCACGACCTCGGCGGCGACGTGCACCCCGTCGGCGATGAGCTCGACGACGCAGTCGCCCCGGGCGGCTGCCGCCAGCGCCGCCGCGACCGGCCCTCCGGAGCGGTGGTGGAAGGGCGGCATCCCGTTGAAGAGGTGAGTGACGAGCGGCGGGCGACCGCAGGCGTCCGCGATGGCGACCAGCGAGGCGGCGACCACGGCCGCGGACGCGTCGGTGTGACCGACCGCGGGGAGTATGCCGTGTCGCGCCAGGGCCGCGACGAGGTCACCGGAGCCGGCCCGCTCGGGCGCGAAGGTCCACTGCACGAGCGCGTTCGGCGCACCGGCCTCGGCGCAGGTCGAGACGAGCGACTCGACGAGGGCGAGGTCCGGGTCGGTGAGGACGGACGGGTCGTGGGCACCCCGACGCTCCTCGGACAGGAACGGTCCCTCGAGGTGGATCCCGGCCAGCTCCCCGCGGGCGACGAGCGGCGCCAACGTGGCGACCTGCCCGACGAGCGTGTCCGGGCGGGCCGAGACGAGCGAGGCGACGACCGACCCGACACCGGCCGCCCGGTGGTGCGCGACGGCGGCGGCGGACCCGCCGGACTCGTGCCCGAACTCGTGCCCGAGGGCGCCGTGGCAGTGCAGGTCGACGAGTGCGCTCACGCCCTCAGCCTGTCACTTCACCGAGCCGGCCGTGAGGCCTCCGACGAGGTGCTTCTCGATGAGCGCGAAGAGGATGACGACGGGCACGACCGCGATGACCGAGGCGGCGAACAGCTGGTCCCAGTTCTGCTCGTAGCCGGTGACGTAGGACCGGAAGCCCACGGTGAGCGGTTTCTTCGAGTCGTCGATGATGAGCGTCAGAGCCACGACGTACTCGTTCCACGCCGCGATGAACGTGAAGATCGTCGCGGTCACCAGCCCGGGCAGGATGAGCGGCAACATGATCCGGCGCAGCGACTGCCACCTCGTGACCCCGTCGAGCTGCGCCGCCTCCTCGATCTCGGTTGGGATCGACGAGAAGAAACCGTGCAGGATCCACACCGCGAAGGCGAGGTTGAACGCCGCGTTGGTGAGGATGAGGGCGCCGTACGTGTTGATGAGGTTGAGCTCGAAGAACTCGCGGTAGAGGCCCACGACGAGCGCGGTCGGCGAGAACATCTGGGTGATGAGCACGAGCAGGAGGAACGGCGTGCGACCGGGGAACGTGTAGCGGGCGGTCATGTACGCGGCCGGCACCGCCACGAGGATGACGATCACCGTCGAGGCCAGCCCCACGAGCAGGGAGGTGCGCAGCCAGGCGAGGAAGCGCTCGTCACCCAGCACGTCGGCATACGTCGACCACTGCCACACCTTCGGGAGGAACGAGGGCGGGGTGGCCTTGTTGTCCGAGGACGAGCGCAGCGAGCCGAGGAGCATGACGACGTAGGGCGCGAGGAAGGCGAGCGCGAGCAGCGCCCCGCCGACCGTCAGCCCCCAGCGGGGGCGGCTCGACCGGGTGACCGTGCTCATCGGGTCTCCTCGCGCCAGTTGACGATCCTGAGGTAGACCGCGACGACGAGCAGGATGAGCAGGACGTTGATGACGCCCGCAGCAGCCGACATGCCCACGTCCTTCTCCTGGCTCTTGAAGGCCAGCTTGTACATGAACGTGATCGTCGTGTCGTGCAGGTAGCCCGGGTTGCGGTCGTTGAGCGTGTAGACGATCGGGAAGCTGTTGAAGACGTAGATGACGTTGAGGACGGTCGCGACGAGCAGCGCCGGGCGCAGCAGGGGCAGGGTCACCTGGCGCCAGCGCTGCCAGGGGGAGGCGCCGTCGACGACGGCCGCCTCGTGCACGTCGTCGGGGATCGCGTTGATGCCGGCGATGAAGACGAAGATCGTGAACGGCAGCGAGACGAAGACCCCGACGAGCACCATCGAGGCCATCGTCCAGGAGTCGTTGCCGAGGAAGTCGATCGAGGTCTCGATGAGCCCGACCGACTTGAGGGCGTGGTTGATCAGCCCGTAGTTGAAGTCGTAGAGCAGGACGAACAGCTGCGCCGTGATGACGAGCGAGGCCGCCCACGGCACGATGATCGCCCAGCGCACGAAGCGCCGACCGGGGAAGTTCTTGACGAGGAACTGGGCGAGGCCGAGCGAGATGACGATCGTCAGCGCGACGACGGACACGACCCAGATCACCGTGTTGGTGAGGACGGTGCCGAGGTCGGGGTGCTCGAGCACCTTGGTGTAGTTGGCCCACCCGGCATCGCCCTTGCGCAGCCCGGTGATCGAGTACTCGCCGCGCGAGGCCTGGAAGAGCATGACCGCGGGGAAGAGGACGACGCCGAAGATCAGCGCGAGCGCCGGCGCGAGCCACGCGAGGGCGACGAGGGGACGGACGCGCCCCACGGCATACCCGCTGGAGGTATGCCGTGGGGTGCGCGTGGTCGTCCGGCTCACTTGCTCGCTTCGGCGGTCTTCTGCAGACCGTCGAGGACGGCCTTCGGGTCGCCGGTCATGGCGCCACCGAGGTTCTGCTGGACCGCGAGCTTGACCTTGTCCCAGGCGGGGTCGTCGGTCGGGGTGAGCTGCGCGTTGGGCAGGGTGTCGAGGTAGACCTTGAGCTTGGCGTTGCTCTGGAACTTCTCCACGCCGGTCTTGGTCACCGGGAGGAAGCCCTCCTTCTCGATGAAGGTGTTGATCTGGTCGGGCTGGTAGTAGAGCTCGTAGAACGCCTTGACGGCCTTCTCGTTGCCCGGCTTCTTGAACGCCATGAGGTAGTCCGTGACGCCGAACGTCTTGCTCTCGGACCCGTCGTTGCTCGGGAACGGCGCGACGACGTAGTTGACCTTCTTGTCCTTGTCGAGGTCACCGGCGAGCGGGCTGAAGCCGACGACCATGCCGGCCTTGCCGGACTTGAAGAGGTCGAACGCGTCGGCGCGGTTGGTGCGGGCCGGGTTGTTCTGGGTGAGCTTGGCGTCGGTGAGCTTCTTGAGGAAGGTGAGCGTCTCGACGTTCTTGGCCGAGTTGATCACCCAGGAGTCGCCGTCCTTCCACGCGCCCCCGTTGTTGAACAGCCACATGGAGAACTCGCCCTGGCTCTCCTCCGGGCCGAGCGGGAGGGCGTAGCCGGCGTTGCCGCCCGGGAGGGCCGCGACCTTCTTGGCGCTGTCCTCGAGCTCGGCCCACGTCTTCGGTGGGGCGGCGATGCCGGCCTGCTTGAAGAGGTCGGCGTTGTAGAAGAGGGCCCGCGCGCTGGAGAGGTCGGGGAAGCCGTAGAACTTGTCCTGGTACGTGCCGTACTTGACGAACGTCTCGAGGATGTCGGACTTGACGTTGTCCGGGAGGACCGCGTCGGAGTCGTGGAGCAGGCCGTCCTTGGCGTAGCTCGCGTAGGCGTTGAGGTTGAGGATGTCCGGCGCCTGGTTGTTCTGGATCATCGTCGAGGACTGCTGGTCGATGGTGTCCCAGCTGACGACCTGCACCTCGAGGGTGTAGCCGGTCTTGTCCTTGTAGGTCTTCGCGAACGCGTCCCAGAAGGCCTTGGTGTTGTCCTTGGAGTACTCGGCCGCGACGAGCTTGATCGTCTTGGCCTCCTCCCCACCGCTCGCGCTGTCGCCGCTCGCGTCGCCGGCGCCCGAACCGCCGCCGCACGCCCCCGCGAAGAGCACCGCGAACGCGGCACCAGCGATCAGGGCGGACTTTCGTGTCGTCCTCATGACTCTCCCATCAGCTCCCGGTCGTGCTCCGGCGCTTCGGTGCGCCCGGACCGGCTGGGAGCCAACGTAAGGCGTGATCGGGCTCCGCGCAATGACAAACATGAGCGAGATGTGGGACTTTCGATCACATTCGCGCATACGTCCGGCGTGGGTGCCGGTCGCTCCACCGGTCGGTCAGCCCGCGGCGAGCGCCTTCTCGATGTCGTCGGTGAGCGACTCGGGGGTGTCGGTCGGGGCGTAGCGGGCGAGGACCCGGCCGTCGCGACCGACGAGGAACTTGGTGAAGTTCCACTTGATCCTCGAGCCGAGCAGGCCGCCCTTCTCCTGCTTGAGCCACTCGTAGAGCGGGTGCGCGTCGTCGCCGTTGACCTCGATCTTGTCGAACATCGGGAACGTCACGCCGTAGTTGCGCTGGCAGACCGCACCGATCTCCTCGGCGCCGCCGGGCTCCTGGCCGCCGAACTGGTTGCACGGGAAGCCCAGCACGACGAGGCCCTGGTCCTCGTAGCCCTTCCACAGCTCCTCGAGGCCGGTGAACTGCGGGGTGAAGCCGCACTCGGAGGCGGTGTTGACGACGAGGGCGACCTTGCCGGCATACGCGCCGAGGTCCTGCTCCTCCCCGGTGAGGGTCGTCGCGGAGAAGTCGGACAGCGTCGTTTCGGGCATGGGAGGAGCCTAGGTGGTGGCCCTGTCAGACGCAGTGCACGGTCGCGCCGCTGTCGCGCAGCCCGCGCACCTGCTCGTGCGTCTCGGGGGCGGTGGTGACGACGTGGGTGATCTCGGTGGCGGCGCAGATCTGGGTGAAGGCGCGCTGACCGAGCTTGCTCTCCGCGGCGACGACGACGACGTCGCGGGCGCGCTCGACCATGAGCCGCGAGACGGCGGCCTCGTCCTCGTACGTGCACGTGGCGCCCTCGCGAACGGCCAGGCCGTTGACCCCGAGGATCGCGACGTCGATCCAGAGCTGGCTCAGGCCGGCGGTGGCCAGGGGGCCGGTGACCTCGTAGGACTCCGGCCGCGGGATCCCGCCCAGGCTGACGCAGCGGACGTGGGGGCGCAGGACGGCCTCGACCGCGATGTTGAGCGCGCTCGTGACGAGGGTGAGGCCGGTCGTGCGCAGGTCCTCGCGGGAGGTGAGCCGACGCGCGACCGTGGTGGTCGTCGTGCCGCCGTTCATGGCGACGACGGCGCCGGGGGTGACGAGAGCGGCCGCGGCCTTCGCGATGCGGTCGAGGTCGGTGTCGTGCTGGCTGGAGCGGTAGCGGTAGGGCAGCTCGTAGGCCACCGACGTCGCGACGACCCCGCCGTGGTTGCGGGTGACGAGCTGGCGGCGGCTCAGCTCGGCGAAGTCGCGCCGGATCGTCGCCTCGGAGACGTCGAGCTCGTCCGCGGCGGCGCTCACGCTCAGCCCGCCCCGGGTCGCGAGCAGGTCGAGGATCGCCGACAGCCGCGAGGCGCGGTGGCGCGGACCGTCCTGGGCCGCCTCGCTGGTGGGGAGCATGCGGGGACTCTACGCGCGCACCCACGCACCCGCGAGGGGTTGTGGTGCATGACTCTGCCCACTTAGGCTGTCTGTCGATCAGCTTCGCGCATCCCGTCGACATGGTGAGGACGTTCCGTGACCTATCTCGAGCAGGAGATCGCCACCCAGCCCGACGACTGGGCGGCCGTCGTGGCCCGCCTCCCCCTCGTCGCCGACCTCCTCCCCCGACGGGGTGAGCGGGTCGCGACCATCGGCTGCGGCACCTCGTGGTTCATGGGCCAGGCGTATGCCGTCCTGCGCGAGTCCCTGGGCCAGGGCGTCACCGACGCCTTCGCGGCGAGCGAGCACCAGCTCGCCCGGGGCTACGACCGGGTCGTCGTCATCACCCGCTCCGGGACGACCTCCGAGGTCATCGAGGTCGTCGAGGCGCTCAACGCCGCCGGCACCCCCCACGTCGCGATCGTGGCCACCGCCGGGACGGCCGTCGCCCGGTCCGCCACGTCCACGATCCTCCTGCCCGAGGTCGACGAGCAGTCGGTCGTCCAGACCCGCTTCGCCACCACGGTCCTCGCGCTGCTCCGCGCCTCGCTCGGGGAGTCGCTGGACGCGGCGATCGCGGACGCCCGTGCGGTGCTCGCGGAGGGTGACGACACGGCATACGCCGGGCTCCTCGACGTCGAGCAGGTGAGCTTCCTCGGGCGCGGCTGGACCGTCGGGCTCGCCAACGAGGCCGCGCTCAAGCTGCGCGAGTCGGTGCAGTTCTGGGCCGAGGCCTACCCGGCGATGGAGTACCGGCACGGACCGATCAGCATCGCCGCGCCGGGTCGCGCGACGTGGGCGATCGGCGACGTGCCTGAAGGGCTGGCCGAGCAGGTGCGGGCGACCGGCGCGCACTTCGAGCACCGCGACATCGACCCCATGGCCGAGCTCGTGCGGCTGCACCGCTACTGCGTCGCCCGCGCGAAGGCCGCGGGGATCAACCCCGACGAGCCGCGCAACCTCACCCGGTCGATCATCCTCGACGACGCGACCTGATGGGACTGTCCGCGCTCGCCCCGGTGCTCGCCGATGCTCGAGCCGCCGGTCGGGCTGTCGCCGCGTTCAACGTCATCCAGATCGAGCATGCCGAGGCGTATGCCGTTGCCGCAGAACGCTGCTCGCTGCCGGTGGTCATGCAGATCAGTGAGAACTGCGTGCGCTACCACGGGTCACTCCGCCCGATCGCGGCCGCGACCCTGGCGATCGCGGACGCCTGCTCGCAGCCGGTCGTCGTGCACCTCGACCACGCGGAGTCGCTCGAGCTCGTCGACGAGGCGGTGCGGCTCGGGCTGACGTCGGTGATGTTCGACGGGTCGAGGCTGCCCGACGACGCCAACCGCGAGACGACGCGACGGGTGGTGCACCAGTGCCACGCCGCCGGCATCAGCGTCGAGGCCGAGCTCGGTGAGGTCGGCGGCAAGGACGGCGTCCACGCACCGGGCGCGCGCACCGACCCGGGTGACGCGGCCCGGTTCGTCGCGGACACGGGCGTGGACGCCCTCGCCGTCGCCGTGGGCAGCTCGCACGCGATGACCGAGCGGGTGGCCGTGCTCGACACCGACCTCATCGCGGCCCTGGCCGCGGCCGTGCCGGCGCCGCTCGTCCTGCACGGCTCGAGCGGGGTGCCCGACGACGGGCTCGCGTCCGCGGTCCGGGCGGGGATGACCAAGGTCAACATCGCGACTCACCTCAACCGGGTGTGGACCGAGGCGATGGTCGCGCGGCTCGAGTCGTCGCCGACCGTCGACACGAGGAAGTACCTCGGCGCCGCCCGCGACGCCGTCGCCGTGGAGGCCGAGCGCCTCCTCCGCCTCCTCGCCCGTCCTTAACTCGCCAATTCCCCCGTTGGGCACACGGCGTGTCGGTGCGCAACGGGGGAATTGGCGAGTTGGGCACTGGGGGGCCGGGGTGGTCAGGAGAGGTCGGTGACCTCGACGTCGTCGAGGAGGGCCACGACGTCGGTGCGGTCGATGACCCCGGCGACGGTCTGACGGACCGCCGCCGCCGACCAGGCGATGCCGACCCGCAGCACCTCGGGCCAGTCGACCGCGTCACGAGGGGTGCCGTCGAGCCCAGCGGCGATCGCGGCGGTGAGCGCGTCGCCGGCGCCGGTGGCGTTGCCCTCGGACGGGGTCAGGGGTCGGGCCTCGATGACCCGGCCGGTCGCGGTGACGAGGACGAGCCCGTCGGCTCCCTGCGAGACGACCGCCGCCCAGGCACCCATCTCGACGAGCGCCCGGGCTGACTCCCTCGGGTCGGTGGCGCCGGTCATCGACGCCGCCTCGGACGCGTTGGGCTTGACGAGGGCAGGCGTGGTCCGCAGCACCTCGCGCACCCAGTTGCCCCGCCCGTCGACGACGAGCTCGGCACCGGCGTCGACCGCGGTCCGGCAGAGGTCGACGAGGACGTCCTCCGACGTGAACGGCGGGACGCTGCCGGAGACCGTGAGGACGTCGCCCGGGGTGCAGCTCGTCCGCACCATCGCGATCATCTCGTCCCAGACCTCCTGCGGCTGGACGTCACCCTGCTCGTTGAGGACGGTGGCCTTGCCGTCCGCGCCGAAGACGCTCACCGACCGGCGCGTGCCCGCCGGGGACTCCACGAGCCGCAGGCGCAGCCCGCGCTGGGCGGCGTCCTCGACGAAGAAGTCGCGCTGCCGCTCGCCGACCGGCGCGATGGCGACGTGGTCGACGCCCATGCAGGCGAGGACCCCGGCGACGTTGAGGCCCTTGCCGCCGGCGTGCACGCCGGTGACGGACACGCGGTGGCTCTCGCCGACGTGCAGCCGGGGCACGGCATACGTGATGTCGAGAGCCGGGTTGGGGGTCAGGGTGAAGATCACGCGGTGGCCTCCATGGCGAGAAGTGTTGCTCCGAGCGCTCCGGCACGGTCGCCGAGCGCGGCGCGGGTGACGATGATGCGGTCGTGTCCGAGGACGCTGACGAGCCTGTCGCGCAACGGTTCCAGCAGGACGGCCCCCGACAGCGCCAGCCCGCCGCCGATGAGGACGACCCGGGTGCCCGCTGCGGCGCAGACCGGGCCGATGACCCGGACGAGGGCGTCGATGGCGTCCTCCCAGAGGCGGATCGCCTCGGGGTCGCCGTCGGCCACGGCCAGGCTGAGCGTCTCGGCGTCCCCGTCGCGACCCAGCTCGCGCCACGCCCGCCCGAGGGCGGACGCGCTCGCGACCGCCTCGAGGCAGCCCCGGCGCCCGCACCCGCACACCGGCCCGCCCGGCTGCACCGTGACGTGGCCGATCTCGCCGGTCCACTCGGTGCCGGCGACGACGCGACCCGAGGCGAGCAGGGCGCTGGCGATGCCGGTGCCGAGCGGCACGAAGAGCGCGTCGGGCACGCCCTTCGCCGCCCCGAGGTGGAACTCGGCGAGCAGGCCGGCGCGCACGTCGTGGCCCACGGCGACCGGGACGTCGAACCGGGACCGGAGCAGGTCGCGCAGCGGGAGGTCGCGCCACCCGAGGTTGGCCGACCAGGCCGCGGACCCGGTCGCCTCGTCGACGAGTCCGGGGACGACGGCGCCGACCGCGGCCAGCCGACCGTCGATGCCGTCCGCGCGGGCCAGGTCGAGCAGCGTCGTGACGGCGTCGACGATGACGTCGACGACGCCGGCACCGGGACGCTCGGGCGTGGAGGCGGTGTGCGAGAACAGGACTGAGCCGTCGTCGTCGGCGAGGACCGACTTGACCCGGGTCCCCCCGACGTCGACTCCCGCCATCAGCCTCGTCGCCACCGCGCCAGTCTAGGGATCGACGATGCGGGGAATGTGGCTGCCTACCAGTAGGGTTGTCGCCAGCGGTCCTGTTCGTTCTGCCACGGACCGCTTCTTCTTTTCTCACTGTCGATGCCGATGCGCCGCGACCGAGAGACCACGACGACGACAACACTGATGTTGATCGCTGCGTCGCGACTCGGAACGTGCCGGGCAGAACCGACTGCATCAGAACTCTCTGGAGTACCTCTTCGTGTCCACTGACACCATCCTCACCCGTCCCACGACTGCCTCGGGCTTCGCCGCCCTCGGCGTCCCCGAGTCCCTCGTCCGCGTCCTCGCCGACCGCGACATCACGTCGCCGACGCCCATCCAGGCCGCGACCCTGCCCGACAGCCTCGCCGGCCGCGACGTCCTCGGCCGTGGCCGCACCGGCTCCGGCAAGACCTACGCGTTCGTCCTCCCGGTGCTCGCCCGCCTCGCCGCCGACGGCCGTCGCCGGCAGCCGAAGCGTCCCCGCGCCCTCATCCTCGCCCCGACCCGCGAGCTCGCCATCCAGCTCGACGAGGCGCTCGCCCCGCTCGCCCAGGCCCTCGGGCTGACGTCCAAGACCGTCTTCGGCGGCGTCGGCCAGGGCCCGCAGGTCTCGGCCATCGCCCGCGGCGTCGACGTCGTCGTCGCCTGCCCGGGTCGCCTCGAGGACCTCATCGGTCAGGGCCACGTCAGCCTCGACGCCGTCGAGGTCACCGTGCTCGACGAGGCCGACCACATGGCCGACCTCGGCTTCCTCCCCGTCGTCAAGCGCATCCTCGACCGGACGCCGCGCGACGGGCAGCGGATGCTCTTCTCGGCCACGCTCGACGCCGGCGTCAACACCCTCGTCAAGCGCTACCTCAACTCGCCGGTGACCCACGAGGCCGACTCGGCCCAGTCGCCGATCTCGACGATGAGCCACCACGTCCTGCACGTGACCGCGGACGGCCACCTGCCGGTGCTCGTCGACCTCGTCGCCGCCCCCGGCCGCACCGTCGTCTTCACCCGCACCAAGCACCGCGCCAAGAAGATCGCCCGCCAGCTCAACGCCGAGGGCATCCCCGCGGTCGAGCTGCACGGCAACCTCAGCCAGAACGCCCGCACCCGGACCATGGACGCCTTCCACGCCGGCACCGCGCAGACGCTCGTCGCCACCGACATCGCCGCGCGTGGCATCCACGTCGACGACGTCGGCCTGGTCATCCACGCCGACCCGCCGGTCGAGCACAAGGCCTACCTGCACCGCTCCGGCCGCACCGCCCGCGCGGGCGCCTCGGGCACGGTCGTCACGCTGATGATGGACGACCAGATCCGCGACGTGCGCGACCTCACCCGCAAGGCCGGCATCAAGCCGACCACGACGAAGGTCAACGCGACGCACCCGCTCCTCACCGAGCTGGCCCCGGGCGAGCGCAGCTTCCCCGGCGGCTTCGTCAACCCCGCGGGCTCCTCGCAGGGCGACGGCCAGCGTTCCGGAGGTGGCCGCTCCGGTGGTCAGCGTTCCGGTGGTGGCGCCCGCTCCGGCGGTGGCGGCCAGCGCTCCGGCTCCCCGGCCCGCGCCGGTGGCTCCGGCTCCGGTGGCGGCCAGCGCAGCAGCGGTGGCGGCCA
>NZ_AVPL01000035.1 GCF_000768695.1 Knoellia aerolata DSM 18566
CGCCACCCCGCCCGCCCGCCCACCCGCCTCGCTTGCGTCTGCGTCGTTGGCGAGGTTTCTGACCCATCACGATGACGCTCCCGTATGCCGCCCGCTTGCGTCTGCGTCGATGGTGAGGTTTCTGACCCATCACGCAGACGCAAAGGCGGGCGGGGCGGGGCGGGTGGGGTCGTCCACAGGGGGCGCCGGGCCGGTCGGCGGTCCACACTCTCGTCTGCCAGGGCTGGTGGGGAGGGCGCCCCGCCGCGTTCGCTCGGGCCATGGGCACAAGGGATCGGCGCACCCAGTCGGTGTCCGGGGACTTCGACGGGGTCGCCACGCTGGCGCAGCTGAACCAGGCCGGGGTCACCCGGACCGCGCGACGGCAGATGGTGCGGTCCGGACAGTGGCGAGCCGTCAACGGCAAGGGAGTGGTGCTGCACACCGGCCCCCTGCACGGTGAGCAGGCCTGGCGGGCGGCGCTGCTCCGGGTCGGCCCGGCCGCCAGGCTCGGTGGGGTCACCGCCCTGCAGGCCAACGGCCTCCAGGGGTTCGACGAGCCGTTGACCCACGTCTGGGTACCGAAGGGGCGGGAGAAGGACCTGAGAGGCCTCCCGCCGCAGGTCGTGGTGCACGAGACACGTCGGTGGGTCGAGGACGACGCCGTGACCGCGGGGGCTCCCCGCTCGCGCCCAGCGGTGGCCACGGTGCAGGCCGCATTGTGGTCGGCATCGCGCCGGCGGGCCGCGCTCTGCCTCGTGATGCCGATCCAGCAGCGTCTCGTTCGTCCCCAGGACGTGGCAGCAGAGCTCGACCGGGTCAGGCGTCACGAGTTCAGGTCGATGCTCAAGGCCCTGGCCAACGACGTCATCGGCGGCGTGCACTCACTCAACGAGCTCGACGTCACACGGGAGTGCCGTGCCCGAGGACTGCCGGAGCCGACCCGGCAGGCTCGCCGCACCCTGCCCTCCGGCGAGGTGATCCTCGACGTGTGGTGGGAGGAGTTCGGCGTGTGCGTCGAGGTGAACGGGGCGGGGCACGAACGGCTGGACACGGCGATGAAGGACGAGGTGCGGCTCATGGACCTCCAGGCGTCCGGCGACGCGGCGGTCCCGTTGTCCGTCCTGACCCTGCGCGTGGATCCCGACCGCTTCTTCGAGGCGCTGCGGCGGCTCCTGCGCAGCCGGGGATGGAGGGGGTAAGCGGGCGATACACGTGGACCCAGCGGGACGGCATACGGCAGCGTCTGCGTGGTTGGTCGGAAACCTGACCAACCACGCAGACGCAAGCGACGGGGCCGGGGACGAGCGAAGGGTGGGGTCAGGGGGCGGGCTTGCTCGGGACGCTGGCGCGGGCGTCCTCGTGGGCGCCGAGCGCGAGGCGGGAGCGCTTGTAGCCGTAGGCGAAGTAGATCCCGAAGCCGAGCGCCATCCAGATGGCGAAGCGGATCCACGTCTCGAGCGGCAGCGTGAGCATGAGGTAGGCGCAGATCGCCGCCGACAGCCACGGCAGCCACGGCGAGAACGGCACCGTGAACGGTCGGTCGAAGTCGGGGCGGCGGCGGCGCAGCACGGGCACGGCGAGCGACACGAGGAAGAACGCCGTGAGCGTGCCGATGTTGATCATGTACTCGAGCTTGCCGATCGGCGTCAGCGCCGCCGTGAGGGCGACGAGGAGGCCGATGCCGACGGTGATCTTGACCGGGGTGCCGGTGCGGGCGTTGGTCTTGCCCAGGCTCGCCGGCAGCAGCCAGTCGCGCGACATGGCGAACACGACGCGCGAGCTGCCGATGAGCAGGGTCATGACGACGGTGGTGAGACCGGCCACGGCTCCTGCGGCGATGAGCGTCGCGTAGCCCGGCTTGCCGACGTCCTCGAAGACCTTGGCCAGCGACGCCTCCGGCGAGAGCTGGTCGTAGCGGACCATGCCCGTCATGACGATGGCGACGGCGCAGTAGAGGATCGTGCAGATGAGCAGCGAGCCGAGGATGCCCTTGGGCAGGTCCTTGGCGGGGTTGCGCGCCTCCTCGGCGGTCGTCGCGACGACGTCGAAGCCGATGTAGGCGAAGAAGACGAGCGAGGCGCCCGCGAGGATCCCTCCGATGCCGAACGCCGACGGGGTGAGCCCGAAGAGCGTCTGCAGGAGCGGCGCCTCGAGGGTCGACCCCGCGCCCTCCGTCGGCACCGCGTCGGGGATGAAGGGCGTGTAGTTCGCGCTCTTGATGAAGCCGATGCCGGCGACGATGACGAACAGGACGATGAAGACCTTCACCGCCACGAGCGCGAGGTTGACCCTCATCGACTCCTGGATCCCGATCGAGACCAGCACCGTCAGCACGGCGACGAGCAGGAACGCCGGCAGGTCGAACGACGAGCCGTAGGCGACGGACTCGGGGATGATGATGCCCAGGCGGTCGAGCAGCACCCCGAGGTACGCCGACCACCCCTGGGCGACGACGGCCGCGCCGAGCATGAGCTCGAGCAGCAGGTCCCAGCCGATGATCCACGCGACCAGCTCGCCGAGCGTCGCGTACGAGAACGTGTACGCCGACCCCGAGACCGGGATGGTGGAGGCGAACTCGGCGTAGCAGAGCGCCGCGAGCCCGCAGCAGATCGCGGCGATGACGAACGAGATGAGGATGGCCGGGCCGGCCAGCGTGTGTGCCGCGCGCCCGGCGACGGTGAAGATCCCGGCCCCGATGACGACGCCGACACCGAAGACGGTGAGGTCGAGCGCGGTGAGGCGTTTCTTGAGCTGGTACTCCGGTTCGTCGCCCTCGGCGATGGACTGCTCGATCGACTTCGTCCGCCACACGCTCATGGCCGGCCCTTCCTCCTGGTGCTGCGACTGCGGATCGGGCGGATGACGGGGATCTCTCCCGTGTCGGCCGTCCGTGAGGCCCGGACCAGGTCAGGGCTCTGGTACAGCGTTTCGTGCGGCGGCTCGATGTCGTGCCGGTCCCGCACAGGATTGCGTATGCCGGGGGTGCGGCGGAAGGGGTCGTCTCGCCATCCGCCGTCGTCGCGGGACGTCGTCGTGTCCTCCCAGCCGCCGTCCCAGCCGCCGTCCCGGCCTCCGTCCCCGTCGTCGTCCCAGCGCGAGCCGGTGGGTCCGCGGCCGTGCGGGCTGCCGTGGCCACCACCGTGCGGGCCGTCGTCGTCCGGTCCGTCGGCGTCCCCCTCCCCGTCCTCGTCGGCGTCGAGCCAGACGTCATCCGGGTCGACCGGGGCGTCCGCGCCGAAGAGCACGGTGCAGATCGCGCGGTAGTGGTCCTCGGCGTGGGGGACGTACTCGATGTGCCCGAGCGCCTGGTCCTGTCCTGCCGACTCGAGCAGGAAGGTGCCGTAGCCGATGATCCGGCCGAGCAGCGACCGGTCGAAGGTCATGTCCGTGACCTTGGTCAGCGGCATCATCGCCACCTTGCGCCGGATGAACCCGTAGAAGAGCAGGAAGCGCTTGTCGGTCGCGACGAACCAGTCGTGGCGCCAGTTGAGGTAGCGCCACAGGAGGTACAGCGAACCGCCCAGTGCGGCATACCAGAAGAGGTTGGCGAGGAACGCGCCGCCGCGGGTCTGCGGGGCCTCGGCCTCGACGAAGGTCGCGAGGAAGAGCAGCCCGACGAAGAGGGCGATCGGGCGGACCAGCGAGAACCAGTGCTGCCGGACCACGGTGACGACCGTCTCGCCGCGGACCAGGTAGCGCTCCAGCTCGCGGTCGAGGCGCCCGGCCGCCAAGGTCAGCTCCGGGCGATCAGGGAGTCGAAGAACCGACCGATGTTGCCGACGCCGTTGGTGACGACGTCCCACGCGCTGCCGACCATGTTGGCGGCGTCGGTGGGCGAGGTGAAGATCGCGTAGAGCAGGAAGATGACGAGGAGCCACGTGACGATCTTCTTGATCGGGGGCATGGTCACGTCGGCTCTCTCTCGGGTCAGGCCCGCGCGGGAGGTCGCGCACGGGTGCACACTGCAGCACCCATGATGACGGATGTGACTGGTGTGACTGGTGAGGCCACCTCCGGCGTGTCGGCGGGAGACCGGGGTGGGCGCCGTGCGGTCAGACGACGCCGTAGAGGCGGTCGCCGGCGTCGCCCAGCCCGGGGACGATGTAGCCGAGCTCGTTGAGCCTCTCGTCGATCGACCCGGTGACGAGCTGCACCGGGACGCCGGCGTCGGCGAGCGAGGCCTCGAGGTGCGCGATCCCCTCGGGGGCCGCGAGCAGGCACACCGCGGTGATGTCGTCGGCGCCGCGCTCGAGGAGGAAGCGGATCGCGTCGACCATCGAGCCGCCGGTGGCGAGCATCGGGTCGAGGACGTAGACCTGGCGGCCGGAGAGGTCGTCGGGGAGGCGGTTGGCGTAGGTGATCGCCTCGAGCGTCTCCTCGTTGCGCTGCATGCCGAGGAACCCGACCTCCGCGCTGGGCAGGAGGCGCACCATGCCCTCGAGCATCCCGAGCCCCGCGCGCAGGATCGGCACGATGAGCGGCTTGGGGTTGGAGAGCTTGATCCCGGTGGTCGGCGCGACCGGCGTCTCGATCTCGAACGGCTCGACCCGCACGTCACGCGTCGCCTCGTACGCGAGCAGCGTCATCAGCTCCTCGGCCAACCGGCGGAACGTGGGGGAGTCCGTCCGCTTGTCGCGCAGGTAGGTGAGCTTGTGTGCAATCAGCGGATGGTCGGCAACGTGAACGCGCATGGGCGAAACTTACCGCGTGAGCCCCACTCCCGGACCCGCGTCCGCTCCGCCCCGTGAGGAGTATGCCGGTGCCATGCGTCGCGCCCTCGACCTCGCGTCCGTGGCCGGTGACGCGGGCGACGTCCCCGTCGGTGCCCTCGTGCTCGGCCCGGACGGTGCGGTCCTCGGCGAGGGCTGGAACCAGCGGGAGGTCGACGCAGACCCCACCGCGCACGCCGAGGTCATCGCCCTGAGGGCGGCCGCCCGGCGCGCGACGTCGTGGCGCCTGGACGACTGCACCCTCGTCGTCACCCTCGAGCCGTGCCCGATGTGCGCCGGCGCGGCGATGCTCGCCCGGATCTCACGGATCGTCCTCGGCGCGTGGGACCCGAAGCTCGGCGCGACCGGGTCGGTCTGGGACGTCGTGCGCGACCGACGCGCGACCCACCGGATCGAGGTCGTCGGCGGGGTCCTCGAGGACGAGTCGTCTCGCCTGCTGCTCGACTTCTTCGAGGCGCGCCGGTGACCGACCTCCTCTCGGCGCTCCTCGACCAGCCGCCGTGGCTCATCCTCACCGTGAGCGGACTCGTCGTGTTCGGCGAGTGCGCGCTCCTCGTCGGCATGGTCCTGCCCGGCGAGACCGTCGCCGTCCTGGCCGGTGCCGCTGCGGCCCTGGGGCGCACCTCGATCGTCAGCGTCCTCGTCGTCGTCCTGCTCGCCGCGCTCGCCGGTGACACGGTCGGGTACGTCGTGGGCCGCCGGGTGGGTCACCGCCTGCACCGGCGCGTGAGCCACCCGGGACGGCGCCAACGACTCGAGGACGCCGAGGCGCAGCTGCGCACCCGTGGGGGCTGGGCCGTCGTCCTGGGTCGCTGGACGCCGTTCGTGCGCTCGGTGATGCCGTCGCTGGCGGGGATGTCGGGTATGCCGTACCTCAAGTTCCTCGGGTACGACCTGCTGGGCGCGGGGTCGTGGTCGGTCATCAGCGTGCTCGCGGGGTACGGCGCGGGGATGTCGTACGAACGCGTCGTCGGCTGGTTCGGCACCGTGGGCGCGGTCCTGCTCGGCGGCCTCCTCGTGGCCGTCGTCGCGACGTGGAGCTGGCGTCGCACCGCCGGCCTCGACCGGCCCTGACGGCCACGCCCGGGCGCCCGGGTCTCACGGGATCCGCAGGTCGCCCTTCGGGTGCACCCGGAGCCAGCGGTAGCCGTAGCCGTCGAGCACGACCTCGAGCGACCCGTCCTTCGTGGCGACCTCGCCACCCGAGAGCAGGTCGGCGAGCTCGACGTCCCCGTCGGACACCCACGACGAGAGGTCGAGGGTGACGGTGCGCGGGTCGGCCCCGAAGTTGTGGACGGCGATGACTGCCGCCTCACCCGTCGAGCACTGGTGCGCGAGCACCTGGTGGTCGGGCTGGGGCAGCACGGTCAGGTCGCCCCACCCGAGCTCGGGGCACGAGCGGTAGGTCTGGGTCAGGTGTCGCATGAAGGTCCAGAGCGAGTCCGGGTCCATGCGCTGCGACACGACGTTGACGTGCTCGGGACCGAAGCCGTCCGGGGTGGGCCGTCGGACGAGCCGGTGCGGTGGTGCCGTCGAGAACCCGCCGGTGGGTCCGTCGGTCCACTGCATCGGTGTCCGGACCGCGTGGCGCCCCTCGCCGGCCAGGTCCTCGCCCATGCCGATCTCCTCGCCGTAGAAGAGCGTCGGGGTGCCGGGCAGCGAGAACATCAGGCTGTAGGCCATCCGGATGCGACGCGGGTCGCCACCGAGCATCGGCGGGAGCCGGCGCTTGAGCCCGCAGTCGTAGATCTGCATCTCGGGCTCGGGTCCGAACGCCGCGAAGACCTCCTGGCGCTCCTTGTCCGTGAGCTTGTCGAGGGTGAGCTCGTCGTGGTTGCGCACGAACGTCGCCCACTGGCAGCTGGGGTGGATGTCCGGCCGGTCGAGCAGCGCCCTGGCGAGCGGGCGGGAGTCCTCCCGAGCCAGCGACAGGTAGAGCTTCTGCATCCCGATGAAGTCGAACATCATGTGCAGCTCGTCGCCGGCGTCCCCGCCGAAGTACGCGCGCTGCTGCCGGTGCGGGAGGTTGACCTCGCCGAGCATGATCGCCGACCCGTTGCGCCGGTTGATGAACGCCCGCAGGTCCTTGAGGTGCTGGTGCGGGCTCACGGCCGCGGCGACCTGGTCGTCGCCCTCGTTGCTGGGGCCGCTCCGGCCCTTCGTGCCGCGCTTCGCGGACGCGCGCGACGACGACATGGCGGTCTCGACGTCCTCGACGAAGAAGGGGACGGCGTCCACGCGGAAGCCGTCGATGCCGAGCTCGAGCCAGAAGCCGGCGATGCGCGCGATCTCGTCGCGGACCGCCGGGTTGGCGACGTTGAGGTCGGGCTGGTGCGAGTAGAAGTGGTGGAGGTACCACTCGCCCGTCCGGTCGTCGAGGCTCCAGATCGCCTTCTCCTGGTCGGGGAAGACCACCTCGGCGCTCGTGTCCGGTGGTGCGTCAGAGCGCCACACGTACCAGTCGCGTTTGGCGGAGCCGGTGCTGCGCCGGGACTCCTTGAACCACGGGTGGGCGTCGGAGGTGTGGTTGACGAGCAGGTCGGTGATGACGCGCAGCCCGCGGTCGTGGGCGGTGCGGACCACCTCGACGAGGTCGCCGGCAGTGCCGACGCGGGGGTCGACCCCGTAGAAGTCGCTGACGTCGTAGCCGTCGTCCTTCTGCGGGCTCGGGTAGAACGGCATGAGCCAGATGCAGGTCACCCCGAGCTCGGCGAGGTAGTCGAGGCGCTCGGCCAGGCCGTGGAGGTCACCGGTCCCGTCACCGTCGGAGTCGTAGAAGGTCTCGACGTCGAGGCAGTAGATGACCGCGGTCTTCCACCACTGGTCGCTGGTGTCGGTGATGCGCATGCTCGGTCCGTCCCTCAGGCTCGTGACGCGCGGGTGGAGGTCAGCGCCCGCAGGACCTGCTCGCCGAAGGCCTCGATGAAGGCCCCCTGCTCCTGGCCGACGTGGTGCAGGTAGAGGTCGTCGAAGCCGAGCGAGGCGAGGTGCGCGAGCCTCTCGCGGTGCTCACCGAGGTCGGACGACACCTGGACCGCCCCGCGCACGGACTCCCGGGTCACCTGCTCCCCGATGGCGTCGAACGCCTCCGCGGTCTCGGTGTCCCACGCCACGGGCGCGCCGATGACGTTGCTGCGCCACTGGTCGACGGCGACGTCCTCGGCCTCCTGCTCGGTCTCGGCCCAGCTGAGGTGCACCTGAAGCGACAGCTCCCCGCGACCCCCGGCGTCGCGGTAGGCGTCGATGACCCGGCGCAGCTGGTCCTCCGGCTGGACGATGGTGATGAGGCCGTCGGCCCACGTGGCGACCCGCCCGGCGCTCTCGACGGAGACCACCGGGGCGAGGAGCATCGGCTGCTGCTCGGGCAGGTCCCAGAGCCGGGCGCGGTCGACGGTGACGAGCCCGTCGTGGCTCACCTCCTCGCCGAGGAGCATCCGGCGGATGACGTCGACGCACTCGTCGAGCCGCTGGTCGCGCAGCTCCTTGCGGAGCCAGTGGTCCCCGGTGATGTGCTCGTTGCTCGCCTCGCCGCTGCCGAGGGCGACCCAGAACCGTCCCTCGAACATCTGGGCGAGGGTCGCGATCTTCTGGGCCGCGACCGCGGGGTGGTAGCGCTGGCCGGGCGCGCTGACGCAGCCCATCGTGAGGTTCGTCGTCGCGAGCGCGGCGCCGAGCCAGGCCCAGGTGTAGCCGCTGTGGCCCTGGCGCGCGCTCCACGGGGAGAAGTGGTCGGAGCACATCGCCATCTGGAAGCCGGCGGTCTCGGCGTGCTGGACGTCGCGCAGCAGCACCGAGGGGCTGATCTGCTCGTGGGAGGCGTGGAAGCCGTAGCGCGTCATGCCTCCACCCGACCACATCTGCGCGACGTGGAGCGATGCCACGGAGGGGGATATCCGCCTGGTCGCTAGCGTGGAGCCATGGGAAGCGGGCACAGCCACGGGCACGCCGGAGCCACGCACCGCTGGCGCCTGCAGGCGGCGTTCGGTCTCGTCGCCGTGTTCTTCGTCGTCGAGCTCGTCGCGGCCCTGACGTCCGGGTCCCTCGCACTCCTGTCCGACGCCGGTCACATGGCGGCCGACGTCGTCGCGCTCGGTGCCGCCGTCGTGGCCACCCGCGTCGCCGGCCGTCCGGACCGCTCCGGCCGCAGGACCTACGGGTCGTTCCGCGCGGAGGTCTTCGCCTCGGGACTCGCGGTGCTCCTCATGGTCGGCGTCGCGGCATACATCGCGGTCGAGGCCGTGCGACGCATCGGCGACTCGGCGCAGGTGGCGACCGGCCCCATGCTCGTCGTCGGGTCGATCGGGCTCGTCGTCAACCTCATCGCGCTGGCGCTGCTGCGCGGCGGGGCAGGGGAGTCGCTCAACGTCAAGGGTGCCTACCTCGAGGTGGTCGCCGACACCTTGGGGTCGGTCGGGGTGGTCGTGGCGGGGGTGCTCGTCGCGGCAACGGGGAACGCGTGGTGGGACACGGGCATCGCGCTCGCGATCGCGGCGTTCGTGGCGGTGCGGGCGGTGCTGCTCGGCCGTGAGGTGCTCACCGTGCTGGGCCAGCACGCTCCCGCCGGCATGAGCCCGGACGACGTCACCACCGCCCTGGCCGCGGTGCCGGACGTGACCGACGTGCACGACCTCCACGTCTGGACCCTGACGTCGGGGATGAACGTCGCGACCGCGCACCTCATGACGAGCGACGGTGCGGACGCCCACGCCGTCCTCGACGCCGCCCGGCGGGTGATGCGTGACGAGTTCGGGGTCGAGCACGCGACCCTGCAGGTGGAGCCCGAGTCGCACTCCGGGTGCCACAACACGACCTGGTAAAACCCTTGCACGGGTGGCTCCACCGTTTTACCGTCGGGGTACACGGAAGGGAGGTGGTCCAGGAATTGAATTCTCATTGGACGCGTGAGGTGACTGCGCGCTAGCGCACCTCGACTGCTCGAGGACGCGCCTCGGCGCAATCCCCAGCAGCTCACCGCAGCCCGCGGGTCGTGCAGGTCGTCCCCTGCACTCGTCGCCGACCACTCGGTCGACAGGCCCGCGGGCTGTTCCCTGTCCGGGCGTGTGCCGCGTGTGCCGCGTGTCAGGGGGCGGGACCAAGGTCCGGTCCCGGGGCGGGCGCCGTCGACGATGCTGGTCCCATGCGTCCGGCTCTCCCCGTCCTCGTCCTCTGCGCTGCTTTGGTCTCGGGGTGTTCCGCCTCGACGACCACCTCCGACGGGGCCGGCCCCGGCACGACGCAGACCGCCGCCTCGTCGGCAGCCGGTCAGGCCCTGCTCGCCAAGCACGCCCTGACCGGGAAGAGCGCCATGGAGGTGATCGACACCCTCGACCGGATGCCGATCGAGAAACGGCCCGCCGACCTCAAGGCGTCGGTCCGCCCGGACAGGCTGCTCGTCTCCGGGGACGGCGCCGAGGTCGCGCTGCCCATCCCCGCGGACCGGTTCTACCTCTCCGTGGCTCCCTACGTCGACAGCACGCACGAGTGCTTCAACCACTCGCTCACGACCTGCAAGGGGGAGCTGGGTGGCGAGGACGTCGAGGTCAGCCTCGTCGAGGAGGGCAGCGGCGCCGTCCTCGCGGATGGCGTGAAGACCGTCTTCGCCAATGGTTTCGTCGGCTTCTGGCTCCCGAAGGACACCACCGCCACCCTGCGCATCCGGCACGACGGCAAGGAGGCCCAGACCAAGGTCTCGACGCACGCCGACGCTCCGACCTGCCTCACGACGATGCAGCTCGCCTGACCACGGACTGGGCCTTGGTGCCGTGCGCAGTGGCTACCTCCACGTCGTCGAGCGCCGCGCCACCTCGTAGATGGCGTCGACCTGCTCGCCCGTGAGGATGTCTCCGTGCCGCAGCAGCCACGTGGTGAGCTGCATCCGAGGGAGGACCGACACCCCTTCGGGCTGTGACTTCACGACGACGTGCTGGGCGTTGACGGTGACGATGAGCCCCTGGACGTGGATGGGGAAGCCGCAGGCGTCGGTGAGCAGCCTTGCGGCACGCTGTGCCTCGTGACGGGCGTTGCGGACGTAGGGCTGCTTGCTTCCGTTGACGATGAAGGTGCTGCCGCCGACCCAGATCTTGGCACCGGGATGGTGCTTGGCGTTCGCGGTGAACACCCCGCCGGGGCCGATGATGACGTGGTCGATGTCGGAACCGCGCCCTCCGACGGGGACGGCGTGGAGGAACCGCCACCTGGGGTCCTTCCTCTCGACCTTTCCGAGCTGCGCGGCGACCTTCACCTCGCCGTCGGCACCGATCCGCCAGGCGCGCTCGTCGGTGTGGACGCCGAGCACCCGGGCGAGCACCGTCCTGACCGGTGCAGCGTCACGGGCGGCGTTGGCCTGCTCCCGCGCCTCAGCACCGGCGCGGTTGGTCGCCAGGTCCACCCACGGACGTGCGGGCCCGGGTCGCGCAAGGTCGTCGGTGACTAACGAGGCCGGCTCGACGACAGGGTCGGCTCCGGGCTCGGGCGTGGGCTCCGGTGTGGGCGCTGGCGCTGGCTCGGGCCCCGGCGTGGGTTCGCGTTGCGGCGGGCCGACCGTGCTCGCCGGCTCGTGAGGGGGTTGCGCCCGCCACCGAGCCACGGCCGCGAGGAGAGCCGGTGCGTGCTCCGGCAACGCCGGGTGGATGGTGTCCGCAGCGAGGTCACAGAACCCGACCTTCGCCCCGTCCGGGGTCTCGACGTAGAGGCGGTCCTTGCCCCACCGCCGCCATCGGGTCGTCACGAGGTCCTGATCGGTCACCCCCAGATCATGGACGAACGGGCCCTGACCTGCAGGGTTTCCATGCACTCGAGCCGATCGGGTCTCAACCTGTCCGATGCGGTTCGCGAACCGGGTCGGTGTTCGTGGTCCGGTTCGAACCGGTTCAGGAGGGCGTCGGCGGTTCGCGAACCGGATCGTGCACGCCCCGAACCGGATCGTGCACGCCCCGGACAGGCGAAAGGCCCCGAGCGAACTCGGGGCCTTTCGTGGGCTGGCGGTGGCGGTGGGATTTGAACCCACGGAGGGCTTGCACCCTCACACGCTTTCGAGGCGTGCTCCTTAGGCCGCTCGGACACACCACCGCGAAGCAGGATACGCAACGACCCGGCCGGAACGAAATCGGGCGGTCGCGCGATCGGGTGCTTCCGGCATACGGAGGGAAGGGTGAGGGTCCGGAGGTTTCGGATCCCTCCGGACCCCTCACGTTCCCGCATGGTGAGCACGCGCTGGGTCGGTCAGGAGCGGGCGTCGAGCATCGACTGCATCGTCGCGATCTCCGACGTCTGGGCGCGCTTCATCGAGCCGGCGAGCGTGACGACCTCGTCGCGGTCGGACCGTGACAGCACTGCGTCGGCCATCTCGACCCCGCCTCGGTGGTGGGTGATCATCAGCTCGAGGTAGATCCGCTCGGCCTCGACCCCCGACGCGGCGCTCAGCCGCTGCAGGTCGGCGGCGGAGGCCATCCCGGGCATCGCCACCGCGTCGCCGGAGGCCGACGTCGCCCCGTGGTGGTCCGAGCCCATCCACTCCATCGGGCGCTGAGAGCCGGTCGGGGTGAGCCCCCACAGCTCCAGCCACGCGAACATCTGACCGGCCTGGTGCTGCTGGCTCGTCGCGATGTCGTTGGCCATCGTGCGCACGGCGGGGTCGGTGGTCCGGTCGACGACGAGGAGCGACATCTGGACGGCCTGGCCGTGGTGGGTCTGCATGTCCCGCGCGAACCCGGCCTCGGCCGACCCGTCCAGCGGGAACCCGCCGCGGCCGAACAGCGCCCACCCGAGGCCGAGGCCGACGAGGAGCGACGCGACGCCGAGGAGGACGGCCAAGCCGACGACCTCCCCCCGCGGGCGGGAGGAGGTCGTCGGCTCGAGCGGGGCGCTGTCGGTCACGATGCCGAGGGGGAGGGGGTCGCGGCGGACGGCGACGGGCTCGTCGACGCGGTCGGGGAGCCCGACGCGGACGGCGACGCCGACGGGGAGGTCGGCGGCGGCATGTCCGAGCCGTCGGTGCCGTTGGTGCAGAGCGCACCCGGCTCAGGTGTCTGCGGACCCTGGCGGTACTCCTTGATGAACTCCTCCAGGCGCGGGTCGTCGGCGCCAGTGAGGGCGAGCTGCTTGCCCCAGGCCGAGGCGACGACCGGTGCGGGCAGACCCTCGAACGGGGACAGGACGGTGTACGTGTCCGGCACGACGTCCTTGAGCCGGTCGACGTCGGCCTGCGCCAGGTCGGGCTGGTACGTGATCCACACCGCGCCGTGCTCCATCGAGTGCACGGCGTTCTCGCTGCGCACCGGGGCGTCGTAGACGCCGCAGTTGAGCCACACCGGGTGGTGCTCGCCGCCGACGGGCGGGTTCTCCTTGTAGGTGACCGTCGACTCCGTGTGGGCGCCGGCGTCGTACGAGAAGGACTTGACCGCTGCCATGCTCGGGGTGTTGGACTTGTCGCTGACCACGGCGAAGGCGACGGCGCCGACGACGATCGCGATCGTCACGGCGGCTGCCCCCCAGATCGCCATCAGCCGACGGCGGTCCTTCTTCTGCTGCTCCTTGCGCATCTGTGAAACTCGGTCAGAGGTGCTGCGCTCACTGGCGCGCGCCTTCTTGCTGCCACTCCCGGACGGGGCCACGACAAACTCCTGAAGATCGATCGGTGTCGGGCGATTGTCACCCATGCACCTGTATGCCGGCTGAACCAGTCCGCCATCAGGCCACCCACTGGCGGTGGGCCACCGCCCACGTGGCAGCCACGAGGAGGACGAACGAGAGTCCCAGCCCGACGGCATACATGCGCCGGTATGCCGTCGTGTCGCGCATCGTGGCGACCGCGAGGTAGGCGGGGAACCAGGTGAGGGCGTAGCGGGGAGCGGACACCCACAGCGTCGAGCAGAGCACCACCCCGAGGGTCAGCATCATGTAGGTCAGCTCGGGCCAGCGTCGCTGTCTCGCAAGCAGAACGCACAGCGCGAGCCCGAGCGCCACGGCGACGATGTCGGCGAGACGGCTCGCGGCGAGCCAGAGGTCCGGGCTGTCGCGCAGCGCCCGCACGGCCGAGGCCACCCCGTCCCAGGGCCACGCGACCGACCGGTCCCAGCCCTTCGCCTCGGCCTCGCGCCAGGCGTTCCAGGACCCGGTCCGGGAGTGGAGGTGCGCGACGAAGGCGCCGACGCCCAGGGCCGGCAGGCCCAGGGCGAGGACGTCCGGGCGAGGCCGGGGCCGGCCGTCTTGGTTCCACTGCACCGCGTACATGACGACGAGGGCGGCCGCGAGGAACAGGCCGTTGACGCGGACAGCGGCGGCGAGGGCGGCCACGCCGCCGGCCAACCACCAGTGGCGCCGCCCCGCGAGCAGCCACGCACCGAGAGCCAGCGCGAGGAAGAGGGCCTCGGTGTAGACCGCGACGAGAAAGAAGCCGGCCGGCGCCACGAGGAGCAGGGTCAGGGCACGGCGGGCCGCGAGGGGACCTCCGCGCGCGTCCTCGGAGACCAGGACCCAGAGCAGCGCCGCAGCGACCGCTCCGGCGACCACGCTGACGAGCAGCCCTGCGGCGGTGGCGCTCCCGCCGCCGAGGGCAGCGAGCGCCGCCATCGCGAGGGGGTACCCGGGGAAGAACGCCTGGTCACAGCAGTCGAGGCCGGGTGGCAGGTAGCCGAGCGACGCGATGCGCACGAAGTGGTAGCTGTCCCAGGCGGAGAAGCGGTCCAGCCACCACACGCCGCTGGCCCACTCGTGCCCCACGGCGCCCTGGCCCGTGGCGGCGGCCATGGCGAGCACGGTCGCGCCGAGGAGGAGCCGGGAGAGGAGGAAGGCCGCCGCCGCCCGCGGGGCCGAGGTCACCTCAGCCCGCTGACGCGGAGGCCGAGGCCGAGGCGGAGGGGGAGGGGGAGGGGGACGGGCACATGGGCTGGCCCGTGGCCTTGGGGGTCGGCGCGAGGGTGGTGAACTTCGCGCCGACGACGAGGTCGACCACTGCGGTCTTGCGCTTGTCGGCCAGCTGCGTGGTGCCCTTGCCGCCGAGCGGGATCAGCAGTTGCGCACGGCTGGCCCCGGCGGGCCCGAACCGCACCTCGGCCGGCCCGGCCACGACGCGGTCGAGGGGGTCGTTGCTCACGTCGCCGATCGTGTAGCCGCGCTCGCGCAGCTCGCTCGCCGTGCGTGCGGCCAGGCCGTTGCGCGACGTCGCGTTGTAGACGTTGACCGTGGTGGTGGCCGGTGTCGGGACCTTGGGGTCGTACGGGCGGCACGTCGCCTCGACGCCCGTCGGCGGCTCAGGCTCGAGCGAGGCCCGGTAGTAGGAGAACGCGTACCAGAACGCGAAGAACAGCATGAGGATGACGACGAGGATGGTCGTCGTGGTCTTGCGGTGCTGTCGACGGTGTCGCAGCTCGGCGGTGAGGTCGCGGTCGGACATCGTCGGTCACTCGATCACGAGGACGCGGGCGTGCAGCGTCGGTCGCTGGTGCAGGGCGGCGCGCAGCGCCCGGTGGAGGCCGTCCTCGAGGTAGAGCGTCCCCTCGAACTCGACGACGTGGGCGAACAGGTCCCCGTAGAACGTCGAGTCCTCCGAGAGGAGCATGCCGAGGTCGAGGGTGCGCTTGGTCGTCACGAGGTCGTCGAGGCGCACGAGGCGCGGGGGCACGTTCGACCACTGGCGCGTGCTGTACCCGTGCTCCGGGTAGGGACGCGTGTCGCCGACGGCCTTGAAGATCACGCCCGCCACTGTAGGACCGCGACGGCGTGGGGTGCGCCACGCCTCACGGGTCGTGAGGACACTGTGACCCGGCGTATGCCGTCCGCCCGCCGCCGCGTGCCCGTCCGCACCCCGACCGGCTGTCGCTCGAACACTCCCACGGGGTCCGCTGACGCCGGGATGCGCGGGAGGGGCGACGCCCGGGCGGATCGTCGTTAGATTGACGACGTGACCACGCCCGACGCCGCCCCTGACCACCTCGACGAGATCCGGGCCGGATACGCCTTCGAGGGGCCGGCGCTCGACTTCGGTGCAGCCGTCATCGACGGCACCGCGCACGCCGACACCCCGGTGCGGATCCCGCTGGCCGTGCTCAACCGGCACGGCCTCGTCGCCGGGGCCACGGGCACCGGCAAGACCAAGACGCTGCAGCTCATGGCCGAGCAGCTCTCCGGTCAGGGCGTTCCCGTCTTCCTCGCCGACATCAAGGGCGACCTCTCGGGGCTGGCGAGCCCGGGCGAGGCGAGCGACCGGATCGCGTCGCGGGCCACGGACGTCGGGCAGGACTGGCAGGCCACGGCCTACCCGACGGAGTTCCTGTCGCTGGGCGGGCAGGGCAAGGGTGTGCCGATCCGCGCGACGATCACCGACTTCGGCCCCACCCTGCTGTCCAAGGTCCTCGGGCTCAACGACACCCAGGAGTCCAGCCTCGGGCTCGTCTTCCACTACGCCGACAAGAACGGCCTCGCCCTCCTCGACCTCAAGGACCTCCGCGCCGTCATCAGCCACCTCGTGAGCGACGAGGGCAAGCCCGAGCTCAAGTCGCTCGGTGGCCTCTCGTCGGCGACCGCCGGAGTCATCCTGCGCGAGCTCATCGCCTTCGAGGACCAGGGCGCCGACGCGTTCTTCGGTGAGCCGGCCTTCGAGACCTCCGACCTCATGCGCACGACGAGCGACGGCAAGGGACTCGTCACCTGCCTCGAGCTGCCCGGCGTGCAGGACCGGCCGGCGCTGTTCTCGACGTTCCTCATGTGGATGCTCGCGGACCTCTTCCAGGACCTGCCCGAGGTCGGCGACGTCGACAAGCCCAAGCTCGTCTTCTTCTTCGACGAGGCCCACCTGCTCTTCGCGGACGCGAGCAAGGCGTTCCAGGACGCGATCGAGCAGACCGTCCGCCTCATCCGCTCCAAGGGCGTCGGCGTCTTCTTCGTGACGCAGTCGCCCAAGGACGTCCCGTCCGGGGTGCTCGGCCAGCTCGGCAACCGGGTCCAGCACGCGCTGCGCGCCTTCACCCCCGACGACGCCAAGGCGCTCAGGGCCGCGGTGAAGACCTACCCCCACAGCCAGTACGACCTCGAGGAGCTCCTCACCTCGCTCGGCACCGGCGAGGCCGTCGTCACCGTGCTCTCCGAGAGGGGGGCGCCCACCCCGGTCGCGTGGACCCGCATGCGGGCACCGCAGTCGCTCATGGCGCCGTCGCCCGACGCGCTGCTCGACCGGGCGATCGCGTCGTCGCCGATCGCGTCGAAGTACGCCGCCGTCGCCGACCGCGAGTCCGCCTACGAGAAGCTCGCGGCACGCGTCAGGGCCGCAGCCCAGCCCGCCGCCGCACCGCCCGTCTCGCCCCCGCCGACGCCGGCGAGGAGGTCCACCGCCGCCAAGGAGGACCCGGGCCTCGTCGAGCAGGTCGTGAAGTCCAGTGCCTTCCGGTCGGCCCTGCGCTCGGCCGGCACCGTCATCGGTCGCGAGATCACCCGCTCCATCTTCGGGACGCGCAAACGGTAGGAGTCAGATCGTGAGCAGCGCTCTCGCGTAGGCGCACTCGACGTCCGGGTCGGTGAGCGTATGCCGGGTGCCGTCCCCTGCGGCATACGTCACCTCCCAGCCCCCGGGGACCTGGCGCAGGGACTCGAGCCGGTCCCCGAGCAGCTCGCGGAGCTGGTCCTCTCGGGGGAGCCACACCGCCTGGTCGAGGCTGACGGAGTCGAGAGCCCACTCGGTCGTGCCGTTGAAGCCGAGGACGGTCTGGTCGGCGAAGTGCTGCGGCTCGATCGTGAGGTTGCTGACCCAGAACACCTCGCTCGACAGGAGCTCGGCCTCGATGACGAAGCGGTCGCCGGCCCTCGGCTGCCACAGGACGCCGGACTGGTGCAGGAGCGCACGGGCGAGCTCGAGGCTGATCATCGCCCCATCATGACCCGCGGATGGGCCGTGCGCTCACCACCACGTCAGGACGGTCGCCGTCCCGCCGATGACGGCCCAGAAGCGCAGGGCCCGGCCGAGGAGACCGGTGACGAGGAAGACGACCACGGGCACACGGAGCGCGCCCGCGAGGACGGCGAGGACGGCATACGGGGGGAACCCGGTGGCCGCCGAGACGAGGAGCATCCCGGCGCAGAACCACGGCCGGCCCTCGGTGCGCACCCGCCACCGGGCCATCGACGCCTTGGCCCGGGGCCGCTCCATCCGGCGCGCGACGAACCCGAACCGGTCGATCTCGCGGCCGCCGTAGTACCAGAGCAGCTTGCCCGCCATCTGCCCCACGGTGGCCCCGAGGACGAGCAGCCACGTCGGCGCCTGGCCCTGCGCCGCGGCGACGGCGATGATCGCCTCGATGTTGATGAGCGGGATGAGGGCCGAGGCCACTGCGAGGCCGAGGACGGCCAGGCCCTCACCCCACATGGGCGACGGGCGGGACGGGCAGGCCGATCCGCAGGAGCCGCACCACCGACCAGCACTTGAGGACGAGCAGGGCGCTCGCGATGGCCAGGCCGAGCCACATCCACCCGGTGACGAGGAGGAGCACGGCGAAGAGCGCGCTGTTGACCGCCTTGGCCGGCGGGGACCAGTTCCAGAGCCAGATCGTGCGGTCGACGACGTAGAAGTAGTTGGGGCTGCGGATCGGCCAGGCGAGGAAGGCGATCGACAGGAACGTGTCGACGACCATGAACTCGGCGAGGTAGACGAAGATCGCCGGCGACAGATCGGGCTGGAGCCACGCCAGGCCGAGGTAGAACGCGCCCGCGTTGAACCGGTCCGAGAAGATGTCGAGGACGGCGCCGATCCGGGTCTCGCACCCGCGCACCCGCGCCCAGGTGCCGTCGAGGATGTCGCCGACCCAGTAGATGCCGAGCGCGACGACGAGCAGGGTGAGGCTGCGCTCGTGCAGCGCCCACGCGGCGGCGCCGGCCGACGCGGCCGTGCGCAGGGCGGTGATGACCGTCGCCCCGGTCCACAGCCGTTCCTGCAGGATCCCGACGTCGCCCGCTGTCCCGCCCATGAGCGCAGTTCTCGACACCGGCTCAGGATAGGTGTCTCAGCCGAGCAGCGCCGCGACGAGGAGGATCACCGGCACGGCGCCCACGGTCGTGATGAGGATGGTGTCCCGGGCGAGGACCGTCCCCCGGTCGTAGCGCGTCGCGTGGACGAAGATGTTCTGTGCGGTGGGCAGCGCCGACGTGACGACGATCGCGAGCAGTGCGGGACCGTCGACTCCGAGCGCGACGTGCGCCACGGCATACGCGACGAGCGGCTGGACGACGAGCTTGAGGGCCGAGGTCGTGACGAGCTCGGCCACCGACCCGGCGGCGCCGAGGCCGGGGCCGAGCCGCAGCGCGATGCCGTACGCGATGAGCATCGACGGGACCGCGAGGTTGCCGAGCAGCTCGAGCGGGTTGCCGACGACGTCCGGCAGGGTCCAGCCCGTGACGGACAGCAGCACGCCGAGGAGCGAGCCCAGGGTGAGCGGGTTCCGGAACGGCCGGGTGACGAGCTGCAGCAACGACGGAGCGCGTCCGAGGGCGTCGGCGTCCAGCAGCGCCAGGGCGATCGGCTGCAGGACGAGGAGCTGGAGCAGCAGGGTCGGGGCGACGAGGGCCGCGTCGCCGAGCACGTAGCTCGCGACCGGGATCCCGAGGTTTCCGGCGTTGACGTATGCCGCCGAGAGGGCGCCGATGGTCGCGTCACCCAGGCGTCGGTGCCAGACGAACCGGGCGAGGAGGCCGTAGACGACCACGGGGACGAGCACGGCCGCCGACGTGGCGACGAGGTTCCTGGAAAGGACGTCGTGCACGTCCGCCCGGCTCAGGGTCATCACCATGAGGGCGGGGGAGCCGACGAAGAACGCGACCTGCGACAGGATCCGCTGGGCGGTGAGGTCGACGATGCGCAGGTGGGCGAGGAGGGCGCCGACGGCGATGACGACGCCGATGGTGGCGAAACCCGTGAACACTCCCTGCACGGGGTCAGGCTAGGACGCCCCGCGGACGACCCGTCGCCGCGTCTCGCGCCACGCCGGGGACTGCGCCGTTCGAGCCATGCACGGGAGGCCAGATCGCGGGGTTCACCCCGCCGTTGCCGACTCCTACGCTCGGACTGGGCGCGGGAGCGTGCTTTCGCGTCGCCGAGGTGACAGTCCGCAGGAGCGCGAGGTGCCGACATGGACGACTGGCTCTTCGGCTTCGGGTGGGACCCGGAACCCGGTGTCGCGAGCCGCCGCCGGGTGGGAGTCGTGGCCGGAACCCTCCTCGCCCTCGGCGTCGTCATCCTCGTGAGCGCGACGAACGTGGCCCTCCTGGCGTGGGCCGACCTCTGGACCGGATGGTCGCTGCTGGCGATCGGGTTCGGCATCGGCTGGGTGCTCAGGAACGCCGAGAGCGGGCTCGCACCCGCGGTGCGACGCGGGCACGCCGCCGTGCTCGCGGTCCTCGGGGTCGTGGTGTGCGAGTACGCGACCCTCGCCCTCTACGACGGGTACGGCTTCGCGCCCGAGCGGATACCCCTCGCGGACTTCGTCGACTTCGAGCGGGACACGGTCGGGGACGACCCCTTCATCGTGCTGCTGTGGCTCATGACACCACTCGTCGCGAGCCGCGTCGCCCAGACGATCGACGAGGCGGAGGGCTGGGCCACCCCGCTACCGGAGGTTCCGCCCGGTGAGCTCCCCGCCGCCCAGCTCAACCCCCTCGGGGCGCGGTCACGCCACCCGCGCGACGCCGAGATCCACGTCGTGTACGCACCGTCCGCGGAGCAGGTCGTCCACCGCAGGGTGCTCTGCTGTGCCGCAGACGTGCCCACCCTGGTGCCGCACCTGCTCACCGCTGAGGCGTGGGGCCTGCGGTCGCTGGGATCGCCGCGGCGGCACCCGAAGGTGTGGGACACCGTGACGGGCTCCCCCGAGGAGGCCTTCGCGCACGCACACACGGGTCGGGCGCCGGCCAACCCTCGGCGCTGGCTCCCCTGGGCCGAGTTCGTGGACACGTTCAGCGCACCCGTGCCTCCCGAGCTGTGGAGGGCGCCGGGGCGGCACCGCGCGCCGGGATGAGGTGGCCGACCTCACCCCTGCGGGATTGCCGAGACACCCCTCGGCGCCGGCCACCCGCAACTAGGATCGAGGTGTCGAACCGCAGCCCGCCCGGTCGCCACCGCGCCGGGCACGAGGAGGCCTCCGTGGCCGGAGCAGATCGTGACCTCACCCCCCCGGCGCCGCTGGGACTGGGTCGGACCCGGTCCGGGCCGGTCCGCCAGCAGCGTCCCGTCTACGTCGACCTGCTCCCGCCGTGCAACGTCGGCTGCCCCGCGGGCGAGAACATCCAGGCGTGGCTCGCCCTCGTCAAGGCCGGCCGCGAGGAGGAGGCCTGGCACCAGCTGACCGTCGACAACCCGTTGCCGGCGGTCCACGGCCGCGTCTGCTACCACCCCTGTGAGGCGGCCTGCAACCGGGTGGAGCTCGATGGCGCCGTGTCGATCCACGGTGTCGAACGACACCTCGGAGACCTGGCGATCGAGCACGGGTGGCGCTTCGTGGCCCCTGTCACGCGCAGCGGGCGCCGAGTGCTCGTCGTCGGTTCCGGACCGAGCGGGCTGTCCGCGGCGTACCACCTCGCCCGCCTCGGCCACGACGTCGTCGTCCGCGACAGCGGGGCGGAGCCGGGCGGGATGATGCGCTACGGCATCCCGAGCTACCGGCTGCCGCGGGCGGTGCTCGACGCCGAGATCGACCGGATCCGCGACCTCGGGGTGACGTTCGAGCAGGAGCAGCGGGTCGAGGACCTCGAGGCGGAGCGTCGTGGGGGAGGGTTCGACGCGGTCTTCGTCGCCGTCGGTGCGCATCTCTCGACCCGGGTCGACATCCCGAACCAGGACGCCTCGCGCGTCCTCGACGCCGTGACCTTCCTGCGCGACGCGTCCGGCGGCGCAGGCTCCCCCCTCACCGGTCGGGTCGCCGTCTACGGGGGAGGGAACACGGCGATGGACGCCGCCCGCGTCGCCCGTCGGCTCGGCGCGGACGACACCGTCATCGTCTACCGCCGCACGCGCGAGCAGATGCCCGCCCACGAGTCCGAGGCGCAGGACGCCGAGGAGGAGGGCATCCGGATCAACTGGCTGCGCACCATCGCCTCGATGGGCGACGACGACCTGACGGTGGAGGTGCAGGAGCTCGACGAGCACGGGAAGCCCCACGGGACAGGGGAGTTCGAGACCCTCGCCGCCGACACGGTGATCCTCGCCCTCGGGCAGGAGAGCGACACCGGCTTCCTGCGGGGCGTCCCGGGCATCGAGTTCCAGCGCGACACCCTCCAGGTCGACAAGGGCACCCTCATGACTGGGGCACCCGGGGTCTTCGCCGGCGGGGACGCCGTCCCCAGCCAGCGCACGGTGACCGTGGGGGTCGGCCACGGCAAGCGGGCGGCACGCTCCATCGACGCCTGGCTTCGCGGTGGCCGGCACGAGGACCCGCCGAAGCACCCGCACGCCACCTTCGACAAGCTCAACCTCTGGTACTTCGGCGCCCACGGCCGGCGCGAGGAGGTCGAGCTGGCCCCGCAGACCCGCTCGCAGACCTTCGACGAGGTCGTCCACGGGCTGTCACCGGAGGAGGCCGCCTTCGAGGCGGGGCGGTGCCTGTCGTGCGGCAACTGCTTCGAGTGCGACGGCTGCCTCGCGGCCTGCCCCGAGGACGCGGTCATCAAGCTCGGTGAGGGGCTGCGCTACGAGTTCGACCTCGGTCGGTGCACCGGGTGCAGCGCGTGCTACCGCCAGTGCCCGGTCCACGCCATCGAGATGATCCCGGAGAGCTGACCATGCGCGTCACGATCGACGGCAACCAGGCGGCGGTCGACGTCGCCTACCGGCTCAACGAGCTGTGCGCGATCTACCCGATCACGCCCTCGTCGACCATGGCCGAGCTCGCCGACGAGTGGGCCAGCCACGGGCGGACCAACGTGTGGGGTTCCGTCCCCACCGTCATGGAGATGCAGAGCGAGGGAGGCGCGGCCGGCGCGATGCACGGCGCCCTGCAGGGCGGAGCGCTGAGCACGACGTTCACGGCCTCCCAGGGACTGCTCCTCATGATCCCCAACATGTACAAGATCGCGGGGGAGCTGACGTCCACCGTCTTCCACGTGGCGGCGAGGTCGCTCGCGGCGCAGGGGCTGTCGATCTTCGGTGACCACTCCGACGTCATGGCGGTGCGGCAGACGGGCTTCGCCCTCCTGTCGTCCTCGTCGGTCCAGGAGGCCCACGACTTCGCGCTCGTGGCGCAGGCCGCGACGTTGCGGACCCGGGTGCCGTTCATCCACTTCTTCGACGGCTTCCGCACCTCGCACGAGCTCAACACGGTCGAGCTCATCGACGACGACGTGCTCCGTGCGGTCGTGCCCGAGCACCTCGTCCGCGAGCACCGCGCTCGTGCCCTCACGCCCGAGCACCCGTTCGTCCGCGGCACGGCGCAGAACCCCGACGTGTACTTCCAGGCCCGCGAGACGGTCAACCCCTTCTACGCCCGCACGGCCGGGGTCGTCCAGGACGTCATGGACGAGGTGGCCGTGCACACCGGGCGTGCCCACCGCGTCGTCGAGTACGCCGGCCACCCGGAGGCCGACCGAGTCGTCGTCGTCATGGGATCCGCGGCGGAGACGGTGCGCGAGACCGTCGCCCACCTCGTCGCGGGCGGGGAGCACGTCGGCGTGCTCGTCCTCCGGCTCTACCGACCCTTCCCGTCGGCGGAGCTGCTCGCGGCCCTGCCCGGGAGCGTCCGTCAGGTCGCCGTCCTCGACCGCACCAAGGAGCCGGGCTCCAACGGGGAGCCGCTCTACCTCGACGTCGTGTCCTGCCTCGCGGAGGCCCACGAGCGCGGCGACCGGGCCACCGTCCCGCGCGTCATCGGCGGCCGCTACGGGCTCTCCTCGAAGGAGCTCACGCCCGGGATGGTGGCCGGCATCTTCGCCGAGCTCGCGCTCGCCCAGCCTCGGCGCCGGTTCACCCTCGGCATCACCGACGACGTCGGCGGCACGAGCCTGCCGTACGACCCCGACCTCGACATCGAGGACCCGCAGACCCTGCGCGCCGTCTTCTACGGGCTCGGCTCCGACGGCACGGTCGGCGCCAACAAGAACACGATCAAGATCCTCGGCGCCGACCCGGACGTGCACGCGCAGGCGTACTTCGTCTACGACTCCAAGAAGTCCGGCGGGCTCACCGTCTCCCACCTCCGGTTCGGACCGCACCCCATCCACGCCCCCTACCTCGTGAGCCGCGCGGGGTTCGTCGGGTGCCACCACCTCGGCCTGCTCGACACCGTCGACGTCCTCGCCCCGGCGCGTGAGGGCGCCACCCTCCTGCTCAACGCGCCACAACGGCCCGAGGACGTGTGGGACGCGATCCCGGGCCCGGTCCAGCAGCAGATCCTCGACAAGCGGCTCCGCCTGTATGCCGTCGACGCCACCACGGTGGCCCGTCTCGCCGGGCTGCCCGGACGCACCAACACCGTCCTCCAGACGTGCTTCTTCGCGATCTCCGGCGTGCTGCCGGCGGACGAGGCGGTCGCCCGGGTCAAGGCCGCCATCCGCACGACCTACGGGCGACGCGGCGCCGAGGTCGTCCGGCGCAACGAGGCCGCCGTCGACGCCACGCTCGCGGCCCTGCACGAGATCCCGGTGCCGGCCGCGCGGACGTCGGCTCGTGACCTGCCGGACGTCGTCCCGCCGGACGCACCGGACTTCGTCCGTCGCGTGACCGCCGAGATGATGGCCGGGCGCGGTGACGCCCTCCCGGTCAGCGCGATGCCCGTCGACGGCACGTTCCCGAGCGGCACCACGGCATACGAGAAGCGTCGGATCTCCGACGTCGTGGCCGAGTGGGACCCCGACACGTGCATCCAGTGCGGCACGTGCAGCTTCGTCTGCCCGCACAGCGTCATCCGCTCGCGGTTCTACGACGGCGCCGCGCTCGACGGGGCGCCCGACGGGTTCCGGTCGGCGCCGCTCACCGCCGTCGGCCTGCCGGAGTCCCGCTACACCCTCCAGGTCTACGTCGAGGACTGCACCGGCTGCGGCCTGTGCGTCGAGGCGTGCCCGGTGAGCCCGCTGTCGATCCCCGGGATGCCCGGGGAGCCCGAGCGCAAGGCGATCAACCTCGCGCCGCTCGAGCCGCTTCTCGCACCGGAGCGCGAGAACATCGCCTTCTTCGAGAGCCTTCCGGTCAACGACCGCGCCCGCGTCGACTTCGGCACGGTGCGCGGCACGCAGTTCCTGCAGCCGCTGTTCGAGTTCTCCGGTGCCTGCGCAGGGTGTGGCGAGACGCCCTACCTCAAGGTCCTCACCCAGCTCTTCGGTGAGCGGCTCACCGTGGCCAACGCGACGGGGTGCTCGTCGATCTACGGCGGGAACCTCCCGACGACGCCGTGGACGAAGAACGCACAGGGGCGGGGACCGGCCTGGTCGAACTCGCTCTTCGAGGACAACGCCGAGTTCGGTCTCGGGCTGCGGCTCGCCGCCGACCTGCACACGCGGCTGGCGACGGAGCGCCTCGCCCAGCTGCGGGACGAGGTGGGCGCCGAGCTCGCCGACGCGATCCTCGGTGCCGGGCAGGTGCGCGAGTTCGAGCTGACCGCGCAACGGGAACGCGTGGCGGAGCTGCTGCGCCGCCTCGACGGGCTCTCCGGCCCGCTCGTGGACGACCTGCGCAGCGTCGCAGACCACCTGCTGCGTCGGACCGTGTGGATCGTCGGGGGCGACGGCTGGGCCTACGACATCGGGTCCGGTGGGCTCGACCACGTGCTCGCGAGCGGCCGGAACGTCAACGTCCTCGTGCTCGACACCGAGGTCTACTCCAACACCGGTGGGCAGTCCTCCAAGGCGACGCCGATCGGGGCGGTGGCCAAGTTCGCGGCCGCCGGCAAGGCGGTCGCGAAGAAGGACCTCGCCCTCCAGGCCATCGCCTACGGCAACGTCTACGTCGCCCGGGTCGCGATGGGCGCCGACCCGCACCAGACGCTGACGGCGTTCCGGGAGGCGGAGGCCTACGACGGGCCCTCGCTCGTCATCGCCTACAGCCACTGCATCGCCCACGGCATCGAGATGAGCAAGGGCCTCGACCAGCAGTACCGCGCCGTGGCGTCGGGACACTGGCCGCTCGTGCGCTACGACCCGGCCGTGCGGGCGGTCGGAGGCAACCCGTTCCAGCTCGACTCGCCGCGGCCCCGCATCCCGCTCGAGGACTACGTCTACAACGAGCTGCGCTACCGGATGCTGCGCGACTCCGACCCCGCCGAGGCCGAGCGGCTGCTCCACCTCGCGCAGGAGGCGGTCGACCTGCGGTGGCAGACCTACGAGGAGATGGCGACGCGGGGTGCGGACCGCTTCGTGGCCGACCTGAGGAGGGCCCCGTGACGGACCTGTCGACGAGCTACCTGGGGCTGGCGCTGCGCAGCCCCCTCGTCGCGAGCGCCTCGCCGCTGTCGCAGCGCGTCGACGGGGTGCGGGCCCTGGCCGACTCCGGTGTGGGCGCCGTCGTCATGTACTCGCTCTTCGAGGAGGAGGTCCACCGCCAGCAGCTCCACGACCTCATGGTGAGCGAGACGCACGAGAACGTGTTCGGGGAGGCGCTGACGTACTTCCCCTCCTCGCCGAGCACCGACACCGGCGGCGCGACCCGCTACCTGCGGCTCCTCGAGCAGTCGGCGGCGGCCGTCGAGGTGCCGGTCATCGCCAGCCTCAACGGCAGCACGCCGGGCGGCTGGGAGGGCTTCGCGCGGTCGATGCAGGATGCCGGGGCCGCGGCCATCGAGCTCAACGTCTACCTCGTCCCCGGCGACCCGCACACGAGCGGGCGCGACGTGGAGGACCGGCACGTGGAGATCCTCCAGCAGGTGAGGGCTGCCGTGTCCGTGCCCGTCGCGGTCAAGCTCAGTCCGCACTTCAGCTCCACCGGCGAGATGGCGCTGCGGCTGGACCGGGCGGGCGCGTCGGGGCTGGTGCTCTTCAACCGCTTCCTCCAGCCGGACGTCGACCCGGAGGCACTCGTGGTCACGACCGGGGTGACCCTGTCGACGCCGGGCGAGGCCCGGTTGCCGCGCACGTGGATCGCCATCCTGCGGGGCCACGTGACCGCCTCGCTCGCGGCGACGACCGGCGTCGACCAGCCCGAGGACGTCGCCGCCTACCTCCTCGCCGGGGCCGACGTCGTCATGACGGCCTCGGCCCTGCTGCGGCACGGGGTGGGGCACGCCGCGGTGCTCCTCGAAGGTCTCGAGGCCTGGATGCGCCGCAAGGGGTTCGACTCCGTGGACGAGTTCCGGGGGCGGCTGGCGGTCCCGGTGGGCGTCGACCAGAGCGCGTACGAGCGGGCGGGGTACGTCACGGCCCTGGCGAAGGCGCGCCGGACCTACGGCGACCCGGTGGCGTCGCGGTCCTGAGGGCGCTCAGCCACCGGGGCGCAGCACCGGGGCCAGCCGGTCGAGCACGGACGCGTCCTCGATCGTCGCGGGCACGGTGGGCGTCTTGCCGTCGGCGATCTCGCGCATCGTGCGTCGCAGGATCTTCCCCGACCTCGTCTTCGGCAGCCCCGCGACGATGTCGACCTGCCTCAGGGCGGCGACCGCGCCCACCTCGTCGCGGACCCGCTTGACGAGCTCGGCGCGGATCCGCTCACCCGCCTCCCCTGAAGCGTCGATGCCGCCCTTGAGGACGACGAAGCCGCGGGGCAGCTGGCCCTTGAGCTCGTCGGCGACGCCGATGACGGCGCACTCCGCGACGTCGGGGTGCCCGGCGAGCGCGGCCTCCATCGAGCCCGTGGACAGGCGGTGCCCGGCGACGTTGAGGACGTCGTCGGTCCTGCCCATGACGTAGAGATAACCGTCCTCGTCGACGAAGCCGCCGTCGCCGGTGAGGTAGTAGCCGGGGAACGCCGACAGGTAGCCCGCGACGTAGCGCTCGTCGTCACCCCAGAGGGTCGGCAGCGTCCCGGGCGGCATCGGCAGCCGGAGGCAGATCGCCCCCTCCTGGCCCGCCGGCACGGGCGACCCGGTCTCGTCGAGGATCTCGACGGCATACCCGGGCACCGGGACCGACGGGGAGCCCGCCTTGATCGGCATCGGCTCGAGGCCGCGCAGGTTCGCCGCGATCGGCCACCCCGTCTCGGTCTGCCACCAGTTGTCGACGACGGGGACGCCGAGCATGGACGACGCCCACTCGTAGGTGTCGGGGTCGAGCCGCTCACCCGCGAGGAAGACGGTCTCGAGCGAGGAGATGTCGTGCTGGCGGAGCAGCTCACCGTCCGGGTCGTCCCGCTTGATCGCGCGGTATGCCGTGGGGGCGGTGAACATGGCCCGCACCCGGTGCTCGGCGATGACCCGCCAGAAGGCGCCCGCGTCCGGGGTGCCGACCGGCTTGCCCTCGTAGAGGACGGTGGTGGCACCGGTGAGCAGCGGGGCGTAGACGATGTAGGAGTGGCCGACGACCCAGCCGACGTCGCTCGCGGTGAACCACACGTCGCCGGGGTCGATCCCGTAGATGTGGTCCATCGACCACCGCAGCGCGACCGCGTGGCCGCCGTTGTCGCGGACGATCCCCTTGGGCCGGCCGGTCGTGCCGGACGTGTAGAGGATGTAGAGCGGGTCGGTCGCGGCGACCTCCACGCAGTCGGCCGGCTCGGCGTCGGACACGAGCTCGTCCCAGTCCATCTCCTCCCAGTCGGTGTCCCGCTCGCCGACCGCGGCGTGGGCCTGCTCGCGCTGGAGGACGATCACCGACTCGGGCTTGTGGCTGCTGCGGTCGAGGGCCGCGTCGAGCATCGGCTTGTACTCGACCACGCGGTTCGGCTCGATCCCGCAGCTCGCGGCGAGGACGACCCTGGGCTGGGCGTCCTCGATCCGGGCCGCCAGCTCGGCCGGCGCGAACCCGCCGAACACGACCGAGTGGACGGCGCCGAGCCGCGCGCAGGCGAGCATCGCGACGACGGCCTCGGGCACCATCGGCATGTAGACGACGACCCGGTCGCCCTTCTCGACCCCCAGGCTCGCCAACGCACCGGCGAACGTGGAGACGCGAGCCAGCAGGTCGGCATACGTGAGGGTCTGCTTCGTGCCGGTCACCGGGCTGTCGTGGATGAGCGCGGGCTGGTCGCCGCGGCCGTCACGCACGTGCCGGTCGAGGGCGTTGAAGCAGGTGTTGAGCGTGGCTCCGGTGAACCAGCGGTAGAGCGGCGGGTTCGCGTCGTCGAGGATCGTGCTCGGGGGAGTGATCCACTCGATCCGCTCCGCCGCACGCCGCCAGAACGTGTCCGGGTGCTCGATCGACTCGCGGTACGCCGCCTCGTATCCCTGGGTCGCCATGCCGCCATCGTGGCGCGGTTCGGGCGGCCGTGGGGCGGGTTGCGACGAACGGTCGGCCGAACGGCCGCGGTGGTGCGGCGAGCGGATTTCGTGGCGCCTCGGCGCTCGGGTAACCTCCGCGGTGGAGGATTCGCATAGTGGCCTAGTGCGCGCGCTTGGAAAGCGCGTTGGGTTAACACCCTCAGGGGTTCGAATCCCCTATCCTCCGCCACGCCGGATCGAGAGGGCCCCGACCACGTGTCGGGGCCCTCTCGCGTGCCCCCGGTTCCCGCGGGGCCATGTCGTTCTCGCGGGGCCATGCCGCCCCGGCGCCAGGGACGAGCGGGAACGACGTGGACGAGCGGGAGGGACCCGACGCCATGGGCCCGGGGCGCCTCGGTGACTCGTGCGTAGCGGTTGCGGACCGTCGCGACTGTGGCTAAGTTCCAACAAGAAGCCCTGTTGCGTGAATCGTTCACATCGTCGTGAGCGCCGATGAATCGGAGATGCCATGCCCCGTCCGTCCGTCACCCGCCGCAGCGCGATCGCCTCGGCCGTCGCCGCGACCCTCGCCGCAGGGGCCGTGCCCCTGACGACCGCCGACGCCGCGGCCCCCGCCGGCCCGAAGGGATGGGTCCAGTCGACCCTCGTCCGCATGACGACGGAGGAGAAGGTCGGCCAGCTGTTCGTCCAGCAGGTCTACGGACAGGACGCGACCACCCCCGACGCCCGCAACCTCCCGCTCTACGGCGTCGCGACGCCGGCCGAGGTCGTCCAGAAGTACCACCTCGGCGGCGTCATCTACTTCGCCTGGACCGACTCGGTGAAGAACCCGCAGCAGATCGCCGGCCTGTCCAACGGCCTCCAGCAGGCAGCCCTCGCCCAGGACTCCAAGGTCGACATCCCGCTCGGCATCTCGATCGACCAGGAGCAGGGCGTCGTCACCCGCATCGGCCCGCCCGCCACCCAGTTCCCCGGGTCGATGGCGCTGGGCGCCGGCCGGTCAGCGGAGGATGCCCGCACCGCGGCCGCGATCACCGGCAAGGAGCTGCGGGCCATGGGCGTCAACACCAACTTCGCGCCCGTCGCCGACGTCAACGTCAACCCGCTCAACCCCGTCATCGGCACCCGGTCCTTCTCCTCCGACCCGGCGCTCGCCGCAGACCTCGTGGCGGCGCAGGTCGCCGGCTACCAGGAGGACGGGCGGGTCTCGGCCAGTGCCAAGCACTTCCCCGGCCACGGCGACACCGCGACCGACAGCCACGTGGCGTTCCCGGTCATCACCCACACCCGCGAGCAGTGGGAGCAGCTGGACGCCCCGCCGTTCAAGGCCGCCATCGCGCAGGGCATCGACATGATCATGACCGCCCACCTCGCCTTCCCGGCCCTCGACGACTCCGGCAACCCGGCGACGCTGAGCAAGCCGATCCTCACCGACCTGCTGCGCGGCGAGCTCGGCTACCAGGGCGTCATCGTCACCGACGCCCTCGAGATGCAGGGCGTACGTGAGCTCTACGGCGACGCCGAGGTCGCGGTCCGCGCCCTCGAGGCGGGCGTCGACCAGCTCCTCATGACGCCGGCCATGGACGAGGCGTACGCCGCGGTCCTCGCCGCGGTCGAGAGCGGCCGGATCAGCGCGGCCGACCTGGACGCCAAGGTCCGCCGGGTCCTCGAGCTCAAGGTCCGGCGCGGCATCGTCGACGACCCCATGGTCGACCCGGCCGCGACCGGCTCGCTCGTCGGCACCGCCGACCACCTCTCCACCGCCGACGCCGTCACCAACCGCACGAGCACCCTCGTGGCCAACGACGACGGCGTGCTCCCGATGGCCGTGGGCGGCAAGAAGGTCCTCGTCACCGGCTACGGCGTGACGACCACCCAGATCCTCGCCGACGGGCTCACCGCGTCAGGCGCGACGACGACGGTCCACCAGACCGGGACCTCGCCCACCGACGCCCAGGTCGCCTCGGCGGTCGCGGCCGCGCAGGGGAAGGACGCCGTCGTCGTCACGACGATGAAGGCCTGGGACACCACGACGACCGACAAGAGGGCCGGGCAGCAGAAGCTCGTCAAGGCGCTGCAGGACATCGGGATCCCCGTCGTCGTCGTCGCCACGCGTGACCCGTACGACATCGCCTACCTGCCCGGCACGGCCACCTACCTCGCGACGTACTCCTACAGCCCGGTGGCCATCCGGGCCGCGGCCCGCGTCATCACCGGCCAGGTCGCCCCGACCGGGAAGCTCCCGGTCGACATCCCCGCCAAGGGTGCGCAGGGCACGGTCCTCTTCCCGTTCGGCCACGGCCTGACCTTCTGACAAAGACCCCCCACCCCGGCCTCGTGTGCCTCAGCGCGACCCCTGGCTCGCGCTGGAGCACACGAGGCGAGATGAATGGAGACCAACGATGACCACCCCGAACCGTCGACAGCTCCTCACCGGGGGCGCCGGGCTCGCCGGCGCCGCCGCGCTGGGGATGGGTGCGACGCCCGCGCAGGCCGGCCCGCCGGCATACGCCACGTCGTCGAACGACCCCGCACGGAAGGTGACGCCCGGCGCCGACGTCGCCGCCGCGTCGGGCTGGGCGGTCCTCGCGGGCCGCAAGGTCGGCATCGTCACCAACCCGACCGGGATCCTGCTCAACCTGCGCACCATCGTCGACGAGATGCACGACTCCGGCGCCGTGGACATCCGCGGCGTCTTCGGCCCGGAGCACGGCTTCCGCGGCACCGCCCAGGCCGGCGAGGCCGAGGACACGAGCGTGGACCCCCGCACCGGGATCACCGTCTACGACGCGTACGGCGCCACCACCGCGAAGTTCGCGTCGATGATCCGCGCGGCGGGCGTCGACACCGTCGTCTTCGACATCCAGGACGTCGGTGCGCGGTTCTACACCTACATCTGGACGATGTACACGGCCATGAAGGCCTGCGTCGAGACCGGCGCCGCGCTCGTCGTGCTCGACCGCCCGAACCCCATCGGCGGCCGGGCGTACGGCCCGATAATGCGGCCGGAGTGGACCTCGGGTGTCGGCGCCGAGGCGGTCGTCCAGGCGCACGGCATGACGGTCGGCGAGCTCGCCCGCCACCTCGACGCCGAGATCCTGCCGACCGACACCGGCGGCAAGAGCCTCTCGGAGCTCGTCGTCGTCGAGGTCAAGGGCTGGCGCCGCGACGTGACGTATGCCGGCACCGGCCTTCCGTGGGTCATGCCCAGCCCGAACATGCCGACGCCCGACACCGCGCTCGTTTACCCGGGTACCGGGATGTTCGAGGGCACGAACCTCTCGGAGGGGCGTGGCACCACCCGGCCGTTCGAGCTCGTCGGCGCGCCCTACGTCGACCACCGGTGGGCCGGGCGGCTCGCCGACCGTGGCGTCAGGGGCGTCGCGTTCCGGGAGGCCTACTTCACCCCGACCTTCGGCAAGCACGTCGGCAAGGTCTGCGGCGGGGTGCAGGTCCACATCGTCGACCCGTCCGCGATCGACCCGCTGCGGGTCGGTGTCGAGATGCTCGTCGCGGCCCGGTCGATCTACCCCGAGTTCCAGTGGCGCTACGACTCCTACGACCCGGCGCGGCCGTACTGGATCGACAAGCTCACCGGCTCGACCCGCCTGCGCGAGCAGATCACCGCGGGCGCCGACGCCGACACGGTCGTCGGTGCGTGGCAGCAGGAGCTGGCGGCGTTCGACGCCCAGCGCCAGCCGTACCTCATCTACCAGGGCCCGGCCCGATGAGCCTCAGCCGCCGGACCGTCGTCGGGGGCGGGATCGCTGCCGGGGCGGCGTTCCTCCTGCCGGGTGCCGCTCGGGCGGACGGCGCCGACCGGCCCTTCACCGGGTTCGCCCCGCCGTCGACCGTGCTCCGCGAGGGGACTCCCCTGTCCGTCGGGCTCGACCCCGCGCCCATCGAGGCCGCCAAGGAGCAGGTCCGCAGCCACCAGGTCGCCGCCCCCGGTGGCCGCCCGCTCTACCCGGGGCACGTCGGCCTCATGGCCCACGACGGCGTCGTCGTCGCGACCCAGGTTGACGGCTTCGCGCTGCGCCACCGGACCGCGACCGAGGAGCTGGCGCGCAGCGTGTGGGTCCCGATGCGTCGCGACACGATCTTCGACCTGGCCTCGGTCTCCAAGCTCTTCACCTCGATCGCCGTCGTCCAGCTCGTCGAGGAGGGGCGGGTCGAGCTGGAGGCGGCGGTCGCGGCCTACCTGCCCGAGTTCGCCGCGGCGGGCAAGGAGTCGGTGACGATCCGGCACCTGCTCACCCACACGAGCGGGTTCACCTCGTGGCTGCCCCTCTACAGCCGCTACCCGGACCGGGCCTCGCGGATCGCCGCCGTGATGAACCAGCCACTGACCAACCCGGTCGGCACCGTCTACCTCTACAGCGACCTCAACCTCATCACGCTCGGCGTCCTCGTCGAGCGGCTGCGCGGCCAGTCCCTGGACGAGGTCGTCGCCGCGCGGCTCACCCGGCCGCTGGGGATGTCGGACACCGGCTACAACCCCACCGCGACGCCCCGCACCGCGGCCACCGAGTACCAGGCGGTCCCCGCCCGCGGGATGGTCCGCGGCGAGGTGCACGACGAGAACGCGTGGTCGCTCGGCGGGGTCGCCGGGCACGCCGGGGTCTTCTCCACCGTCGACGACCTGGCCGTCCTGGCCCAGGCGCTCCTCAACGGTGGCACCTACCGAGGTGCCCGGGTCCTCGACCGCAGGAGCGTCACGCTGCTCATCACCAACTTCACGCAGGCCTTCCCCGGTGACGACCACGGGCTCGGCTTCGAGCTCAACCAGACCTGGTACATGGACGCCCTCAGCGGGCCGAGGACGGCCGGCCACACCGGCTACACCGGGACCTCGATCGTCATCGACTTCGACTCCCGCTCGTTCGCCATCCTGCTGACCAACCGCGTGCACCCCTCCCGGTCGTGGGGCAGCATCAACGTCGCCCGGCAGGAGTGGGCCCGCGGGCTCGGTCTGGCCCTGCCGATCACCCCGCGCGGCAGCCACGTGGCGTGGGAGACCGGGCCGGAGCACGCGAGCACCGCGGTCCTCGCGGTGCCGCTCGCCGTCCCGTCGACGGGTGCCCGGCTCGGGTTCGACCTCGTCGCCGAGACCGAGGAGTCCGACGTCCTGCGGGTCGAGACCTCGACCGACGGCTCGACGTGGTCGCTCGTCCCGCTCGTCATCCGCCATCCCGGGGACACCCGGACGGGGGAGGAGGACGGCACGGTCAGCGGGACACCCGGTGAGCAGCGCTGGGCACAGGTGCGGGCCGACCTTCCCGCCGGGCAGCAGGTGCTGCGCTGGCGCCTCACGACCGACGCCACCACCCTCGGTCGGGGCGTCTCGGTGAGCCGGGTCCGCGTCGTCGGCCAGGGCGGTGTCGTCGTCGACGGAGATGCGTCACCCGACACATTCAGCGCTTCGGGCTGGACCCTGCGGCGAAGGTCGTAGTTTTGGTGCATGGCATCTCCGACCGACCTGACCGACGTGGCTGACGCACCCCTGCTCGTCCGGTTGCGGGGCATGAGGCCCTCGCTCACCCCGGCCGAGGAGCGGGTCGCCACCAAGGTCCTCGCGGACGCGCGGCGCGCCTCCGACCTCACGATCACCGAGCTCGCCCAGGCGGCCGCGACGTCGGAGACGACGGTGCTGCGCTTCTGCAAGCGGCTGGGCCTCAAGGGCTACCCGCAGCTGCGGCTCGCGCTCGCGGCCGAGTCCGCGATGCCCCGTGAGCAGCGGATGGCCGGCAGCGACATCAGCGCCAACGACACGATCGACGACATCATCGACAAGGTGGCGGCCGTCGACTCGAGCGCCGTCGAGGAGACCGCGCAGCAGCTCGACCGGGCCGCGCTCAAGGCCGCGGCCGACGCCGTCGCGCGAGCGACCCGGGTCGACGTCTACGGGATCGGCGCCAGCGCGATCGTCGGGACCGACCTCCAGCAGAAGCTGCACCGGATCGGCGTCATCTCGTTCGCGTGGAACGACCCGCACATCGCCCTGACCAGCGCGACCCTGCTGACCCGTCACGACGTCGCCATCGGCATCTCCCACTCCGGCGCGACGTCGGAGACGATCGAGTCGCTGGCGGTCGCCCGCGGGCGCGGGGCCACGACGGTCGCCGTGACCAACTTCCCGCTGTCCCCGCTGGCGACCGCGGCGGACATCGTCCTCACGACGGCGGCCCGCGAGACCTCGCTGCGCTCGGGCGCGACGGCGAGCCGGATCGCGGCGCTCACGGTCGTCGACTGCCTCTACATCGCCGTGGCGCAGCGTGACCTGCCCCGGGCGCGCAAGGCCGTCGCGGACAGCCGCCGGGCCGTCGCGGGACACCACGTCTCGTAATTCATTCACATTCTTGACGGTTAGAAGGTAAGAAACTAACCTCAACGGATGGCCAACGACGTCCGGGTGAGCGCGCCCACTGAAGACCGCCATCCCGGCACGGTCGGGATCGACACCGCGTCGACGCTCGAGATCCTCATGTTCATGAACGACGCCGACAGCACCGTCGCGGGCGCCGTGGCGGAGGTCCTGCCCGAGCTGGCGCGGCTCGTCGACCACAGCGTGAGCTCGATCCGCGCCGGGGGGCGCGTGCACTACTTCGGTGCCGGCACGTCCGGGCGGCTCGCCGTCCTCGACGCCGCCGAGCTCCTCCCCACGTTCAACGCGCCGGACGGCCTCTTCGTCGCCCACCACGCGGGTGGGGCGCCGGCGCTCCTGCGCGCGGTCGAGAACGTCGAGGACGACGTCGAGCAGGGGGCCCGGGACGCGAGCGGCGTCACCCGCCTCGACGTCGTCATCGGCCTCACCGCGTCCGGCCGCACCCCCTACGTCCAGGGCGCACTCGGCCGTGCGCGGAAGATCGGCGCGCGCACCGCCCTCGTGACGGCCAACCCGGGAGCCGAGCTCGCGGCATACGCCGACCACCTCGTCGTCGCGGACACCGGCGCGGAGGTGCTCACCGGCTCGACCCGCCTCAAGGCCGGCACCGCCCAGAAGCTCATCCTCAACTCGTTCTCGACTGCCGTGATGATCCGGCTCGGTCGCACCTGGTCCAACCTCATGGTCGACGTCGTCGCGACCAACGCCAAGCTGCGCGGTCGCGTCGTCCGGATCCTGCAGGAGGCCAGCGGGGCCAGCGAGGCCGAGGCCCGGGCCACGCTCGACGCCGCCGGGGGCCAGCTCAAGCCGGCCCTGCTCTCCCTCCTCGGCGGCGTCGGCGTCGACGCCGCGGTCGCCGCCCTGCGCGCCCACGACGACTCCGTCGCGGCCGCGCTCCTCCAGCTCACCACCACCTCCAGCCAGCCCGTGTCGACAGGAGAGACGTCATGACCCCTCGAACCCTCCGCTCCACCCTCACCCTCATCGCCTTCACCGGTGTGCTCGCCGTCGGCGCGTGTGCGCCCTCGAGCGACACCGACACGTCGGGATCCGGCGGCGGTGACGGGAAGGAGACCACCCTCACGGTCTGGTCGTGGCGCGTCGAGGACGAGGCGGCGTACAACAAGATCTTCGACGCCTACGAGGCCAAGCACGAGGGCGTCACCGTCGAGTTCAAGCCGTTCAAGGCGACCGAGTACAACAAGATCCTCGCGACCGGCCTCGCCGGCTCGGACGGCCCCGACGTCCCGCAGGTCCGCTCCTACGGCCAGGTCGAGCCGACCATCGCCTCCAAGTCGCTCGTGCCGCTCGACGGCAAGGTCGACCTCTCGGGCTGGGACGAGAACGTCGTCAACTCGGCGAAGTCCAAGGCCGACGGCAAGCTCTACTCGGTGCCGCTGGCCCGCCAGACGGTCCAGATGTTCTACAACAAGTCCCTGTTCAAGAAGCACGGCATCGACGAGGCGCCCACCACCTGGGCCGACTTCACCGCTGCGGGCGACAAGCTGCTCGCGGGTGACGTCACGCCCATCGCCGTCGGCGCCAAGGACGACTGGACGCTGCCGATCGTGCACGAGGTCCTCGCGGCCCCGCGCTTCGGTGGCGCCGCCTTCCAGAAGGAGGTCCTGAGCGGCCAGACGTCGTTCACCGACCCGGACTTCGTCGCGTCGATCGACGTGTTCACGCAGCTCGCCAAGTACTTCCCCAAGAACGTCACGGGCGTCGCCGTCACGGACGCGCAGACCCTGTTCTCGGCCGAGAAGGCCGCGATGTTCCCCGGTGGCTCGTTCGACATGGCCGTGCTCAAGAAGGCCAACCCCGGCATCGACCTGGGCGTCTTCGAGGTCCCGGCCCCGACCGGCTCGCCCGAGGACAAGGCCACGACCCCCGGCTGGGCCGACGGCAACTTCGCGGTCAACGCCAAGTCTCCCCAGCGGGAGGCCGCACTCGAGCTCGTGAAGTGGATGTCGACCAAGGAGTTCGGCCAGATGGTCGCCGACGAGGTCAAGCAGATCTCGGCCGTCCCCGGCGTCACCTACAACGACCCGCTGCTCAGGCAGATGGCCGACAGCTACGAGAAGTCGCCCTCGCCCTACCTGCTGCTCACCGACTTCCGCTACGGCTCCCCGTCGGGCACGGACCTCATGGGCAAGGGCGTGCAGCAGCTGCTCCTCGGCTCCAAGACGGCAGCCCAGGTGGCGGCCGACATCGACGCCGGGGTGAAGACCTGGTTCAAGCCCACCCCGTGACCGGGGTGGATTCGGGCCCGCAGGCCGTGGTGGACTCGCCGTCGTGAAGACCCGCACCGGACTGGCCTTCCTCGCGCCCGCCCTGATCCTCTTCGGCGTGTTCGTCCTCTACCCGATGCTGACGGCGTTCTCGTACGCCTTCTACGAGTGGCAGGGGACGAGCCGCCAGGGGTTCGCCGGGCTGTCGAACTTCTCGGCGCTCGTCAACCGTGCGCCGTTCAAGACCGACCTGCCCCGGGCGCTGCTCCACAACGTGCTGTTCTTCCTCGGCACGATGCTCGTCCAGAACACCATCGGGCTCACGGTGGCGACGCTCCTGCACCGCCGGGCCCGCACCCGGCGGATGCTGCAGACGCTCTACGCGATGCCCTACCTCGTGAGCCCGATCGTCATCGGCTACCTCTGGACGCTGCTGCTCTCGCCGACCTTCGGGCCGGTCAACCAGCTGCTCACCAAGATCGGCCTCGAGCAGTTCGCGCTGCCGTGGCTGGGCGACCCCAAGACGGCGCTCTGGGTCGTCATCCTCGTCTCGGTGTGGCAGTGGGTCGGCTTCCCGGTGCTGCTCTACGGCGCGGCGCTCGGCGGCGTGCCCGAGGAGCTCACCGAGGCGGCCCGCGTCGACGGCGCGTCGCACGGCCAGGTGTTTCGCCGGATCACCTTCCCGCTGCTCGTCCCCGCCATCGGCACGGTGTCCGTGCTGACCTTCATCTTCGCGATGGAGGCGTTCGCCCTGCCGTTCGCGTTCGGCGGGTCGACCGGCAACCCGGCGGGGTCGACCGACTTCGTGTCGCTGCTCTTCTACCGCTCGGCCTTCGACTCCGGCGCGGTCGACGCGATCGGCACGTCGTCGGCGCTCGCGACGGTCCTCTTCCTCATCATCTTCGGCGGGGCGATGGCCGCGACCAAGGTGCTGCGCCGGCACGAGAGGCGGATGGCCTCATGACGACCACCTTGACCTCCGCCGACGCCGCACCCGCGGACGCCGCGTCCACCGGCACGGGCCCTCGTCGCACGCGTCGGCGGCGCGGCCGGGGCGCCAACGACCCCGTCGGTGGCGCGGGCGCGAGCATCCTGCTCTGGGGCTACGCCGTCCTCGCCCTGGCACCGCTCGTCATCATGGTGCTCAACTCGTTCCGCACCAACGCCGACTTCATCACCAACCCGCTCGGCCTGCCCACGTCACCGACCGTCGCGGCCTACGAGGAGGCGTGGACGGTCGGCAGCTTCGGGACCTACTTCGCCAACTCGCTCACGGTGACGGCCGGCGCGGTGGCGATCTCGACCGCGGTCTCGACGATGGCGGCATACGGTCTGGCGCGTGGTCGCGCTCGGATCTTCCGGTGGCTGGAGTCGCTGTTCCTCTCCGGCCTCATGCTGCCGATCCACCTCGCGATCCTGCCGGTGTTCTTCCTCTTCGACGGCTTCGGCCTCATCGACAGCCGGCTCGGCCTCGCGCTCATGTATGCCGCGGCGGGCGTGCCGTTCTCGATCTTCGTCCTCACGACGTTCTTCCGGCAGCTGCCCGAGGAGCTCGAGGAGGCCGCGGTGCTCGACGGCGCCAACGCGTGGCAGACGTTCTGGCGGATCATGGTGCCGATGGTGCGCCCGGCCCTGGCGACGGTGGCGGTGTTCCGGTTCGTCCCGATCTGGAACGACTTCCTCTACCCGCTCGTGCTGCTGCGTTCGGAGTCCAAGTACACGCTGCCCGTCGGCCTGACGAACTTCTTCGGTGAGAACGCGACGAACTACTCGGCGCTCTTCGCCGGGCTGGTCATCACGACCATCCCGCTCATCGTGCTCTTCCTGTTCGCGACCAAGCAGATCGTCGCGGGTTTGACCGCCGGCATGTCGAAGTGATCGGCTCGCGCCCATGAGCGCGGTGGTCGGTGTGGACGTGGGCGGGTCCGGTCTGCGCCTCCAGTGGTCGTATGCCGGCCAGCCCGGTCCCGTGCTCTCCGCACCCGGCGCTCGGATCGGGTCGGGCGGGATCGACGTGCCGGCGCTCGCCGCGGACGCGGCCCGGCTGCTCGCCGAGGGCGGGGTCACCGAGGTGGCGGCCGTCTGCTGGTCGCAGCGGGGACTGCTCTTCCTCTCCGACCCGCGTGAGGTGGTGCAGGTCGTCTCGACGACGGTGCACGCCGAGCGGACCGCCGTGGTGAGCGACGCCGTCGCCTCCCTCGTGGGGGCGGTCGGTGGGGTCCGGCCGGGTGCGGTGGTCGCGGCCGGCACGGGGGCGGTGGCGTTCGGGTCCGACTTCGGCTCCGCGGACACCTCGGTGTGGCGGCTCGTCGACGGGTGGGGGCACGTGCTCGGCGACCGCGGGTCGGCGGCGTGGGTGGGGCTGCTCGGGCTGCAGGCGGGGCTGCGGCACCACGACGGGCTCCCGAACGGCTCGGAGCGCCTCCTCGTCGCGGGGGTGTCGGCGTTCGGCGCCACGTCGCACTGGCCGCGTCGCGTCATGACCGGCGGGGACGCGCCGGAGCAGCTGTCGTCGTTCGCGCCGGCGGTCGTGGCGGCCGCCGAGG
>NZ_AVPL01000105.1 GCF_000768695.1 Knoellia aerolata DSM 18566
GGCGGGGGAGGCGCTCGCCGAGTCCCTGCTGTCGGCCGCGGCGGGGATCGACTCGCCGACGCTCGTCGCGACCGGTGGGCTGCTCAACGCGAAGCCGGTGCGTTCCGCCCTCGAGTCGGTGCTCGCAGCGGCCGGCGCCGAGCTGACGGCGTCGCACGGGGGCGCCCTCGACGGGGCCCTGCGCCTGGCCACGCTGCTCGCCGAGAGGGGCACGATCCCGCGCCACCCGGCATACGTCCACCTCGGCTGACGGCGCGGGCGGCGGACTCCGCGCGCCGCACGTCCCCGCGCCGCGCCGCGCTGTGCGCTGCTGCGCTGTGCCGCAGCACTGCACAGCGTGAGCGGCACCTGTTCGGGTGAGGGGTGTGCGCTGCTGCGCTGTGCCGCAGCACTGCACAGCACCGGGCGGGGAGGAGCGCGGGACCGGATTGGCCTCGTCGCAGGGCCGGGTTAGACTTTGGACCGGCACCCCGCGTGGTGGTACCTCACCGAACTCCCCCAGGGCAGGAATGCAGCAAGGGCAGGTGAGCTCTTCCAGGTACGCGGGGTGTCTTCATGTCTGCCCAAGCCGGCTCGCGAGCCGGAGGTGCCCTCGCGAGCCGGATCGATCGGGCTCACGAGGCCCGGGCCGGCTCGCGAGCCGGTGTTCCGGTGTGTTCCGGTCAGGCTCCGCAGGCGCAGCCACCCGCGCACCCGCCACAGCCGCCGCCGCGGGCCTCGGGCTCCGTGCCCCGGTCCTCCCACGTGAGCTCGAGGGCGCGCAGCAGCCCGTCGACCGGCTGGGCGCCGGTGACCGCGAACTTCTGGTCGAGCACGAACGTCGGCACGGCCGTGATGCCGATCTGGTTGGCGGTCGCCTCGTCCTCGCGCACGTCGTAGCCGTAGGCGTCCGAGCCGAGCGTCTCGCGCACGTCCTTCTCGCCGAGGCCGCCCTCGACGGCGAGCCGGACCAGGGTGTCGGTGTCGCCGATCGCCGCGCCCTCGGAGTACCAGCCACGCATGACCCGGTCGGTGACGGGCTTCTCCAGGCCCCGGGCCCGGGCCAGGTGGATGACGCGGTGGGCGTCGAACGAGTTGCCCCCGACGACCTTCTCCCACTGGAAGTCGAGACCGACGTCGGCAGCGTCGGCCGCCATGGCCTCGTGCTGGGCCACCATCTCCTCACGCGACCGGCCGTACTTGGCGGCGATGCGGTCCACGTTGGAGCCCTCGACGACCGCGGGTGCGGAGCGGTCGAGCTGGTAGCTGTGCCAGGTCACGTCGACCTCGCGCTCCTCGTCACCCGCGAGGAACTGTTCCACGGCGAGCTCGAGGCGTCGGCGCCCCACGTGGCAGAAGGGGCAGACCAGGTCGGACCAGACGTCGATGCGCACACGACGACGATACGTGGGCGCCGCACGGGCACCGTACGGTGGCCGCCATGGACCTCCTCACGCGCCGACCCGTCGCCACACGAGGGCAGGACCTCACCCGGATCGGGCTGGGCGCCGTCATGGCGCTCGTCGGGCTGACCCACCTCACCGTCGGCCGCGAGGACTTCCGAGCGCAGGTGCCCAGCTGGGTGCCGGTCAGCGAGGACCTCGTCGTCGTCGGGTCCGGTGTCGCCGAGGTGGCGCTCGGGGTGGCGCTGCTCGCGTTGCCGCAGCAGCGCCGGCTGACCGGGCTGGCGCTCGCGGCCTTCTACGTCGTCATCTTCCCGGGCAACGTCGCGCAGTACGTCGAAGGGGTCGACGCCTTCGGGCTCGACACCGACACCAAGCGGCTCGTCCGCCTCTTCTTCCAGCCCGTCCTCGTCGCCGCCGCCGTGTATGCCGCGGGCCTGCCGGAGCGGGGTCGGGCCCGCCGGTAGCGGCGGTCGGGTCGCGGCTCAGACGTCGCGGTGCGACATCGACTCCCTGTCCACCCGCCTCAGCCCGGCGTAGACGATGCTCGCGCCGGCCACCCACGTCGCGATGACGAGCAGCCCCGACGTGGGCCACTGGACGGCGCCCCAGACCATCCCGCCGACGAGGAGGGTGCACAGGACGAGCGGGGACGAGTACCAGATCGCGACCGTCTGCGGTGACGGCACCGTGCTGAACGTGGCCGGGGGGCGACCGCGGTAGGCCGCGAGGAGACTTCCGCCGCTGAGGACCACCGTGGTCATGACGCACCACGGCAGGACCTCGCCGACGGTCGACCCGACGGCCAGGGCGGTGACGGACCCGGCCAGCGTCGTGCCGACGAGGTGGGTGAGCCCGGGAACGACGAGGTGGGTGGCGGCGGCACGCACCGGTGGCATCCCGAACAGGGCCGGCGTCCCGACGGTGTCCGCCTCGAGGCGCAAGCCCTCGGCCAGGGCGCCGAAGCCGACGTAGCCGATGATCGCGGCGACGAACCCGACGAGCGGGGGGACGGCGCTGGAGCCGAGGGTGGCGCCGAGCGTCACGCCGCCGAGCACCGTGAGGACGAGCCCGACGACGGCCGCTCCGGGGGCGCGCCGCAGGCCGAGGACGTCGCGCGCCACGAGGGTCGCGACCGGCCCGCGTCGGCGCAGCCGCAGGGCACGACCCCGGGTGACGGGGCGGGCCGCCTCGAGCCGGACGGCGCGGAGGTCTCCCGCCTGGACCCCGCCGACGATCCGGTTCGACCGGGCCGCCTGCGTGCGGAGCTCGGGCAGACCCATCCGCCGCACCTCGGCGGACGGGGCGCCCAGCCGGGACGACACCCCGGGCCGGGGCCCGCGACGCAGCGGAGGGGAGAGCCGCGACTGGCCGAGCAGCCACGTCGTCCCCCCGACCAGGCCGACCAGGAGGCCGACGGCGACGGTGATGGGGACGAACCACCACGACGCCGCCCGTGCTCCGAGGAACGCGGCGCCGACGAGGAGGCCGGACAGCCCACCGGCGAAGAGGACCGCGAAGAGCGAGTAGCCGAACCACGGCCGCAGCGCCGCCCAGCGGTCGAGCGACGAGGCGACGACGTGGTCGACCCACGGAACGGGCGCCACGACCGGTCCGCGGACCCGCCCGGCCTCACGCCCCAGCACGGCGACGACCGCGGTGACCGCGACGACGACGAGGACCGCCCACGGCGACCGCAGGGCCGAACCCATCGCCTCCGGATCGGCGGCGAGGACCAGCGCACGCAAGACGGGGAAGCCGTAGAGCCCGACGAGGATCACGGCGACGTAGGCGGCATACGCGACCTCCTTGCGCGCCGGGTTGCCGGAGGGTCCGTGGAGCACGTGCCGGGTGTCGGCGAGGCGCTCCTGGTCGCTCACGGCGCTGGCGGTCACGCAGACCTCAGTCGGTCGCGCCGACGAGGTCGACCACCCGGTCGGCGACGCGGTCGGTGACCACGGGGTCGTGGCAGGCCAGCACGACCGTCGTGCCGGCGTCGCGCCGGGCGGCGAGGATCTCCGCGACCAGCGCTCGTTTGGTCGTGTCGAGGCGCTGCTCGGGCTCGTCGAGCACGAGGACGTCGGACGGGCGGAAGAAGGTCAGGGCCAGGCGGAACAGCTGGGTCTGGCCGGACGACAGCTCGTGCGGGAACCGCCCACCGAGGTCCCCGAGCCCGAGCTGGGTGAGGGCTGCGGCGACCCGGTCGTCGCAGCTGTCGGCGTCGCCGGCCCACGTGGCGTCGAGCAGGACGAGGTGGTCGCGCAGCGTCAGGTCGCGATAGGTCGCCGGTGCGCCGACGAGCGCGGCGACGGCCGCCCGCACCGCCGGGTCGCGCTCGTCCGCCGTCGCGTCGCCGACGGTCGCGGTCCCGGTCGTGGGCGGGAGCGCGCCGATGAGGATGCGCAGCAGGGTCGTCTTGCCGGAGCCGTTCGGACCGCGCAGGACCAGGCAGGTGCCGCTCGACGCCGCGACGGACACGGGGGCGAGCAGGGTCGCCGGCCCGACCACCTTCGACACGTCGTCCCCGCGCACGTCCATGGCGGTGAGGCTAGCGACCGCGTCCACAGGCCGGTGCAGGCGGCATGCCGGGTGTCCTCGAGGGCGACTAGGTTGGGCCCCGTGAGCACCGCCCTGTACCGCCGCTACCGCCCCGAGACGTTCGCCGACGTCATCGGCCAGGAGCACGTCACCGAGCCGCTCATGCAGGCGCTGCGCACCGGCCGGGTCAACCACGCCTACCTCTTCAGCGGTCCCCGCGGGTGCGGCAAGACGACGAGCGCCCGCATCCTCGCGCGCTGCCTCAACTGCGAGCAGGGCCCGACGGCGACCCCGTGCGGCGAGTGCGACTCCTGCGTGGCGCTGGCCCGCGGTGGCGCCGGCACGGTCGACGTCATCGAGATCGACGCGGCGAGCCACGGTGGCGTCGACGACGCCCGTGACCTGCGCGAGCGCGCGTCCTACGGCCCGGCCCAGAGCCGCTACAAGATCTACATCATCGACGAGGCGCACATGGTGACGCCTCAGGGCTTCAACGCGCTGCTCAAGATCGTCGAGGAGCCGCCCGAGCACGTGAAGTTCGTCTTCGCGACGACCGAACCCGAGAAGGTCATCGGGACGATCCGCTCGCGCACCCACCACTACCCGTTCCGGCTCGTCCCCCCCGGCCAGCTCACCGACTACATGGAGCGCCTCTGCGTTGCCGAGGAGGTGGCCGTGGCCCCGGGCGTGCTCTCCTTCGTCGTCCGCGCCGGCGGCGGGTCGGTGCGTGACTCGCTCTCCGTCCTCGACCAGCTCATCGCCGGGTCCGGCGACGAGGGGTTGACCTACGAGTCGGCGGCGTCGCTGCTCGGCTTCACCGACAGCGAGCTCCTCGACGCGACGATCGACGCCTTCGGTGCGGGCGACGGCGTCGGCGCGTTCTCGTCGATCGAGCGCGTCATCGAGACCGGCCTCGACCCCCGCCGCTTCATCGAGGACCTCCTCGAGCGCCTCCGTGACCTCATCGTCGTCGCCGCCGTCCCCGACGGCGCCTCGGCCGTGCTGCGCGCCCTCCCGCCGGACCAGCTCGAGCGGATGCGCCAGCAGGCAGCCGCGTTCGGCTCCGGCGCGCTCTCGCGGGCCGCCGACATCGTCAACGCCGGGCTGTCCGAGATGACCGGTGCGACCGCGCCCCGGCTCCAGCTCGAGCTCATCGCCGCGCGGCTGCTGCTTCCCGGCGCCGCGGGGGAGAGCGGGTATGCCGCCCGCCTCGACCGTCTCGAACGGCGCCTCGACGTCGGCGGGGTCCCCTCCGGCGCGGCACCCGCCGCGCCCTCGGCACCCTCCCGCCAGCCGGTCCATCACCAGACCCCGTCGGCGACGGTCGCCTCCGCGGCTCCGGTCCAGTCGGCACCGCAGATGCCCCAGGCGCCCGTGCAGCCGGTCGGACCTCCGGATCCGGCACCGGTCGTCCAGGACCAACCGGCGCCGCAGCCGGTCGCCCGGGCCGACCAGCGCCCCCAGACCGCGCAGGCCGGTCCGACGTCGGCCGGAGCGCCGCGACCGCACCGTGCTCCCGACCCGTCCGAGCCTCCGCTCGACGAGCCGCCGGAGTCCGACGAGCCCTACGACGACGGGCCGCAGTTCGTCGAGCCGGAGCGGCCCCGCGAGGCCCCGGCACGCCCCCAGCCGGAGCCGCAGCCGCAAAACCAACCGCAGCGGCCGGGCCAGCCGCAGTCGCCGG
>NZ_AVPL01000028.1 GCF_000768695.1 Knoellia aerolata DSM 18566
CTGTGCCGGCGCCACCACCGCGTCAAGCAACGACCCGGCTGGACCGCCCGCCTGAACCCCGACGGCACCGTGCACTGGACCGACCCCGCCGGCCGCACCACCGACACCCACCCCGTCGACCACCTCGACCGCATCCACCACCCCACGCCCGCACCAACCCGCGCGGCGGCAGCCGCGGACGACCACAGCCCAAGCGACGCCGGACGGGAAGCCGCCGGACCCCCCACCACGACAGCGCCCGTCGCCCGACCCGACGACCCCGCCCTCCTCCCCACCCTCCTCGAGCTCAGCCTCACCCGGCTGCTCGACCTCGCCGAGGCCCACACCCGACCCCGCCCACCCGTGCGCATCGACTGGCTCACCGACATCCAGCCCGTCACGGTCGACATCCCCACCACGACCAGCCCTCCACCGGACGCCTCGGACGACCCACCGTTCTGAACCGCGGCAGTCCCCCGTGTTGCGGTTCGGCAACGGCCGGAACCCCGGCGACCATCACCTCGTCCCAGACGCATGAGACCCCGTCACGCAGCATGGATGGTCAGCATCGTCGTCGTCGCCTCAGGGTGCTCGACCACAGGTGGGAACGATGGGTCCCCGGACGCGAGGAGGTACTACGACACCTACTCCGAGCAGCAGGGTGACCCGACGTCAGGGCGCGTCTCCGGGCAGGCCGCCGGACCCGCGACGGGCCAGAACGGTTCGGGCGGCACCGTGCTGCCACAGCCAGCACCACCGCGCGAGCCCGGGCTCCTCGACGACAACACCTTCGTCGACGCGGGCACGCAGGGGTTCGTCGACACCCGTGAGGATCCGCTGTCGACGTTCGCGGCCGACGTGGACACCGGCTCGTACCGCGCGGCCCGGACCCTGCTCGCGGAGGGCCACCTCCCCCCGCCTGAGTCCGTGCGAGCCGAGGAGTGGGTGAACTCGTTCGACAGCGGCTTCCCCCTCCCGGAGCGCCAGGACCTCGAGCTGCGCTCCGACCAGTCCGCTGCGCCATCCGGCACGCACGGAACCCGGCTGGTGCGGATCGGTCTCCAGGCGCGCGACATCGGCCCCGAGGAGTGGCGGCCCGTGGCGCTGACCATGGTCGTGGACACGTCGGGATCGATGGACATCCGTGAACGCCTGGGCCTCGTCAAGGCCTCTCTCGCAGTGCTCGTCGGGAGTCTGCGCCCGAGCGACACGATCGCCATCGTCACCTACGAGACCGATGCCACGCCGCTGCTCGAGCCCACGCCCGTGCGGCGGGCGGACGAGATCCTCGCCGCCATCGACCGGCTCCAGGCCGGTGGCAGCACCAACCTCGAAGCCGGGCTCCTCCTCGGCTACGACCAGGCCCGCTCCGCCCACAGGGCGGACGCGACGAACGTCGTCATCCTCGCCTCGGACGGAGTCGCCAACGTCGGGGTGACCGACGGCGGTCGGCTCGCCTCGGCCATCCGCGACAACGGACGACGCGGAGTGCATCTCGTCACCGTCGGCTTCGGGATGGGGAACTACAACGACCACCTCATGGAGCAGCTCGCCGACCAGGGCGACGGCTTCTACGCCTACGTCGACACGTTCGACGAGGCCGAGCGGCTCTTCGTCGACGATCTCCGAGCCACCCTGACACCGGTGGCCAAGGACACCAAGATCCAGGTCGAGTTCGACCCGAGGACCGTCTCGGCCTACCGGCTCATCGGCTACGAGAACCGTGCGCTGGCCGACGAGGACTTCGAGGACGTGGCCGTCGACGCGGGCGAGGTCGGTTCAGGGCACCGGGTCACCGCCCTCTACGAGGTGCGCCCCACCGGGCAGGCAGAGGTCGGCGACAGCATCGGTACGGTCCGCGTGCGGTGGCGCTCCGTCGAGGGCGACGACCAGCGCGAGGACGCCCTGGCGCTGGCCCTGGGCGCCTCGGAGCCGCCGTCGGGGACACTCGGAGTGGTGGCGGCGGTCGCCGACCTCGCACAGCTCGTCAAGGACGGCGAGGAGCGCACCCCGAGCTCCCTCGAGCGGCGAGTGGAGACCCTCGTCGAGCAGGAGGCGCCGGGAGCGTCCGAGCTCGCCGGGCTGCTCGCGGACGTGGTCGCCGCTCGCTGAAGGGAGGCCCGACGCATGGCCGCTCGGGGACGGGCGCCGCGGAGCCCCACCACCGCGCGCCACACCTCACGCCGCCACTGCGGTCAGCCGCGACCCGGCAGGTGCGTGGGCAGGGTGAACCGGGGACCGTGTCGCGGACGCATCGCGCCCGAGAGCTCGAGCAGGCGCTGCACCCGGTAGCGGTGCCCGGCATACGGCTCGAGAAGCTCGGCGAGACCGTCGTCGTCGACGGGCGTCCCGGTGAGCGCCCAGCCGATGTTCTTGGCCACGTGGTAGTCGCCGAAGCTCACCGCGTCCGGGTCCCCGAGCGCCCGCTGCGCCACCTCGGCACTCGACCACCGGCCCACCCCGGGCAGCGACTCGATGCGGCGACGGGCCTCGAGCGGCGGCACGTCCACGACGTCCTCGAGCCGGCCGGCCCGGGTGGCGACGGTCACGGCGGGGCGGGACCGGGCCCCGTCGACGCCGGCACGCAGCCACTCCCACGACGGGATGAGGGCCCACGTCCGGGGCTCCGGGGGCACGACGAGCCGCAGGTCGGCGCCGATCCCGGGCGCTGGAGACCCGTTGCGGCGCACCAGCATCCGGTAGGCAGCGAACGCCTCCTTGCCCGTGACGCGCTGCTCGATGATCGTGGGGATGAGCGCCTGGACGACGAGGCCGGACGCCGGCACCCGCCACCCGGCGAAGCGGCGCCGGGCCTGCGCCACGACGTCGTGGTGGCTGGTGAAGCCCTCGTCGTCGTCGTGCTCGCCGAGCAGGTGCGGCAGCCGGTCGAGAACCCACTCGGCGCCGTCGCCCCACGCGTGTGCCTCGACCTCACCGAGCCGGTGCCGGTCGACGAGCCGTAGCGTCACCGGCCCCGTCGGCGCGCGCCACGCGAAGACCCACGTGCCGGCCCGGTCGCTCCACGACGTCGGGTCACCGGACCCACGACGGAAGGTGCTGACGACACTGCCCAGCTGCAACGGCCGTCCCGGACGGAACGTGCGCTCCAGACCGGCCGAGCCACCTGAGCCCGCTGAGCCGCCCGAGCCGCCCGAGCCCGCTGAGCCGCCCGAGCCGCCCGAGCCGCCCGAGCCGCTCATCCGACGTGACGCGGAGCAACGCGCAGCGGCGGACCAGCCGGCCGCGCGGGCTCCTTGAACGCGAGCCAGACATAGGTCGGCACGAGCGGAAGCGCTGCGGCGAGCGCCTTCTCGGGCAGTCGACCCACCCACGCGGGCACGACGTCGCCGCCGGCGAACGCCGCCGGGTCGGCGAGCACGGGCAGGGTGTAGTCCCAGACGTCGAACGCTGCGAACATCCGTCGCAGCCCGGCCGGCGTGGAGTAGTGCTCGTAGTAGTGGTCGCCCTTGCGCGTGAGGCGCATGTAGCGGTCGGCCGCCCGCTGCGGGAGCCACGACAGGAACGGCAGCCGGTGGTGCGGCTCGATGACCTGCCACCGGTGGCCGATGCCGAGGTAGAGGACGCCACCGGGCGCCAGGACGCGGTGGATGTCCGCGACGACCGCCACGGGGTCCACGACGTGCTCGTAGATGTGGTTGAGCACGACGACGTCGACCGAGCCGTCCTCGAACGGGAGGTCCTCGCCGCGCGCGAGCCGGAAGTCGACCCGCTCGCCGAAGCGGGCACGCGCCTTGGCCAGCCCGGGCTCGTCGATGTCGACGCCGGTCGTCGTCGCGCCGGCAAGTGCGAGCTCGTCGGCGATGAAGCCGGCCGAGCAGCCCACGTCGACGGCGCGCAGGCCGGCCAGCGGCCCGCCGTCGTCGGAGGCGAGCCGGCCGAGCCCGTGCGAGATGACCGAGATGAGCTTGGCGGCCTTCTGCCGCCGACCCTGCTCGTCGAGCATCTTGTCCATCAGCTCGGAGTAGGCCAGCTGTTCCTCGCGGGGACGCTCGCTCATGCCCGTGATCCTAGGAGGTGGTGCGACCGCGCCCAGCCCCACCCGACCGCGGCGACGACGACGTCGGCGACCACCGAGAAGAACCGCGCGATGACGACGACGGCGATCGCGGCGGGGAACGGCATGAGCGCACCGAGCAGCAGCGCGAGGATCCCGTCGCGCACGCCGACGCCCGCCGGCACGATGATCGAGAACATCCCGATCGCCGACGCGAGGGTGAAGCCGCAGACCGTCGTGACGACCAGCGACCCGACCGAGGTGGACGGCGACATGGCGTGGGCGAGCACGAGCACGGACAGCCCGGCGCCCGCCCAGGCGAGGACGAACCACATCGCCGTCAGCGCGATCGCCGGTGTCGTGAGCCGGTGCTCGAGCGGCTCGCGCCGCAGCACCCGCAGCAGCAGCGCGATCCCCCAGTTGAGCAGCCGCGGCCACAGGAGGAGGAGCAGCAGCAGCGCCGGGAGGAACCACCACCAGCGGAAGTCCTCCGAGCGCGCCAGCAGCAGAGGGACCGCCGGCACGCCGATGATCGCGCCGGTGATCACCGACAGCAGGATCGACAACAGCCCGACGACGCCCATCCGCCGCCGCGGCACGCCAAGGCGCGAGCCGAGGTCTGCCTGCGCCACGACGCTCCAGACCGACCCGGGCAGGTACTTGCCGAGCTGGCCGACGAAGAAGACGCTGGCGCTCGGCGGGAGCGGGAGGCGCGTGCCGAGGTCGGCCAGCAGCACCCTCCACCCGAGCAGGCTGAAGACCGGCGCGAGCAGCGCGAGCGCGAACGCGCCGACGAGGGTGCCGGGGTCGATCTCGCGCAGGTGCGCCGACACCTCGCTCCAGTTGCGCCACACCGCCAGCGTCACGGCCGCCGTGACGAGGAGGGCGACGACGACGCGCACGACGTCGAGCCACCGCTTGCGCGTCACCGGCTCACCGGCTCACCGGCGCCGGAACGTCAGGCGCAGGATCCCGTATGCCGGCGTCGCACCCTCGCTGCGTCCCTCCGGTCGCAGGCCCCGCAGCTCCCGCGCGGAGGCCGAGGCCTGACGGATGCGCTCGGTGATGTCGCCGTCGACGTCACCGACGAGCACGAGCCCGAGGTCGTCGGCGCGGGCGAGGACGCCGCGGATCCCGGCCGGAGTGACCGCCCACTCGGGGTCGTCCTCACCGATCGGGAGGGTGAGGAGGAGCAGGCCGCCGGACCGCAGCGCCCAGGACGCCTGGGACACGGTGTGGTCGACGTCGTCGGCGCTGCAGCCGCCGGGGTGGAGGCGGGAGATGACGTCGAGGCTCGCGGTGTCGACGTCGAGGACCTCGACGGAGGTGCGGCGGCCGGTCACCTCGAGCTCGACCGGCTCGAACCCGAGCGCCCGAAGCCACCGGGCGAAGGGGCTGCCGGTCCCCGACTCGTCGACGACGAGGGCGCTGCGGCGTCCGTCGTCCTTGATCCGCAGGACCGCGGCGAGGGCGCCGAGGGCGACCCAGGCCGCGACGGCGTCGGAGCACCGGGGCAGCCCGAGCCGGCGGGCCGTCGCCTGCGCGTCGAGGGCGTCGCTGTCGAGCGCGAGGACGTCGGACGCGCGCACCGACTCGGGGATGTCACCGGGCCGCAGCGTGAGCCGGTGCCGGCGGCGCATCCGCGTCGCGGTGACGAGGTCCTTGGCGCGCTGGACGAGGCCCTCCGGTGCAGCCAGGGCGGCCGGGTCGGGGTCGGGGTCGAGCAGGGCGTTCGACTCCGCGCTGGCCAGCGCCTCGATCCCCCCGACGTAGTGCGCCCACGGGCCGCTGAGGTCGGGAGGACGGACGGCGGAGCGGAGCCGGCCGGCATACGCACGGTCGGAGAGGCGACGCAACGCCTCGACGAGCGCGTCCCGGTCGTTGGGCGGGACGAGGAGCCCGTCGATCCCGTCGCGGACCTGGCCCCCGAACGTGCCGACCCGGGACGCGAGCACCGGTAGGCCGTGGCGGCGGGCGAGCAGGACGTTCTGCGAGGCCGTCGCGGACCGGTAGGTCAGGGTGAGCGCGTCGTGGCGGGCGAGCAGCGAGGCGATCCGGTCCGCGGGGACGTAGCCGCTGTGCACCTCGACCCGGTCGGCGAGGCGCGGGTCGGCCGCGAGCTCCTTGACGCGGCGGCCGCTGTCGCCCCACATCTCCCCGGCGATCGTGAGCCGGACGTCGGGGACGTCGAGCATGGCGTCGAGGAGGAGGTCGATGCCCTTGTAGTCGCGCACGATGCCGAGCGAGAGCAGCCGCGTGGGGCCGCTCGAGTCGACGTGCTGCTCGGGGTCTCCCCCGGGCAGGTGCGGCGGCAGGTCGAGCTCGCGCACGTGCAGGGCGCCGAGCTCGGTGGCGAGCCGGGCCTGCGAGTCCGAGTGGACGACGACCGAGTCGACGCGCGAGAACAGCGACTGCATGAGCCGCCGGTCACCCGGGCGCGGCTCGTGCGGCAGGACGTTGTGGGTGATGACGATCGAGCGCGGGCCCACCGCCGACCCGGACGTGCGACCGACGCCGGCGGCGCGGAGCAGGGCGAGGTGTGCCGGCACGACGGGCGGGATGACGTGGACGACGATGACCGCGTCCACGTCGCGCAGCCGGCGGCCGGTGCGCACCCACGTGTCCGGGCGGGCCCAGGACAGCGAGCGGACGGTCCGCGGGAACGGCTCCACGTCCGGCGCTCCACCCGGGACGCCCTGATCCCCCGGGTACAGCAGCGTCGGGTAGAGGTGTCTCCACGAGACGAGGGTGACGTCGTGGCCCGCCTCGGCGAGCTCGTGGCACAGCTCGGTGGTGTGCGAGGCGACGCCGCCCTTGTAGGGGTGGGTGGGGCCGACGACCGCGAGCCGGAGCGACGCGGAGTTGTCCCTGTCAGACACCGTCCCTGGACCTCACCACGAGGTCGGAGAGGAGCGCGAGCGAGGCGATCATGATCCCGCTGACGATGAGCAGGACGGTCGAGGCCGGGAAGTAGAACGGGTGGCGGACCATGTCGACGACGCCCTTGACGAAGCCGAGGACGATCATCCACAGCGCGGGCGGCATGAGGACCTTGAGCGGGTCGAAGTACATGACCATCCGCAGCACCTGGAGGATGTAGCGGTAGGCGTCGTTGACGAAGTGGAACTTGCTGACCCCGGCGCGCTTCGCGTACGACGTCTCGACGTACCGGATGTCGTGCTGGTTGGACAGGAACGCGATGGTGATCGTCGTGACGCAGGAGAAACCGGCCGGCAGCAGCCGCAGGTACGGCAGGCTCACGTCGCGGCGGAACGCCCGCAGGCCGCTGTTGAGGTCCGGGATCTTCGTCTTGGTCAGCCACTCGGCGACCTTGCGGATGAACCACTTGGCCGGGACGCGCGCCCACTTGTGGGTGCCCTCCTCGGTGGTCCGGGCCCCGACGACCTGGTCGTAGCTCGCGTCGTCGCGCAGGATGCGGACCAGCTCGGGGATGCGCTCGTTCTCGTAGGTCATGTCGGCGTCGGTCCAGACGACGATCTCGCCGTGCGCCTGCTGCGTCCCGATCCGGCGGGCCGTGCCCGAGCCGCCGTTGCGGCGGAACGGCATGATCCGCAGGTTCGCGTAGCGCGTCGCCGCGTCCTGGAGCACCGCGAGGGTGTCGTCGGTCGACGCGTCGTCGATGCAGAGCAGCTCGTAGGTGAACTCGCTGCTGTTCATCGCCGCCGTGATGCGGTCGATCTCCTTGAGGACGTGCGCGCCCTCGTTGAAGCAGGGCAGCACGATCGTCACGTAGGGCCGCGGGGAACCGTCGGCGAGCACCGCCGACCGGGTCTCGGTCTCGGGCGTCTCGTCTGCCCGCCGCGCGGCGACCGTGCCCGTCTCGCCGGGGTCGTCGCTGCCGCCCGCGAGCTCCCCCGTGCGGACGGGGATGCGCTCGGTCAGGGCGGAGGTCTCACGGTGCTCGTTCATCGCTGTCGAGCGTACCCGCCGGGCCCAACTCGCCAATTCCCCCGTTGGGTCCGCGACACGCCGGCGGCCCGGGCGAGGTGCCGACGACCATCACGCACTCCGACGGCGGCCGGTCTGCCAGTTGAGCGACCAGGACGACATGCGCACGGTGATGACGACCCCGACGGCGACGACGGCGGAGACGAGCACCGGGAGCTCGAGGGTGCGCATGACGAAGTAGGCGATGCAGCCCGGGACGGCCGCGAGCACGTAGAACGAGCCGGGCTTGAAGTGCTCCGGCTGCTCGTTGATGAGGACGTCCCGGATGAGCGCCCCGCCCACTCCGGCCACCGTGCCGACGAAGACGCACGAGATCGGCGGCAGCCCGACGGTCATGGCGCGGTCGGTCCCGAGCACGGAGTACATCGCCAGCGACATGGCGTCGAGCAGCGTGAACGCGACGTCCCGCCGGAAGCGCAGGGGGCCGACGAGGGCGAGCAGAGGGGCGACGAGCAGCCCGCCGAGGAAGGCCGACGGGAGCAGCCACGGCGAGGTCAGGGCCCGCACGGGCACCTGGAGGAGCAGGTCGCGCAGGAGCGCCCCGCCGAGCCCGCCGATGACGGCGAGGAAGAGGACCCCGACGATGTCGAACCCGCGCCGCCGGGCCGCGAGCGCACCGGCCAGCCCGCCGAACCCGACCGCCACGACGTCCAGCCAGAGCGGGATCGCGAGCGAGTTCACCCGTGCAGGCTAGGGCACCCGCCTCCAGTGCGAGGATGCCCTCATGGCGAGCAGCACTGAGCGCGTCCGGTTCCCCAGCTCCTCCGGCGAGGTGCTCGCCGGGATCGTCGACCTGCCGCACGGCACGGTCCGGGGCTGGGGCGTCTTCTCGCACGGGTTCACCCTCGGCAAGGACTGCCCGGCCGCCTCCCGCATCTGCAAGCAGCTGGCCGCCGAGGGCGTGGGCATGCTCCGGTTCGACAACCTCGGGCTCGGGGACTCCGAGGGCGACTGGGGCGACGGGTCCTTCTCGCACAAGGTCGCCGACACGGTCGAGGCGACGCGCTTCATGGCCGCCAGCGACCGGCCGGTCGAGCTGCTCGTCGGGCACTCGTTCGGCGGCGCCGCGGTGTTGGCCGCCGCGGCCGACACCCCGCACGTCCGGGCGGTCGCGACCGTCGGGGCGCCGTTCGACCCGTCGCACATCGAGCACCAGTACGACGCCGTCGTCGAGCGCGTCATCGCCGAGGGCGAGGCGTCGGTGACCTTCGGCAACAAGGCCCTCACGCTGCGACGCGAGTTCGTCGAGGACGTCCGCCGCGCCGACCTGCGCGCCTGCATCACGACGCTGCGTCGTCCGCTGCTCGTCATGCACTCCCCCACCGACAACACGGTCGGCATCGCCAACGCGAGCGACATCTTCCGCACCGCCCGCCACCCCCGCAACTTCATCTCCCTCGAGGGTTCGGACCACCTGCTCACCGCTCCCGGGCAGGCGAAGCGGGCCGCGCGGATCATCAGTGCCTGGGCCGACCAGTACCTCGCGCTCTGACCCGATGACGCGTCCCACCACGAGGTGTGGAAGCGTGTGTGACCGTGGACACACTCGCAGTTCTCGAGCTCATGAAGCAGGTGGCCGCCGAGGTCATCACCCCGAGGTTCCGGGCGCTGGCCGACGGCGAGGTGATCGAGAAGAACCCCGGTGACCTCGTCACCGTCGCGGACCGCGAGGCCGAGGTGCTCATCACCCGGGCGCTCCTCGCCGCCCACCCCGACGCCGTGGTCCTCGGCGAGGAGGCGCACGCCGCCGACCACAGCGTCCTCGACCGCTACCTCGCCGCCGAGCACGCGTTCACCGTCGACCCGGTCGACGGCACCAAGAACTTCGTCCACGGCAACCCGGACCACGCCGTGATGATCGCCGAGACCGTGGGCGGCGAGACCGTGCGCGGCTGGATCTGGCAGCCCGAGCACGAGGTGGCGTGGGTCGTCGAGCGCGGCGCCGGCGTCGAACGCAACGGCGAGCGCGTCACGCGCCGTCCCGTCGGCGACGAGGAGGACCCGCGCGGTGTGACCTCGATCTGGTCCCTGCGCGGGCACACCCTGGACGGCCTGCCCGCGCTCAAGCCGTCGTGGGTCTGCTGCGGGGTCGACTACCCCAAGCTCATCGAGGGCGAGATCGACTACATCCTCTACAGCCGCTCCAACGCATGGGACCACGCTCCGGGCTCGCTCATGGTCACCGAGGTCGGTGGCTTCGTCGGCCACCTCGACGGCACCACCTACGGCCCGCGTTCGACCCGGCCGGGGATGGTCGTCGCGGCCGACCGCGCGACCTACCGGGCCGTCCAGCGGCGTATGCCGCAGGAGCTCGCCTCCCGCTGAGTCACCCCTGCCGGCTCGCCCCCGGCACGACGCCGACCCACACCCGCAGCGGGAGCGTGACGAGGTGGTCGGGGCGTCGCTCGAGCAGTCGCTGGTCCTCGAGGACGCTCACGTCGAGCGCCGGACGGACCGAGCCCGGCGCCAGCTTCTCCAGCACGTCCGGTGAGTCCGCCGCGAGGAGGAGCAGCCGGCCACCGCCCTCCTCGACGCGCGCCGCCACCGCCGTGACCGCCTCCGCCAGCGCGGCCTCGTCCTTGCGCAGGGCGGACGTCGTCGACAGGGCGGGCCGACCGCACTGCCCACGGACCACCTGCGGCCACTCGTTGGCCGCGCGGGAGTCGACCCCGAGGACGACGTCGTCCTCGCCGAGCTGGCGGCAGAGGGCCTCCACGGCGTCGAGCTCACCGAGCTCGACGCGCTCGGCGCGGTGCGGCCACGTCGCGGCGGCCGTCGGGACGAGGGTAGCCCCGATGACGGCGACTCCGGCAGCAGCGGCGAGCGCGACGGGAGCGCGGCGGGCGAGGTGGCGGACGGCATACGCCGCTGCCGCCACGCAGAGCACGACGACGAACGGCAGGACGATGAGCAGCCTGCGCTCGGCCCACGGGTGGTCCGGCGTGATCCCCGGCCGCCACAGGGTGAGGACGGTCGACCCGCTCGCGACGAGCAGCGGCCCGGTCCACGCCGGCAGGAGCACTCCGGCCGTCCATCGAGCGGCCGCCTGGCGCAGCGCCCAGGCGAGTGCGGTCAGCGCGACGACGAGCGCCGGGACGCCGACCCACCACGAGAGCCACGCGACGGTCTGCTCGGCGTAGGTCCGGCCCCCGTCGACGGTCAGGCCCTGGCGCAGCTGCAGGCCGGCGACGACGCGCGAGCCGGGGTCGTCCGGCGACTGGCGCACGGTCTGCCAGAGCGGACGGCTCGCCAGGAAGAGCCCGGTCACCACGACGCCGGCCCCCACGACGTCCGGGAGCACCCGGGACAGCCGCGGTGGCAGGGCGCCGCCACGGCGCTGCCACCACAGCAGCCCGACGGTGACGAGAGCCAGGAGGACACCGAGGGCGAGGAGCGGGACGAGGCTGGCGGCGATGGTGGCGAGGTACTGGTTCGACAGCCACAGTGCGGCGAGGCCGGCGAGCAGCGTCGAGACGCCCGCGCCGAGCAGCGTCGCGCGCGGCCAGCGCTGCCCCTGGGCCAGCGCGAGCGCGGCCACCGGGAGGAGCAGGATGGTCTCGCGCAACCCGTCGATCCGCACGAACGCCGTTCCCCCGACGAGGATCCCGGCGAGCAGCGCCGCGCGACCGACGCCGCCGCCCCTGCCCTGACGGGCGGCGACGACGAGGGCGAGCAGCCCTCCCCCGAGCGTGACCGTCGCCAGCGGTTCGGAGTAGGTCGAGCGGGCGGTGTGGAGCACCGGGAAGAGCAGCGCGACACCGAGCGAGGCCAGCGGCGACCAGCGAGGGGCGCCGATCCGCGCCGTGAGGAGGCCGATGCCGAGGATGCCCAGGGCCGAGAAGAGCGCCGGGAGGAGCATCGCCCCCGCCGGTCCGCCGGCCCAGACGCCCAGCGACCAGACGGCTCCCGGGCCGATGACGAACTGCGGCTGGACGGCCGGCCCCTCCCGGGTCCCCACCTCGTAGAAGGCGGGGCTGTCCAGGGTGATCCCGTCGATGTCGAGCAGGTCCTCGCCCCCGAAGCGCTCGAGATCGGCCGGCACCACCCTCTCGTGCGCCTGCGCCATGGAGATCGCGGTCTGCAGGTAGCTGCCCGAGTCCCGGCGCGGCAGCACCTGCTCCGAATGCGTTGCGGAAGTCCAGATCCCGGCGCCCGCGGCCACGACGAGCAGGAGCGCGGCCGTCCACACCGGCAGGGCCCGTGCCGGTATGCCGTCCGCCCACCATCCGCAGCCGGCCGCGGCCAGGACCGACAGCGGCAGGACCAGCCACGGGAACCACAGGCCGAGTCCTGCGAGGACGACGGCGAGCAGCGACATGACGACGATCCACGTGGCCGCCCCGAGGACGAGGGTCTGCAGCCAGCGCCCGACGCTCCGCTCGAGGCCCGACGTCGGCAGGTCCTCGTCGGCGGTCTGGGGCGGGCGGGTCATGGTCGGCAACGCTATCCGGGTGCCCACGCGCATCACCGGACGCCACCACGGTGGGCGTGACGAGATGGGTCGTCGGTAGCAGTTCTGCGGGGTCGAACGGGTCATGGCCCGCGCCCGGGGCGACTGGGACGCTGCGTCCATGCAGGCACACGGGTGCGGCGCTGGGGGACGCATGACCCTGTCCGCACGCCGCCGGCTGGGGTCGGTCGCCGTGGCGGTGCTCGTCCTCACCACCGGTTGCGGCCCCAACGAACCCGACGACCCCGACCCGGGTCCGGCGACCACCACCACCACGTCTGAGGCCACCGAGCCCACGCCCACGCCACCCCCGACGCCGGAGCCCACGACGCCCGACCCCGCACCGGTCACCATTCCGCCGATCGCCCTCGGGCAGTGGCTCCCCGCCGCGCCGACGTGTCGGACGGGCGAGACCGAGGTGCCCCAGCCGCCGGACCTGCAGACGCTGCTGCGCGTCTGCCGAGCGGCCGACAACGCCACCATCACGTTCGTCAACACGAGCGGCACCACCCTGGGATTCGACACCGTCGGGTGGCCAAGGGCGAGCTTCTTCGGAATCGGTGAGACCGAGCTGGCGCAGTCGCTGCTCCGGCAGAGCGGGCTCCTCGTCCGGGAGGCGAACGACGCGTTGTGGCTTCCCGCACGCTTCAGCACGCGTCTCGAGGATGCCGGCCGGATCACCGAGTTCAGGGTGTTCACCGACTTCCAGCACGGACAGCGGGTGGCGCAGACCCGGGCGATGGGAAGGCTCGTGAGCCAGATTCCCTACGCCCCACCGGCAACGGAATCAGCCTCGGAGCAGCTCGCCGGAGGCGTCACGTCCTGCCTCGGCGCAGAGGGCGACACGCCCCTGGAGAAGCTCCTCGAGGAGACGGAGCCCTGTCAGAAGCTCGTCGAGAAGCTGATCGAGGACTGGAACGAGAAGCAGGAGGCGGAGGTCCGGGCCGGCCGTGAGCCGGCGCACACCTCGCCCGTCCCGGCGGACGACCTGCGCCTGACCCTCGCGCGCCGGTCCCGCGAGCTGGATCAGTTCGTCGCCCCCCTGTCCAAGATCAGGATCAGCGTGTCCGGGCGCAGCATCCGCATCGGGGGATGACCTTCCTCATCGGTACCGCCCTCCGTCCATCGAGGCGACCTCGCCGATCCTCTCTACGATGACCGGGTGACCCGACCCGCTGACGTGCTCCGGCAGATGCTCCGCTCCGACTCCGCGAAGCCGCGGATCACGACCTACGACGACACCGACGGCCCGACCCGGGGTGAGCGGATCGAGCTGTCCGCGCGCGTCCTCGACAACTGGGTGAGCAAGGCCGCGAACGCCCTCCAGGACGAGTTCGACGTCGCGCCCGGCTCGGTCGTGCGCCTCGACCTCCCGCCCCACTGGCGCACGGCCTACTGGGCGCTGGCGACGTGGTCGGTGGGCGGCACCGTCTCCGTCGACGCCGACGGCTCGGACCCGGACGTGCTCGTCACGACCGACCCGGCCGCCGCGGTGACCGCCGGCTGTCCCGGCGTCCTCGTCACCCTCGCCGGTCTCGCCCGGTCCGCGGGCCTCGCGGTGCCGTCCGGGGTGATGGACGAGGCCAAGGAGCTCAGCACCCACGGCGACCAGTTCGTCGCGTGGGAGGAGCCCGCCGACGACGACGTGGCGCTCGTCGCGGGAGGCGAGCGGACGGCATACGCCGACCTCGTCGTGCCGCACGCGGGCGGAGCCGAACGCCGGCACCTCACCACGACGAGCACGGCCGACTTCCTCCGCGCCTGCCTCGCCCTGTGGGCGGCAGACGGCTCGGTCGTGCTCAGTCGCGGCGAGGCGCCGGCGGACGTCCTGGTGGAGCGCTCCCGCACCGAGGGTGCGGTCGGCCCCTGAGGCTCACATCTGCAGCTCGATGGCCTTCCACGTCAGCGTCGCCACGACACCGGTGGTGGCGATCTTTGCTCGGGTCTGGGCCGCCTTGACCGCAGTCTCCGTCCCCGGTCCGAAGACACCATCGGCGGTGATTCGCAGCGCCTTCTGCAGGGCGACCACGTTCGCGCCCGAAACGCCTCGCTTGGCCACCGTGGGCCAGTACGCGAAGAGGGGGTGCACGGTGAGCTCCAGACGGTTCCATGTCGTGAGGTCGACCACCCCGGTGACCGGGATGCGCCATCTGGCTTGCAGCGCCATCACGGCCTTCGTTGTTGCGGAGCCGAAGGCTCCGTCGACCGCCAACCCTCCAAGACCTGCCTGCAGGACCTTGACCGCAGTGCCCTTCGATCCTGCGCGGAGCACGGTGGCCTTGTAGGGGGTGAACGCGGTGACCAGGACGGGGTTGACCACCGGGGCAGGAGGCGTCGTCGTGGTCGGCGTACCCGTGGAGGACTGACCCATCAGCGCAGCCCACGTCGACGCGGCCACGACGCCGGTAGCGGCGATGCCCCTGGTCTTCTGGTAGGCGATCACCTTGGTCTCCGTACCCGGGCCGAACGCTCCGTCGGCCGTGATGCCGAGCGCCTTCTGCAGGGCGACCACGGCGTGTCCGGTGGAGCCGCGCTTGAGGACGAGCGACGCGAACTGCTGGAGCGGGTGCGCTGTCGGCGACGCCGGCGCGGTGCCCATCAGCGCGAGCCACGTCGACTTGGCGACGACGCCGGTCGGACGGATGCCCTTGGTGCTCTGGTAGGCCTTGACCCTGGTCTCGGTCCCGGGGCCGAACGCTCCGTCGGCCGTGATGCCGAGCGCCTTCTGCAGGGCGACGACCGCCGGTCCGGCGGACCCTCGCTGGAGGACGGTGTCGACGTAGGCCGACAGCGGGCTCGACGTGGTCGTGCTGCTGCCGTTGCGGGCCGGGACCAGCCTGAGCGCGATCATCTTGGTCCACGTCGCGTTGTCGAGCTGCTTGGTGACCGGGACGCCCTGACGGGACTGCCAGGACGCGAGGGTGGTCTCCGTCGTCGGCCCGAAGACCCCGTCCTTGGCGAGCCCGAGGACGCCCTGGGCGAGCATGACGTCCTTGTGGTTGTCCCCGCGCTTGAGGAGCGGGTAGCCGCTCGCCGTCAGCGTCGGGGTGGTCACGATCGGGGTCGGGGTGGTCGCGCTCGTCGTGGGGCCCGTGTGGAGCACCTCCAGGAGCGCCTTGCCGGTCCACCACGAGGTCTGCTGGTAGGCACCGTCCCACGTGAACGAGAGATGGATGTGGTCGGTGTGCGGGGAGACGCCGCTGTAGGGCGCCCAGCCCCGGGCGGGGTCGTAGGCGCGCCACATCTGGCGGTTCCAGATGATGTAGTTGATGCCGAAGCGGCGGGCCATGGCGCCGGGGCGTCCCTGGGCGTCCGGCGCGGACAGCCACCGGGTGATGGCGTTGCCGAGGGCGAGCCCGTCGGCGGTGTAGGCGTTGACCATCCAGTCGAGGGCGCGGCCCTCACCGTGCTCGGCCGCGCACGTGCGGTTGATCCCGTAGATGTGCGTGCCGTAGTGGCCGTTGAGCAGCTTCGCGAAGGCCGTCGGACCGGGCAGGTTCCCGCTGAGGCAGCGGTAGCCCTCCTGGTACTTCGGCGCGATGTCGAGCTCTGCCGGCAGGACCTTGGTCGGCGGCAGCGGCACGCCCGTCGCCAGGGCGGAGGCGCTGCCCCCGCTCAGGGACAGGCCCATCGGGATCGACAGGAGGGAGACGGTCACGGCCCCGAGGGCGCGGACCGGTCCGCGGGACGGCGTCGTGGCAGGCAGGGTGATCCGCGTCAACGGAAGCTCCTCAGGGGCGGCTGAGACTGGGGTCGTGCCCGAACTGGCGTCACAGACGTCACTTCAGACACATCGGCTGGACAGTTGTCCCACTGGTCCCACGGGTTGCGCAAGTAATGACTAGGTAATTACACGCATGTACTTCAGGTGACGCCGCATACGGGCGAAGATCCTTCGGCCTTTCTGGAAAAAGTCAGGAGATCCTGCGGCGGATGTCCAGGCACCATGGGCTAGCCCTCCCGTTGGACCCCCGCCACATCGGCGGGGCGGCGCGAGGTGGCTAGAGTCACCGCCATGGACAAGGTCGTCACCTCTGCAGCCGCAGCCCTCGAGGACGTCCGCGACGGTGCGAGCCTGGCCGTCGGCGGGTTCGGGCTCTGCGGCATCCCCAGCGTTCTCATCGCCGAGCTGCACGCCAGGGGGGTGCGTGACCTCGAGGTCTACTCGAACAACTGCGGTGTCGACGACTGGGGCCTGGGCATCCTGCTCGGTGCCAAGCAGATCCGCCGGATGGTCTCCTCCTACGTCGGCGAGAACAAGGAGTTCGCCCGGCAGTACCTCGAAGGTGAGCTCGAGGTCGAGCTCACCCCGCAGGGGACGCTCGCCGAGCGGCTGCGTGCCGGCGGCGCCGGCATCGCCGCGTTCTTCACCCCCACCGGGGTCGGCAGCCAGGTCGCCGACGGCGGGCTCCCGTGGCGGTATGCCGCGGACGGCTCCGTCGCCCTCGCCTCGCCCCCCAAGGAGACCCGGACGTTCGCGCTCGGCGGCGAGGAGCGCACCTTCGTCCTCGAGGAGGGCATCGCCGCCGACTTCGGGCTCGTGCGCGCCTGGAAGGGCGACCGTCACGGCAACCTCGTGTTCAACAAGTCCTCGCGCAACTTCAACCCGCTCTGCGCGATGTCGGGGCGGATCACCGTGGCCGAGGTCGAGGAGCTCGTCGAGCCCGGCGACCTCGACCCCGACGAGGTCCACCTTCCGGGCATCTACGTCCAGCGCGTCGTGCCGCTCACCCCGGAGCAGGCCGCGGACAAGCGCATCGAGAAGCGAACCGTCCGCTCGACGGCCGAGGAGAACTGACATGCCCCTGACCCGTGACCAGATGGCGGCCCGAGCGGCCAGCGAGCTCACCGACGGCTCCTACGTCAACCTCGGCATCGGCCTCCCCACGCTCGTGCCCAACCACGTCCCGGACGACGTCGAGATCGTCCTCCAGTCCGAGAACGGCATCCTCGGTGTCGGCGCCTACCCCGCCGAGGACGCCGTCGACCCCGACCTCATCAACGCCGGCAAGGAGACCGTGACGACCCGGCGTGGCGCCAGCTACTTCGACAGCGCCACGAGCTTCGGGATGATCCGCGGCGGCAAGGTCGATGCCGCGATCCTCGGTGCCATGCAGGTCTCGCGCGCCGGCGACATCGCGAACTGGATGATCCCCGGCAAGATGGTCAAGGGCATGGGCGGCGCGATGGACCTCGTCCACGGCGCCAAGAAGGTCATCGTCCTCATGGAGCACGTCGCCAAGGACGGCAGCCACAAGATCGTCGACGAGTGCGACCTCCCGATCACCGGGCTCGGCGTGGTCCAGCGGATCATCACCGACCTCGCGGTCATCGACGTCACCGCCGACGGGCTCGTGGTGCGCGAGCTCGCCCCCGACGTGACCGAGGACGAGCTGCGCGAAAAGACCGGCCCGGAGCTGACCTTCGCTTTGGCCCGACCCTGACCCGACTATGGCGCGTCAGCCCCCGTAGGGGGTCAGGTCCTGCCAGGCCAGCGCCGTCTCGGCACTCTGGGCAACCCATCGGATGACGGCGCGGTCCGCGGTGCTCGCCGCGACGCGAACCGTGCCGGCTGCATCCTTGACGACCAGGTCGACCAGGGCGTCACCGGTGACGTCTCCCACCGCGGTCACGATCGCACCGCTCGGGGCCTGGAAGTTCAGTTGCGGCCCATTGGCCAGGAGTCCCGTACCTGAGTTCGCGTAGACGATCGGAACGCCCCGCGTGGTCACGCCCATGAGGTCGGAGTCTCCGTCACGGTCCCAGTCGCCCACGCCCACGAGTGAGGCCACCCCGTTCCACCGGTTGCCGATCACCCGAGGTGCCAGGAAGCCACCTCGGCCGTTGCCCGGGTAGACGCGCAGCTCGGAGTCCACCTTGGTCGCGGCGACGATGTCCGGATGGCGGTCACCGGTGAGGTCGCCGACCGTCGTCATGATGCGCATCGTGTTCCATCCGTTGCCGACACGCACCGGCGGCTTGAAGCCACCCGCGCCGTCGCCGGCATACAGGTTGAGGTCTCCACTGCTCACGACGCGTCCGAGCACGTCGACTGCACCGTCTCCGTCCCAGTCACCCGCAATCCTCAACTGGTCGAGCCCGGCGGGGTCGAGGGTCGTCTTGGTCCGGGGATCCTGCAGGGCACCGGTCTCGTCCGCCGTGGCGAGCGCCAGCCTCCCCTGCCCATCACGGGCGAGCACGTCGTTGCCCCCACCGTTGTCGGCGTCGCGCCTCACCGTCAACGCGGGCGAGTTCGGCGTCGCAGCGCTCGTCGCCGACGTGATCGCCGGGATGCGTGCATACAGCGCGGCGCCGGGGCACTCGGTGCCCGTGTTGTCGCGGTGGCCCGAGATCGACCGCTGCGTCTCGCCGCCGAGGTTGACCGTCCAGTCAGGGTCGAGCTGGTGCAGCCTTGCCTTCCACGCGAACAGGTCGCGGTATGCCGTCGTCACCGCTGCCGGGACGGTGGTTCCACTGCGGCTGAAGTCACCGATCGCTGCGGCCGCGGTCGTCCACGAGTTCACCCCCGGGCTGTGAGCGCCCACCACCGGGCGGTCCGCACCGCCGTGCCGGCCCTCCCACACGCGGCCGAACCGGTCGATGAGGAAGTTGTAGCCGATGTCGTTCCAGCCGTTCTTGACCACGTGGTACTGGTAGATCGCGCGAATGAGCGCCGGGACGTCGTCGGCGGCGTAGGTGTTGGCGTTCACCGTGTGGTGCACGACCTCACCCTTGACTGCGCCGTACGACGGTCCGCCCCTGCGCAGCGACTCGTCCGCCCCCCATGCGGCCCGCGAACGGATGGCTGGCGCTGAGGTCCCGACGGACTCGACTGCTGCTGCGGCCGCAGCGGAGCGCAGGGTCGAAGCGGACGGGACCGGCTGGCGGAAGGCCTGCATGCCGCGCGCCACCGAAGCGCCGAGGATCCGGAACTCCACTGATCCGGGATCGGTGGTCAGCACGGGGTCGGAGGCCCGTCGGCTGCTGCGCGACTCGGCCGTCCCCGGATCGGGGCCGTGCTCCTCGACGGGCAGCTCGCTCCACGCCGAGGCCGAGCCGCCGCGCGGGGTGAACCGCCACTGGACCAGTACTGGTCCGGCCTGGCCGGACCACTCGACACCCAGTGCGGTGGCGCCGTCCTCCACGGTCAACGGGGCAGTGGCGGCCGCCACCGTCGGCTCCACGTCGTGGCCCGTCGCCGCCCGCCTGTCCGCGCTGTCGATCCTCGTCAGGTCAGGGCGTGTCACGCGAACAAAGGGCGCGGTCTCGGCGCCTGCCTCACCGGCAGAGACGGCGGACGGCGAGGACCGGGCGAGGGTCGCTCCGTGCGCGCCCCCGCCCGACCCGAGTGCAACGGCACCCACGAGCACGGAGAGACAGAGGGTCAGTGTCGCAGAGCGTGGAGACACGGGGCAGCCTTTCGTGGTGATGGATCGACGGTCACACTAGTCACTTTGGGCACAATTGGATAGCCTGATCGAGCTATAGCGCCTGACCAACATGGGGGCGGCGGGCGTCGACGTGCCGCGAAGCCCTGTGCGACACTCTGCTTTCGTGACCGCCGACACCCGCCGCAGCGCGCCCCTGCACGGCAGCACTGGCCACGACGCCTCCACTGCCTGGATCTCCTGGCTCCGGGTCGTGGCCATCGCGGGGGTGGTCACGATCCACACCGTGGGCGGGACCGCGTCGATGCCCGGGGCCCGCGAGACCGTGCGGGGACAGGCCGCCATACTCTTGGACATCGGCGCCATCTTCGCCGTTCCGGTGTTCGTCATGATCAGTGGCGCGCTCGTACTGGACCCGACGCGGTACCGCGGGGCGCAGGCGTTCCTCCGACGCCGGATCTGGCGCATCGTCGTCCCCCTCGTCGTGTGGCACCTCTGGTACTACGTGCTCATCGTGGTGGTCATGGACGTGCCCATGACGCCGAAGGCAGCCCTCGTCGCCGCCATCAACGGCAACCTCTACAGCGCGCTCTACTTCTTCTGGATCGTCCTCGGACTGTCTCTCATCGCGCCGGTCCTCATCCCGTTCATCGCCGACAGCGGGGCGAAGGGTGCCCTGGTCGCTGGCCTCGGCTTCGCTGCCATCCCTGTCGTCACGATCGCGACGATGCGGCTCCGCGGCGTCTCGACGGTGCTCACGGACCTGGCCTGGACGTGGTGGCTGCCCTACCTGGGATTCTTCCTGCTGGGCTGGGCGTGCCGGGGAGCCCTCCTCCACGGCTGGTCCCTGGCAGTCGTGGGCCTGGGGTCCACGGCTCTGGGGTTCACCCTCGCGTGGCAATGGCGCAATCCCGAGGCGCCGTCGTGGCTGCAGACGATCTCACCCGTGAGCTACTACTCGCTCTCGGTGCTGCTCTACTCGACCGGCGTCTTCGTGACCGCGCACTCCCTGGTCCGCCCGGCGGCCTGCTCTCGGCGCTCACGGGGCCGCGCGCGGCGGCGGTGGGACGGAAGCTCGGGGACGCCACTCTCGGCGTCTTCGCCCTTCACCTGACGGTCCTCTACGTCGTCCTCGAGCTCCCGTGGATCGGAGGCACCGCGGTGAGCCCGACGGGTGCCGAGATGCTCGCCCGGGTCCTCGTCGTGTTCGTCGCGACCTATGCCGTGGTCCTGGTCCTGCGCCGAGTTCCTGTCGTCAGAGCACTGCTGTGACGAGCCTCGGCTTCCCGGCGCATCGCTGATACCTTGACCGTCACGCGGTGCCAACCGTGTCCCACACCTGAGTCCGGAGTCACGATGCCGTCTCTGCGCTGCGCCTTCGTCGCCACCATGCTGTTCGCTGTCCCTGCGCTCGTCGGTGCAGCATCGCCTGCGTCAGCCGAACCGGTCGTACCCAGTGCCCCCCCGTCGGGCAACTCGGTCACGTCGAACCGTGCGCCGGCGCTCGCCCGCCACGACGCTCCGTCGCCGGGGGGACCCGCCCTTCGAGGGGCCATGTCCGAACGGGCCGCGACCACCCCTGAGCTCGCAAGCTACTGCCCGACCGGCATGGTGCCCGGCACGCTGATTGCCCTGGAGAGTTTCGAGACGGCCCTGCCATACCCCGCCGACTCCTACGGGTTCGGACGCACCACGAGCGGGGGTGCGACCTATGGCAGCTGGAACGCTTCGTCCAACATCAGCGCGGGATACCGGATTCTGACCTATCTCAACTCCACCCACGTCGCCGTCCCTTCGGGGTCGACCCTTGGCCTCTCCTTCTCGTACATGGGCACCGGAGACGACACCACCGGATTCGCGGTGAACAACTCGGGAGGCACTCTGGTTCCCTCGTCGACGTGGCGGCGGGTGGCGCTCAACGTGACGTCCGAGGCCAAGACCAACGCCGGGTACCTCGACGTCTTCTTCTTCAACGACACGACCGGCAACGCCGCGGCCTCCTCGTCGCTGCGCATCGACGAGGTCCGCGTCTACACCTGCGTCGCCGGTGGGTCGGTCCGCGGGGACTGGAACGGGGATCGTCGCACCGACGTCATGGCGATCCACTCCTCGGGCGACCTCTGGATGTATCCCGGCACGGGCACCGGCACGGTGACGTCGGGCCGGCGGATCGGTCCCGGCTGGGGGACCTTCCGGTGGGCCGGCTCCCCCGGCGACGTCGACAGCAACGGCAGGAGCGACCTTCTGGGCATCGACTCCGCCGGCACGCTCTACCTCTACTCCGGCGCCGGAGATGCGCGCTTCGCCACCCGGCGGGTCATCGGCAACGGCTGGAACATCTTCAGCGCACTCGTCACACCTGGTGACATGACCGGCGACGGGCGCCCCGACCTGCTCGGACTTGACGCAGGTGGTCAGCTGCAGCAGTACGCCTTCGCCGCGAACGGCTCGCTCCGCAAGGTCCGGACGGTGGGCACGGGCTTCGACACCATGACCCACATCACCGGGACAGGCGACCTCAACGGCGACCGGATCGGTGACGTCGTGGCCGTCAGGGTGTCTGACGGCTGCATGTTCTCCTACCTCGGGACCGCGACGACGCTGCGCAACCACCGCCAGGTCGGGTGTGGATGGGACACGATGAACCTGGTATCGAGCCCGGGTGACCTCACCGGGGACGGGTTCGGTGACCTCGTAAGCCGCACGGTCGCGGGCGACCTGAAGATGTACCGCGGCGTGAGCGGTGGAGGCGTGGCAGGGGGGACAGTCATCGGCACCGGCTGGGGCGCGATGAAGTTCATCTTCTGAGCCGGGAGCCCAGGAGTCCGATCAGCGGCCGTGAAGGCCGAACAGCTCCCGCATGACGGTCGCCGAACGGCGGCCGTCATGCCACGCCCGCACGTACTCCACTCCCGCCGCCGCCGTCCCACGTGCCGCCGCGCGGTCGTCGGCGACCCGGCGTACGACGTCCGCCACATCGTCCGGTGTGGCCTCGAGGACGGGAAGCTCCTCGGGGCACAGGGCCCGGACCTCGGGCATCACGTGGCTGACGACGACTCGACCCGCCGCCATGGCCTCGGCGGCCGCGACTCCGTAGATCCCGATGGACAGCTGGTCGACCACGATGTCGGCCCCTGCGATGCAGTCCGGCATTTCCGAAGGGGGCACGTTCTCGAGCCGCTGGTAGTCGATCAGGCCTTCGGCGACCAACGGTGCGAGAGCGGCATCGACGTGGTCCGAGCCCTTCAGGCTCGCCCGGCTCGGCGCGTGAACGACTCGGGGACGCGCCCGCTCGAGCAGTGGCGCGCGCGTCCCCCAGCGACCGAGGTCGACGACGACCGGCACCCACGTAGCGGAGGGCAGGTCGAGCAGGAGGTCGGGGGTGGAGACGCCCACTGGACCATCGAACCGTGCGATGAGCGGAAAGAGGTGGTCGCGCTGCTGCTGGAGGCGCCGAGTCAGGGCCTCACGTGGGTCGCGGAAGGGTGACCACCGTGTGCGGAGTGCGTTGTCCCGAGGGTTGCGCAGCTCTGATCCGTGAAACAGCAGGCCCACCTCGACTCCGAGCGAACGCAGGGTGCGTGCGTCCCCGGTGAAGTCGCGGCCGTTGCGAAGCCCGAACAGGGGGCGGCCTGCCTCGATCAGTGCATGCGTCCAGGTGTCCAGGGCATCGGACTCGAGCGCGGCAGCCCACTCGGCGTCTCCCGCGAACTGCTTCTGCGGCACGACAGTGTCGGCCGGGTACATCAAAGGCGAGCCGCGGTCGATGCAGATGACACGAGTGCTCAGTCCGGGGATGGTGCGCTCAAGCGCCTTGGCCCATTCCCAGCCTTGACCCGCCATGTTGGCCGGACCGATGCCGACGACCGACGGGCGCTCGGGGTGAGCCACGGTCGTCTCGACCACCTCGTCGAGACGGGTGGTCGTCGCGGGCTCACTCACCCTCTCCCCCCCGAACAGGTCCCGGTAGACCTGTCGGAGGCTGCGCTGCTGGACGGACCATGCATAGGGACGCAGCAGGTCCGGGGTCTGCCCGATGAGAGCGCGCACCTCGTCCCGTCGCACCAGCAGCTGCCGCGCCTGCTCGGTGAACGACGCCACGTCCCCGGCCAGGTGCACGGCCCCGACGCGGTGCTCGACCACGAAGTCCCGCTGTGCGGGGCAGTCGCTCACGAGAACCGGTAGGCCGGCGTAGAGGTACTCGAAGAGCTTGTTGGCGAGGGCGACGTCGTGGCTGCCGAAGCGACGCAGTGGAAGGAGACCGATGTCGGCCGACGCGACGAAGCCAGTCACCTCGTGTGGGCGCACGGGCTCGAGCAGATGGACTCGGTCCTCGCAGCCGAGCTTTCGGGCCTGGGCCGCCAGCTGTTGCGCGACGACGGTGTGCGGCCCGGGGACGCAGACGACGGCGAGGTGCACGCCGGGGAGATCGGGGAGGGCCGCGACCACGGTGTCGATCCCCCGGGCGTGGGTCACCGCTCCGCTGTAGACCATGAGTGGGACGTTCGCGGCGAGACGAAGGGTCTCGCGCACGCCGGTCGACTCGGGTAAGGGGCCGGTCAGCTCGGGTGAGTTCATCACGACGGTCGGTCGTGAGCTGAGTCGGTGGTCGCGACGCAGTCGTTCGGCGAGCGGCTCGGTCACGGTGACCACAGCACCCGCGTCGCCGATGAACTCGCGCTCAAGGTCGAGGTATGCCGCTCGACGTCGTCTGGTCCGCGAGCCGTAGAGTGACAGCCCGGCCACGTACTCGTGGGCGTCGTAGACCCAGTCCGCCTTCCGCCCGTCCCTGCGCCGACGGGCGACCGCGTGGCTCGCCACCCCGACGAGCTGCACGTCGTGGGCGTGGATCACGTCCCAGTCGAGGCGGTCGATCGCCGGCGCCATCCCCAGCTCGTAGTCGTCGATCTCCGGCAGCTCGGAGCGCCAGGAGGCGGCGACCGGCGTTCGATGCACCGCTGCGTCCACCACCTTCCAGACGAACCGTTCGGCGTGCCCGAGCCGCCGGTCGATCTCGACCAGGGACCGGACCCCTTGGTGTCGGGCGTCGAGCAGGCGTTCCCGCAACCGCGCGCTCCTGCCTTCGTCGAGGGCCAGCTCCCGCCGCCGGAGGCCGTCACGGAGGTCATGGCGGGCGCGCTCGGCGGGGTTCAGCTCAAGTGAGAGCCTCGGTCGGCGCCGACGGAGGCGGGCGTCGTCGCGCGCCTCCTTGAGCGTCCATGGCACCGGCACCCGGACGACCCTCAACGGGCCCAGCGTGGACTCCTCGCGTCGCGAGCTGGTGCTGCGACCGAGCAGGGTGACCTCGAGGCCGGCGTCGGTGAGGGCCAGGCCGGACTTGAGCACCCGGGTGTCGTGACTGATGTCGTTCGCGACAATCATCAGGACACGACCGGCGCGGTCGCCGGCCCCGAACCCCGCGGTCATCAGGCCGGGGCGACGTCCGCCGGGGCCACACCCACCGTACGGTGGGTCACGCCCGGCCAGTCCGTGGCCGAGGTCATCCGGCGGCCGTCGACGAGCGTCTTGATGCCCGGTAGGTCCGCCGGTGTGAGGTCGCGGTACTCGGCGTGGTCGGCCTGGATGACGGCCGCGTCGATCGGCTCACCGAGGTGGTATGCCGTGAACCCGAGGACGTCGAGCTCGTCGTCCGTGTAGAGCGGGTCGTGCACGACGACGTCGGCGCCGAGCTCCTTGAGCGAGCTCACCGTGGCGTAGACGCCCGAGAACGCGGTCTCCTTCACTCCGCCGCGGTACGCCGCTCCGAGGACGACCACCTTGGCGCCCCCGAGGTCCCCGTGCGCGCCTTCGAGCAGGTTGGTCGTGTACGCCGGCATCGCGGCGTTCGCGGCCCGTGCCGCGCTCACCACGGTCGCCGCCGGGTCGGTGTGGAGGTAGAGACGTGGGTAGACCGGGATGCAGTGGCCACCGACGGCGATGCCCGGCCGGTGGATGTGGCTGTACGGCTGGCTGTTGCTCGCGTCGATCACCTGGAAGACGTCGATGCCCTGGGTTGCGGCGAACTGCGCGAACTGGTTGGCCAGGCCGATGTTGACGTCGCGATACGTCGTTTCGGCCAGCTTGGCGAGCTCCGAGGCCTCGGCGGAGCCGAGGTCCCACACGCCGTTCGGACGCTCGAGGTCGGGACGGTGGTCGAAGTCCAGAACGGCCTCATAGAACTCTCGGGCCTTCGCGGCGCCGACCTCGGAGAGGCCGCCGATGAGCTTGGGGTACTTGCGCAGGTCCTCGAAAATGCGGCCGGTGAGGACTCGCTCGGGGCTGAAGACGAGGTGGAAGTCCGTTCCCTCGACGAGACCGGATCCTTCCTCGATCATCGGTCGCCAGCGATTGCGCGTGGTGCCCACCGGCAGCGTGGTCTCGTAGGAGACGAGCGTTCCTGGAGTGAGGTGCTTTGCCAGCTCGCGGGTGGCACCATCCATCCAGCCGAAGTCGGGCTTGCCGTCGTCGTCCACGAAGAGGGGCACGACGAGGACGATCGCATCGGCGCCCGCGACCGCGTCGGCGTAGTCGGTGGTGGCCCGCAGGCGCCCGGCCGGCACGAGCTCGGTCAGCCTCTCCTGCAGGTGCGCCTCTCCCGGGAACGGCTCACGCCCCTCGTTGACCGACTGGACGGTTCGGGCGTTGACGTCCACCCCGACCACGTCGTGACCCTTGGAGGCGAACTGGACAGCCAACGGAAGGCCGATCTTGCCCAGCGCGATCACACAAATCTTCACTCGTCAGTCCTCGGTTCGGGGGCAAGAGCAGTGTTCAGCATACGGCGTGGCTCGGGGCAGCACCTCGCCCGCGGCAGTGGTCGGGGGCGGGTGCTCCTGTGAAATACTGCGAGCCACCGTAGCCCGTCGGGTGTCGGACTCACACCACCCAACGGGGTTCACTGCAAGGAGTGGTCTTGGGAGCCAGCGCTCAGCCTCGGCGGATCGCCCGCGCCGTCAAGCGACGGCTCCCTCGACCGGTCAAAGCAGCGGCCAAGAAGGGCGTCAACGCACTGACCGCGGGCCCTGTCGCCGTGCGCGAGGAGGTTCGCAAGGCCAAGGAGGCCAAGGCGTTGCGTGCCGAGTTCTGCGGCAGCGAGCTCCCGCCCCGAGCCCAGGCTCCGGTCCGGGTGCTCGTGGCACCGGCCAACTTCGCCGGTCAGGGCGAGCAGTGGGCCGAGTCGGCCCGGCGCTTCATCCCAGGGGTCGCGGCGCACTCCTTCGCCGTGCTCAACGGCAAGTTCGACTTCCCCGTCAGCTACTCCGCGAGCCGCAACCAGGCGGCCACCGAGGCGTGGCAGCGCGCCCATTTCGACCACGTCGTCCGGACCTACACCCACGTGCTCATCGAGGCCGAACGGCCCCTGTTCGGCTCGCTGTTCGGCCCGGAGGCCTCGACGGAGATCGGTCCGCTACGCGAGCATGGCCTCCGGGTCGGGCTGATCGCGCATGGCAGTGACGTGCGTATCCCCAGCCACCACGCAGAGCTGTACGAGTGGTCCCCGTTCCGCGAGACGGACTGGGAGATCGTCCCCACCCTCCAGTACAACGCGACGCGCAATGCCGCACTCCTCAACGGGTTCGACGGACCGGTGCTCGTCTCGACGCCCGACCTCCTCGACGACGTCCCCGGTGCGCGATGGTGTCCCGTGGTCGTCGACGCGGCACGCTGGCACAGCGCCACGGAGCCCATGCGTCGCGCTCGTCCGATCGTGGCCCACGCGCCGAGCAGCTCACGGATGAAGGGCTCGGATCTCATCGACCCGGTGGTGCAACGGCTCGCCGACGAGGGCCTGGTCGACTATCGGCGCATCCACGACGTGCCGCCCTCGAAGATGCCCGAGGTGTACCGGACGGCCGACATCGTGCTCGACCAGTTCCGGCTCGGCAGCTACGGGGTGGCCGCGTGCGAAGGGATGGCGGCTTCCCGCATCGTGGTCGGGCACGTCGCACCGTCGGTGCGTCGGCGGGTGTTCATGGCCACCGGCCTGGAGCTGCCGATCGTCGAGGCGACCCCTGACTCGTTGGAGGAGGTGCTCCGCGACCTGGTGCGAGCGCCGGACGACGCGGCCGCGACGGCCAGGGCTGCGCGCGACTTCGTCGTCGCCGTCCACTCCGGTCGACTGTCGGCCGACGCCCTCACTCCGCTCCTGGCGCAGGTGTGACATGACGGACAACGCCGGAAACACGCCCACGTACCCCCGTTCGCAGGATCTGATCGCCGTCGCCGGCTGGTCGGCGGACACCCCCGAGCTCGCCGAGCTCGACCCTTCCACCCACGCCGGCTCGGGACCGAGGGTCGTGATGCTCGCCGGCAACAACATCACCATCGACGCGAGGGTGCTCAAGGCGATGACGACGGTGTCGCAGTTCGGGATGGACGTCGTGGCCGTCGGACTGCGGGGCCGCGGTGACGCACCCGAGGAACACGTTGGCTCGGTCACGATCCGACGAGTGCTGCCCCGCAACCGCGTCGGTCGCGCAGGGCTCCGTGGACGCCTCGGAAGGGCTGGCACCGGCGCTCGTGAGGTCGCCTCTGCACTATCGCCGTTCTTCCTCCGTGACGATGACCGGCGAGCGGCCCTGAGCCGCTGGGAGCTGGAGTCCCGGGCCCTGCGTGCCGATCGCGGGGCCGACGCCCGCGCCGCGATGCGCAGCGAGGACCATCTCCCGCCCCGACTCTCCACTGCCGAGAAGCTCGCTCGCGCGGCACGCTGGCGCCGCCTACGCCTGCGGCGCCGGCTGCTCGACCTTCAGTCAGCCGGGCTGCGGGTGAAGCGGCGGGATCGCCGCGTCCGAGGGGACGGTGTCGGGGCGCGACGCACGCGACAGCTCTCGGCCTACCGTCGGCTGCCGGCGCTGGCCCGCTGGGAGGAGGTCCTTCCGGAGATCCTCGACCAGGAGCTCGCAGTCGGGCCCGTCCTGGACGCGCTCGAGCCCGACGTCATCCACGTTCACGACGTGTTCATGCTCGGCATCGGCGTGCACGCGGCCCAGCGCGCCGCCCTGGCCGGTCGCGACGTCAAGGTCATCTACGACGCTCACGAGTTCATCCCGGGAGTCCCCGTCGTCGCACCGCGCAAGCTCGCGGCATATGCGGCCCTCGAACGGGAGTTCATCCACTCGGCCGACCACGTCATCACCGTCTCCCCCTCGCTGGCGGCCCTCCTCGTCGCCGAGCATGGACTTCACCGGACCCCGTCCGTCGTCCTCAACGCACCGGTCGAGGACCGCGGAGAGCTCAACGTCATCGGGGTTCGCGAGGTCTGCGGCCTCGGACCCGACGTCCCGCTTCTCGTCTATGGCGGCGGCGTCCACGAGGCTCGCGGCGTGCACACCGCCGTGGAGGCCCTCGCCGACCTCCCGGGCGTTCACCTGGTCGTCGTCGTCAAGCGGCGCAGCTACGTCACCCAGGACCTCGACGAACGGGCCAAGCGGATCGGGGCCTCGGACCGCCTGCACTTCGCGCCCTTCGTGCCGTTCGCGCTCGTGCCCAGATACCTGTCCTCCGCCACCATCGGGCTCAGCCCGCTGCTGCGGGCGGTCAACCACGACGTCGCGATCACCAACAAGTTCTGCGAGTACCTCAACGCCGGGCTGCCCATTGTCACGAGCGACACACCGGAGCAGGCCGCACTGGTGGAGGATCTCGACCTCGGCGCGGTGCACCGCGCTGACGACCCGGCGGACCTCGCCCGGGCCGTTACCGATGTTCTGGGGCGTGTGGAGCAGCTGCGGACCCGGATCAGCTCCGACAGCGCACTCCAGACGCGTTTCTCGTGGCGCGTCCAGGCCGAGTTGCTCCGCGAGGTCTATGCCACGCTGCTAGGGGACCTGCCTCCCCAGGCCTGGGAGCCCGGGGCCACCGAAGTCAACGAGCTGCTGGTCAGGGGATGAACGTGGACAACACTTCGCGACACCTCGTCGTGGTCGTCAACAACGACGTCACCGGCGACTCGCGGGTCCTCAAGACCGCGATCAGCGCCGCCCGCACCGGGTGGCAGGTGACCCTCCTGGGACGAAGCAGCGGCCGCCGGCGCGAGGAGTCGCGCCTGGGCCCCATCCGCGTCATCCGTGTCCCCCTGCTGCGGACGCTCCACGACCGCTACGAGGCGACCCGGCGCGCCCGGTGGGCCACGGAGGCGCTGCCCTCACGCCTCTCCGCGGTGCTGGAGACAGCCGACGCCGCGGCGGCGCGGCTGCCGAGGGGCCGGACCCACGCCACGCGGGTTCTCGTCTCGGCCCGGCGTCATGCGAACGTCCCGCCGCCGGACCTGCGTCGCCCCGTCCTGCCCGAAGTGTCCGTCGACGAGATCGAGTGGCGGCGTGATTGGCCGGTGTTGACCGACTGGTGGCTGTCGTTCGGCCCCGAGCTCGTGCGCCTCGCACCCGATGTCATCCACGCCAACGACGTCCAGATGCTCATGGTGGTCGCCCGGGCCGCGTCGGACCTGCGGCTCGCCGGCCACACCGTGTCGTGGCTCTACGACGCACACGAGCTCGTGGCAGAGGTGAACTGGGGCGGCCCTGAGGTGTCGGCCGCCTACCGCCAGCTCGAGCGCGAGTACATCGGCCGGGCCGACGCTGTCGTCACGGTGAGCCAGTCGATCGCCGAGCGGATGCGTGACGAGTATGCCCTTGACCGGGTGCCGGAGGTCGTCGCCAACGCGCCAGTCGCGCAGGCCCCCCACTCCGAGCACTCCATCCGTTCGGTCTGCGGCCTGAGTTCCGGCACACCGCTCATGGTCTACTCCGGCTACATCTCGCCCGAACGCGGGGTCGACGTGGCGATCGATTCGCTCCCCCACCTTCACGGGGTGCACCTTGCGATCGTCGCCAACAAGGTCAACCCCACTCTCGCCGCCCTTCTCGAGCGGGCCGAGCGGCTCGGTGTCCACGACCGTGTGCACATCGCCCCCTATGTGTCGCCGTTCGCCGTTCCCACCTACCTGTCCAGCGCCGACCTCGGGCTCACGCCGCACCACCCGGACCCGAACCACCAGTCGTCGCTGCCCACGAAGTTCGCCGAGTACCTCCACGCCCGCCTGCCCATCGTGGCGAGCCGGATGCGGACGACGGCCGAGTTCATCGAGCGGACCGGCGTCGGGGCGGTGTTCGATCCCAGCGACCCGGTTGACTTCGCGCGCGCCGCCACGGAGGTGCTCGAGAACGCCGACGCGATGCGGGGCGCGATCTCCGAGGGGCTCCTCGACGAGCTTTCCTGGGAGCGTCAGGCGCGGGTTCTCGAGGCCACCTACGAGCGCATCTCCGGAATCTCCCCAGAAACGCCCGCGGAGGTCATGGGCTGGGACGCCGAGGAGGTTGTCCTCCCGAGCGCCCGGTGACCAGGCCTCAAGGCCGCTTGGGACCCCAGCGATCCAGGAGCCGGCGCCCGGCTCCGACGGCGTCGTCACGGATGGCCGAGGCCAGGCGGGCGGCGCGGTAGCCGGGGCTTCTGCGCTCCACGAGGACGAGGGCACGTTCGAGCCGGCCGACCTCTGCGCGAGCCTGCGTGACGGCCTTACTCTCGGCGGCCAGCTCACCGCGCATCTGCTCCACCTGGGCCTGCAGCCGTCGCTCCTCCTCTGCCGCCACCCGAAGCCGCCGCTCGAGCTCAGCGCGCATGGCTCGCGCCACCACCGCCTCGACGACGAGCTCGTTGTCGCGACGCAGGCTCGCGTCGGGTCCGGACGTGGGGAACGGTTCGCCGAGGACGTGGCTGCGCAGGGGAACCTCGAGGTCGCGGGTCACCACCACAGCTGCCCTGGCCCCCGAGCTCGACATCGAATGCACCGCGAGGGCTCGAAGCCGACCCTCACCCAGCGTCCGAAGCACGGCGCCCAACGGCAGCGAGGTCAGCGCGGTGTCGAGGACCAGGACGCCGATCCCGTGGTCTCCGAGCAACTCCGCCAGCACGGTCAGCGCGCCGGTCTCGGACCCCGAGGCCGCCCGGTGGACTACGACAGCGGAGGCCGTGCGGGCGGCCGGCACCGGCTGCGCACCGGGGACACGGGCAACCAAGGCCATGGCTTCCGCCGTCGCGAAGACGGGGCGCGCGTCCGGTGCGTGACTCGAGACGATGTCGACGAGATCCATCAGGCCACCCTCACAGCAACGTGCATGATCGACGGGTCGGTGCGGAAGTCGTTGCGGACGCTCCGGCGCATTTCGAAACCACACCCGGACAGCAGGTCGCGGTACTGGTTCGTGGGGCGGGTCTTCTGGTACTCGGCCCAGACCCTGGCCACGTCCGCGTCATGGTCGACCAGGCCGATGAGGCCACCGAGCCGCACGAGCGAGGCGAGGTTCTCGACGCTGCTCGCCCACTCGTCGTCATCCATGAGGTGGTAGAGCACATCGATGCTCAGCACGGCGTCGTAGAGGTGCGACGGTTGCCAGTCCACGAGGGCGCTCATCTCGTAGCTTTCGCTCGGTCCGGCCAGCTCTCGGCACACGTCGATGGCGTAGGTGCTCGTGTCGATGCCATCGACGGTGTGCCCGAACGACCCCAGCGTCCGTGCGAAGAGGCCCTGCCCACAGCCAGCGTCGAGCACCCGCAACGGGGCGACGACGTCGTTCGCGGCGCCAAGGACCTCGACCAGACGAGCAGATCGGACCGCATACAGCATCGCGTTCGTCCCCCTGTCGAAGCCGATGTGCCCGCCCGCGGCAAGGTTGTCCTGGCGGCGATGGCGGCGGTCCCAGTACGCCCGGGAGTCGGTCGGGCTAAGCGTGGGCACGTCGGGGCCGCTCGATGGGCTGTCGGGCACGGGCGCGCCCCCTGACGTGTGCACGGTGTCGGACGGGCCACACGCTAGCCTAAGAACCCGCTCGCCGACATCCGCTGCGAGCACCCCACCGGAAGGCCCCATGCGAGTCCTGTCCATCGTCGGCGCGCGCCCCCAGTTCGTGAAACTGTCGCCCATCGCACACGCCCTCGCGGCCGCCGGTCACGACCACGTCATCGTCCACACCGGCCAGCACTACGACGCCAAGATGTCGGACGTCTTCTTCACCGACCTGGGCATCCCCACCCCCGACGTCCACCTCGGCGTCGGCTCCGGCTCGCACGGGGTGCAGACCGGCTCGATGCTCACCCAGCTCGACGCCGTCATCGAGGAGCACGACCCGGACTGGGTGCTCGTCTACGGCGACACCAACAGCACCATCGCCGGGGCGCTCTCGGCCGTGAAGCTGCACTACCCGCTGGCCCACCTCGAGGCGGGGCTGCGCTCGTTCAACCGGCGCATGCCCGAGGAGCACAACCGGGTCCTCACCGACCACGCCGCCGACCTGTGCCTGGCGCCGACCGAGGTCGCCATGCGCCACCTCGCCGACGAGGGGCTCGCCGAGCGCGCCGTCCTCACCGGTGACGTCATGACCGACGTCTGCCTGCGGGTCGCCTCCGAGTCCGACGGCCGTCCCCTGCCGTTCGCCTCGGAGGTCGGCGACGACTTCATCCTCGCGACGATCCACCGTGCCGAGAACACCGACGACCCGGTCCGCCTGCGCGCCATCGTCGAGGGCCTCGCCGGGCTGTCCCGCCCCGTCGTCCTCACGGCGCACCCGCGGCTCGTCGCGAAGGCCAAGCAGCAGGGGCTCGACCTCACGGGCGGCTCGCTGCACACCGTCGACCCGGTCGAGTACCCGACGATGGTCGCCGCGGTGCGGGCGGCCGCGCACGTCGTCACCGACTCCGGTGGGCTGCAGAAGGAGGCGTTCCTCCTGCGCACGCCGTGCACGACGGTGCGCACGGAGACCGAGTGGACCGAGACGGTCGACCTCGGCTGGAACGTCCTTGCGCTCGACCTCGACGGGCTCGGCGCGCTCGTCGAGCGCCCGGCGCCCGCACCGACCGACGCCACGCCGTACGGCGACGGTCACGCGGCCGAGGCCACCGTCGCCACCCTCGCGGAGCGGGCCCGGCCGCGCGCCTGAACCGCTAGAGCGTGACGGTCTGGCCCGTCCTCGCCGACTCGATGCACGCCTCGGCGACACGCACGGTCTGCAGGCCCTGGGTCATCGTGACGATGTCGGCGTCCTTGCCGAGGACCGCGTCGCGGAACTGCTCGTGCTCGACGCGCAGCGGCTCCGGCTTGGCGATCGCGTAGCGGACGACGTCGCCCTCCGAGACGCCGCGGAAGTTCGCGATGTCGTCCCACGTCGTCTGCACCTCGCCGTTGGCGTAGAAGGTGAGGTCCGCGGTGAGGGTGTCGGCGACGTAGGCCCCCTTGGTGCCCGTGATGATCGTGACCCGTTCCTTGAGCGGGGACAGCCAGTTGACGAGGTGGTTGGTCACGACACCGTTGGACAGCTGACCGGTGACCGCAACGAGGTCCTCGAACTCACGACCGCTCTTGTATGCCGTCCGCGCGGCGACCGCGGTGAACGTCTGCTGCGTGACCCACGCCGTGAGGTCGATGTCGTGGGTGCCGAGGTCCTTGACGACGCCGACGTCGGCGATCCGGGCCGGGAACGGGCCCTGGCGACGGGTCGAGACCTGGTAGACGTCACCGAGGTCCCCGGCCTCGAGGCGGCGACGCGCCTCCTGCAGGGCCGGGTTGTAGCGCTCGATGTGCCCGACGGCGCCGACGAGCCCCCTGGCCTCGAACGCCTCCGCGACCTTTGTCGCGGCCGGGGTGTCCTGGGCCAGCGGCTTCTCGATGATGGCGTGGACCCCGGCCTCGGCCAGGGCGAGACCGACGGCCTCGTGGTAGATGGTCGGGACCGCGACCATGCAGTAGTCGATGCCCTGCTCGATGAGCTGCTCGACGCTCTCGAGGACGGGGCGGCCGCCGGCGACGCCGTGGACGTCACCCCCGGGGTCGGCGACGGCGACGAGGTCCACACCCGGGAGGCTCGCGAGGACGCGGCCGTGGTGGCGCCCCATCATGCCGAGGCCGATGAGGCCCGCACGCAGGTTCGCCATCAGGCACCGGCCTTGGCGAGCGCATTGACGGCCTCGACGATGCGCTCGAGGTCACCCTGGCTCAGGCTCGGGTGCACCGGGAGCGAGAGGCACTCGGCGGCGGCCTTCATCGTCTCGGGCAGGTCCGCGTCGTTCGCCGTGCCGGCGAAGGGCTTGAGCTGGTGGTTGGGCACCGGGTAGAACATCCCGGAGCCGACGTTGTACTGCTCCTTGAGGGCGGCGGCGAAGCCGTCGCGGCCCTCGGGGATGCGCACCGTGTATTGGTGGTAAACGTGCACGGCGCCCTCGGCGACCGGCGGCGTCGTGACGCCCTCGAGGTTGGCGGTGAGGAAGGCCGCGTTGTCCTGGCGGGCCTTGGTCCAGGCGCCCACCTTGGTCAGCTGGACGCGACCGATGGCGGCGTGGATGTCGGTCATGCGGGTGTTGAAGCCCACGACCTCGTTGTGGTACTGCTTCTCCATGCCCTGGTTGCGGTAGAGGCGCATGAGGCGCTCGACCTCGGCGTCGGCCACCGAGACCATGCCGCCCTCACCGGAGGTCATGTTCTTCGTCGGGTACAGCGAGAACATCGCGAAGGTGCCGAACGCGCCGACGGGGGTGCCGCCGAGCGAGGCGCCGTGTGCCTGGGCCGCGTCCTCGTAGACCTGCAGGCCGTGCTTGTCGGCGATGGCCATGATCTGGTTCATCTTCGCCGGGTGGCCGTAGAGGTGGACCGGCATGATCCCGACGGTGCGCTCGGTGATCGCGGCCTCGATGGCGGCGGGCGAGATGCAGAAGTCGTCGGCGTCGATGTCGGCGAAGACGGGGACGGCACCGGTGAGGGCGACCGAGTTGCACGTGGCAGCGAAGGTGAAGGACGGGACGATGACCTCGTCACCGGCCTTGACGCCGCTCGAGAGCAGGCCGAGGTGCTGGCCGCTCGTGCCGGAGTTGACCGCGACGCAGGCGCGACCGAGGTTGAAGTGCTCGGAGAACTCCTCCTCGAACGCCTTGACCTCGGGGCCCTGGGCCAGCATGCCGCTGCGCAGGACGCGGTCGACGGCGGCGCGCTCCTCGTCACCGATGAGGGGCTTGGCCGGGGGGATGAACTCGTTCACTTCGGGGCCTCCGTCAGGCTCTCGTGGTCTTCGATGTAGGTCTCGCCGGTCTTGGGGCAGACCCACGTGTTCGGCGCGTCTCCGGCCTCGAGGGGGACGCCGGCGCGGCCGACCCACCTTATCCGCCGGGCGGGGACCCCGGCGACGAGGGCGAAGTCGGGGACGTCCTTGGTGACGACCGACCCGGCGGCGACGAGCGCCCAGCGCCCGATCGTCACCGGCGCGACGCACACGGACCGGGCGCCGATGGAGGAGCCGGTGCGACACGTGACCCCGACGGCCTCCCAGTCGTCACCGCGCTTGAGGGTGCCGTCGGGCTCGACGGCCCGCGGGAAGTAGTCGTTGGTGAAGACGACGGCCGGCCCGACGAAGACGCCGTCCTCGAGGACGGCCGGCTCGTAGACAAGGGCGTAGTTCTGCAGCTTGCAGTTGTCGCCCATCCGTACGCCGGTGCCGACGTAGGCGCCGCGACCGACGATGCAGTTCTCGCCGAGGACGGCCTGCTCGCGCACCTGCGCGAGGTGCCACACCGAGGTGCCGTCGCCGAGGTGGGCGTCGGGTGAGACGTCCGCACTGTCCACGACTCGTATCGCCATGCCGGACCTTTCCTGGTTGTCGCCCCGCCGCGCCCGATGGCCGGCGAGGCCACCCTAGTCGAGCCTGCGTGACGCCCGTTCGACTAACCTCGGTCTCCCGGCCTCGCCAACGCGTCGGCCTGCATGCCGCGAGAGGAGGAGGAGCCATCAGCTTCACCGAACGTCGACCGCATGTCCTGTACGTGGCCTGGGGGTTCCCACCCAGCCGCAGCGGCGGCGTCTACCGCGCCCTCGCCACAGCACGCGCCTTCGCCGACGACGGCTGGGCCGTCACCGTCCTCACGGCCACGCGGGAGACGTTTGAGAAGTACACAGGCTCCGATCCCTCCCTCGAGGAGCTGATCGACGACCGCATCGATGTCGTCCGCGTGCCCTTCGACTGGCCCGCCCTTGACACGGACATCCGACAGTGGAGTCCGGTGCGGGCGTTCCTCCCTCGGGTGTGGTGGCAGTGGCGCAGGCGGCGTGACGTCAAGGACTTCCCCGAGGTCGGGTACGGCCCGTGGCGACGACGACTCGAGCGTGCCGCAGCGAGCGTCCACGCCGCGCGACCGGTCGATCTCGTCGTCGCCTCGGCCAACCCCAATGTCGATTTCATGGCCGCCGACCACCTGCACCGGACCCAAGGCGTGCCCTACGTCATGGACTACCGAGACGCGTGGTCCCTCGACGTCTTCAACGGGCGCGAGGTCCATCCGCGCGAGTCCCGCGTCGGACGGCTCGAGTCCGCCCTCGTCACCAGCGCCACCGAGGTGTGGTTCGTCAACGAGCCGATCCACGCCTGGCACGCGGAACGTTATCCCGATGCGCGCGAGCGGATGCACGTCGTCGCCAACGGCTACGACTCCGACTTCGCGCCACACCCACGCCTGGAATCCCGCGAGCGGGACGCTCCCCTCACCTTCGGCTACATCGGGACCGTGAGCGCGAAGGTCCCGATCAGCGAGTTCGTCGACGGTTGGGTCCGGGCCCGATCACGGAGCGCCCGACTCCACGGGGCCTCTGCCCAGATCTGGGGCTATCTCGGGTTCTACGCCGCCCCGAACCCAGCTCTGCTCGATGTCATCGAGAGCCACGCGGACTCGGGCCTGTCGTACGCCGGTCCGCTCCCCAAGCAGCACGTGGCCTCCGTCTACGAGACCTTCGATTGCCTGCTCCTCATCCTTGGAGCCGGCCGCTATGTGACGAGCGGCAAGGTCTTCGAGTACCTCGCGAGCGCGCTCCCCATCGTCTCGGTGCACGACCCGGGCAACGCCGTCGGCAGGATCCTCGCGGGGTATCCCCTGTGGTTTCCCGTCACCGACCTGTCCGCGGAGTCGGTGGCCCGAGTCCTGGAGGCGGCAGCCGCCGCGGCCCGTGAGGCGACCCCCGCCGAGCGCGCAGCCTGCCGGGACTTCGCACGGGACTACTCGCGGGACAGGCAGCTCGTCCCCAGGGTGCACCGGCTGCGTGAGCACGTGACGGGCGGGGGTGACCCAACGTGAAGGTCGTCCTCCTCTCGTCGTTGCGCTCCGCACCACCCACGGCTGGCGCGTCCGAGCTCGGACTGAACGACGAGGACGAGCTCGTGGTCGTCCGCCAGTCCGGCGGCGCCCGGACGCGTGGGCGGGCGCGGGCGACGCCAGCACCCGTCCCCGCCGGAGGTCTGGTGTCGCGGCCGGCCGCGCCCGCGTCGCGATCGGCCGCTCAGCGGGTGCGCAGGGCGGTGCGTGCAGTCTCACCCGGGGTCTCAGCCCTGAGGTTCGCGCGCGAGGTGCTCGGCCCGGGCCCGAGGGCTGCTCTCGATGGGGCCGACCTCGTCGTGGCGGCCGACGCCGACACCCACCTCGCAGCGTGGCTCGTGGCCCGACGCCTGCCGCGCTCCTGTGCAGTCGTGGCCGGCACCTCGGCTGGCGCCCGCATCGTGGCGCAGGTTCACGCCCGGGGGACGGAACCCGGAGTCAGCGAGCCAGCTTCCTGAGGCTCTCTCCGAGGACTGCGTAGGGCTTGGGCGGAAGTTCCCGCTTGACCCAGCTCCGGGCCGCGCTCCGGTGCTCGTCGACGACATCGGGGTGAGCGGCCCAGTCGCGGAGCACCTCGGCGACCCGCGCCGGATCGGCCTCGACGACGGCTCCCGCCCCGCTCGCCCGGACGAGCTCGGCCTGTCGCGGCAGGTCGGACACGATGACGGCGAGCCCAGCCGAGAGGTACTCGGAGAGCTTGCTCGGGAGTGCGTCAACGAAGGCGGGGGTTCGGTCGAGCAGGGCGAGCCCGCACCACGCACCCCGGGCGTGCTCCCACGCCTCGCGCGGGGGTTTGCGACCGACGAGACGCACTCTGGCCGCCAGCTCAGGATCCCCGAGGCGCACGTCCAGCTCCTCTCGGTCAGCCGCGGCCACAGGACCCACGATGTCGAGGCGCCAGCCTGGTGCCAGCCTGACCGCCTCAACCATGGTGAACAGGCCGCGGCTGGACCGGACGTCTCCGACGTAGATGGCTCGAGGTTCTGGTGAGCGATCAGTGGGACCGGGCAGCATCTCGACGTCGGGGCGGTTGGTCACGACCAAACGGTGCCGGGCTTCGACGGGCGGGACGTGGTGGTCGGCGACGACCACGAGGTCGGCACGGGCGGCGACGGCGGTGGCCACGCGGACGAGCGCGCCACCGAGGGTTCCTTTCCACCCTTGGGCCCAGGCCCGATCTCGCAGCAGCGCGAGGTAGTCCTCGTGGACGTCGGCCACGAAGCGGCGCCTCCGCACCCGGGCGACCACCGAGCAGGCGACCAACGAGTCGGGGTCGAGGGCCACCAGCACCGAGCCCCGGGCGGCGCGTGCGTACCGGAGCGCGGTCATGACACGACCGGCCATACTGCCTCGGGCGACCGTGTGGACACGGACGCCGGGCGGACCGTCGCACACGTCACCGAGGCCGAGGACCTCGACCTCGAGGTCGGCGGCACGGGCCGCCGAGACGAGGCGGTGAAGCCGGGCATCGGCGACGTCGTGACCACTCGTGACGAAGCTGACGTCGACCGTCCGCGTCACAGGTCCTCGAGGATGACCGCCGACTCCCCGACGTTGACGAAGTCCGCATAGGCCGCGGTGACTTCCTCGGGAGTGCCTCGCATCATGAGGGTGCCCTTGTGAAGCCAGATCGCGTCGTTGCACAGCTGCTTGATCGACGCCAGCGAGTGGCTGACGAGGAAGAAGGCCCGCGCACTCTCGCGAAGCTCACCCATCTTCTCGGCCGCCTTGGTCTTGAAGGTGGCGTCACCGGCCGACAGCGCCTCGTCGATCATGAGGATGTCAGGGTCCATGTGGACCGCGACCGAGAAGGCGAGGCGGCTGTACATGCCGGAGGAGTAGGTGCGCATGGGTGCGTCGATGAACTCCTCGAGCCCAGCAAAAGCCGTCACCTCCTCGGCGCGAGCCACGACCTGGGCACGGGACAGACCACTCGCCAGGCCGCCCAGGATGATGTTCTCGCGACCCGAGAGCATGGGGTTGAAACCGACGCCGAGGGAGAGCAGCGGGCTGATTCGCCCGTTGACCTCGATCCGACCTTCGGTGGGCGGGAGGATGCCCGCAAGTGCTCGCATGAGGGTCGACTTGCCGGCACCGTTGTTTCCAATGATCCCGAGGGCGGTTCCGTCCGGGACGTCGAACGTGACGTTCTTGAGCGCCTCAACCTCACGGACGGCACGCTGCCCACGGCCGAAGCGGGTGATGGCGTTCTTGAACGTGGGAACTCGCTCGAAGGTCGTGCGGTAGGTGACCGACAGGTTCTCGACCTTTACGGAAAGACCCTTGGTCGGGACGGACTCAGAGGCGGACAGCGAACTCACGCTCCCTTGACATGAAGAACAACGACCCGATGGCAAAGACCCCGAAGGCCCATACGGTGGCCGTCGCGAACGTCGTGAAGGACGGAATGTCCCCGTTGACGAGACACTGGGTGAATCCGCCCAGCAGCGAGTGCAACGGGTTCACGAACTCGAGAACGGTGATGACCTTCTCGAAGCGGGGCGGAATGGTCTCGATGGACCAGAGGACGGGCGATGCGTAGAGCCAGATGCGGGTGAGGTACGGCAGGAAGCTCGTGGTGTCCCGGAAGTAGACCTGGAGGGTGGCGAACAGCGCCGCGAGGCCGAGTGCGAAGACGACGAGAAGGAAGAGGAAGAACACCGCAATGAAGACGGCCCAGTGAAAACCGAGCCCGGCGATGACGTGGAAGATGAGATAGACCGGCAGCGTGGGCAAGAACCTGAAGAACGCTGTCCGGATGGCCGAGAAGGGCATGAGGAGTCTCGGGAACGCCGTGTTGAGCAGGAGCTTGCCGCCGCCGACGACGGAGGACGCGCCCGTGCCCATGGAGCCCGAGATGAAGTAGAAGGTGAACAGGCCGGCGGTGAGCTGTGCGAAGAACTCCCAGCCGTGCCGTCCACCGGACAGCACCTGCACGAGCAGGAAGTACACGCCCGAGAGGAGAAGGGGGTTGAGGACGAGCCATACCTGGCCGAACAGGGTCAGGGTGTTGGCCGCCCGGAGGCTGGCGCGCGACATCTCCGTTGCGAACTCGCGGCGGCGCCAGAGCTCTCGGGCATAGTTGGCGAGCGGAGGGATCCCGGCCTTGTGCGGCACGTAGACGTGGTGAGTGGTCGTGAACTCGTTCTCACGCTCACTGTCCACGACCTGTTTGTCGGTGCTCATCGTCCTCGCTCTCTCGGTCGGAGCGGCAGCGCCCCTCGACCCAGCGAGTGTAGTGGAGTCTCACCCCGGACCGAGAACCCTGAGGTGCGCGGCGAGCAGCGCGTCGCCGTCCGCGGACCACGACAGGGACGGCCGCGCCGCCGCCACGGCGCGGACGAACCGCGGGTACTCCTCGACGAGCCGGTCGATCGCGCGGACGAGGCCGTCCGCGTCGCCGGGCGCGTAGAGGGTGCCGAGGTCGTGGGCCCGCACGAGGGCGCCGAGGTCGCCGACGTCGGTCGCGACGACGGGGAGCCCCAGGCTCACGGCGTGGAAGAGCTTGTTGGGCATCGCGAGGCGGTGGTTGAGCCAGGCGTCGCTGTGGGTGACGAGGGCGGCGCCGGCGCGGCGCAGCCGCTCGTCGAGCGCGGGGAGCGGCTCGGCGGGCAGCACCTCCACCCGTCCGGGGTCGAACGTGCGCAGCCATTCGTCGTCGCCGGGGCCGACGACGGTGATCGGGAGCGCGCAGCGCCGGCTCGCGTCCGCGATGACCTCGAGCTCCCGGTATGCCGCGAGCCGGCCCCCGTAGACCAGTCCCGTCGGGGGGCCGGTCACCGTCGACGCCGGTGCGACGTCGTCGCGCAGCGGGAACGTGTTGCGCACGACGGTGACCTCCGGCCAGTCGGGATGGTCCGCGCGCAGCGCGTCCGCGACGCCGTCGCCGACGGTGACCACCGCGGCCGCATCGAGGGCGAGGCGGTGCTCCTCGAGCCGCTCGCGACGTCGCAGGAGCGGGGCCGGGCGCCCCTCGACCGGCCGCCCCACCCAGTACTCGTGGGTGTCGTAGACGAACGGCACTCCCCAGCTGTCGGCGAGGGTGTGGCCCGCCCCGAGGGCGGTGAAGTCGTGGACGTGGACGACGTCCGGCACGAGCCCGGTGGCACCCGACCACTCGAAGGCGCGGTCCGTGGCCTCGCGCTGCCACGCGAGGTAGCGACGCCGGACATGGAGCGGCAGGAGGAGCCAGCGGCCGGCGCGCTCGGGCCGCGACAGGCGCCGCGAGCGGGTCGCCGCCTGCGGGGCCCGGCCCGCGCCCTCGACGGTGATGCCCCGCGGGGGCACGAAGTCCTCGGGGACGGCACGCCCGATGATGTGCACCCGCGCACCCGCGGCGACGAGGGTGGCGGCCTCGCGCAGGACCCGGGTGTCGGTGGCGACGCCGGTCCAGACGAGCATGAGGACCGTTCGCCCCGAGAGGCCGGCTCCGGGCGGGGGTGGCATCAGGCGCTCCCCCGCCCCAGGGACCGCGGGCTCGTGAGGAAGCCGACCCCCCAGGACCAGTGCATCGTCGCCAGGGCCACGGGCGTGAGGGCCCGGGTCCGGGGTGGCTCGCCGCCGCTGATGGCCACGCCACCGACGACGACACCCACCGCGTAGGCCGTGGGAACGAGGAGCGCGGGCGGCCAGAAGAGACCCAGCAGGGTCGCGGCGGTCGTGCCGACCACCATGACGGGCGGGGCGAGGTAGCGGGCGTTGACGGTCTCCGGGTGCTCGCGGGCGACGACGCGCCGCCACCGGCCGTACTGGAAGTACTGCCGGGCCAGGGCCGTGACGCTGGAGCGCGGCCGGTAGGTCACCTCGAGGTCGGGTGTGAACCAGACGGTGCCGCCGCTCTGGCGCAGCCGCAGGTTGAGGTGCCAGTCCTGGGTGCGGGTGTAGCGCTCGTCGTAGCCGCCGACGCGCTCGAGGGCGCTGCGCCGGAACGCACCGAGGTAGACCGTGTCGACCGGTCCGGCGCCCCCACCGACGTGGAACGTGCCACCGCCGACGCCGATCCGGCTGCGCATCGCGCACGCGACGGCCCGCTCGAAGGCCGACCGGCCGACGGCCTTCATCAGCCCGCCCACGTTGTCGGCCCCGGTCTCGCGGAGGGTGCGCACCACCGTCGCGACGTAGTCGGAGGGGATCTCCGCGTGCCCGTCGACCCGGACGATGACGTCGTGGCGGGCCGCGCGGATCGCCGCGTTGAGGGCGGCCGGGGTGCGACCGGTCGGGTTGGCGACGGTGCGCACCCGGGCGTCGGAGGCCACGAGGTCGGCGGCGACCGCGTCGGTGCCGTCGGCCGACGGCCCGAGCGCGAGGACCACCTCGAGCTCGCCGGCATACGCCTGCGACAGCACCTGCGCCACCGCGTCACGCAAATGACGTCCCTCGTTGAGCACGGGGACGACCACGCTCACGGGAGGGGTCCCGACCGAGGCGTCGTCAGGGGGGGAGGGCTCGCTCATCGCGACGATCATCCCCCAGCGCCGCCGTGGACGACGCACACAGGGTCGGCGCGCCGTTTTGCGTCGGCGGCGGCCCGGAGCGGAGTATGGACGAATGCCCGAACGCCCGACCCGCGACGACGACGCCCGGCCGATCCCTCGGCAGGGACGTCCGCGCGCGCCTCGGCCCGACCTCGACGACGCCGACGGCGTCTTCACCGTCGACACCCGCGGCCGGCGACGCGCGCCGGCCGCCAGGCCCCCCCGCCGGG
>NZ_AVPL01000029.1 GCF_000768695.1 Knoellia aerolata DSM 18566
GCCAGCACGGCGGTCACCGCCCGCGGGGTGACGACGACCGCGGCGACGGCACCGGGCGCCTCGAGCCGCGTCCTCGCGACCGGCTCGCTGGCTCCCGGCGTGGCGGCGACGCAGGAGTGGCTGGTCAGCGGCTCCGAGGTGCGCGGGCTCGCGACGGTCCCGTGCGCCGGACCCGGGTCGGACCTGTGGCTCATCGCCGGCGGCGGCGCACCCGGTCGCCAGGAGCGGCTCGTCCTCACCAACTCCGGCGCCAACGAGGTCACGGTCGACCTCACCGTCCTCGGTCGCCGGGGTGTCGTGCCGTCCCCGACGGGCACCACCGTCGTCCCGGCCGGTGGACGTGTCGCCCTCCTCGTCGACGCCATCACCGGACCCGAGGCGTCCCCGGCGCTCCGGGTCCGCGTCAACGGCGGGACCGTCCATGCCGTGATGAGCGACACCTGGCTCGACGGGTCCGTGCCCGCCGGCGCCGAGGTCACCGGCCCGACCGCCGCGCCCGCACGCCGACAGGTCATCCCCGCGGCCCTCGTCGGCAGTATCGGGTCGATCCGCATCGCGGTCCCCGACCGCCAGCAGGCCGTCGTCAGTGCCCGCGTCATCGGCGCCGAGGGTCCTGTGCCACTCCCGGACGGAGTCATCCGAGTCCCCGGCCGCTCCACCGGCGAGCTCGCGCTCAAGGTGCCCGCGTCCGGCATGTATGCCGTCGAGCTCACCTCCGACGTCCCCATCGTGGCCTCCCTCTGGGCCACGCAGCGGGTGGGGGAGCGACCAGGGGACTTCCTCTGGGCCCCATCGACCGCGTCGTCCGGTGGGCTGATCGGCGCCGCCTACCCGTCGTCGAAGGAGAACCCCGAGCGGGTCGTGAGCGTCGTCGCCACACGGGGTCCGGCCGCGGTGTCCGTCACGTGGCGTGCAGTGGGGGCGAAGGACTGGACGACCCGCGAGCTGACCCTGGCCCAGGACACGGCCACGTCGGTGAACATCGGGCCGGCGGACTCCGTCTGGGTTCGTCGCACCTCCGGAACGGGCGAGGTGCGCTCCGGCGTCGCCTCCATCGGCGGGGTGCGCGGATCGCGCCTCGTGTCCTCTGCTCCACTCACCGAGAGCACGGTGACGTCGGTGGTCAGTCGGGCCTTCCCGGTTCCCTGACGTCCCGGGCAGGGCGTCAGAGGTCGATCTCGGACGGGGGCACGTTGAGCAGCGCCGCGACCTGCTCTGCCACGACCTCACGCACGATGACGGCCACCTCGGCGGCGTCCCGCGCCCGGGTCTCGACCGGGCGGCGGTAGATGACGATCCGGTGACCCACGGCGCCGCCCACGGGGACGAGGCGACCAACGGCGGCGGCCTGCTCCTCCCACGGTGCGGGGTCGCTCGACGGGACCTCCTCGACGGCGAACTCGACACCGGCATACCGGGTGCCGAGGTACTCGCGGGCGCGTTCGGCGACCTCGATGACGACGTCGTCGAACGTCTCCCGACGGGACCGCATCGCCGGCACCGGAGGCCAGGCCAGCGGGCCGCGGGGGCCACGGCCGCGGCGGTCGCGACGGCGCGCGGACGCGGAGGACGGGGGGTCGACGGGGGCCACGCCACGAGACTACGGCGCGCCGACCCGGGGTCGTCGGAGCGGTGAATTAGAGTCCCTCGGGTGAACGCGTCCAGGAAGTGCACCAAGACCGCGTGCGCCCAGCTCGCGGTCGCCACGTTGACCTACGCGTACGCCGATCGCGCCGCCGTCCTCGGTCCCCTGGCGACCTACGCCGAGCCGCACTCGTACGACCTGTGCTCCGAGCACGCGATCCGCCTCACCGTCCCGCAGGGCTGGGAGGTCGTTCGCCTCGAGGGCGACGGCTACGAGCCCGCCCCGGAGTACGACGACCTCGTCGCCGTCGTCGAGGCGGTGCGTGAGGTCCGTGACATCCACCCGCCGCAGCCCACGGTGGCGCGCGCGGCCGTGAGCGCGATGCCGCTGCCGGGCGAGCAGCGCCGCGGCCACCTCCGCGTCCTGCCCGGCCTCGGCGAAGCCTGACCCCGAAGACCCCAAGGCCTCAAGGCCTCACGGGCTGAGGGTTGGGGCAGGGGTGAGGGCCTGAGGGCCTCTTCGGCGCGGCTGCGCGGAACGACCTGGCGAGGCTGGGAGGGTGACGACTTATTGCGCTTTTCGACCCGTTCCGCGGTCAGGCGCCGGGAGCGTTGCGTGGTCGAAAAGCGCAATAAGTCGTGCTGCGGGGGCCAGTTGCGGCGCTGCGCCCGTCGGCTGTGATCGGGCTGGACACGCGGGCGGCCAGGTCCTTGGTCGGGCTGGGCACGCGGGCGGCCAGGTCCTTGGTCGCGCTGGGAAGGGTGACGACTTATTGCGCTTTTCGACCCGTTCCGCGGTCATGCGCCGGGAGCGTTGCTTGGTCGAAAAGCGCAATAAGTCGTGCAGTCGGCGCGGTCGGGCGCGGGCGGGTGCGGTCGGGCGCGGCCGGGTGCGGCGGGCACTGGCTGGTCGAAAAGCGCAATACGTCGGGCGGTCAGGGGTGGACGTAGGCGGCGAGGTGCTGGGCGGTGAGGGTGGAGCGGTCGGCGACGAGGTCGGCTGGGGTGCCCTCGAAGACGAGCGTCCCGCCGTCGTGCCCGGCGCCCGGTCCGAGGTCGATGATCCAGTCGGCGTGCGCCATCACCGCCTGGTGGTGCTCGATGACGATGACCGACTTCCCGCCGTCGACGAGCCGGTCGAGCAGACCCAGCAGGTTCTCGACGTCGGCGAGGTGCAGCCCCGTCGTCGGCTCGTCGAGCACGTAGACCTCGCCCTTGTCGGCCATCTGCACCGCGAGCTTGAGGCGCTGGCGCTCACCGCCGGACAGGGTCGTGAGCGGCTGCCCCAGCGTGAGATAGCCCAGCCCCACGTCGACGAGGCGGCCGAGGATGGTGTGGGCGGCCGGGATCCGCGACTCGCCCTCGGCGAAGAAGGCCAGCGCCTCGTCCATCGACATCCCGAGCACCTCGGAGATGTTGCGACCACCGAGGGTGTACTCGAGCACCGACGCCTGGAACCGCCGCCCTTCGCACTCCTCGCACGGCGACTCGACCGTCGCCATGACGCCCAGCTCGGTGAAGATCACCCCGGCGCCGTTGCAGGTCTGGCAGGCGCCTTCGGAGTTCGAGCTGAACAGGGCGGGCTTGACCCCGTTCTCCTTGGCGAACGCCTTGCGGACCGGCTCGAGCAGGCCGGTGTACGTCGCCGGGTTGCTGCGGCGTGAGCCCTTGATCGCGGCCTGGTCGACGACGACGACGCCCTCACGGCCGTCGAGGGAGCCGTGGACCAGGGAGCTCTTGCCCGACCCGGCCACACCGGTCACGGCGACGAGGAGGCCGAGCGGGATGTCGACGTCGACGTCGCGCAGGTTGTGGGTCGAGGCCCCGCGGACCTCGAGCGTGCCGGTGGCCGACCGCACCTCGGGCTTGAGCCGGGCGCGGTCGTCGAGGTGGCGTCCGGTGAGCGTGCCCGCCGTGCGGAGCTCCTCGACGGACCCCTCGAAGACGATCTCCCCACCACCGGACCCGGCTCCCGGCCCGAGGTCGACGACGTGGTCGGCGATGGTGATCGTCTCGGGCTTGTGCTCGACGACGAGGACGGTGTTGCCCTTGTCGCGCAGGCGGAGCAGCAGGTCGTTCATCCGCGCGATGTCGTGCGGGTGGAGCCCGATCGTCGGCTCGTCGAAGACGTAGGTGACGTCGGTGAGCGAGGACCCGAGGTGGCGGATCATCTTGGTGCGCTGGGCCTCACCGCCCGACAGGGTGCCGGCCGGCCGGTCGAGCGAGAGGTACCCGAGCCCGATCTCGGTGAACGAGTCGAGCAGGTGCTGCAGTCCCTTGAGCAGGGGAGCGACCGACGGCTCCTCGAGGTCGCGGACCCACCCGGCGAGGTCGCTGATCTGCATGACGCACAGGTCGGCGATGGACTTCCCGCCGATCTTCGACTTCAGCACGTCGGCGGTGAGGCGGGTGCCGTGGCACTCGGGACACTCCTGGAACGTCACCGCCCGCTCGACGAAGCGGCGCACGTGCGGCTGCATCGCCTCGGTGTCCTTGGACAGCATCGACTTCTGGATCCTGGGGATGATCCCCTCGAAGGTGAGGTTGATGCCCTCGACCTTGATCTTGGTCGGGGGCGCGTAGAGCATCGTCTCGAGCTGCTTGGCGGTGAACTTCGCGATCGGCTTGTCCATCGGCAGGCCCATGCCCTCGAAGAGCCGCCCGTACCAGCCGTCCATGGAGTAGCCGGGGACGGTGAGCGCGCCGTCGTTCAGCGACCTGCTGTCGTCGTAGAGCGCCGCGCGGTCGATGTCGCTCACGTGGCCCATGCCCTCGCACCGCGGGCACATGCCACCGAGGTAGACCTGCTGCTGGGCGACCCGCTTCTCGGTGTGGCCGCCCTTCTCGGTCGTCATCACGCCGCTCGCCTTCCGGGTCGGCACGTTGAAGCTGTATGCCGTCGGCGGACCGACGTAGGGCGCCCCGATGCGGCTGTAGAGGATGCGGAGCATGGCGTTGGCGTCGGTCGCCGTGCCCACGGTCGAGCGCGGGTTGGCGCCCATGCGCTCCTGGTCGACGATGATCGCCGTCGTCAGCCCGTCGAGGTGGTCGACCTCGGGACGCGCCAGCGAGGGCATGAAGCCCTGGACGAAGGCGCTGTAGGTCTCGTTGATCATCCGCTGCGACTCGGCGGCGATGGTGCCGAAGACGAGCGAGCTCTTGCCCGACCCGGAGACGCCGGTGAAGACCGTGAGGCGGCGCTTGGGCAGCTCGAGGCTGATGTCCTTGAGGTTGTTCTCGCGGGCACCCTGGACGCGGATGAGGTCGTGGGTGTCCGCGGGGTGCGACTTCGGGCTCATCTGCTCTCCAGGCTGGTGGGACGGGGTGCGCCTGCCACGCTAGCGGCCATCCCCGACGGCCGTGGCCCCCTAGTAGGGTCGCAGCGTGCCTCCCCACAACCTCTCCGACTTCGTCAAGGCCTACGACGTCCGTGGCCTGGTCCCCGAGCAGCTCGACGTCGACGTCGCGTGGGCCCTCGGGGCGGCGTTCGCCGAGGTCGTCATCCTGGGAGAGGGCGGACACGGCTGCGTCATCGGCCACGACATGCGCGCCTCGTCGCCGGAGCTGTCCCGGGCCTTCGGGACCGGTGTCATGAGCCGCGGCGTCGACGTGACCCACATCGGGCTCGCGAGCACCGACGGCCTCTACTTCGCCAGCGGCCACCTCGGACTGGCGGGCGCGATGTTCACCGCGAGCCACAACCCCGCGGCATACAACGGCATCAAGCTGTGCCGGCCGGGGGCGGCGCCGGTCGGGCTGGAGTCCGGGCTCGCCGACGTCCGCGACCTCGCGCAGGGGCTCCTCGACGGCACGGCGGAGCGGCCCCACGCGGAGCCGGGGACGAGCGAGGAGCGCGACGTGCTGCGCGACTACGCCGCCTTCCTGCGCGGCCTCGTCGACCTCTCGCAGATCCGGCCGCTCACCGTGGTCGTCGACGCGGGCAACGGCATGGGCGGTCACACGGTCCCGGCGGTGCTCGACACCGGGGCCGGCCTCCCGGCGCTGCCGCTCACGGTCGTCCCGCTCTACTTCGAGCTCGACGGGACCTTCCCCAACCACGAGGCCAACCCGCTCGAGCCCGCGAACCTCCGCGACCTCCAGGCCGCGGTCCTCGAGCACGGCGCCGACATCGGGCTCGCCTTCGACGGTGACGCGGACCGCTGCTTCGTCGTCGACGAGCGCGGGGAGCCGGTGAGCCCGAGCGCGATCACGGCGCTCATCGCCACCCGTGAGGTCGCCCGCGAGGTCGCGGCCGGGACGCCGGCCGCAGAGGTGTCGATCGTCCACAACGTCATCACCTCGGCGCAGGTCCCCGAGGTCATCGCCTCGCTGGGTGCCAAGGCCGTCCGCACCCGGGTCGGGCACTCCTACATCAAGGCCGAGATGGCGAGGTCCAACGCCGTCTTCGGCGGGGAGCACAGCGCCCACTACTACTTCCGCGACTTCTGGTTCGCCGACACGGGGATGCTCGCCGCGCTGCACACCCTCGCCGCCCTCGGCGAGCAGCCGCGGAGCCTCAGCGAGATCATGGCCGGCTACGCGGCATACGCCGCCTCCGGCGAGATCAACTCGACCGTCGACGACCAGGCCGCGAGCACCGAGGCGGTGCGCGCCTGGGCGGCGGACAAGCAGGTCGAGGTCGACGAGCTCGACGGGCTGACCCTGACCCACGCCGGCGGGGAGGGCGACCCGATGTGGTGGCTCAACCTGCGCGGCTCCAACACCGAACCACTGCTGCGGCTCAACGTCGAGGCAGCCGATGTGGCCACGATGGCCGCGATCCGCGACGATGTGCTGAGCATCGTGAGAAGGGACTGAACATGTCGACGATGGAGCCCTGGCTGCGCGAGATCCTGCGCTGCCCCAGCTGCCGTTCCGAGCTGCGCGACGAGACGGGGGAGACCGGCCCGGAGCTGGCCTGCACCTCCGACACGTGCGGGCTCGTCTACCGGATCGACGACGGCGTCCCGGTGCTGCTCGTCGACGAGGCGCGCAAGCCGGTCTGACCGGCTGCGCAGCACGACCGTGCCGCACCTCGACGAGGCGTTCCTCGACTCCGCGCAGTCGCTCGAGGCCCTCGACAGCCGCGGGTCCCTGCGCGCGCTCGCGTCCGCGGGCGCGCAGGTGCGGCGGGCGATCGTCTCCGCACGCGAGGCCGGCATCGACCGGGTCGCCGGTGGCGACCGTCCCCGGTCGGTGCTCGTCGCCTCCCTGGGCGGGTCGTCGGTCGTCTGCGACGTCCTCGACGTCCTCGCCGAGCCCGGCTCACCGGTGCCGGTGACCACCCGGCGCGAGGCGCCGCTGCCCGGCTGGATCGGGCCGCTCGACCTCGTCATCGCCGTCTCGTTGTCCGGTCGCGCCGCGGGCCCGCTCGCGCTCGCGGCCGAGGCCGCGCGTCGCGGGGCGTCCCTGCTCACCGTCGGCGCCCCCGACTCCCCGCTCGCCGACGTCTGCGCCCGTGGTCGTGGCGTCCACGTGGACATCGCCGCGACCGTGCCGACCTCGCGCGCCGCCCTGTGGTCGATGCTCACGCCGGTGCTGCTCGCCGCGGACCGCCTCGGCCTCGTCGAGTGCCCCGAGCAGGTGCTCGAGCGCGTCGCCGACCTCCTCGACGGGCGCGCCGAGGAGTGCCGGCCGTCGTCGGAGTCGTTCGTCAACCCCGCCAAGGTCCTCGCCCTCGGGCTGGCCGAGACGGTGCCGGTCGTGCTCGGCGACGGCGCCCTCACCGGGGTGGCCGCCAGCCGGACCGCGGCGATGTTCGCCCGGACCGCGGGGATGCCCACCACCCACGGCGCGCTCCCGGACGCCGCCTCGCAGGTCGTCGCGTGCTTCGACGGGCCGTTCGGGAGGTCGGGGGAGTCGACCGGGAACGGTTCGGCGTCGGGCGGCATCTTCGCGGACCCGTTCCTCGACGGGCCGCCCGCGCCACAGCTGGGCCTGCTCCTGCTCCGCGACCACCCGGAGGCCCACCGCGAGCGCGGCGCTCCGGTGTCGGGGTTCCCCGCCGTCGACCTCGCCGAGGCCGTGGCGGAGTCGGCGCGCGACGCCGGCGTCAAGGTCTGGGAGGTCGAGGCCCTCGCCGGTCACCCGATCGAGCGGCTGGCCTCGCTCATCGCGATGACCGACTACGCCGCGACGTACCTCGCGCTCGGGCTGGGGCTCGACCCCGCCGTGTCGCGGCACGTCACAGAGCTGCGCGACCGCACCAGCTGAGCCTGCGACGTTCTCCGGTCGCCGTCAGCCGTGGGTTCAGTGCTGGGCGAGGTCGAGGACCTCGGCCGTCGGCAGGTCCGCGAGGGCGGCGCCGCTGACGAGGATCTTGCTGCCGCGGATGCCGCTGCCGATGACGACGTCCCCGGCGGCGACGACGGCGGCGTCGACGAGGACCGGCCAGCCGGCCGGGAGCCCGACCGGGGTGATCCCGCCGAACTCCATGCCCGTGAGCGAGACGGCGTCGTCGTGCGCGGCGAACGAGATCTTGCGGACGCCCAGGTGCTTGCGGACGACCCCGTTGACGTCGGCGCGGTCGGTGGCCAGGACCATGACCGCGGCATAGGTGGTCTCGCCTGCGCGCTTGCCCGCGACGACGACGCAGTTGGCGCTCGCCTCCGGCGCGACGTCGTATGCCGCGCAGAACGCAGCCGTGTCCGCGAGGGTCGCGTCGATGGGCGCCACCTGCGCTGCCGCGATGCCCGTGGACGCCGTCGCCGCCAGGGCGGCAGCAACCGGGGCCGCGAGCAGGTCCGGGTGCGCGAGCGCAGGTGACCAGTCGAGCGATCCGCGAGCGGACGGCATACGGATCAGTGCTTCTCGTCGCTCGGGACGTCCGCCGGCGCGTGGTCGGTCTCGTGCTCGCCGTGGCCGCCCTTGCGCGGGATGACGTGCATGATCGCGACGACGATGGCCCCGATGATGAGGCCGAGGATGGCCGATCCGATGGTGTTGGTCACCCAGCCGAGGACCCCGCCGAGCGCGCCGGTGGCGTCGCGGACCGCCTCCTCCGCGTGGTGGACCCACTCGTAGGGGTAGTGCAACGGCGACCAGTACTGGCTGAGCTCGTCGAGCCCGAGGAGGATGATGTGCCCGCCGACCCAGATCATCGCGGCGATGCCGACGACGGACAGGGTGCTGAGGAGCTTGGGCATCGCGGCGACGAGCCCGCGGCCGATCGTGGCCCGGGTGCCGGACTTGCCGGCGAGGTGGAGGCCGACGTCGTCCATCTTGACGATGAGGGCGACGACGCCGTAGACGAGCGCGGTGATGGCGATGGCGACGACGGCGAGGATCGCTGCGCGAAGGAGGAAGCCCTCGTCCTTGACCTCGTTGAGCGAGATGACCATGATCTCGGCCGAGAGGATGAAGTCGGTGCGGATCGCGCCGCTCGTGATGGTGTCCTCGTCGGCGACGAGTCCGGCCTCGTGCGCCTTGGCGGCCGCGTCCTCGTGGTGGCCGCTGACCCGCTCCCAGATCTTCTCGACACCCTCGAAGCAGAGGTAGGTGCCGCCGATCATGAGGAGCGGTGTGAGCGCCTGCGGGAGGAACTGGCTGAGGAGCAGGGCCGCGGGGAGGATGAAGAGGAGCTTGTTGCGCAGGGACCCGATCGCGATCTTCTTGATGATCGGCAGCTCGCGCTTGGGGTCGATGCCCTGGACGTACTGCGGCGTCACCGCGGTGTCGTCGACGATGACGCCGCTGGCCTTCATGCTCGCGCGACCGGCCGCGGCCGCGACGTCGTCGATGGAGGCGGCGGCCGCCTTGGCGAGCACCGCGATGTCGTCGAGCAGGGCGAACAGACCGCCGGCCATCAGGTCACCTGTCGGTCTGTGAGGGGGAAGAGGTGCAGCACCCGGACAGCCTACCCACGGGTGGCCGGGTGGAACGGACGCGAAGCGGGGCACGCGGACGCGGATGGGGGCGGGTCATCGGGTGCCGTTCTCGGGCAGGAATTCCGTTGAGCCTCCCGGCCGTTGTCACACCATGAGTACTGACCCGGGCGCGGAGTCGGCCGCGCTGGACGCCTACTCGGCGATCGTCACCTCCGTCGCGGCCCAGCTGACACCGAAGGTCGCGGCGCTCCGGATCCGGTCGCGGCGCGGTGAGTCGGCGGGGTCGGCCGTCGTCCTCACGGGGGACTCCCACCTCATCACCAACGCCCACGTCGTCGGCGACGCCACCGGTGGCGACGCCGAGTTCGCCGACGGCACGGTCGCCCACTTCGAGGTCGTGGGCCGCGACGCGCTGTCCGACATCGCCGTCATCCGGGCCGACGGTGCGGTGCCCAGCCCGCCCGAGTACGGCAATGCGAATGCGCTGCTCGTCGGGTCCCTCGTTGTGGCCGTCGGCAACCCGCTCGGGCTCTCCGGCACGGTGACCGCCGGAGTGGTGAGCGCGCTCGGACGCAGCCTGCCGGTGCGAACCCGGACGTCGGCGCGCCTCATCGAGGACGTCATCCAGACGGACGCGGCGCTCAACCCCGGCAACTCCGGCGGCGCCTTGGCCGACAGCCGCGGTCGCGTCGTCGGCATCAACACGGCCGTTGCCGGAATCGGTCTCGGCCTGGCGGTGCCCATCAACGCCACGACCCACCGGATCATCTACACGTTGATGCACGACGGCCGCGTGCGGCGCGCCTACCTCGGTGTGGTGAGCACCCCGGCCCGGCTGATGCCCGCGCAGGCTGAGCACTACGGCCAGCGAGTCGCGCTGCGCGTCGTCGAGGTCGTGGAGAGGAGCCCTGCCGCCCAGAGCGGTCTGCGGGCGGGAGACCTGGTTCTCGCGATCGACGGGGCGCCACTCGGTGATGCCCAGTCGCTGCAGCGGCACCTGTTCGCCGACGCGATAGGGAAGCGCATGGAGATCACCGTCCTGCGCAACGGCGCCCTGGTCGACGCCGTCGTGCTGCCCAGCGAGCTTCCCGACGAGTCACCGATCAGGTAGCGGCGGGCGTTCGGGCCGAGCTCAGGTCCGGCCCTGGCGCTCTCAGCTCTCGTCGTCCCTCGCCGACCCGTCCGCCGCGTCGCCGTCACCCGGTCCGTCGTCCGCGACGTCGCCACTGACCCCGGAGGTGTCGGAGTCGCGGTCGCCCTCGTCACCCTCGACGACGGCAGGGCGGGCGACGTCCGACTCGGGGTCCACGGCGTAGTCGCCGCGCACGTCCTCCCACGTGTCGAGCTTGTCCTCGTCGAGGTCGAGACGGACCTCGTCCCGCACCGCGTCGCCCTTGTCGCCGCTGCCGAAGGTCTCACTCATCGCGTGCGCTCCGCTCGTCACCGCACGGGCCGGCCCCGCACTCGTCCATGTCTACCGCGTCGAGTCGGTACGATGGAGGCTGCCGGCGCGGGTGATGCCCCGTTCTCGTGAACGCCCAGATGGGCTGCGCCGGGTCTGACAACCACATTCGACAGGGAAGAGATTTCGCATGTCCTTCGACTACAGGGTTGCCGACCTGAGCCTCGCCGAGGCCGGCCGCCACCAGATCCGTCTTGCCGAGCACGAGATGCCCGGCCTCATGAGCCTGCGCGAGGAGTTCGGGGCGTCCCAGCCGCTCAAGGGCGCCCGCATCGCAGGCTCGCTGCACATGACCGTGCAGACCGCCGTGCTCATCGAGACCCTCACCGCGCTCGGCGCCGAGGTCCGCTGGGCCTCCTGCAACATCTACTCCACGCAGGACGAGGCCGCCGCGGCCGTCGTCGTCGGGCCGCAGGGCTCCGCCGACGACCTCCAGGGTGTCCCCGTCTTCGCCTGGAAGGGCGAGACCCTCACCGAGTACTGGGAGTGCACCGAGCAGATCCTCACCTGGCCCGGCGGTCACGGCGCCAACATGATCCTCGACGACGGTGGCGACGCCACGATGCTCGTCCACAAGGGTCGCGCGTGGGAGGCCGCCGGTCAGGTGCCCCCCACCGACGACGCGGACTCCGAGGAGGTCGGTGTCTTCAAGGAGCTCGTGCGCAAGACGCTCGCCGCCGACCCGCAGAAGTGGACCACCGTCTCGGCCGAGATCAAGGGCGTCACCGAGGAGACGACGACCGGCGTGCTCCGCCTCTACGAGCTCGCCCGTGCCGGAGAGCTCCTGTTCCCGGCGATCAACGTCAACGACTCGGTCACCAAGAGCAAGTTCGACAACAAGTACGGGTGCCGCCACTCGGTCATCGACGGCCTCAACCGCGCCACCGACGTGCTCATCGCCGGCAAGGTCGCGGTCGTCTGCGGCTACGGCGACGTCGGCAAGGGTTGCGCCGAGGCGCTGCGCGGCCAGGGTGCTCGCGTCATCATCACCGAGATCGACCCGATCTGCGCGCTGCAGGCGGCGATGGAGGGCTACCAGGTCGCCAAGCTCGAGAGCGTCATCGGCATCGCCGACATCTACGTCACGACGACCGGCAACTTCAACATCATCACCGCCGAGCACATGCAGCAGATGAAGAACAAGGCGATCGTGGCCAACATCGGCCACTTCGACAACGAGATCGACATCGCCGGCCTCGCCAAGGTCCCGGGCATCACCAAGACCGAGATCAAGGCCCAAGTCCACGAGTGGACGTTCTCCGGCGGCACCTCGATCATCGTGCTGTCCGAGGGTCGGCTGTTCAACCTCGGCAACGCCACCGGCCACCCGAGCTTCGTCATGTCGAACTCCTTCGCGAACCAGACGATCGCCCAGATCGAGCTGTTCACGAAGAACGACGACTACGACAAGCAGGTCTACGTCCTCCCCAAGCACCTCGACGAGAAGGTCGCGCGCCTGCACCTCGACGCCATCGGGGTCGAGCTCACCGAGCTGACCAAGGAGCAGGCCGAGTACATCGGCGTCGACGTCGCCGGCCCGTACAAGTCGGACCACTACCGGTACTGAGTTCTCGGCTCACGCAGAACGATCAGGCCGGGTATGCCGGGGACGCGAGTTCCCGGCATACCCGGCCTTCGTCGTGCCCACGCTTAGGCTGTCCCAGCTGGGCGACATCCGAGCGAGGAGGGTTCGCGGTGACGTCGGAGGACGCGGCCGGGCGGCAGCGGGGTGTGCTGGGGGACTGGAACGACGACCGGGGCTTCGGCTTCATCACGCCGGCTTCCGGAGGGTCGCGCGTGTTCGCCCACGTCAATGCGTTCCCGCGTGGCCGACGTCCGGTGCCCGGCAACGAGGTCACCTACGTCCAGGTGCGAGACGTGCGTGACCGGACGCGCGCGGCGGAGGTGCGATACGTGGGCGGGGCAAGCGCCTCCCGATCCGTCGGCAAGGGGACGTGGTCGGCGGTCGCCATTGCCGCGGCCTTCTTCGTCCTCCTGACGACTCTGCTGCTGCTGGACGAAGTGCCAGTCTGGCTGGTGGGCATCTACGGCCTGTTGAGCGCAGTCGCGGTGGTGATGTACGGCTCCGACAAGTCCGCGGCGACCGTGGGCAAATGGCGCACCCCGGAGTCCTCGCTGCATACGATCGCGCTGCTCGGTGGCTGGCCCGGTGCGCTCGTCGCTCAGCAGGTGTTCCGGCACAAGACAAGCAAGCAGCCGTTCCGCAGCATCTTCTGGGTCACCGTCCTCGCCAACTGCGTGGCACTCGGGTGGTTCTTCTTACGACTGCCCCAATAACGGACTGATGGACTGGGATACGTGGCCGGATCAACACGCCCGCGTCGACCGTTGAATCGGCACCGACGTTTACGCCTCCAGGGGCCGCGAGCCGCTTCCAGCTCGTCGATTAATCGCCAAGCCGGGTGTCGTGTCCGATATGTGCGTTCGCCCAGATGTGAACGTCCGCGCGGTGCGGACGTACCGCGCAAGCTGACCTGGGAGCACACGCCAGTGGCGAGTCCACGGATGGCGTTGCGGCCCATCGTCACGGACGGAAACGAAGACCAGCGAGAGGCGCCCTCTCGGCGGGGTGGTGTTCGTCGATGCGCGTCGACCGGACCTCCAGCCAGAGGCTCGTGGAGCCGGTCCACCCCGCCAAGGCAGGGCACCCCGTAGGGCTCAAGCAGGCTCCGCTCCGGCTCAGGATCGGCGACGACTCCGGGACGCTGAACCGTAAGCACCGGAACCTGGGTTGGTCACTTCATCGTGCTCTGAGCCAGAGAGGTGAGCGCGACGCCAGACCTCAGGAAAGAGTGACCTGAAGCGGCGACCATTGCCGTCGGGAGTGCCTTTATGCACGGAGGGGTTGGCTCGGACGGGCAACTCGGCAGTCTTTCCTCCCAACAACGGTTCCGCATTCGCCAAGAAGTGGCGCTCAACGAGTACCCACGACACGGCCGCGATGACTGAGCTTAAGGCCCAGGTGGCGAAAAGGCGCTGCGGTAGCTCAAGCGACAGTACGACCGCAATGGCGAAGGGGTGCCAGAGATACATGGCGTAGGACAACCGTCCAGTCCATCGCAGCGGTGGGGACGACAACACGACGGAAAGTGGGCCCGCGTGCGGTTGAATCAGTCGCGCGATGAGCACTGCGGTCGCCAGCGACACGACTGGAATAACCAGGAGAGATGCAGATCTGCTTGTCCACACAAAAGGCGTAGACAACGCCACCACGGCCCCTGCCGTGAGGACTCTACCCGGCATGCCAATTGGTAGCGCCCAGCCGTGAGAGATCGCCAAAGCGAGGGCGCAGCCGACAAGGACGGCGTCGATGCGGGTAAAAGGGCTGAACCACGCAAGGTTGGTGAGACCTGCGAAGTACAGCGCTGCCCGCGCCAGCGCCGAGGCGCCTGCGACCGCGAGCACGGTTTTGATGGCTCGGGGGCGGCGCCATACAAAAGGGAGGATAAGGGGCCAGAGAAGGTAGAACTGTTCTTCCAGTGCGAGCGACCAAGTGTGATCCAAGCTCGAGGAGATGCTCATAGATGCAGCGATGTTAGTCCCGTAAAGGCCTGCTAGAAGCACCGGAACTAGAGACTGACCGGAAACAAACCGGGAGGCGCTTTCGAACGTTAACAGCAGAAACAAGGCAGGTAAGAGCCGTCTAGCGCGTCTCAGGTAGAAGACGCGAAGCTGTTTGGCCCGGGGATCAGATCTGGAGCGCAGGAGGATCCTCGTAATGAGGAAACCAGACAGCACGAAGAAGATCGTGACTCCGGCCGCCCCCAGGCTTTGGGCCTGTGGAACGGCTGCATGGGCCGTGAGCACAAAGAGGATGGCGCACCCTCGAAGCCCGTCTAGGGAGGAATTTCTCCCGGGCGCCTGCGTCTGCTTCGTCATGCTCCGAGTCTGCAGGTCGCGGACATCCGACGTGGCAGTTCGCTATTTCCCACCCAGCCCTCGCCAAAGTTATGTATCGCACCGGCCAACAGGCACGCCCAAGCGTGAAATGCTGGGGTCACGCCGCTGCTGAGGGATTACGCGTGCACTAGCACACTGCGTCGCAGCACCCAACTCTTCGACACAGCGTTGACGTGGCATCGCTCTACTCGGGGCGGTACTTCAGCAGTTGCCTAGCCTGGATGACGCGGGTTGCGCCTCGACCCAGAACCGTCGCCACTGGCAGGCTGGCAAGTCTGCGAAGTAGGGCATCTCGTGGGTGCGGGTTGGCTCCGTGCTCCGACGGGACATCCAGAGCACGAATCAACATGGCCCCGTCTCCGGCGCTAAGAGCGTTCCAGACTAACGCGTCGCGAGTGGTCTCAGCGCCAGCGCGGCGCCGTTCTAGTGGCAGCCCAGCGAGCTCGACGGCATTGTCAACGAGGCGCAATTGGTCCATGATGCGACGTTCGGCCGCCGCAGGACCTTGCTGGGTGGCTGACCCCGGAAGCCGTCGGTAGGTGGCCAGAGAGCGATCGACCAACCCGAATGGCCCGAATGTCGTTGCATGCAAAAACAATGGCCAGTCCTCAATTTGGTATCGACCTCGCGCTAGAGTGGAAGAGGGGTAACTTGTTGCCGCCTCGGCGCGAATCATGAGCGAGCACGTTTGGACGGTATTGCGAATAAGTAGGTCGTCAAAAGTGGTCTCGGCGGGTCGCTCGATGTGCTTCGTCCAGTAGTCGCGCATGACATACCATCGATGTCGCACAGGAATGATGTGGTCCACGTCGCTGTGGACTCCGACGTGATGCGGATGACGCGCAAGGTGGTTCGCCTGAACGGTCAGTTTGTCCGTCGCCTGCCAGTAGTCGTCCCCCTCGCAGTACGCCACCAAATCGCCAGAGGCAGCGTCAAGGAGTCGGCGGTGGTTCGCATGCATCCCTACGTTGGTGTCCGACGTGAGAACGTGAACGGTGTTCGGATTCAGTGCGGCATACCGTTTCACCGTGGCGAGAGTGTCGTCTGAGGAATGATCTTCTCCGACGAGGACCTCCACTTGACCCGCGTAGTCCTGCGCGAGGATGCCCTCTAGGCACTGGGCTATGTAGGGGCCATGGTTGTAGGCGAGGACGACGACACTGATCCGCGGCAGACGTTCGGCAGTCATATTGCCGGTCCGCTCGGGGGCGGGTTACTCACGGGGCGCAAAAGAATAAGGAGGTCGGTGACGGCGCGGACCCTCAACGACGCTGCCAGCATGAGGTAGGCCACCCCGGAAAGCGGTACAACGACTATCAACCGGATCCAAGGCTCAGTGTCTAGAGCTGACGAAGCTGCCGAGGCGCCGAGCCCGACAATGCCGGCCAAGGCGAAAACAGGAGCGACACTGGACAGTTGTTCTCGCAGGCCCAGACCGACAGCCTTTTGAACTGTCCGTCCGTTGATCACCAGCGCGACAACGCCGAGACCGACCTGCGCCCACGCCACCCCTTTCAGTCCGAAAGTCAGTCCCACGCCCAAGAGAGTCAATCCAGCGACCTTCTTGGCTAGGTCAATCCGAAACACCTGACGGTTTGCACCGGTGGCATACAGGACGCTGATGGACATCACGTGGAATGGCCAAAGGAGCCCGGCGGCGCACAGAATCGACAGAAGGGGGGCGGCTGGGGCCCACTGCTCGCCGAAGAACACCATAAGCACAGGCGAGGCAAGTGCGGCAAGGACGGCCATCGCCCAGGCGTTCAGCGCCGATACAGACCTAATCCCCGTGAGGAATCCGGCCCGAAGGAGGTCGGCACGGCCAGACGTCCGTGCGAACAAGGGAAGGGCGACGCGTCCGACGACCGCCGAGGTTGTCTCGGTCGTGAGCTGCTGGGTGCTGTCGGCGCGTTGGTACGTACCAAGGGCGGCGGTGCCGAACGCAACCCCCGTAATGAGGGTATGGAGACGTAGGTATCCGTGGTCGACGAGGTTCGCCGCGAGAACCCATCGCCCCCGGCGGATGAGGGATGTGGTGTCGTTACGACTCCATTGCTTTCCCGGTCGCCAAGGTGAGACCAACAGCAAGAGGACTGCGGCCACCGTTGGCATCGCAACGGACTGAACGGCGAGCGCCCAGAGACCTCCCCCTTCCAATGCAACCCAGATCGAGACGGCCCCCGACAAAAGGGCGGCCACCAGACCTATGACGAGGAGTCGACCGAACGCCAACGCGCGCACAAGCATGGTGGCGTGGACCTGGCCCACCGCTGTAGACAGGATGGTCAGGCACATGAAGGACGCCACGGTGACAAGGTCCGGTCGATCGGCCAGCTGAGCGAGGGGGGAGGCAATGGCCACACCAATGCCGGTAAGCAGCAGACCTAGGACCACCGAGGTCCAGAAGGCACTGTCGACCTCCCCGACGGTCACGCCCTTCGCTTGCAGAAGCGCGGTGGTGAGCCCTGCGTCAGCCAGGACACACCCGACCAATACGTATACGGCCAAGAGCGCGATTGTGCCGAAGTCGGCCGGCGTAAGCAGTCGCGCCAAGATAAGCAGGACAAGGAACTGGACCCCCTGGCGCACCACGAGGTCGGCGCCGCTGCCCATGGTCGCGCGGAAGGCGCCACGCGCGGGATACGTGGCGTCAGGAAGTCTCACTTCGTCGCTTCAAGGATGAGGTCTCCATGGAATGGGCGGCACTCGAGTCCGCGCAGGTCAGGTATGGCGCTCTCGTGCCGTGCTACGCGGGAGATCGACGTGAAGCCGGACCGCACGAGGGCAGCGGTTAGTTCGGACTCGTCCCAAACGTAGAGGTGTCCCCACAGGCGCATGCCCTCGTTGATCAGGTCGCAAGGGCTCTCAGGCAACCACCCCATGTCGGCCCACTCGCTGACCCGTCCGGACCGGTACTCCTCGACGAGGACAGACAGGTCTGGGGTGCTCACCCGAAAGACTCCACCTGGGCGCAGAAACCGGGCGCATTCTGCCAGCAGCCGCGCAGCCTGGTCCTTGCGAACGTGCTCAATGAAGTGCTCAGAGAAGACGAGATCTGCTGCCCCTGACGGGTAGGGGAGCGGCTGAAGGAGGTCAAATTTCACAACCCCCGGCGGGCCGGCAATGTCGATGTTGGCCCATCCGTCAAGCAAGTTGCTGCCGCACCCGAGGTGGATCTTCGAAGCGGTGCGTGCACTCTTGGCCATCATGGACGGGGCAAGTAGCGAACCGACGCGAACCGGGAGGGCCCTTGCCCGCCAGAGGAGCTGCTCGGCCGCATCCTGGCGCATTGTTGACGACAGCCGACTCACCGCTTCCTCACTGCCGGCACGCCTGCGACGAGCGCTCCCGGCTCGACTGGCTGAGTCACACACGAGCCCGCTGCAACCACCGCCCCTGCGCCAACAACAAGCGGTTCATTGCCGGACCCGTTGATTATTACGGCACCCGTTCCGATGTAAGCGCCGTCCTCGATACGGACGTTTCCGGACACGTGAACCCCCGGTGCAGTGGTCACGAAGTCCCCAAGCACGGCGTCATGGCCAATCGTTGTGCCAAGGTTGAGGTGAACATACTCGCCGATCTTGATATCTGTCGTGATGATTACGCCGGCGCACAGCACGGAGCCTGTCCCAATTTCGTTGTGGCCCTCGAGGTCGATTCTGGGATGGATGAGGGTGACAGGTAATAGTCCGAGGCTGATGCATGCAGCCGTTCCGACGCGTCGGTCGGTGGGATCACCCATGGCTACGACGAATGACGCTCCAGCCATGACGTCCTCGAGAAGCACGATGTCGGGCCCTCTCCAGTCCGGCGGAGAGTACCTAGGGTCGGTGATGGCGAACACGACTTCGGCGTCGGGAACGGCGGCCCCCGCTAGCCAAGCAACCTCTCGTCCGAAGCCACCCACACCCAGCACGACCAGTTGGTTAACGACGTCCTCAAACGGCATTGATGGCCTCCTCGATCGCGTTCGTAACACGATCGACCTCTCGAGCAGCGATGGAAGGGCCTCCTGGCAAGACGAGCACACGATCGGCTATGTGCTCGGTAACCGGTAGGGGGACCCGGAGGGCGCTGCTGGCATAAACGGGCATGCGGTGGACGCCGGGCCAGAAATACCGTCGCGCAAGCACGCCGCGGGAGTGCAGTGCACTGAGAATTCTGTCTCGAACCTCGGCTCCGGCGTCTACCACGCCCACGACGTATTGAAAGTTGTTGCGCTCTGCGAGATCGGGCACGACGAGTGACACCCCTGCAACCTTGTCCAGAGCTGCGGCGTATGCGTCGTGCGTCCGAGCATTCCCAATCTTGATGTCCTCGAGGACCGTCAGATTGGTCATTCCCATAGCTGCGGAGATCTCGGTCATTTTTCCGTTGGTGCCCGCATACACGACATTGTCGTAGCCTGCGAAACCGAAGTTCCGCATCAGTCGTGCGCGGGCCGCAAGGTCGTCGTCGTTCGTGACGATCGCCCCGCCTTCGAAGGTGTTAAAGAACTTCGTTGCATGGAAACTGAAGACCTCGGCTCGCCCGAATCCCCCTATGGTGTGCCCGCCGTACGTGCAATCGAAGGCATGAGCTGCATCGAACATGAGAGCGAGTCCGTGGCGGTCCGCGATATTCTGAAGCTTCTCGATGGGTGATGCGCGACCCCAAGTGTGAACCCCGATAATTCCCGTGGTCTCCGGCGATATCGCCGCCTCGACCGACTGGGGATCAAGACAATGCGTCGCCTCGTCGATGTCAGCGAATACTGGCGTAACTCCCTGCCAGGACAGTGCGTGGGCGGTTGCGACAAATGTAAAGCTGGGGACGATGACCTCGCCGGTAAGCCCTAGGGCGCGAACCGCGATCTCAAGCGCCACTGTGCCGTTGCTCATCGCCACGCAGTTCCGTACGCCCACCCTGTTGGCGATGGCCGTCTCGAGCTCGTGGACGATGGGGCCGTCATTGGTCAGCCAGTTGGTGGCATAGATTCGGTCGACGTACGAGTCGAAAACGTCGCGTGGGCCTAGATTGGGACGGCCAACGTGCAGGCGCTCGACCGATGGTCCGGTCACGCTGTCGGGGTCTGGGCGTGGTGTCGACACCAGCCGACCCTAGTGGGGAGCTGCGCTGTAGGTCGGTGCATCACGTCGTGTCGCCCGCCTACGAACGAGCTCGTAGGGGATGCCGGGCAAGAATGTCGCGACGACCCACCACGACGTCGCTGAGGAACGAGCTGCGTGCCACAGCATCTCCCAAGTGTTCCGCGCGGGACCGTCCAAGAGCAGCCGGGCGCGCGCCAACGCGATGCCGGGAGGGAGCTCTGCCACTCGCTCACTGAGAGTTTCCACGATAAGGCGACGCCAGCCGTAACTTTGGACTTGGCAGGCGCGAGCACATTGAGCGATCGAATGGCCACCCTCGTAGGCGTCGCCCAGTTCCCTGATCCGTCTGAGAAAGCCGGCAGGTGTCCATCCACGGTGTGTTGCCACTTCCCCCACGATGTTGCCCACGTGCTGGACGTAGTCCTGAACGACCTCGTCTCGCACTGCGTACCCGCCCACTGCTCCAGCGCAAATGCCGAGCCAGTGGTCGTGCAGCTGGGTGACGGTGTGCAGCCGAGGGAACGGCAGGGCCACGTCGAGGAGGTCCCTCCGGAAGACAGACAGGGCGCCGGTCACTTGGTTTTGGAACAGCAGGTCTTCCGGGGGGACCACTTTGCGGTCGGTGCTCTCCAACAGGACGCGCCCGTCGGGCCAGCTGACAACGCGTGCCTGGCCGGTCGCCAGCGAAACCGTGCGAAGCAATGGCACCAACTTCTCCAGTTTGTCTGGAAGCCAACGGTCGTCTTGGTCGCTCAGGGCAATCCATTCCGCATCCTCCGGCACAGCCCATAGAAGCCGCTCGAAGTTGAGATAGAAGCCAAGATTGTCGTCCCAACCCACAACCTCGAAGCGCTCGTCAGTTCCAACCGCCGCGTTGACCAGCGCTCGAACATGCGCCTGTCCACCGTCGGCCCCGATAAGGCACCGGAAATCGCGCCTGCTCTGGTCACGAATCGAGCGCAACTGGGTTGCGAAGAGCTCGGGATTCGGACGATATGCCGCGAGTACCACCACACCTGACGCAGACGATGGGACGCGGGTCATGGCGCGATCCTCGCGCGTGGCCGTGCCAGCGTCCAGTACAGGGCGAGCACACGGTTGAGCAGGGCCATGGCTGGAGGCACTTCAAGCTGTGTCTGCGACACGGTGGGGGTGAGCAGGTCGTCCAGAGCCAGCGGTGAACGGACTTGGGCCTGCACCCGACGCCTGCGATCTCGGATGATGCGCGGGTGTCGCAGCAACCACATCCAGGTTCGCACCTTCTCCACGGCCCAGCCGTCGCGGGCTGCGACGAGGAGATACATGGGTTCGAGCAGGACGAGCACGGGGAGCGTGCGGAGTAGTAGGTGCGTGGGAAAGTCAGCAAGCACAGTCAGGAACCGATTGCGCTCCAGCAGGAACATCTTCCGAGCGTTGCGCGAGAAGTCGTGATCATGGGTCGCGAGCGCGGTGGGGACCAGAACCACGTCGAGACCAGCCAAGTGACAGCGGAGGCTGAGGTCCGTGTCTTCGTGGTACATGAAGTAGGACTCGTCCATACCCCCCAAGAGCTCCCAGACCTCTCGCCTGCATGCGAACAGTGCCCCTGCGACGGAGGCAATCGAACGACCCTCTTGATGGTTGGTCGCCGGCTCGCCGAAGCCGTGACACCAACTCAGTCCGGTCAGGTGCACGGGCAGTCCTGCGGAGTCCACACGATCTGGGTCATTCGCAAGGAGGACGAGCCCGCCGGCGAGGCCGACTTCGTCGCGTTGCACGGCCTCGGCCAACGCCGCGATGGCGCCTACCTGAACGATCGCATCGGAGTTGATGAAAACCAGAACGTCTCCAACGGTCGCCTCTGCACCGGTTGCACATCCACCGCCGAAGCCGGAGTTGAACGAGGGGGTAACGACCCGCAGCTGGTCGACTTCAGGCAGCGCGCGAATCCCATGGTCAACGAGCACGAGTTCGTCCCGGTCACCTAACTGACGGATCACCGCCCGCAGGCACGCTGGCAGCATCGGTTCGGGACCGTGTCCAACGACGATGACGCTCACGCTCACGCTCACGACACGGGCGGCAGACGCCGGGCAGCCAAACCATGCAACCAACCGTCAATCAACGCGGCACTCTCGCGGTGACGGAAGAGGTGAGTGTGCCGCCGACGCTCGTTGACGGCGAGGACATCCGTGCTTTCAAGTCCGATCGAGCTGCATCACCAAGCGCGGCTCGTAGGCTCGAGGCTTGACATGGTGGAGGAGGCGTCGCCATGTACGCGATTCGAGTCATCTCCTGACGAACCTTCCGTAGCCCGTCAAGCAGGATGCCCACGACGAGCACGATGAACGCCACCACCACAAGGGAAGCGGCCAGGAAGGCCGTCGGGAAGCGCCCTACGAGGCCGGTCTCAAAGTACGCGCGTATCACGGGAATCGAGACGCCGACTGCGACCAAAGCCATGACGGTCGCCAAGGTCGAGTAGAGCGCCAGGGGTCGTTCGTGGTGCAGCAACTTGGAGATCATGCGCAGGATGCGGAACCCGTCGTGATACGTCCGCAGTTTGCTCGCCGAGCCAGGCGCCCGGTCCTTGAACCCTACCTCCACCTCCGCCTGGGGGACGCGAGTGTTGATCGCGTGCACGGTGAGCTCAGTCTCGATCTCGAACGCTCGCGAGACCGCAGGGAAGGACTTGACGAATCTCCGGGAGAAGACTCGGTACCCGCTCAACATGTCGTTGACGGGTCGGCGGAAGATGACCGACACCACCTTGTTGAACACGTGGTTGCCCAGGGCATGGCCGGATCGATAGGCGCCATCCCCGGTTGCGACCCGCACCCCCGTCACCTGGTCGTAGGGACCCTCCAGCAGCACACGAATCATCTCTGGAGCGGCGGAGGCGTCATAGGTGTCGTCGCCATCGATCATCAGATAGACATCGGCGTCTAGGTCAGCCATGGCCCGCCGGATGACGTTGCCCTTTCCGCGCATCGGTTCCCGCCGGACCTCCGCACCCGCCAACCTTGCGCACTCGGACGTCCTGTCGGTGCTGGCATTGTCATACACGTAGACAGTCATTTGGGGGACCGCCGCGCGAAGGTCTGCTACCACCTGGGAAACCGCTGACTCCTCGTTATGGCACGGCACAATGGCGACGAGGCGCAAGGTGTCAGCAAAGAAGGCGGTCACGCGGATTTCCCCCGATTGGGCAGGTGATGGCGCCGCCAGCATACTGACGCCGAGACATCCGGGCAGGGAATCGCACGAATCGCGGCGCCTGCTCACTGACGGGCACGAAGTCGCTCCATGCAAGACCCATTCACCCGCCCTTAGCCGCCCGAGGCATCTATGCTCGCCGAGATGTCATTCTCGTTGCCGCTGAGCCGCCAGCCGGACGCCCTGGGCATCCTCGGTAGGACAGGGCCTCTCTTCATCATCTCGCTGGGATGCGTCGTGCTGGCCGCAGTCGCCTGCGACCGGATCGGCTGGACGCCTCTCGACTCGCGGTGGACCAGCGCAGCGTTCCTCGCGCTCGTCACGGCGACTGTGGCGGGAGCCTGGGTGCTGATGAAGGGCTTGGCCCCGAATCGCAGGTCAACCAAGGGGATGAGCCGCGCCCAGCTCTGGCTAGTGGGCGCGCCTGCCGCGACGCTGGTTCTTTATGCGGCTGCTGCCTTCTTCCTCGCCCGGCCGTCGCGAGTCGAGTGGTTCCTGAACGGCGATCATGTGCGGCACCTCGTTCTTGTCGCAGACATTCAGGCGAATGGGGCTCTCTCCTACGACGTTCGCCCCTATCCACGGGCATGGCACACGGCGGTCGCACTGCTGTCGTCGGTGACTGGCAGCGGCGGTTCAGATCTTGTGGGTCTTGTCGATTTAATGGCGACCGCGACCTGGTTGCTGTACGCCATGGTCACCCTGACGATGGCAGCGCTGGCGGCGTCCATGGGTGTACGGGTTGGCCTCAAGACCCTTCCAGCTGCAATCGCCGGGTCCGTCGCCGGTGCCGCTACCCTTTGGCCGTCGTTCTTGGGCAACTACCAAGCGCTCGGGCTTGAGTCGTCGTTGGTGGCAGCAGTGGTCCTCGCAGTCACGTTGCGAGAGGTCCTGACGCACCACGGCTCGCTGTCGGCCTTTCTCGTGTGCTCGGCTGGGCTCCTCGTGATGGGACACACGTGGCAGCTGCTGTTGCCCGTATCCGGCCTGGCGGCCGCCATGGCCGGCGTCCGATACATTCGCGCTGGTGATCCGTGGAAGCGAATCGTGGTCGTCGCAGGTATAGGCGGAGTGGTGCTCTATGCCTCCCTTCCGTCCCTCACCGCAGTTGCCAAATCGGTGGGCGTTAGTCACGCAGCTGTCGCTGACATCGTGGCGCCCGTGCCGATGCTCACGCTGGCGGTAGGCCTACTGTCGACTGCTGTTGTCATGTGGCTGCGCAGGAGGGACGTCTGGCTGGTGTTCGTGTTGCTTCTCACCGTTCTACCCGCGCTGACGTCCGTGGCGCTTGCGGCCCGAGTCGGCGTGTCGGTTACCACGTACTATCCGGCTAAGTTGCTCTGGCATTCGGCGCTTCTGGGACTGGCGGCAATTGGCCCCGCCGGTGGACTCCTCTGGTCGTCCATTCGCGCCAGACAACCGAGCCTGGCGGTGCCGATCCGCGCATGTCTTGGTGCAGCTGCGGTTCTGTGTGCGGTGGGCGCCGCGTGGGCGCCATTTCCCGGGTTGACCGGCAAGTGGTCCACCGCCGACGGCGCCACGGTCCTGTCCTTGCTGCAAGCGCCCGGCGCGGAAGGGGCCACCGTCGTGTGGTCGGACGGTCGCCTGAATACGGACGCGATCACGCGAATCACCCTTGATGCATCCAAGCAGGAGGAGACCCGCGTCGACACTCCGCAAGGACGGTTGACGGTTGACGAAGAGTGCCGTCTGCTGCGGGCGTCACCAGCCCCAGTCATCCTCTCGAACCGGCCGCCGGCCGAGGTGCGCGCCCGTTACGGTTGTGTGCCTGATGCTCAGATTATCGCTCCGTGATTACGTCCCTCTTTGATGGGCGCACAAGTTGGCTGACCTGATCGTCCCACTCCTCTTGCGGAAGGGGGTTGTGTCGTCAGGGGTAGATGAGCTTGGTTCGCGCCTGCCCATGAAGGCTGACGACGCGGGCGGTCTCGGGCCCCGTGGCACGCAGATTGCTGAAGTACGCGGAGACGCTGCGGTCGGCGGAGTCGCGCACCGGGTCACCGCTGACAGCGACAGTGAGCCGCTGGTAGCCCGCGGGTGCGTTGAGCATGAACGTGAGGGGCGTGGCTCGGTCGCGTACCGCTGTCACCCGGCCCAACTCAGTGTCCCCTGCCTGAACCACGACCTCGCGCTCGTCCGCTCCCAACGCCGTCACGTCGACGGTGACCTCGATCCCTGCGACGTCCTTACCCGACAGGTTTGAGGTCGTGACCCCCGCCCACGGTCCGCTTTCCTGTCGGACGTCTTGATCGTCGATCCTTAAGCCACCGGCCGCGAGTCCGACGAGCACAGGGCTCAGCAGACGTTCGCGGTCAGAGCTCGTACCCCCCTCCGCTACGGGCAGGGACCAAGCGACGAGCCGACCATCCGAGGTTCGTGCCACCGGCTCACCAAGGAGCTTCGTCAGAGCCGTGAGGTCGGGGAGGGTCGAGTCGACTGCGGCCGTGTCCAGCTCGACCGCGCAGAACCCGTTCGCCCGGAGTCCGGAAATGAGAGTCGACGGGTTGGAGAGCTCGATCCCCATCAGCCAGTCACCGGCTCGAGTTCCGCTCATGCCACCGTGCGACCAGGCCAGTTGACGGTTGGTCAGGTGCTGAAGGAGCTGAGCGTTCGCGTCATATCCCTCAGGCAGGTACCCCTCCGGGAATCGCATCACCGGAAGCTGCAGCACCCCGCACTGCGGGCCCGTCGCCGCAGCGAGCGTCCCTGTGTAGGAACGTATGCCGTCCAGCCGGCTCGCGATGTCCTCGTACCGAGGAGCCAGCAACGGGTTGGTCTGGTCCAAGAAACCAACCAGGAGGGCAAGGACGGGAAGCGTGCGCGCGAGAAGCTTCGAGCGGGGACGGCTCAGCCAGTGCCCAACGGCGAGCAAACCGAGGAGTAGGAGGACAAGAGAGAGCCGCGACCAGCTGCGCAGTTGAGGCGTCGCGAGGAGCGCGACGACGCTGCCGAGTCCACCGACCGTGTAAAACGCCACCGTCACCAGCCAGAGTGCGCCCCAAAGGCGCAACCGCTGCGGAGCCGGGCGCCCGGTGGCCAGCGCCCGAAGACAGATCAGGACGAGGGCGGCGGATCCCGCGACTCCGACGACGCCGAGAGCGAGCGTCTCCGTGACAGGACGACCAGCAGCCCGGTAGGCCTGCGTCAGAGCAGCTAGCGGCTTCAGCCGATGTTCCTCCCATGGCAAGAAAAGGTCGATGACACGTCCGGCATACCGCTCCGACTCGAGGACCGTGCGAGTCGCGGGGCGAGCGCCAGTCAAGGTCGTCCCCGACATGCCCACTTTTGCCGCGATCAAGGGGAGCGCCGCGACGACGGCTAGCCCCGAGATGCTGACGAGCCCACCCCTCCACCACCCGGCGGGTCGCTCCTGACCGGCGCGCAGCACGAGGGCTGCGGCCAGGAGAATCATGATGAACCCCGCGTAATACGCGCCGCTGAGCCCAACTAGGGCTAAGGCAAGCACGGTGAGCAGGATGCGACGTCCACGAGGCCGGTCACAGTCAAATACGTTCTTGCCGCGCGCCACGCCGAGCACCACCCACAGACCAAGCGGGACTGTCCAATACGACGCCAGCCAGAGGTGCTCGAACCGCTCGGCGTGGTAGGGCGCCGCGGCGAACAGCACAGCCACGACGATCGATACGGGGCGCGACAACCGTTCGCTGCGAGACAACAGGTAAGTGGTCAGCGCGACCAGTGGGTATCCCACAAAGAAGTACGCCGCCCCGACGGTGGCGGCGTCACCTCCGAAGAGGCCGATTGCCTTGACGGCCAGGACGTGTATGACGTTGAGCTCCGGGAAGAACGAGGCGTTCTGCCCGATTGGGAAGCCCACGGATTGGGTGCTCCAGAACCAGCCCTCGTACAGGATCTGGTGGATCTGCGTTAGAACGACGGGGCTGTCGCCAAGCAGCGAAGGAGGCAGCCCCGGACGCCACTCCCAGACGCGCAGCGACCACATCGCGACGACCGTGGCCAGGGCGGCAGCCCAGACCGCTCCGACGACGTCCGCGTGGACCGAGACGTCGCGCTGCCTCGTCGTCTTCATCTGTGAACCCACAAACGGAAGTCTGAGTCCTCGGCGACGACGGTCCACGAAGGCTCGCCCAGAAGCGCTGCGTCGAGGGGGCGCTCTCGATCCGCGAGTACAGACGTCATGCCCTGTGCGTCCGCATACTTCTGCCACCCTGACCGGGCCTCTTGGAAGTTCTCGTATCCTGTCGCAACCGGGATCGAGTAGACCTCGGCGCGAAGGTCCCGGAGTGGTCGACGGTCCCGATGAGCCCATTGCGCCCACCCGACCGCCCTCCCATCTACCGCGAGAACGCTGTCCGCCGGCAGCGACGACAGGGCGGCGGAGACGCGCGCAGAGACGGGCGCTCCGAAGTTGGTCGTGGCGATGTGGGAACCGCCCAGCGCGAGAACGAGTGCCACAGCGAGGACCCAGGCCGGCCACTCGGGGTGGGGGTCCCGTGACCCATGGTTAGCTTGCCCGGCGTTGCCACTCTTCGGACCGAGGTGTGGCACCGGCCGACGCGTGAGGTGCGCCAGCCCATGCGCTAGGGCCGGCGCCAGCACGATCGCTCCAACCGCGATCGTGCGCACCATCCACAAGGCCAGGACGACACTGGTCACCACCGTGAACGCGCGGGCCCACCAATGCTGCGACGACCGCACCAGGCCCAGGAGCACGACGACGGCTGCGGCCAGTACGACCAGCAGCAGCGGGTTATCCAGTGCCGGTCGCTGCCACTCGTTGGCGGTGAGCCGCGCGACGGCCGATACCCGAAAGGGCTCGAGCAACCCGTGCACCCCCAGGGGGGTCATGAGGGTGGCTGTCACGGATAGGACCGGAACGGCGGCTACACGGACGATGGTGCGCCCACGCCAACAGCGGTCGAGGACTCCACCGAAGAACAGGACCATGCTCACCGCCACGCCGAGAACCCATGACCCGTGCACCATCGTCCACACCCAGGTGACTGGGATGACCGCCCAAGGCACAGAGCCCCTTACGCAGGCCCGCCACCACAGGGCTGTCGTCAGCGCGAGGAGCACCATCCCGGCGAGCTGGGGTCGTTCCCCCCAGGAAGCCGCAGCGGCGAACATGGTGATCGACGTCGCGAACAAGGCGGCAGCTGGACCAGCTGTGAGGCGGCATGCGACGAGCAAGGCGCTGCCCAGCCCGACCACCAGCAGGAGCCGGGCGACCTGAATGCCGGTCATGCCGGCCGCCTCGTACACGGCAGACATGGACGCCTGCGAGAACCACTGGGACGGGACGTACTCCCGGTCAGCAAGTACGGCCAAGGGATCGGAACTGGGCCCGAAGCGCCGTCCGGAGCGCAGGAAATCCCCGATGCGTAGATGCAGCCACAGGTCCACGTCTGGCGTCGTGCGGACCCGAAGGAGAAGTCCTGTGATTAGGCCGGCGCTCACGGCCGACAACCACAACCGGAAGGTCAGAGATCGGAGAGCGGGCGAGCTCACCAAAGCAGAACGCGCGCGCGCCATCATCACGTGGTCCCCTCCTCGGCACCGTGCCGGACACACCTTAGGCCTGCAGTTCCTTGGTACGTACGGATCACGCGCGAATAGACCGGACTGCGTCTCCAGAACCGCCCTACAGAGTCAGACACCCTTCCAAATAAAGGACTAGTTATGGGGGGCCCGCTTGAACTATATGCACTATCGTAACCTCGCGGGAGTATCACGGAACCGGCGGACGATGGGCCGGAGTGGGGGACCAGTTTCACGAATTTCGCGGTTTCTTGCGCCAAGCCGGCCAACTACCGGCAGTATCTTCCTCGTCGCCACACACCAACTAGTTCATCCGAGAGGCATCATCATGACCACTGCAATGACCAAGGTCCTCGTCAAGCTCCAGACCCTTCGCGCCGAGAAGGGCGCAACCGCCGTCGAGTACGGCCTGATGGTTGCGCTCATCGCGATCGTCATCATCGGGGCCGTCGCCCTCGTCGGCACCTCGCTTAGGGACCTCTTCACCACGGTTTCCAACAGCCTCTGAGCCTGGCTCGGACCGCAGGGCGCCGGCCGGCGAGAGCCGGTCGGCGCCCTACCCCGTTCACATCGCCAAGGACAAGGAGAGAACCATGTTGATCCGCCTCGCGTCGCGACGTGGTCATGACAAGGAGCGGGAGATCGGCGCGACGGCCGTGGAGTACGCGCTGATGGCGTCGCTGATCGCCATGGTGATCTTCGCCGCCGTTGCTCTGATCGGACCGAAACTCGGGCTCATCTTTACTGAGGCTGCAGCTTCTCTCTAACCAGCAGATCGTCGAGCCCTCTCAGAGGGGCGGCGAATCGGGTCCGCTATTCGCAATTTCTATCAACCTTGACAGGGGTGGCATGTCGACCATCACGCGCCGACGCCGTGAGCGTGGGGCTGCCGCCGTCGAGATGGCCATCGTCCTGCCCCTGCTCCTCCTGGTCCTCGGAGGCGTCATCGAGTTCGGCCGGGCCCTTTTCATCCAGAACATGGCGACCAACGCCGCCCGCGAAGGGGCACGCATGCGAGCTCTCGGCTACACGACGACGGAGGCGACGGACCGCGTCAACAGCGCCATGATCGGCATGGCGGCCACTTCCTTCACTATCCAGTACCACCTCGTTCAGGATGCCGCAGGCACCACCACGGTCAACGGCAACTGTCCGACGACCCCTCTGATCACCGACCGTCAGCGGGTCACGGTCAGTCCCAGCTTCGCGTTCATCTTTCCTCTTCCCGGCGTCACGGCCCCAACCCTGACGTCCCAGTCTGAAATGAGGTGTGGGGGATGACCCGAAACCGTAACCGCAGGCGTGAGCGTGGTGCCGTCAGCACGATCGTGGCGTTGGTCATGGGCTTGGGCGTCATCTTTGGAGCCCTGACTATTGGGGTTGATGTGGGCAACCTCTTGTGGGAGCGCCGCCAGCTGCAAAACGCGGCAGACGCCGCCGCTCTTTCGCTGGCCGCAGAGTGTGGAAAGGGGGGAGCATCGTGCATGTGGACACCTGGTGATCAGACCAGCGCTTACGCGGACAGGAATTCAAACGACGGCCTGTCCAAGGTCGTCTCGGCGCCGGGCTTGGCCCCATGTTCAGTCAACATTCCAGGCTCACTCCTTCCCGCATGTACGTCGCAGCCAGCATCACTCACCGAGTGCCCACCGTTGCCGGGCAACCTTGCGTCGATGAGCGGGCTGCCCTACGTCGAGGTGCGGACGGAGAGCCTGAAGCCCGGTGGGGGCGGTGTCACCAGCTGGTTCGCCGGGATCAGTGGTGGGTCCGGAAGTGCCGAGACGACAGTGAACGCGTGTGCGCGTGCTGCAATCGGGACGCCGGGAGGGGAAGGGACTGCTGACCTCCCGCTCGCATTCTCTGGCTGCGACTGGCAGCACGCGACGGGAGGCACGACGGGTGGAGGAGGGGGCCTCTATTACCCTGCGCCGGTCTACAACGGAGCTTCGTCGCCCGACTACGGCTATGGGGGAGCCGGTCAGCCGATCTGGCCGAATGCAGCAGCCAACCCTCCCGCGCAGATTCAGGGACATGAAGTGATCCTTTTATCCCAGAACCCTCCAAGCGGCGCGACCCCGTCCACCGCATGTCCGACTTGGAACGGTCACGCACTCCCAGGCGGCTTCGGCACCTTGGAAACCGAGTCGGGCAACCCCTGCAAGTTCGTGCAGTACGCCCACCACTGGATGCACACGAGCACTGGGAACAACATCGGCTGCGACCTCAGCCTATTGGTTGGCAAAGTCGTCAACCTGCCAATTTTCGACTGCACCAACACGACCGCGCCGGGCGTTGCGCCGCCCGTGAACGGCTGCACCACTGGAAACGGTGACAACGCGTACTACCACCGCGCGGGTTTCGCGTCGTTCTACTTGAGCGGCTATGACATGAACGTCACTGGCAGCATCCCGAACAAGAGGAAGAGTCTGGTGACGGGCAACTTCCTACCGTGTGCCGGAGCCGACCGCTGCATCTCGGGATGGTTCGTCAAGGGCGAGTTGTCTGCCACCACGATCAGCGCCCCTCCCGGAGGTCCAGGAGGATTCGGCCCCTTCGCAGTGGTCCCCGCGGGCTGACTCGAAACACCAACTCTCTCAATCTGAAGGAATCACATCGTGGGGAAGCGCATCCTTGCCATCGCTGTGGCGACGGTCATCGCTCTTATCGGAGCCGTGCTGGTTCTGCTGTACGCCAACGGCGCCGACAAGCGGGCGGTTGCTGCTGCGGGGCCTGCCACCGTCTATGTCTCGTCGGCGCTGATCCCGGCTGGCACCTCGGTGAAGGAGGCACTGCGCCTCCAGTTGTTGACGGAGACGCGGACCGCCGCCAAGGCGCTACCGGCCGGTGCCCTCACTTCGGTGACGCCGGACAACGAGGCCTTATTGGCACTCACGGACATCCCGCCGGGGCAGTACGTGCTCGGCACCGCCTTTGGGGAGACGGTGGTGGGCGAGAAGGCGATTCAGGTGCCGAATGGCAAACTGGCAGTCTCCGTGCAGCTCAGCGACCCGGCTCGCGTGGGCAACTTTGTCACTCCTGGCAGCATGCTGACGATCTTCGCTAGCTACAAACTCAAGCAACTCGATGCAAGCGAGGAGTCCAAGGTCTTCAACGAGCAGGACGTCCAAGGCACTTCGGTTCTACTGGACAACATCCAGGTCATCGGGATGGGTAACACGGCTCTTCAGGCCGGCCAGCAGGGAGCGCAGAACGGAGCGCAGGGGGAAGAGGCCGCACCCGCGCAGCAGGCTCCGAGTTTCCTTGTCACACTGGCAGTGACCCCGGAACAGGCCACGAAACTGGTGCATGGCGTCAACCAGTACGTTCTGTATGCCGGACTGCGCGGCGCCGAGGTCAAGGTCGACCCGAAACTCAGTGTCAACGACATCACCATTGCGCAGGCGATTCAGTGAACATCCTTTGGGACGCTGATCCGACCGCGATCGAGAAGTACCGCTTCGCCCTCGGAAACGACACCCAGGCTCTGGACTCTGCGGCCATGGTCGCCCGGGTCCTCCACGACAACCTGGGCGTTCAGCAGGTCATCATCGGTCCCGAGGTTGCCCTTGACCCTGCGTGTGAACTCGCAGAGTCCGCACGGCTCGACCGGCCGGAACTGGGTGTCATCCTGCTTCGGCATCGCGTGGACGTCACGACCCTGAGCCAGGCACTGCGGAGTGGGATGCGCGAGGTGGTCACGGCCGACGACCACACGGCACTCGCCGACGCCCTTCGGCGCAGCCGCGAACTCACCTCGAAGCTGGTTGGCCACACCGCAGGCGGCAGCGGCCAAGAGGGAAACATCATCACGGTGTTCTCGGCGAAGGGCGGCGTGGGCAAGACAACGATGTCGACCAACATCGGAACTTATCTTGCACGGACAGGATCGAAGACCTTGCTCGTCGACCTCGACCTCAGCTTCGGGGATGTCGCCATCAGCCTCCAACTGATCCCTGCCCGGTCGGTGTTCGACGCGGTGGGCATGAGCGGCCATCTCGACGAACAGGGCCTCGGTTCGCTAGTGACCACGCACGAGGACAGCGGGCTAGATGTCGTGTGCGCGCCGAACGATCCCAGCGACGCGGACCGCATCCCTGTGCACGTGGTCACCGAGCTACTCAAGGTTGCTCGAAAGCACTACGACTACATCATCGTGGACACGCCACCGTCCTTCACCGAGCAGGTCCTGGCCGCGTGCGACATCAGCAGTGCGCTGGTGCTCATCGCGACCCTCGACATCCCGGCCGTGAAGAACCTGCGGGTCGCCATCGACACCCTCGACATGCTGGGAAGTCCGAAGGACGCCCGGATCATCGTGCTCAACCGCGCCGACGCCAAGGTGGGACTGCGGCCCGAGGACGTCGTCACCGCGATCAAGACACCCATCGCGGTCAACATCCCGAGCTCGATGACGGTGCCGGCGTCCGTCAACAGGGGCGTCCCCATCGTGCTGGACGACCCGAAGGGTCCGGTCAGTGTCGCCATCAGGGAACTGTGTGATGCGCACATTCGTCAGCGTTTCGGGAGTCCTGTGAACGGCTTTGATACACGGCAGCAACGCAAAGGCCTCTTTAGGGGACGCCGATGAGCCTCGCCGACCGTCTCGACCTCGCCCGACGCAGCTCAGAGCCGACGCCGGCCGCCGGCGCGGACCACGGGCAGGCGACTGGTCGACGTCGCGCCATCGACCCCTTCTCCAAGGTCAAGGGACGCGTGCACCAGGCCCTCATCGAGAGCCTGGGACCCCGCCTCTATGACCCTCACCTTCCCGAAGCCGAGCTCGCTGCGCAGGTGCGCCAGACCCTCCAGGAGACGATCGACGCGGAGCAGACGCCGCTGTCCCACGCGGACCGCACTCGTATCGCCCAGGAAGTTTCCGACGAGATCCTGGGGCACGGGCCCTTGGAACCGCTTCTGCGGGACCCCGAGATCACCGAGATCATGGTGAACGGCGCGGACTCGATCTACGTCGAACGTGCCGGGAAGCTCTACCCCGTTGACGCCCATTTCAGTGGCGAGCCGCACCTCCGCCGTGTCATCGACAAAATCGTCGGCCGCGTCGGCCGCCGTATTGATGAGGCGAGTCCGCTGGTCGACGCCCGCCTGCCCGACGGTTCGCGCGTGAACGCGGTGATCGCGCCGGTCGCGCTGGACGGTGCCGTGCTCACGATTCGAAAGTTCGCCGCTGATCCCTTCACTGACGCGGACCTCATCGCCTTTGGCACGCTCTCCCCCACGGTGCGCGACTTCCTCAAGGCGTGCGTGCTGGGGCGACGCAACATCGTCATCTCCGGCGGAACCGGGTCCGGCAAGACGACAACCCTCAACGTGATCTCGTCCTTCATCCCGACGGACGAGCGCATCGTCACCATCGAGGACGCGGCCGAGCTCCAGCTCCACCAGGACCACGTCCTGAGACTCGAGTCCCGGCCGGCGAACATCGAGGGCAAGGGCATGATCGCGATTCGAGACCTCGTCAGAAACTCCCTGCGCATGCGTCCCGACCGCATCGTGGTCGGCGAGGTCCGAGACGGCGCCGCGCTTGACATGTTGCAGGCCATGAACACAGGCCACGACGGCTCCATCACCACGGTTCACGCCAACTCGCCGCGCGACTCGCTGTCCCGCCTGGAGACCATGGTGCTCATGGCGGGTGTCGACCTTCCGGTCCGTGCCATCCGCGAGCAGGTGGCGGGGGCCCTCGACCTGATCATCCAGCAGGCTCGACTGAAAGACGGCTCCCGCCGCATCACAGCGATCTCCGAGGTCGTCGGCATGGAGGGGGAGGTCATCACCCTGCAGGACATCTTCACGTTCGACTTTTCCGCCGGGCGTGACGAACAGGGCCGATTCCGAGGTCAACTGGTGGGAACCGGCCTGCGACCGAGGTTCACGCAGGACCTTGCCGACCTGGGGGTGGAACTGTCCCCCGCCCTGTTCACGTTCGGTGCGCGATGACCCTGTCCTCGCGTGTCATTGCTATGAGCCTCAGGGCAGTGGTCCTCACGCTCATTCCCGCACTTGGAATTGCATTCCCGAGCACTTCGAACGCCGAGGCCAAAGCCGTGCGCGCCTCGCTGAGCGACTTGCGACCCACGGCATCGACCGTCGACGGGACGCTCATCATCCGCGGAGCTAACAGGACCGTTGTCGACCCTCAATCCGTGAGTGCGACCATCGGCGGCACGAGCGTCCCCGTGACAGTGACGCCGGCCGCCGTGAAACCACGAACGACGATGCTGGTCATCGACACGAGCGGGTCCATGGAGGCCAGCGGAATCGCCACGGTCCGGACTGCGGTCCAGGACTTCCTTGTGGCCGTCCCGAAGGACGTCAAGGTAGGGGTCGTGTCGTTCGCCTCCACGTCGGGTGTCGACGTCCCGCCCACGGTCGACCGCGTCGTTGTCCAGCGCGCAGTCGACGGTCTGCGGTCTCGCGGGGAGACGGCGTTGTACAAGGGAGTGCAGGATGCCGTCAAAGCGCTAGGCACCGTCGGCGAACGCAGCATCGTCCTTCTCAGCGACGGCGGGGACACGGTCGAGGCGCTCAAGGGCGGGTCAGCGGGGGAGGCAGCTCAGCTGAAGGCGGCCATCACGGCGCTGACGCGAGGCAAGGTGCGCGTCGAAGTCGTCGCGTTCAAAAGTCCGGAAGCAAACGGCGGCGTCCTGCAACGATTCGCTACCGCTGGCGGCGGATCCGTCGCGACCGCGGAGAACCGCGCGGCAGTGACCGCGGCGTTCGACGCGGCCGCACGGACGTTGGAGTCACAAGTCGCGATCACGGCGCGGCGGCCGCCGGGTCTCACCGGGATGCAGACCATGGTCGTCAATGGAGTCGCGTCCGGGGCGCCGTTCACCGCAACGGCAACGCTCGACCTCGGCGCGGAGGCGCCCATCGTCGAGACCACGGAGGAGACCACTGCAGCACCCGTGCCCACCCTGGCTGGCTCGGCGGGCACGCCGAAAGCGACCTCGCCCAGCAGGATCTTTCTCCCGCTCGCCATCCTCCTATTGTTCCTCGGTGTCTTCGTCCTCGTCGTTGTTGCCTTCGCTCCGGTCTTCCGGTCCAAGCGCAAGGCGCGCGTGTCGACCATCGAAGCCTACGGATACGGGCGCGTCCGTCCCAATGGGAAGAACGCCAAAGCCGCGCCAAGCGCCATCAGCCAAAGTCTGGTGGACATGGGCGAACAGATCATGTCCGGGAGAGAGTCGACGAGCAGGACGATGGCCCTGCTCGACCGCGCCGACCTGCCGTGGCGAGCTGGTGAGTGGTTCGTGCTGCGAGTGCTGGCAGTGTTAGTGGGTGGCTTGGTGGGATATGTCCTGCTCATCCCTCGCACCCCGTGGGTAGGACTGTTCATGGGGGTAGTCGCCGGCTTCCTCCTTCCTGCACTGATCCTTCGTTTCTTGGCGCGTCGTCGAGCCCGCAAGTTCGAGTTCGTGTTGCCCGACGTCTTGATGCTGACCGCCACAAGTCTCGCCAGTGGGTTCAGCCTGCTTCAGGCGCTCGACGCGGTCGCCCGGGACGCGCCTGAGCCCTGCGCCAAGGAGTTCTCGCGGGCGCTGGCCGAGACCCGGATCGGCGCTGACGTGTCCGACGCCCTCGAGCACACCGCGGACCGGATGGACAGCGACAACATGCGATGGGCCACCATGGCCATCCGTATCCAACGCGAGGTCGGCGGCAACCTGGCTGACACTTTGCGCACCACGGCTGCGACCCTGCGCGAGCGGGAGGGCCTGCGCCGTCACGTGCGAGCGCTCTCGGCCGAAGGCAGGTTGTCTGCTTACATTCTCATCGCGCTTCCCATTGGCGTGCTCCTGTTCTCGATGTGGAGCAACTACGAGTACGTCAGCCTGCTGTGGACCACGCTCTACGGGCTCCTCATGAGTGTCATGGGCGTGCTGGCGATGATTGCCGGGATCTTCTGGATGCGCAACGTCGTCAAGATCGAGGTGTAGTGATGCTTCTCTTCTTCGGTGCCGTCTTGGTTGTCACGGCCGTGGCAGTTGCGGTCCTTGCCACAAGCGTCGGTCCTGGCGAGAGCCGCGGCGTCGCACGTTCGCTCGAGCTGGTCAACTACTCGCCCACCCGGACTACTGTCGCGAAGCACGAACTCGCGGCCCGCGACCGACTTCTGGACCCCATGATCAGCGGGCTCCGTCGTGTGGCCGTCCGGATGTCCCCGAGTGGAACCGGGGACCGCATCGCTAGGTCACTCGACAAGGCGGGGAACCCTGCGGCGTGGACCATCGAGCGGATCATGGGCACCAAGGGCATCGGGCTACTCCTTGGAGCCGTGCTCGCGCTCGTCATCCTCGGATTCAACGTCCGAGGCGTCCTCGCAGCGGTGGCACTGAGTGCAGCTGGCTTCTTCGTACCGGACCTATTGGTCTACAACATGGGCATGAAGCGCCAGACCGAGATGCGCAAAGGCTTGGCAGACGCACTCGACATGCTCACGGTCTGCGTCGAGGCAGGACAGGGCTTCGATGCCGCAATCCTCCAAGTAGCGAAGACCGTGACCGGTCCGATCGGGGGTGAGTTCGCGCGCGTGCTCTCGGAGATCCAAATCGGGAAATCGCGTGCCGACGCCTTCGCGGCTCTCGGCGCACGAACGACGGCGGCAGAGGTCAAGACATTCGTCAGCGCCCTGGTCCAAGCAGATCGCATGGGTCTTCCGGTGGCAGCGGTTCTGCGGGAGCAGACCAGGGAGATGCGCATCGCTCGCCGTCAGCGGGCGGAGGAGGCGGCCCAAAAGGTCACCGTCAAGATCCTTTTCCCTCTGCTCCTGTGCATCTTCCCCGCGCTGTTCATCGTCATCATCGGTCCAGGCGCGATCAAGATTGCTGATGCATTCAGCAATGGTGGCCTTTGAGGGGTAGACGCACGGCCTAGCTGAGCGGTGGGCACAGTTCGCTGTGGGATCATGGACCACTGGCGCAGCGACAGCGCCCCCGTCTGTCGTGTCGCCACTGAGGGAGGACTGACCGTGAAGGGTCGCGTGCTCGTCGTCGACGACGATCTCGCTCTGTCGGAGATGCTCGGCATCGTGCTGCGCAACGAGGGCCTCGAGGTCAGCCATGTGGCTGACGGCTCGGGTGCGCTCGCCGCCTTCCGCGAGACCAGGCCCGACCTCGTGCTCCTCGACGTCATGCTCCCCGGCATCGACGGCCTCGAGGTGTGCCGCCGGATCCGCGCCGAGTCCGGCGTCCCGATCGTCATGCTCACGGCCCGCACGGACACCATCGACGTCGTCGTCGGTCTCGAGTCCGGCGCGGACGACTACGTCGTCAAGCCGTTCAAGCCGCAGGAGCTCATCGCCCGGGTCCGCGCTCGGCTCCGCCGCGACAACGACGCCGAGCCCGAGCGCCTCACCATCGGCGACCTCGCCGTCGACGTCGCCGGCCACTCGGTCAAGCGCGGCGAGGAGTCGCTCAACCTCACGCCGCTCGAGTTCGACCTCCTCGTGGCGCTCGCCCGCAAGCCGTGGCAGGTCTTCACCCGCGAGGTCCTCCTCGAGCAGGTCTGGGGCTACCGCCACGCCGGCGACACCCGCCTCGTCAACGTCCACGTCCAGCGACTGCGGTCCAAGATCGAGAAGGACCCCGAGCGCCCCGAGATCGTCGTCACCGTGCGCGGGGTCGGCTACCGGGCCGGACCGGCCTGACCATGTCGGGGACGCCGACCGCCACCACCGGCGCCGGGACGTCACCGTCACCCACCCTGTCCGGGCACGTCCGGCACATCGGTGGCCGGGCGATGCTGGGACTGCGTGCCGCCGGACGCGGCGTCGTCTCGGCGGCCCGCTGGCTCCTGCGCACGTGGCGGCGCTCGCTCCAGTTCCGCGTCGTGTCGACGACCGTGGTCCTCGGCCTCGTCGTCGTCTCCCTGCTCGGCTCCTACCTCTACAGCGAGATCGCCGACGGCCTGCGCCGGGACCGGGTCGCGACGAGCGAGTACGAGGCCCGCACGCTCACCGCCCAGGCCCAGGAGCGCTGGGACAACACCACCGCGACGACGGTGCAGGAGCTCAACATCATCGCGCTCGACCTCATGCGGTCGACGCTCACGCCGGCCGGACCGCAGCCCTCGCGCTACGTCGTGATGATCCGCGGCGCCAAGAACACGAGCCCGACCGTCCTCGACCCGCTCGGGTCCGGGGGGCTCGGGCTGGCCTCGGTGAGCCAGGAGCTCCGGCAGGCCGTGGCCGCCGACCCCTCCCGCCAGCAGACGGTGGTCAACGACGTCCTCGTCGACGGCGCCCAGGTCCCGGCGGTGTTCGTCGGCAGCGGCGTCGAGGTGCCGACCGCCGGCCGCTACGACCTGTACTTCATCTACCCGATGACGCAGGAGCTGCGGACGATGAGCCTCATCTCCACGGCCTTCACGCTGGCCGGGCTCATCCTCACCGTCCTCCTGGGCGCCGTGGCGTGGGTCGTCACCAAGCAGGTCGTCTCCCCGGTCCGACGCGCGGCCGAGGTCGCCGAGCGCCTGGCGTCCGGCAAGCTGAACGAACGTATGCCGGCGCGCGGCGAGGACGACCTCGCCCTGCTCGGGACGTCGTTCAACGCCATGGCCGACAGCCTCCAGGCGCAGATCCGCCAGCTCGAGGGGCTGAGCCGGGTCCAGCAGCGCTTCGTCTCCGACGTCTCGCACGAGCTGCGGACACCGCTGACGACGATCCGCATGGCCGGGGACCTCATCTACGACGCGCGGGCCGACTTCGAGCCGGTGATGAGCCGCTCGGCCGAGCTGCTCCAGGGCGAGCTCGACCGCTTCGAGTCGCTCCTCTCCGACCTCCTCGAGATCAGCCGCTTCGACGCCGGAGCCGCAGCCCTCGAGCTCGACCGCGTAGACCTGCGCGACACGGTCGCCGAGGTCGTCGCGGCAGCCCGCCCCCTCGCGGAGCGCCGTGGCTCCACCGTCCAGGTGCTCGCCCGCGGCCCGATCGAGGCCGAGGTCGACGAGCGCCGGGTCGAGCGCATCCTGCGCAACCTCGTCGTCAACGCGATCGAGCACGGCGACGGCAAGCCGGTCACCATCCGCCTCCGTGCGGAGGACGGCGCGGTGGCCATCGTCGTCGAGGACCACGGTGTCGGCCTGCGCGCGGGCGAGGCGTCGATGGTCTTCACCCGGTTCTGGCGTGCCGACCCCGCGCGGGCCCGCACCACCGGCGGGACGGGCCTGGGTCTTGCCATCGCCCTCGAGGACGCCCGGCTGCACCACGGCTGGCTGCAGGCCTGGGGCGAGCCCGGCGTCGGCTCGCGTTTCCGCCTGACCCTGCCGCAGGAGGCCGGTCACTCGCTCACCTCGTCACCGCTGGCGCTCTCACCGGGTGAACGGCCGTGAGCGGCGCCCGGCCCCGCCGCGCCCGGCTCGGCACCGCGGGCGCGCTGCTCACCGCGCTGCTGGTCCTCGTCGGCTGCAGCGGCATCGGCAGCGGCACGTCGGTCCAGCCCGGGCTGGAGGTGCAGGGTGGGGACGTCCAGCCGGTGCGCGCCTTCTTCCCCGGACCCGCCGCCGACGCGACCCAGGACCAGATCGTGCGCGGCTTCGTCCGAGCGGGTGCGGCCAGCGACGGCAACTACGACACCGCCCGCAGCTTCCTCACCCCCGACGCGGTCAAGGCGTGGTCGCCGGAGAAGGAGGTCGTCCTCTACTCGACGACCACCCCGCTGACCGTGACCCCGAGCGCCCCCAACGCCGCCGTCCTGTCCGGGGCGGTCGTGGCCACGATCGGCGCCGACGGCCGCTACGTCGCAGCGTCCGCGCCGGCGAGGCGTCAGGCGGCCTTCGAGTTCGCCCGGATCGAGGGGCAGTGGCGGATCAGCGCGGTGCCCGAGGAGTTCGGACGGTGGCTCACCACCTCCGACCTCGGCCGGCTCCTCCAGCCCTACGACCTGCACTACGTCGCGACCGACCGTCGCGCCCTCGTGCCCGACCGGCGCTGGTTCGCCCGCGACCACCTCGCCACCCGGCTCGCACGGGCGCAGCTCGCCGACCCGCCGGCATACCTCGACGGCGCGGTGCGCAACGACATCCCGCGCGGTTCGCGCCTCACCGCGGACTCGGTGTCCGTCGCCGACGGCGTCGCCCGCGTCGAGATCACCGGGCAGGTCCCCACCGACCAGACCCAGCGCGAGAACGTCTGGGCGCAGCTCGTGTCCACCCTCCTTCAGGACCCGACGGTGCAGGGCGTGTCCATCCGGATCGGTGACGTCACCCTCGAGCTCCCCGACGTCGACCTCCCCGTCCGCACCATCGAGCAGGTCGGCTTCCCCGTCCTCCCCGAGGTGCCGCTCGGCAAGCCGGTGATCCGCCGCGGCGACGTGCTCTACCTCCTGCCGAGCACGAGCACCCTCGAGCGGGAGCCCAGCCCGTCCGGCCTGGTCAACGTCACCTCGGGCTACCACTCGCTCGCCCTGTCACCGGACGGCACCGACGTCGCCGCAGTCGACCCGGACGGCCAGGGGCTGTCCCGGTTCCGCGGGACCACGCGCTACGAGATGCCGTTCTTCGGCACCAGGGTCGGCCACCCGGCATACGACGTGCGGGGGTTCCTCTGGGCCGGCGGGATCGGTCTCGACGACCAGAGCGCCCTGCGACTCTGGGTGTTCGACGTCACCGGCGACCCGTCCGTGGCCCGCCCCGCCGCCACCGCCCTCGACGCCCCGTGGCTGGCCAAGCGCCGTGTCATCGAGTCCAAGCCCTCGCCCGACGGCGACCGGGTCGCGATCCTGCACACGGCCGAGGACGGCTCCGGGGCCCGGATCGACGTGACCGGGGTGTCCCGGGGCCCCGGCGGCGTTCCCCAGCGGCTCTCCCAGCCCCTGCGGCTGGGGACGACGCTGGTCGCGCCGACCGGGCTGGTCTGGCTCTCCGACCTCTCCGTGGCCACCCTCGCACGTCGCGCCGGGAGCAACGAGCGGCTCCGCCCCTACATCATCTCGGTCGACGGCGAGGAGCAGGCGCTCGCCGAGACCCCCACCGGTGTCGCCATCACGTCGGGCGGCGGCGAGCGCGACATCATCGTCACGACCTCCAGCGGGACCGTGCTGCGGCGAGCGGGTCAGCAGTGGCTCTCCCTCGGCGAGGGCACCGACGTCGCCATCCCCGCGCGCTGACCGTCCACAACCGGCCAGGGGAGGCCTCGTCGTCCACAGGCGCGTCCCCGACCCGTGGCGTGGTGTGGCCGCCCGCGGGAGGGTCGTGTCGTGCTCTCCGACCTCGTCGACCTCGTCCTGCCGTCGAGCTGCGCCCTCTGCCACCGTCCCGGCGCCTCGCTGTGTGCCCGCTGCCGCAGTGACGTGACCGACTGGCTGTACCCGTCCCCGCGGCCGTCCGTGCCGACACCCCCACCGCCCGGTATGCCGGTGTGCTGGGTCACGGGAGAGGCGCGCGGCGCGCTGCGGGCCGTCGTGACGGCATACAAGGATGAGGACCGGCGCGACCTCGCGCCGCAGCTGGCCGGCTGGCTGGCGCCCGCCCTGCGGGCCGTCGCCGGAGCGGACCCGTCAGCGCGCCGGGCCC
>NZ_AVPL01000030.1 GCF_000768695.1 Knoellia aerolata DSM 18566
GCACAGCACGCCGAGCGTGCGAGGCGTGCTGTGCGCCGGCAGAAGGCAACAGGCGCCTCGAACGCAGTGAGAGCGTCGACGGGGGCGCACAGCACGCCGAGCGTGCGAGGCGTGCGTGCGGCGCGTGCGAGGCGACTCACGCGCCGTCGAGGTGGGACAGGATCTCGGAGTAGCGCGCCGTGGCCAGCTCGCTGGGCTCGCCCTTGCGGCAGAACTCCAGGGCGGCCAGCGAGCGGTGGACGCGCTCGACGACGATCCGGCCGTCCACGAGCCGCGACTGCAGGACCGAGAGGGCCTCGTGGAAACGGGGGTCGTCGCGGGCCCGCTCGTAGGACGACAGCACGTGGACGTAGAAGAAGAGGTTGTAGCCCCCGAACGGGTACCCGACCTGCATGAAGAGGGACCCGATCCCGTAGTGGCACGGCCCGAGCGGACGTCGGGTCTCCCAGTGGCCGAGCAACAGGTCGACGGCACCCGGGGGCGCGGAGTCGGCCAGCCCGGCGAGCCGGAGTGCGTCGAGCGCCGCGAGGGTGGGACCCGGGTTCGAGAACTCGGTCTCCGGCCCGCGTCCATAGCTGAACTTCCGGCAACGCCAGCCGCCGTCGTCGTGGAGCGTGCCCAGGAGGTGCTGGAACGAGCGTCGCACCCGGTCGTCGGAGGCGTGGCCGAGGAGCGACAGGACCCGGACGGCGTTGATGGTGTGGCACGGGTAGATCGCGCCGGACGGCGACAGCCTGAACCGACCGTCCTCGCGCCAGGCATCCAGCAGCAGCTCCGCCGCGCCGCGCAGGACCTCGTGCGAGGCCTCCACGCCGAGCTCGACGAGCAGCGCCGGAGCCTCGAGCGTCGAGAACGGCCCACCCTTGGCCAGCCCTCCCTCCGGTGTCGCCCAGAAGTCGGCGCCCTGGTGCGTCCGCGTCGCCAGGATGGCCTCGACGTCGGCTCGGTGCTGCGGTGCCACTGCCATCGGTCCCGTGCTTCCTCGGTGACGTGAGCGTCGTCCTCCACTGTCCCACTCTCGACCCGGCGCCACGCCGAGACCGCGATCAGGTCCTCAGGGTGTGCCTACGCACGAACGCCCGGATGGCGGCGTTCACCTCGTCGGGCCGCTCGAGCGGGCTGACGTGACCCGCACCCTCGATGACGACGAGCTCGGCGTCGGCGATCGCGGCGGCGAACTCGCGGGCCACGCGCAGCGGTGACCGTGCGTCGAGCTCTCCCCACACCAGCAGGGTCGCCACCGCGACCCGGGGCAGCACGTCGCTGAGGTCGGTCTCGGCCATGAGGCCCAGCTCGCGTTCCAGCGTCCCGGGTCGCACGTCGGCCGCCATCTCCGCCATCGCGGCGACGAGCTCGGCGGGCGGCTCCCCCGCGAACAGCCCCGGGAGGGTGGGGTCGAAGTCCTCCGGTGTCGCGGCCAGCATGGCCCGGACCCCCTCGACCCGGGCACGCACCTCGTCGGCGGGAAGCGAGCCCTTCCACCCGGCATACGTGTCGACGAGGACGAGGGTCGCGAAGAGCCGCGGGTGGCGGCGGTAGCACTCGAGCACCACGGTGCCGCCCCACGAGAGCCCGCCGACGTGCGCGGGCCCCAGGCCGAGGTGGACGACGACCGCGGCCAGGGCGTCGGCGAAGTCCGCGAGGGTGTAGTCGTCCGGGACCGCCGAGGACCGGCCCACCCCGGGCTCGTCCCATGCGACGACGGTGAGCTCGTCGCTCAGCCCGTCGAGCTGCGGCCGCCAGCTGCGGGAGTCGAGCGCGGCCCCGTGGACGAGGACGAGCGGTGGGCCCGACCCGACCCGCTCGACGGCGACCCGCACCCCGCCCCCGACCTCCACGTGCTCCACACCGGCGAACGTACCCCGGCTCCGCGGAGTCGGACACCGTGCAGACCGGTGATGACATGATCGGCTCATGTCAGTCGTCGTCGGCGCCACCCCGGTGGTCGACGACCTGCGGCTCCACGACCTTCTCGACCTCCTCGACGCCGGCGAGCGCGAGCGCGCGGCACGCAAGGCGGACCCCCACCCCTTCGTCACGGCCCACGCCCTGCTGCGCAGCCTCGTCGCGGAGGAGACCGGCGCCGACCCTCGGACCCTCGCGTTCGTCAAGCGCTGCGCCACCTGCGGGACCGACCGGCACGGCAAGCCGCACGTGGTGGGCATGCGCGACGTCCACGTGTCGGTGTCCTACGGGGAGCACCTCGCCGTCGCCGCCGTGACCCGACTCGGGGAGGTGGGCGTCGACGTCGAGGACCTCGAGTCCGCGGACTTCGACGGCTTCAACGCGGTGACCCTCGATGCCAGCGAGGTGGCCCACCTCGACGGGCTCCACGGCGACGCGCTGCTCGCCGCGCGGGCGCTGACCTGGGCGCGCAAGGAGGCGATCCTCAAGGCCACCGGCCACGGGCTCGTCGTCGACCCGAGCCAGGTCGTGGTGTCCGCGCCGGGCGAGCCGGCGGCCCTCGTGGAGTGGCGGGCGGCGCAGCACCCGCCGGGGGCGACGCAGGTGGGCGACGTCGACGTCGGCGCCGCGGACCACCGCGCCGCCGTCGCCGTCCTCACGACGCGGCCCCTGACGGTGCGGGTTCAGCGGCGCTGAGCGCCCGCGGCCGTGCGCCGCAGGGCGAGCTCGGCCAGGAGCGCCGCGACGTCGGGGATGACCGAGTCGTCGTAGACCGCGCGCGGGGAGTGGTTGTCGTCCGCGGTCGTGTGGTCGTCGACGACACAGGCGCCGATGTTGAGGTACGCGCCCGGCACCTGCTCGAGGACGAACGACATGTCCTCGGCGCCGGCCTCCGGGTTGACCATGTCGGCCCACCGCTCGGCGCCGAATAGGTCCACCACCGTGGCCCGCGCGAAGGCGAACTCGTCGGGGTCGTTGACGGTCACCGGGTACCCGCCGCTGATCTCGACGGTGGCGCTGAGGTGGTGCGCCGCGGCGACGTGCTCCGCCACGCGGTGGATCTCCGCGTGGGCCAGCGCGCGGTGCTCCGGGGAGAAGGTGCGCAGCGTCGCGTCGATCTCGGCCGTGTCGGGGATGACGTTGTTGACGGTCCCGGAGCTGATCCGGCCGACCGTGACGACGACAGGGTCGAACGCGTCGAATCGGCGGGTGACCATCGTCTGGAGCGCGAGCACCACCTCGCACGCCACCGGCACAGGGTCGAGGGCCATGTGCGGCTGCGAGCCGTGACCACCCCTGCCCAGCACCCTGATCCGCACCTCGTCCGCCGCGGCCATCTGGGGACCCGGGCGGCCGAACCACACCCCGCGAGGGTGCTCCGCGGCATACACGTGCACGGCGTATGCCGCGTCGACCCGACGGCCGGCCACGTCGAGCAGTCCTTCGGCCAGCATCGGCTCGGCCCCTCCGGGGCCCTCCTCCCCCGGCTGGAACATGAGGACGACGTCTCCGGCGAGGTCGTCGCGGCGCTCGTGCAGGATGCGCGCCGCCCCGACGAGAGCGGCGACGTGCAGGTCGTGACCGCAGGCGTGCATGAGCCCGGGGCGCTCGGACGCGAAGCCCAGACCGGTCGCCTCGGTGACCGGCAGCGCGTCCATGTCACCGCGGAGCAGGACGACGGGCCTCGGCTCGCCTGGGTCGCCCGGGTCGCCCGGGTCGCCCGGGTCGCCCTGACGCCCGCCCCGGCCACGGAGGACGGCGACGACGCTGCTCAGGTGCCGACCGAGGGTGATCTCGAGGTCGAGGCCCGCCAGGGCCTCGACGACGGCCCGCTGGGTGCGAGGCAGGTCGTTGCCGAGCTCGGGGTGGCGGTGCAGGTCGTGCCGCAGCGCGACGAGGTCGGGAGCAAGGGACTGCGCCAGCTCGACGACCGAGGAGCGGTCCGGCATCAGGGCACCTGACCGGCGAAGTCGTGGCGGTGCTCGACCACGGCGTCGAGCAGCTCGCGCTCCTCGGTGACGGCCCGCGCGTCGGCGGCCGAATGGTGCATGCGCCGCCGGAGCAGGGCCAGCTCGCTCGCGGCGTCCTGGAAGTCCGCCATCGCGCGCAGGCCGGCGCGGCCGCCGTTGGTCCGGGCCCACTGGCGCGCCTCACGACGGCGCGGCATCGAGGACAGCATGGACACCTCCGCCGGCGAGAACCACCCCGCGTCGGCGTACGGGTGGAGGAACTGGCCGATGAGCCGGCCCTCGCGGCGGCGCACCCAGACGACGAACCCGAGGAACGCGAGGAAGAGCGGCACCTGGACGAGGAGGTAGACGGCGATGAGCCCCTCGCCGCCGCTCACCGCCGCGAGGTTCCACGTGGCGTGAGCGAGGACCGCGATGACGAAGCCGAGGAGCGGTGCGAGCACTCGGACGACCCCGCGCCGGGAGGTCGCGGCGATCCCGATGCCGATGCCGATGCAGATCGTGAACATCGGGTGCGCAAACGGTGACAGCAGGCAGCGGCCGACGAAGGTCGCGGTGAGGCCGTCCTGCCCGTGCTCCGCCCAGGCGAGCGCGAGGTACTGGATGTTCTCCGTGAACGCGAAGCCCGCGGCGGTCACCCCGGCGTAGACCATGCCGTCGGTGATGCCGTCGAACTCCCTCTTGGCGAAGCGCCACACGAGGAGGACGAGCAGGCCCTTGGCGGCCTCCTCGACGACGGGGGCGACGAAGACGGCGGTCAGCGCCAACGACTCGTCGGCGGGGATCGTGCCCCAGAGGACGAGCTGGCCGGCCGTGTTGAGCCCCATCGCGATGAGGACCGCGATGAGGGCTCCCCAGAGGAACGCCAGGACGAGATAGCGGGTCGGCTCGGACTCGAAGCGGTCGAGCCACATGAAGGTCGGCACGACGATGCCCAGCGGGATGATCGCGACGACGAGCCCGAGGAGGGTCGCGCTCACGCCGGCGGCGGCCCCGATGGCGACGGCGACGGTCAGGGCGGCGACCCCGAACCCGGCGGTCGCGACACCGACGAGCACCCAGCGCCGCAGGAGCGCGCGACCGTGGTGGACGCCGTGCCCGTGGGTGCCCGGATGCCGTGAACCGGAGGTGTTCGCGCCGACGGCCTGCTCCCCACTCATGGACATCGAGACTAGTCCAGCGCCATACAGTGGAGGCCATGTCCGCCACGCCTGTCCGAGCCCTCACCGACCGCATCGTCTGGATCGACTGCGAGATGACCGGGCTCTCCCTCGAGCACGACGCCCTCGTCGAGGTGGCCGCGCTCGTCACCGACTTCGAGCTCAACGTCCTCGGTGAGGGGGTCGACGTCGTCATTCGCCCGCCGGAGGAGGCGCTGGCCCAGATGGGGGACTTCGTCCGCGAGATGCACACCTCCTCGGGCCTCATCGACGAGCTGGCCGGCGGCGTGAGCATCGAGGAGGCGGAGCAGCGCGTCCTCGAGTACGTCCGCGCCTGGGTGCCGGAGCCGCGCAAGGCGCCGCTCGGCGGCAACACCGTCGCGACCGACCGAGGCTTCCTCGCCCGGGACATGACCGAGCTCGAGGAGCACCTGCACTACCGGATCATCGACGTGTCCTCGATCAAGGAGCTGGCCCGCCGGTGGTACCCCCGCGCCTACTTCTCGGCGCCCGAGAAGTCGGGTGGCCACCGTGCGCTGGCCGACATCAAGGAGTCGATCGCCGAGCTGCGCTACTACCGCGCCGCCGTCTTCGTCGACCCTCCCGGACGCGGCAGCGAGGAGCTGCGCGCCATCGCGGCCGACCACCTCGTGGACCACTCCGCACCGGCGCCGGCCGCACCGACCGACGTGGTCGGAACCACCCCCGCCGAGCAGGTACGATAGTTCGCGCTGCCTCGGCTGGACTCGTTCGTATGCCGGGCAGTGACCTTGGTGGGCGTAGCTCAGCAGGTAGAGCACCGCGTTGTGGTCGCGGGGGTCGCGGGTTCAAGCCCCGTCGCTCACCCCAAACGAAAGCCCCTGCACCGCAGGGGCTTTCGTCATGCCCGGGGGCGTTGTGCAGACTGGGCCCATGCGAACGACGACTCGGGCCCTGGCCCTGCTGCTCATCACGGCGTGGGTCGGTCTCGGCGTCGCCGCGCTCCCGGCCCGCGCCCACTCGCGGCTGCTCTTGAGCTCCCCGGCCGACGGGGCGACCGTCCCGGCCTCTCCCGGCGAGCTCGTCCTGACCTTCAACGAGGACATCAACCCGGAGTTCGTCACGGTGCGGGTGACCGACGGGGAGGGGGGCGCCGTCGTGGACGCGGATGCCACCGTCACTGGCCCGACGGTCACCGTGCCGGTCGCCCAGCCGATCGCCGCCGGGTCCTACAAGATCACCTACCGCGTCGTCAGTGCGGACTCGCACCCGATCTCCGGGTCGACCGCGTTCACCATCGCCGGCGACCCGCAGGCCTCCCCGTCGGCGGCGCCGAGCCCGTCGGCCGAGCCACCCTCGCGGAGCGCCTCGGCCACGCCGTCGACGCCGCAGGCGTCCCCCTCGCCGTCGGCCGTCGCCGCCGACGAGCGGGGCACGTCGGGGGGCACGCCCCTGGTCGTGTGGGTCGTCGGGTTCGGCGTCCTCGCGGCCGCCGTCGCAGCGACCTTCCACGCCATCCGCCGGGACCGGGACGGCACCTGACGGAGTGGACCGTGCGGGGCGACGTCGATTTCGCAACCCGGCCGAACCTTTGCTAATGTCTCCGCTCGCGCGCCATTAGCTCAATTGGCAGAGCAGCTGACTCTTAATCAGCGGGTTCGGGGTTCGAGTCCCTGATGGCGCACAAAACAGCAGGCCAGGACCTTACGGTCTTGGCCTGCTGGCGTGAGCCCCCGGTTTATGCCCTGTTTTTGGGCTCTTCCTTGTTCCCCATGGCCTGCTCGAGGGCCGCCGCAGCGCCCGGATTCTTCGTCCCACGACTCATGTAGACGTCCTGGGTCATCGAGGGCCGAGCGTGGCCTAGTTGATCAGCGATCGCGCGCGCCGACTGACCCGCCTCGTCGAGGATCGTCGCCGTCGTTTTGCGGAAGTTGTGGGACGTGATCCACGACAGCGCGTCACCCTCGACCGGCTCGGCTGCCACCTCGGCGAGGTCGAGAATCGGCTGTCTCTGTCGATTGGGGACGGCGTAGGCGTCCAAGACCGTCAGCACGTCGGCCCGAGGGAGACGAATGCGTCCGTGCTCGGCGAGGCCCACACGGGTGCGGGGCCAGTTCAGTTGAGCGGCCGCCTCGCGCTGGGTGAGACCGGCTGAATTGCGTGCAGCGGCGAGCTGCTTTCCGAGGTCGACCCGTGCCTGACTGCCCACCGGTGAGCGCGCGTTCCGGAGGTCGCGGCGCACGTTGCTGGGGTCCCGGTGGCCACCCAGGGCGTCGCAGAAGACAGGCTCGCTGTCGCGAATCCCCTGGGCTGCACGTGCCGTGAGCATCGCGAGACAGGACTCGGGCAGATGGAGCACGCGCTCCCCCGCCGACGACTTGGTGGCCGCCCGGAGCAGACCGCGACCCTTAACGCGGATCACCTGCTGGGTGATCTCGACCTGACCGAGGTCCAAGTCCACCTCGCTCCACAACAGGCCCAGCGCCTCGCCGATCCGCACACCCGTCGACAGCATGAACAGGGTGAGATCGGGCAGATCCGCCTTGACCGCTCTCGGGTCCGCGGCCAACGTTGCGAACCAGGCGTCCCGTTCCTCCTTGTCGAGGGCCCGCGGCCGGCGTCGTGGCTTGACCGACAAGGGCTCGGCGTCGCGCACTGGGTTGGTCCGCATCGCACCAAGGCGCACCGCGAGCCCCACCACGCCGGAGATGACACTGCGGCACGACTTGGCGGTCGCCGGGCTCACCTTGGTCTTGATGGTGCGAATCACCTGGTCCACCAACGGGGTGGTGATCTCCCCCAGCCGCACCTCCCCCAGGGCCGGAAGGACATGGTTGTCGAGATGACGCCGATAGGTGTCGAGCGTCCCTGGGGACCGTCGACCGTCGGCCACCAAGTCGGTGATTCGGCTCATCCACAACTCGGCAGCCACTGAGAACTTGTCGGCTGGGCGCAATGCGCCGCCATGGCGGATGGTCGCGCGGTCCTGCAGGAGCCGGAGGAGTTTTGCCTCCGCCTCCGTCTTGGTTCGCGCCCCCGCCTCCACGGGTCGAGTCACTCCGTCGAAGTCCCGGTATTGCGTCCGAGCGCGCCACGACGTCGGCCGGCCCTTGCGCACGTTGCGGCCCGGATCGAGTCGAATCCTCCCCCACGACCCCAGGGGAAGCGGTTGCCTAGCCATGTTGGCACCTCATGACGCGGACCGCTTGCAGCTCTCCACCCACGCCACGACGTCATCCGGCACGTACCGCAGGTGCTTGCCAATGCGGGCGCACGGCGGACCGTGCTTCTCGAGGCGCCACTTGTACAGCGTCTTGAGTGGCACGCCGAGATACTCAGCCACATCCTCGGCATGCCACAGAGGACGTGGCTTCGGCTCCACTGCCTTCAGGTCCACCATCGCGCTCTCCCTTCGCTGTGCGCGCTCCCGGGAGGGAACGGGCATCACTGATGGGAGAACGGGTTCCAAGGGGCACGACTGGGTGCATGGCCAGGCAAGCCGGAAGGAGACTCCCCCTGAAAATCGGAAGGTCGACGGTTCGACCCCGTCCCTGGCCACCACCAAAGCCGCAGGTCAGATGCCCTCTGACCTGTGGCTTTGTCGTTTCCGGGCGAGTGGCGGTCGGCGGGCGAGTTACCGTGAGCAACCCCGATTTGCCGTGAGATGTTGCACGAGATGATGCACGAAATCTTGATGTCAAGAGACCTCGTGAGTACCCAAGCCGCGCGTCAGACCACGGGCCGCATCACGAGCCCACCGGACACGACGAACGGTCCGCTGCCCGAGGATCCCGCCCCGGCTGGTCCTCGAGTTCGCGGGACACGTCAGCGCGTGGGACTAGAGTGACGAATGTGACCGCCGGTGCTGTTCATGCCTCAGCACTCCCATCGGGTTGAGAGGGGTGGAATGAGATGGCCACGAAGAGTGCGATCGAATGGACCGAGGTTACCTGGAACCCCGTCACCGGCTGCGACCGGGTCGCGGCCGGCTGCGACAACTGCTACGCGCTGGCGCTTGCGAAGCGCCTCAAGGCCATGGGCGCGGAGAAGTACCAGAACGACGGCGATCCGAGGACGTCCGGGCCCGGCTTCGGGGTGACCACGCATCCGCGCTCCCTGGCGCAGCCGCACGCGTGGCGCACGCCCAAGGTCGTGTTCGTGAACTCGATGAGCGACCTGTTCCACGCCAAGGTGCCGCTCGACTTCATCCGCGACGTGTTCGACGTGATCCGCGAGACGCCGCAGCACACGTACCAGGTGCTCACCAAGCGAGCCCACCGGACGGCGAGGATCGCCGACAAACTCGACTGGCCAGAGAACCTGTGGATGGGCGTCTCGGTGGAGTCGTTCGACGCCGTCGACCGGATCGATCACCTGCGTGCTGTGCCGGCATCCACGCGGTTCCTGTCATGCGAGCCGCTGCTGACCGCGCTTCCCGCGTTGAAGCTCGACGGCATCGACTGGGTCATCGCCGGCGGCGAATCTGGGCCCCGCGGGCGGCCGATGGACCCGGCGTGGGTGGAGGACATCCGCGACCAGTGCGTCGACGCCAGCGTGGCGTTCTTCTTCAAGCAGTGGGGCGGCCGGACGCCGAAGGCCAACGGGCGCGAGCTCGACGGGCGCACCTGGGACGAGATGCCGCGGCTGGCTGCAGCGCTCTAAGCAGACCCGCACTCAGCTGGTCAGTGCCGGGAACTCGATGAGCGTACCGTCGGGGAACGTGCCCTTCTTCTTCTGGTTCGGTGCAGAGATGCGCCCGGCTGCCTGCATCGGCTTCAGGGTCTTGGTCTTCACCTGACCGCTGTGGAACGGCGTCTTTGTGACGACGTATTGGCAGACCTCCTCGAAGGTCACCCTCTGGCCGGCGAAGTGGTGTGCTAGCTCGTCCTGGAGCGGCCCGGTGTTGGCCTCGTCCCCGAAAAGCACGTCCTGATTGGCGAGACGGTCGTCGAACCTGTAGCCGCCGCCGGGAGCCAGTTTCCACATCGCCTCCTTCATCTTGTCGTAGGCCTGGTCGTCGCGCGTGCAGAAGAAGAGGTAGCTCCCGGTGTGGCCGCTCATGTTGACCATCTCGAAACTGCAGATGTGTGCGAAGTTGCACTCCTGGCGCAGTTGCCGCTCGTACAGGTCGTGGATGTACTGCCCGCGGCCGTCATCGGCGGCGGGTGCGTTCTTGTAGTCGTCGCAGCCGAAGAGCGCCGTGAAGTGCGGGTCGACGTTGCCCGCGTTGGCGAACCGGTTGACGCTGTTGAAATCGAAGTAGATGAACAGCTCGCAGGACGGGTGGCTGACCAGGTCGCGGATCAGTGCCATCGGCACGTCCTTGTACCCGAACGGGTCGATGAACGCGAAGGTGGGAGCCAGCTGCTTGCCGGCGGGGATGGAGCCCAGCAGCTCGCGCGCCAAGTCCTGGAAGTTCTGGTTGCGGTCGAGCACCCGCACGGTCTTCGGCCACGGTGCACGGCTCGCCTGCACGTCCGCGAGCACGACCTTGAGAGAGGCGTACCGCGCGTCGTCCCACTCGTTGAAGACGAACGTGAAATTGGTGTCGCCGAAGTCGGGGAACGAGCGGTGGTCCAGCAACGTGCTGAGCGTCAGCACCGGCGATCCGGGCTCGTCCTCGTCGTAGCGGCCGGGCCCCGCGAAGCCGTCGAGGACGTTCACAGCCCGGTGGTACCTGCTGCGGCCAAAGATGCCGAACCACGCGCCGAGGTACCGCGTGAGGATGTCGTGCTTGGCCTTGGTGTGCGGCGGCCGCTCCCAGACCGTCGGCAGGCTGTCGCCTCTTGGCACGGTCGCCCCCTTACGACGATGTCAGACCGAGGGTCATCTGTTGCCCTTGGATCGGTTGTGCGGGACACAGAGCATCTCGCAATTGGCAAGGTCCGAAGCGCCGCCCTTGCTCCAGGCGGTCACGTGGTCGGCGTCCATCTCGCTCAGCTCGTAAATGCGAGTCGCGTTGTTGTTGCTGCCGCCTGCACACATGGGGCAGTTAGACGTCCCGGCAGTCTCGGCCGCCACCGTCTGCTTGCCGTACGCCGCGAGCTTGATCTTCTCGTCGAAGACTCGAACGTCGAGGAGCTTCGTGTCGACATCGCCGCCGAGCACGAACTCGTAGATCCCCCGCTTGTTCTTAACGTCCGGATCAGCCATAAGCGCGGCGATCCGCTCCTCGAGCTTGGTCCAATCGAGGCTCGTGCTCTTGTGCTGGTTGTACAGCGGGCCCCATTTGACCGACTTCATCTGAGAGCGCTTCTTCGGGAAGGAGGTCTCGACCCAGTCGATGACCTCTTTGAAGTAAAGCCAAAGCTCGTTGGCGTTCGAGTCGTGCTGGTGGTCGCGCATGTACTCGTCGACCTTGCCGGGGTTGATCCACTCGATCGCTGTCTCGAGGTAGTCCTGGCGGATCGGCGAGCCGGTCATGTAGTCGCTGGCGATGCCGTAGGCCGGACAGCCCGTCTTCGAGAAATACTTCTTGGCCGCGGTCACCCAAGGTCCGTGATATACGGCGTTGCGCAGTTCCTGGTCGGTGAGCTTCTCCCCGGCGATGTTGATCGTCTTGAACCAGTCAAGCTTCTCGGAATCCGAGCCCTGGCAGAGGTAAACCATCAGCTCGTAGTCGAGGATCTGGTCCTTCTGGTCGTCCTGGAGGTTGTGGAAGGCGAGCTGGTGGCCGCCGATCAGGATGGAGAAGTCGCCCTCGACGTACTGGCAGATCGAGATTGTGCGTTGCTGGCCGTCGATGACCTCGAACGTGCCGTCGTCCTGGACAGCCCAGTACATGACGTTGAGCGGGAAGTCGCGGCGCACGGTCTCGATGACGGCGTCGCGCTGTTTGTCCCTGTAGACGAACTCGCGCTGGTAGGGCGGGCGCACGTCGAGGTTGCCCTCGTAGGCACGGACACCCAGTTCCTCGTTGTCCTCGTAGCCCTCGACGAGGTCACGGACCTGGATCCGCTTCAGCTCGATCTTCATGACGCTGCACCTTTGCGACGGATGAGGATGCGCTTGAAGACGACGCGGGGGTGCGGATCCATCAGCCCGAGCATTCGCATCCCTTGGGTGCGGTGGCCGGTCCCGCCGGCCTCACGGTAGGCCCGGATGAATTCTTCGCCCAGTGGCCTGACGCCGATCTCCTTCATCTGCTGCGCGTCGTCGCTGTTGCCAACGAGCTCGAACTGGTCCGGATTGAACTGGTCCAGGAGCGTGACCGGGACGCCCATGACGCCGTCGTAGTCCGCAGGGATGTCCTTGTAGCGGCTGACATCGATCGCGTCGAAGTTGACGTACTTCGGGTACTCCTCCGGCGAGTAGGACTTGTAGAGGATCAGGTCCTCATGGCGCTTGGAGATGTCGAGGTTGGTGAACCAGCAGGCGTTCCCCAGGCTGCGCCACTTCTGCCCTTCCTCGTCGACCCAGAACCGCGTCGTGCGCGCCTCGTAGTAGTCCGGAACGCGGAACTTCATGTCGCCGTTGTTGTGGCCCAGCCAGAGCTTGTCGGCCTGGATCAGCCGGAAGATCTCCTTGTAGCTGATCGCGTTCTGGTTCCCGACGATGAGGAACTTCTTGTCGTAATCAATCAGCTGCTGGACGTACGGCCGGAAGAGCGAGAACGGTGGGTTGGTAACGACGATGTCGGCCTGCTTCAGCAGCTCGATGGTCTCCGCGCCGCGGAAGTCGCCGTCGCCCCGCAAGGCCCTGACCTCGATCTCGTCCCGGTCGGGGATCCGGTTGCCGCTCGTGTCGCCCTCGTACTCAAGGCAGATGGCCTGCTCAGCGTCGTTCTGGCTGAACAGGTCGAGATCTTGGTTCTTGTAGCAAGTAGCGATGAGCTTCTTCAGGCCGAGCTTCTCGAAGTTGTGGCTGAAGTAGTGGAAGAAATTCGACACGCGCGGGTCGTCGCAGTTGCAGTAGACGACCTTGCCCTTGAAGTGCTTCCGGTAGTGCCGCAGCTCCTTCTCGATGTCGGACAGTTGCGTGTAGAACTCGTCCTCTTTGGACAGCTTCGCGACTGCGAGGTTGCGGTTGGCTGCTGCTGTCGTCATGCTCTCCCCTGCTCGACCCGGACTGCACCGCCTGGAGAGGGGCGCGCCTCGCGGGGAATCCTATCGGTGGGCGGGGACAGTTGTGCGCCGGGCGAGGCGACACGGCCGGGTTCAAAGGGGGCGTCCAAGTCACCGCACTGTTCTTAGTGCGTGATCTGCGCCATGCATCGGCGGTACGACAGCCCACCGAGGGAGGGCACCGCTCTACCGAGCGGGCACCGGAGCCGGAAGGAACTTGTGACGGAGACCGTAGCCCGGACGTACGAGGGCCGATCGTCCGGGCAAAGCAGCGGGGGCCTGATCTGCGTTTCCGCAGGTCAGGCACTCTCTTTGTAGCCGGGGCAGGACTTGCACCTGCCGCCTCTGGGTAGAGGGATTCAAAGCCAACGATCAGGATGGCTCCGTGCCGCTGTAATGGCCGCGGCGCCTTGGGATTCGAGGCGCCACCGGGCTGTGGCTGCGGCTTCCTCCAGGCGGCGGGTCTCGGTGGCGGACAGGTCGGCGCCACTTGTGGTGATCGCAGCTTGGAGGATGTCGATCGGGTCGGACTGAGCGTGCTCGCCATGGCCGGTGGCGGCGTCCGGGTCGAACGTGGTGTCGACGTAGAGCCGGTTGGACTCCCGCCCCCTTGTGACCATGACGTAGAGGGGTTCGCGCACGGTCGTCGCAGTGATGTACGCGTGTGCGGTGTCCACAGTCCGGCCTTGGGCCCTGTGGGCCGTAGTGGCGTAGCCGAGTTCGAGGTTCACGGCGACGTAGTCAGGTGGAAGCACGGCTACCGCTCCCCCATTGGCGCGACGAACTCGCATCGCACTTCTCTCGTCGATGGATTGCACGATCCAGTCGTCGCCGTTCTTGACCCACCCGTTGCCCGTCACTAGGGCGCGTCGGTTGAGCCGGGTCACGACGACGTCACCAACTCCGACAGCGGTCCCATCCCCGAGCCGTGTGCACGTGTCGCTGACCTCGCCTGCAGCAAGTCGGTGTGCCCGGGCTCGCGCGTTCAAGTCGCGCACAGTCTCTGCGTCCGCCGCGACCATCAGTGAGGTCTGGCCGGCCTTCACGTCCTGCTTCCATCCGTCGAAGATGAGGTCGACCATGTCCTCGCGCGTCCCGGACTCGACTCGTCCCTGAGCGGCGTACGTCGCTGCGACCGAGGCCTGGCCAGCGCGCAGGTCGAGGCTGGCGTCGCGTTCCCACTCGTGACGGAACCGGCGAACGTCGTGGAGCGCTGGCGCATCGGGCCGAGCATGCGTGAGGAGCTTGAAAGCTCCCCCTGCCTGCACGGGCGACAGCTGCGCCCAGTCCCCCACCAGCAGCACCTTCGCGCCCGCCTCGGTCGCCGCGGTGGCGATCCGGTCCAGGTCGAACGTGCCCGCCATCGACGCCTCGTCCACGATCACCAGTTGCCCAGGACGCAGAGCCCAGCGCTCATATGCCGCCTGAGCATCTACGGTCTGTTCCTCCAGTTCGCGAGTGCCACGTGACGGGTACGCGCGAGCCACCTGGGCGGCATACCCATCAGCTTTTGCTTTGTGTTCAGGGAGGCGGTCTTGCTCGCTGATCCACTTGGCGGTGTTCTCGGTGGGCACGCCGACTGCGTCGGCGAGTACCTCAGCGGCTGCGGCCGAGGGGGCAAGTCCGACAACGGATCCCGGGCCGTGGGTGGCTTCCCAAGCGGCCCGAACTCCGGCCATCGCGGTGGACTTCCCTGTGCCGGCGGCACCAACGAGGAGGTCTACGCGGCGACCGGAGGTGACGGCCGCGTTGACCGCAGCTGCCTGCTCGGCGGACAGGTGGTGGGTGCGTCCGGGCAGGGTTTGCTCGGTGATGGCGAAGGCGGTTGCGGCCGGTACGACGGGCGCGTCTTCGGCAGCCGCGGCGTCGAGGAGGCGGGCTTCGGCGTCAAGGAGTTCCTGGGTGGCGAAGACCTCGCTGTCGCGGGCGACGAACTTGGTGGTGCCGTCGGTGCGGCGGAGCCCGTCGGGAACGCGACCGACATCGGGTGGGGTGAGTTGGACGGCGAGTTCGGTGGCGTAGGTGGCGGTCTTGCCGGCCACGGAGGTGCGGTCGGCGGGCGTGGCGAACCGGATGCCGTGAAGCTCGCGGAGGGCTTCGGCGAAGAGGTTCGCGCGGGTGAAGGTGGCTCGCTTGTCGGCGACCTTGGCGAGCACGACTTTGGCTGCGTCGCGGAGGATCCCATCGTCGATGTCGTTGGCGGATCGGAGCGTCGGCGCGGTGTCGCGGGTGAGGGACGCGGCCCACCGTTCGGGTCCTTGGTCGATGAAGGTTTCGGCGCGGTCGCGCCAATCGGTGATGAGGTCGCGCAGGGGTCGCAGGTGCTTGTCCTCGCGAGTGGTGAGGGTGGCGTGTTGGCGCAGTTGGATGACTTCGCGGGCCGTGGGTTCGCGGCCATGGGAGGCCGTGAACGTGGTGACGAGGTCATCCTTGGCGGCCTCGATCGCGGTGGTGCGCTGGGAGAAGTGGTCGCGGAGTTCTGCGGAGACACCGGCGACTTCCCACTTGGGTTCGGCGGAACGGCGGCGCTGCTCGGGGGTCCAGGTCCAGCCGAGATCAGCCGTGAGCCGGTCGGCCAGGATGCCGTTGTAGAGCTCGGACATGCCGACGGCGGCACGGAATAGGGCCTTGGAGTCGAGGGTGCGCCACTTGCCGTCGCTGACCGCCTGCACGCGGTTGAGGACGACGACGTGGGTGTGGAGTTGGGGGTCGCCGGAGCGGGAGTCCCAGTGGTCGAACGCGGTCGCGACGACGCCGCGGATGTCTTCCTGGACGACGCCACCCTTGCCGAGTCTGGTTGCGAATACTTGCGATTCGCCGTATTCGATGACGGCTTCGAGGGCTCGGCGGTGGGAGGCGTAGATGCGGGCTCGTGTGGCGTCGTCGGCCAAGGCCCAGGCAACGCTGACGGACTTGGGTGCGGAGAAGGTGAGGTCGAAACCAGCGACGGTCTTGGGGGCCTTGCGGGTACGGCCGAAACGGTCAATGACGGTGGCGGGGGTGGCGTGTGGGATCTGGCCGAGGGGTTCGCCGGTGACGGGGTCTTGGAGCATGCCGAGCATGCGCCAGAGGGCTTCTTCAGTGACTTCGGTGCCTGGCTGGATGCCTGCTCCCTTGGCGAGACCGGCGAGGCCGGCGCCGAGGAATCGGCCGGGTGGTGTGCCTTCGGCTCCGTAGTAGGCGGTGAGGCCGGCGGCCGGGCCGACCTCGTCGAGCCGGGCGACCGAGGACATCAGGTAGCGATATCCCGCCCCCAAAGTCATCCGCCTTATCGACATCGTCACACCGTGATTACGGGTGTCGTGGGGCACTGACCGTCTCCAGGACGACGGCGCTCCCCGCGTCGTGAACGCAGGGAGCGCCGAGTAGTCACCCCTTGTCTACGCACTGCTTGCACCGCGGGTAGCCCCCCGTGCCGGAGAGCTTGTTGTACGACGGAATCTGCTGTCCAGTGGGGCAGTCGGAGTGGTCGTGGTAAACGTCCGGGTCCGATTGATTGCTGGAGTGATAGGCCGCAACCTTCATTGAAATCACCCCCTCTCCGACGAGAAAGAAAAATCCGACGCCCACAATGTCGGCTGGCCAAAACGTACCCAGGGCCACTGACAGGGTCCTTGCGGCGAGTCGGGCACCGGGGAATCCATCGCCCCACCCCGCGACAGTGGGTGCCAGACGTGTGGCGCTCAGGTGGAGGGCAGGAACAAGCGGCCAGGCCGAAGGGAAGAGGTGCCGCTCTTCGGGATCGTTCCGGACTGGCTGGGCTGTGGCACTGGTCGGACAATCTGTAGCGCTGGGGCTGCGGAACTTGCGGCCAAGCGTTGAGGCAGCCTAAAGAGGCCACTCCGTGGCCAAAGGCCTCCCGTAACACCGTCGGGCTGGCGGTGAACCACGAGACCTACGAAATGCAACAAGCCGTCCGTGCCGGAGGAACCACGGCCTCAGGCTCGGCTAGCGCCTGTCCCCCCGGAGACGCAGGGGACGGGCCGCAACTGGTGCTGATTTACCGGGGAGAAGGACTTGCGGACGAACGAGCGCTTCACGTCCCAAGATGCTGGCCAGTTGTGCCAGTGCTTCGTCGCTTAGTAGGGATGGATTGGCGGCCATCGTCTCGATGACACCGACGACGTGTTCCGTAGGAATTTCGGCCAGCGACCTCTTCAACTCAGCCATGCCGTCTCCGTTGACGATGTTGGCGCCGTTGACGAGCCTCAACTGCTCCTCGCTGTAAGCCTTCGCAGCGATCGCAGCCAAGTAGCGGGCCTGAGCTTCCGCGAGGGACATGTCGGGGCGATTCTCGTCAGCAGCCTCCGCTACCTCTTGAAGCGGTTCAGCAACCGCCTCGTCAGGGATCTCGAGGGCGACCGCTTCTCCTGCCCGACGGAGTTGACGTCGCCGACGTCGCGCGACGACCTTGGCGCGTTGGGCCTCGATGGCGGGTTGCGCCGATTCTCGCAACCACCGTGAGACGTGAGGTTTCGCCTTCCCAATTCCATAGCCGATCGCCAGCTTGAGCAATTCACGGACGGCCTCTTCGAACTGCTCATCGGCCTCAGTGCGTCGCCGCTCTTCAACGGTGATGAAGACCGTCTCGGTGACGACAAGGGGCTCGTGCTCGACCCCGTCGTCTGGGACGAACCGGGCACTGCCTTTCAGGTTTCCGTCGCTGTCGAAGAGGTTCTGGTGGAGGCCGCCCTCCTTCTTCCGGCCGGGCGTCAGGTCGTCATCGTCCCACTCGTAGTGGCCCCTGATGCTTCCCATGGGAGCCGACTGTATCCGTGAGCCGCGACGCCCGGTCGCCCACACATGAAAGTCACGGGTGCCCCGATCGGCACGTGGCTCTTGTGAAGCACTTCCGGACCAGGAGAACTATGAATTCGCATCCCACACGTGAGGACGCCCGACGTCGCCTGCAGGAGGCGCAGCGTGCGGAAGCGGTCGCGCTCGCAGATTCGACCAAGGCGTACGCGGCTCGCGCACGAGTCCAGACGCGCGTCGACGCAGCCGACCAGAACATCGCCGAGGCCGTGGCGAAGTTGGCGGAGGTCTCGGGCCTCGACCGAGCCGCGCAGCTCCTCGACCAGCCGCTCGGCGTGGTCAAGCGTGCCGTGCAGGCAGCCGAGCACAGCCGGTCGGGCGCCGACACCGCGCGTCCCATCTCTCCCTGACCATGCCGACCGCCACTGCGGTCAGCCAGGCGCTTGCGGCAGGATGGGGAGGCATGTGGCGGACGGAGGAGGCCCCAGAGCTCGCCGCCCGGTATTTGGGCGACCTTGGCTCGAGATGGGATCACGTCGAGAACGTGGGCCGGCTCGCCGACTGGATGGTCGCCGAGGTCGCGCTCTCTCCCGAGATCGCAGTTGCGGCGTGGCTCCACGACATCGGCTACGCGCCCGTCCTGGCGGACACCGGGTTTCACCCGGTTGACGGCGCCTCTTTCCTCGCCGATGAAGGAGCATCCGATCGAGTGGTGAGTTTGGTTGCCCATCACACGGGTGCTCGGTTCGAAGCCGAGGAGCGAGGACTCGAACGCGATCTCGATCAGTTCGCCGTTCCGGAGCCGGACGACCTCGACACTCTGACGCTCCTCGACCTGGTGTCGTCGCCAACAGGTGCGATCACGACCCCGCGCGAGCGCATCGACGAGATCCTCACTCGCTACCCCGAGAGTCACCCCGTCCACCGCGCCATCACGCGATCGCGTCCGGAGCTTCTCGCTTCAGCCTCCCGGGCTCGCGTGCGCCTTGGGTTATCCGATGTGTGGCCGGCCGGAGTCCTCGAGCGCGTGGGCGAGCCGCAGCCGCATTGACGGGTGGAGATCCAGACGCGAGATCTCGTCTGGCGTCAGCCACTCGACCTCACTGCTCTCATCACTCGTGCGCTTCTCGCCGCCAATCAGCTTGGCGCGGAAGGCAATTGAGAACTGCTGGCGCACCTCGCCGTCGTCGTAGGCCATCACGTGCCGAGGGTTGGTGTAGGTGCCCGTGATCGTCTCGACCTCGACCTGGTAGCCGGTCTCCTCCTTCACCTCGCGCACCACCGTGTCGGAGATCGTCTCCCCCGGCTCGTGCCCTCCCCCGGGTAGCGCCCACCGGTCGTTGTCGGTCTTGTGGATCATCAGGGTCCGGCCCTCGTCGTCGCGGACGATGGCTACGACGGAAGGCACGACGTTGTTGATCGCCGGTGCGGCGGGGTCGTCGATGTAGTCGATGCGTCCCATGGACGTCGACGTTACGCCGAGCTGAGCGGCTGGGCCTGCTGCCACGTCCGGTCGAACGACTCGAGGTAGTGGGTGAACAGGCGGCCGCCTGGAACGCGATTGAGATGAAGAACCGGTGAGTGGCCGGCGGCGACACCATAGGTGTGTGGGTTGACGAGCAGAGCATCGTCGAAGCGGAAGAGTGAGGCGTACAGAGTGCAACCGTGCTGACGGGCTTGCACCCCACCCCCTGCGTCGTCGTTCTCGCCGGCGGGCCCGCCGGCCACCACGCCTCCATTGAGGATGGGCGCCAGGTAGTTCCAGGTGAGGGAACAGCGAGCCGCCATCAGCTCACCGATGCCTTCCTCCCTGCCGCGCAGCGCAACTGCCTCACTCGTCGGATCACCAAACAGGAGCCGCACACAGACGCCCTCGGCGACTCGTTCTGAAAGCCGGTCCGCGAAGGACGGAACGCTGTCGTGAAGGAAGCTTCCGGCATACGCCAATAGATCGATTGATTCGTGAGCTGAGTCGAGAAGCTCGACCCACGTCGAACTCGGGACGCTCCCGCGGTTGGGGTACAGGTCGACGAACTCGGCCTTCGCTGCGGCCAGCGACCGGGGGTCGGATTCCGTTGTAGGCCACAGGAAAACGTCGGTGCGGCCGAGCACGCCGGCGGACTTCAGACGGTGGGCTCTATGCGGCACACGGTCCCTGGTGATCCATCGCTCGACGGTCTTGGGGTCGACGCCGACGGCGTCACCGAACTCAGCCAAGGACATGCCGGACTCGACGATCGCCGACCGGAGTCGCTCGTTGGACATGACCCTCCTCGCACACCTGCCGGGACGTTCTGCCGGATCCGAGACGTCCTCAAACGTCCTGCTACGTGGTGACCGCGTCCTGCCCCCTCGGGATGTGCTGTTCACGGCACCGAGGCCAATTGGCCTCAACAACAACCATGCCGGACTGAAGACGCACCAGGGCACACGACTTTGTCGCTGTGGATAACCGCAGCCCCAAGGGCGGCTGTGGATAACTTTCACAGCGCTCCGCCCATCTCTGCTCTTCTGAAGGACACCGGCGATCCGCACCAGCAGAGACGGAGAACTGCGACATGACGACCGGACAAATGGAGAAGGGTGCAGAGCTCAAAGCGGCACTGGACAGATGCGCCACGCTGGGGGCACCAGGGCCCGAGAACGCGCGACTGTGGCTCGAGATCCGCGACTGCGTGTGCACACGCGGATGCGTCGACGTCGTGCCCTACGGCTCGGCGAGGCCGGTCACCGTCACCGACGACTACGCCGGCGAAGAACTCCTCGCTGCGATGGAGTGGCTGATCAAGAACGAGGACACCGCTCGCACCCTCGGCCCCGAGTCGCTGTTCGCCCACATCTCTTCCCAAGCCAAACGCAGTGCGAAGGGGTCTGGCCGCGCCGCTCGGAACGACCAGCTGCACGGCATGACCGACGTCCCGGCCGGCGCACCCGTGAGGTTCGTCGAGCTCGACGCCCCTAAGGACGAGTCATGAGCGTCTTCGGACTGGACCGCTGGGTCGCCGGCGAACTCGGACTCGAGGTGGACGACCCGCGCATGACCGACGTCATCTCCCCTGCGATCCACATCCTGATCTCCCGGATCGAGGAAGCCAGGAGTCGAGGTGCCGACGACCCGCTCGTGACCATCACCGCCAAGAGCGCCGGCGGCAACTCGCGCGAGTGCACCAAGCGCATGCTCAGCCAGCTAGGGCTCGAGTCGACCTCTCGACGAGCGGTGCACCGGCTCCTCGGCGGCTCTCCATCAGGCTGGTCGGGTCTGCTCCGGATCTTCTCCGAGGGGCGACATCTGACCGAAGTTGAGTTCGTCTACGCACGACGTCAGGTCCTGGCGATCTCACCGGCACAGGCCGTCGGCGCGACGAGCAGAGGTGCATAGGGACATATCCGTCAGCCGCGCGAAGGCGTCTCATGCGCCCGGAGGGGTTCAAGGCTGGGATGCCGAATCAACGCCTCAGTCCCGTAGATCGCGTTGATACCCGCAACTGCGACAACCGCGGCGGCCGGCCCGGCAATCTGTCGCGGCCGGCCATCGCCGTAGTCGAGGACGACATGCCCGGCCTCGAGATCAGCGTCGAAGCCCACAACGGTCCCCCACCACTGCGACCGCAGGCTGCCGTCGGGCAGACGCAGGAGCAGCCGCTGTGTCGTCACGATCCCCTGGCACCAGTAGGACTCGCCCCACTGCCCATCCACGCGCCATCTGGCCCAGCACATCGCCACGCGCAGGACGTCCTCGTCAGGTTCCGTCACGATCCGCAACGTCAGGACGTCCATGCGCTGAGGGTCACTCATCCCTGCGAGTTCCAGAGCGAGAGCACGCCCGTCCTCGGCCGCCGCCGAAGCGACAGTCGTTGGGTATGCCGTCCGCTCACTCGCGCGCACGAACTCTCCTTGGTCTGGACGCACGTCTACTGACAACACTCTCGCGCAGGGGCCCGACACCGCAACAGGACCGCGGATGGTGCCCCGCAGTGCTCGTGTGGGTGACATGTCATTTGCTCGCCTCGGTGCCGCCGTCACTGCCGCCGCCGCAGCAGTGGCTTTGGTGGGATTCGTGATCGTCCTCGGAGCCCTGCCGCCAACCGCGGCGGCGGGAGTTGACATCTGCACGACCTCGGGACCAGTCGCCGAGCTCTCCGAGGTCCAAGCCAGGAACGCGCGGACGATCGTCGCCGTCGCGACACCGCGAGGGGGACGCGTGGCGGCACAAATTGCCGTTATGACGGCGATCACCGAATCCGCCCTTAAGAACCTCGGCAACCCGAACGACCCCAATGGCACGCAGTTGCCGAACGAGGGCTGGGGCTACGACCACGACTCGCTGGGCTTGTTCCAGCAACGTCCAGGATGGGGCAGCGCCGCGCAGCGCATGGACCCGATCGCCTCGACTGGGCTCTTCCTCGATGCTCTACTCGAGGTCCGCGGCTGGCAGGTGCGCCCCCCGTGGGTCGTCGCCCAACAGGTTCAGCGGTCGGCGTTCTCCGACGGAAGCAACTATCTGGTCCACGCAGCTGCAGGAGCTCGAATCGTTGACGTCATCCTCGGCACGTCCGCGGAATGCGCGGCCATCACCGGCGGGACTGCGGTGGCGCTTCCGGCAGGCTTCACCCTGCCTGCGGGAACCAGTCCGGCAGCGCAGCGCGCGGTGTCATTCGCTCTGGCTCAGCTCGGCAAGCCTTACGTCTGGGGCGCCGAGGGCCCCGACTCGTACGACTGCTCCGGCCTGACCCAGACCGCGTGGCGAGCCGCTGGCGTCTCGATCACGCGCGTCGTCGGAACTCAGATGCACGACGGTGTCGCGACCGATCTCGAGCATCTGCTGCCTGGCGACCTCGTCGCCATCCCCGGCGGGTTGGGCACCATGGCCAGACCGGGGCACGTAGGGATGTACATCGGGGACGGCCGCGTCGTCGAAGCCCCGCACACGGGGGACGTCGTCAAGGTCGTCAGCCTCAAGTCCTACATCGCCGACGGCGTCGCTGGCCTACGCCACATCGCTTGATCCACCGAGGTCAGCCTCGCTCGACGTTCCCACACCTGCCCACATCGGCCTCGTTAACCACCCTGCTCAGATGGAACGTCCCGGCCGACGAACGGGGGGGCGCTGATCGGGGCTCGAGGGCCTGTAAGCCATGGAGAAACCAATGTTCCCAACGACGAGGTCGGTCAGGGCAGAGTTTTGACTACGCTCGGCATCCGCATCCGCGACTTCGGGAAGCCGGAGCGCTTCGTACATGGCGAAACGGTTTAGGTGGAGCCACGCAATGAACGCGCGTCCATATGCCCCCGCACCTGCCACCGCGCCCCGGTACGACAACCAAGAGGCAGTTAGCGGAATCAGCGCGACGAGAAGCCAGATTCCGTGAGGCCAGAAGGCGACGAAGGTGAAGGCAGCCGCCAGAGCACCCATCGCTGCCATTCGGACCGCGAGGTCGAGCTGGCTCCGCTGATCGTTCAGGTACGCGTTCTGTTCCGGGGCGGCCGACAGGCCAATATGGGTCGCCCATTGGATGACGTCTAGTCCGATCGCCCTGCCCGCCAATGCTTCGGAGCTTCTCAGCGCGTTCCCGAGCCGAGTCGGCATGGTGTGGATGTGTTCTTCCGGATAACCAGACAGCGCCTTCGCCGCTGTCATCACAGCGATCTCCGAGTCAACGATCTCTCGAACGACAGTGGCGTTTCTAGGGTCATTTGGTGCGCTCAGGTAGTCGTTCTGAGGGTCGGGCAGGGATCGGAGCAGGGTGCGAAGGTCACGCTCGGCCTGCTCCGCGACGCGGTCTGTGGCCGCTCGTCGCCGAAGGTGCACGACGACTCGAGCGCTGGCGGCGCGACGTGCCAAGCTAGAGACACCCCAGTAGCCCTCCATCAGTTGGACGGCCACACTCTGCAATGGATGGGTCACCACGGCTGTGATGACGGCGAGGATGACGAGGGCAACTGCATGCGCCGGCATCGTCACCGGATTCACGTTCGTGAGGCGCCCTATGTCCGGGGGTCCTCCGAACGGACCGACCACTAGCACCGCGTACACCCACAGCCACAACACGAAGCTAGGGACCGTGGATACCAAACCGAAGTACCGACCGATCGTCGCTGACGTCCCTAGGGTGGGATCTGACTCGATGGTCGGCATCATTACTCAGCTCGTGGGCATAGCGAGATCATGACCTCGCGAGCATCGGAGGCTGCTCCCCTTCTGGGTTACGCGGGCAGTCGAATGTGACGGGTTGGGGCAGCCGAAATCTCCGTTGGCGTCGCGAACCGCAAGGACGACAGGTCCGCTTTCCACAACACGGGGGGTCACGCCGTACGGCGTGAACTCAGGCGTCGATGTCATGTCCCAGCCACCTGCCCTTCGTCGGGTGAGATCCAGAGTAGGGACCCTCGGGGTCGCCGTCGAGCGTTTCGGCGCGGCGTGCACACAACAAGGTGGTCATATTGGGACCATCTGACGGTGAGGACCTCGGACGATCACGACGCAACCATGCCCTCAGGCACACCGAGTCCGCTCGCCGGGGCTGGCGCGAATCAACCAACGGGGGCCCCTTTAGCTGCGAACTCCCTGTCGCCTCTCGCGCCGAAGCCACCTCGTTCCGAGGTGATCTCGGAGTTCGCACGATCCGTCTGGGTGTGGCCCGCTGCGGTCACCGCGACGGTCGCAGTGATCGGTCAACTCGTCGGAGCATGGGCAGCGGCCATGGTCATCGCCGTCATCGTGGCAGGCGCCACCGGGGTGCTGGCCCGTGCCGCCACGCCCTCACAACCACCCGCAGTCGCCATGGCATTGGCTGCGATCACGGGTGCTGTCCTCCTGGTGGTCCTATGGGCACAACGGGAGGCCATCAGCGACGCGCGGCCTGTACCGATTGGGCAATCGGTGACCCCCACCCCTAGCGCCTCCGACCCTGCCCCCTGACTCGTCGGGAAATGGTTCCAGACCACAAGGTTTGAGCTTCGAGTTACGCCCGTTCCCCTCTCGAAGGTGCGGAGCGGGTCGAGGCCCGTCGATTGGGTTGCCGTGAGACATGGAGTGGTCCCGCCAAGAAGACGTCCACGTCCTGAGGCCACAAGGTAATGCCGCGCCGCACGAGCGTCGTGCCACGGTTCCAATTTCCCCAAGAGCCTGCCTCCCTTGGGGAATCTCGCACATAGTGCCCCGGCGGCTGGGTGGTCGTAGTACGAGCGGGATCGGCCCGCCTCTGCTGCGAAAGGCACCCTTGCCATGTCTGCTCCGTTCATCGACATCAAGCCAAACACCAGCGGGCTTCCCGGACTCGACGCGCTTGAGACGATCGTCGGCGGCCTGCTCGCGTTCGGACTCGTTGCGGCTGTTGCCGGCATCGCCCTGTCAGCGGTTGCCTGGGCCATCGGTAGCCACTCTTCCAACCCGCACGTCGCCGGCAAGGGCAAGTCCGGCGTCCTCGTCGCTGCGGGTGCGGCGATGTTGCTCGGCGCCGCCAGCACGCTGGTCACCTTCTTCAACAACGCTGGCGCCGGGATCAGGTGATGCGGGCGCCTCGCCTGCCACGTGGCGCTGCTTTCGTGGCGCTGCTCGTGGTTGTCCTCGGTGCGATGTTCGGCGCTGCCGCCCACTTCGGTGGCGCGAGCGATCGTCCTCCCCCGGCCGCACCCCATCAGTCGGCGCCCGATGCCCGCGTCCCCAGCGCCGTGCCGAGCCTGCCAGACGGAACCACGGACGTGGCGCTTCAGGAGGGGCTCGCGAGGATCGCGTCGACCCCGCGCTACGAGGCGAAGTCGACGACCCCTCGCATCACTGGCGCGGCAACCGAGCAGGCCGATCTCTACTCCAATGAGTTTGTCCGTCGCCTTCTGTCACGCGACTACACGAAGGTCACGCGCGACTCGCACCTCGCCTGGGTCCAGGCCGAGTCCGCCGCCACGACCGAACCCTTGGTGATTGGCCTGGTGCCCAAGTCCGCGCGCGATCGGTTCGCCGTCTGGTCCGTGACCGACGCGACGGCCGGTCCGGCACCCGTCCCGTCTCAGACGGAGTGGACCCAACTGGCGAGTCGGCACACGGTCGACGTCGCGGAAGTCGAGCGCGTCCAGCAGCCCACCGTGTGGACGAATGCCGTCGCCAGCGGACGCATCACCGATCCCGGCGTCACGGCCCGCGAGGTCTCCGCGATGGTGACCCGCACCTCCGCTGCTGGCACGCAGCGGTTCAGCGTCGCGGTCAGCCTCAACCTCGAAGGACCACCAGTGCGGACGGCATTCGGCGTCGTCGGCGTCATCACCTTCACCTCGATCCCGGTGGGTCCGTCATGAGCTGCGAGGGTCCGAACAAGCTCAACCCGCTCTGCCTGATCCAGGGCTCGGTGAACGACGCCGCTGCAGGGGCCGCGACGTCCGCGTTCTCCCACATCGCCGGATACTTCGGTGAAGCATCGGTCAAGGCCACGACGTGGTTGTGGGAGCAGATCGACGAGGCGACCACCCTCGATCTCACCTCGCCGAATCTGCTGCGCGAGATGGCAATCACGGGAGCGATCGCCGCTGTGCTCTGCGTAGGCCTGTTCGCCATCCAGCTGATCCGTGCAGTCCTGCGCCAAGAACCCGGCGGCCTCCAACGCGCCCTATCGGGTCTCGTCACGGCCACCCTGGGAACTGCGTTGGCCCTCGCGGCCACCCGAGTCCTCCTTGCCGCGGTCGACGCGCTCAGCGCCGGTGTCGTCCAGGCCACCATGGACACCAACGTCGCTGGTCTGGGGGCCAAGCTCACCGTCGCTCGGCTCACCTCCCAATCAAATCCAGCTGTGGTGTTGCTGCTCTCCCTCGTGACGCTCGCGGCCGTCGTGATCGTGTGGGCGGCCATGTTGGCGCGCAAGCTCATGCTGCTGGTCGCTGCCGTACTGGCTCCGATCGCCTTCGCAGGCGCTGCCGCTGACTTCTCTCGCGCGTGGGTGCGGCGCTGGATCGAGTTCGTCGTCGCGATGATCGCGTCCAAACTCCTGCTCGTCCTCATCCTGTCCATCGGCGTGTTCGTCCTCGAGGGAGCCGGGCAGGCCGGCGACGGCGCGACCCAGCAAGCCACCCAACTCATTGGCGGCTCGTTGGTGCTGCTCATGGGTGGCCTCGCACCCTGGGTCTCGATCAAGATGTTTAGCTTCGCCGGGGAGTCCATCCATGCGGCGCACGCGGCGGCATCCCAGACCGGCACCGGTGCTCGCAGCGTCGCCGCGGCCCCTCAGAAGGTGGCGGCGATTCGAGCAACAGGTCGGGCGCTCCTGCCGGCCATGGCTGCAACTGGTGGCGCCGGGGCCGCCGCAGGACTGGCAGCGGGAGGTCGGCAGATGGCCCAACGGCGCCCCGGCCCACTCGAGAACGCCCCCCACCCCGGCCACCAACAGGCCGCCCACGGCCGGGGACCCTCCAACCGCTCGGCTGGGGCCGTCGAGTCTCGCGGTCCAGCCGCAGCCTCGGCCGCGACAAACGCGACGACCCCAGCCGAGTTCACCCTCAGGGAACCTCCGCGAGGTGGAGCTTCCGGAAGTGGCCCGCCCACCCACACGACACCCCCAGCGTCCGGGCCACAACCCACTTCGCCTTCACAAGGTCCGCACCAGCCGCCGCAGAAGAACTGATCAGGAGGCCTCGTCATGACCGACACCACATCCACGGCTCCCGCGATCCGCTTCGCGCGGCTGCCTCGCCGAGGGGTCCTCCTCGGCTTCTCGGCGCTGCGACTCGCCTCGCTGGGCTTCGCGGTCGCCATTCTTGTCCCGGCCCTGTTCGTAGGCGGGAGCCGAAGCGCCGCTCTCACCTCACCCCTTTGGGGAAGCGCCATCGCGGCAGCGTTCGTCCCATGGCGCGGCACGCCGCTGATCGAGTGGGTGCCCACCGCCCTCCACTACGCCTGGCGCGCAGCAACGAGGCAGACCCGCTTCCGCGCGCGGCCCGACCGGCCGCGGCCTGCAGGCACACTCGCGCTGCCGGGGGACGCGGCAGCCCTGCGCTTCCTCGTCGACCCCGACACCGGTGCCGCGATGCTGCACGATCCACACGCGCAGACCCTCACCGCGATCGCTCTGCTCAGGCACCCGTCGTTCGTGCTCCAGTCGCCGGACGAGCAGGCTCGCCGGGTCCATGGCTGGTCGCGCACCCTCGCCCACCTCGCCGCGACAGGCAGCGGCACGCGGGTCCAGATCCTCGAGGTCACGCTCCCAGACGCCGGACGCGGCATCACCGGCTGGTGGGAGACCCACGCCAGTGGGGACAGCGGCGCGTGGGTGGTCCGGCAGTACGAAGAGCTCATGACGACCGTTGTCCCGGCGGCCTCGGCCCATCGGACCCTCGCTGCTCTTTCGCTGGACCTGCGCAAGGCGCGACCGCTGCTTCGCCAGTCCGGTCGCGGCCTTGCCGGAGCGGCCGCCTTCCTCAAGCAGGAAATGACGTTGTTCCAGGCCAGCCTGAGAGCGGCCGAGATCCAAGTTCCCTGGTGGCTCGGTGAAGAGGACGTTGCCGCGACCCTGCGCACCGCCTACGACCCCGGCTTCGGCGCCACCGAGCAGGCCACCGCCAAGCTCGACACGGCCGGTCCCGTCGCGGTCGAGGAGCACTGGGGCCACCTCCAGCACGACACCGGCCACTCCGCGGTCCTGTGGGTGAGCGAGTGGCCCCGTGTCGCCGCTCCCCCGTTCTTCCTGCACTCCCTCGTCTTCCAGCCAGGGATCCGCAAGACGATCTCGATGACCTACGAGCCGATCCCGGCCGACGAAGCAATCCGCGACATCCGACGCGCCAAGGTCGAGTACGCCACTGACGCCGCCCAGAAGGCCAGGCTCGGTGTCATCGCCGACCTGTCCGATTCAGTCGAGGCCTCCGACGTCGTCGATCGTGAACGGGCTCTCATCTCGGGCCACGCCGACGTCCGGTTCACCGGTCTCGTCGCCGTGACCGCCGGCTCACTCGAGGAACTTGAGGCCTCGGTCGCCGAGATCGCCCGCGCCGCAATCCAGTCAGGCTGCGAAACCCGCAGGCTCTACGGCCAGCAGGCCCGCGCCTTTACCGCTGCCGCGCTCCCCCTCGGACGGAAGGTCTCCCGATGACCCGCCGGACCGATACCACCTTCTTCAGTGCGTCCGGGAAACGACGCCGTATGCCTTCCGTCCGGCCCACCGTTTCAGCTCTCCGATCGTTCGCTCACGTTCCGAATAGCGAAGGTGAGCCGAAGTCGAAGGGTGAGCGGACGGCATACCTGCCCGCCGGAGGCGAGAACGGACCGGAGGCCGGTCGATCACTGCGACGACTCCGAGTCCCGGCGCACCGCGCGACCTCGGACGTCGTCGCTGGTGCCTACCCGTTCCTGGCGGAGGCGGGGCTGGGGTCGGAGGGCGCCTACATCGGTCAGGACGCGTGGTCCGGCGGCGGGTTCTGCTTCGACCCGTGGGTGCTCTACGGCAACGGGGTGCTGACGAACCCGAACTGTCTACTCGCCGGGGTCGTGGGCAAGGGCAAGTCGTTCCTGGCGAAGTCCATGGCGACGCGCTCGATCGCGGTCGGGCGACGCGTCTACGTGCCCGGCGACCCGAAGGGTGAGTGGACCGCCGTCGCGGAAGCCGTGGGAGGGGCGTCGATCCAGCTCGGCGGTGGAACCCGGCACCGGCTCAACCCGCTCGACCCAGGACCGCGCGGGTCCTTGCTCGATGAGGACGCGTGGCAGCGGGAGGTCGCGCAGCGACGGCGCGTACTCGTCGGATCGCTCTCGGAGTCGGCGCTCGGGCGGCCGCTGCGGGCGGTCGAGCACACTGCCCTCGATGCGGCACTGACGTCTGCTGTGTCGTCGAGCGCCACACCCACGCTGCCGATGGTGGTGGACGCGATGCTCACCCCACGACTTGGGCTGCCGGGCGCGACCGCGCAGGAGCTGGCCCGGGACGGTCGCGAGGTCGGGCACGCCCTGCGACGTCTCGTGTCCGGTGACCTGGCCGGGCTGTTCGACGGTCCCTCGACGGTGTCTCTCGATCCTGCCTTGCCGATGGTGACGCTCGACCTGTCGCGCGTGCACGGTTCGGACCAGCTGATGGCAATGCTGATGACCTGCGCGTCGGCGTGGATGGAGTCGGCCCTGGCCGACCCAGCCGGCGGTCAGCGGTGGGTGATCTATGACGAAGCGTGGAGGCTCATGCGCCAGCCCGCGTTGCTCGCTCGGATGCAGTCGCAGTGGAAGTTGTCGCGTGGACTGGGGATCGCGAATCTGCTTGTCGTGCATCGCCTTTCGGATCTCGACGCGGTGGGGGATGCCGGATCCGAGGCGCGAGCGTTGGCACGGGGTCTGCTGGGTGACTGCTCGACCAAGATTGTGTACCAGCAGGAGGTCAGCGAGGCTCGGCATGCAGCCGAGCAGTTGGGCCTGACCACTGCCGAACGGGATCAGCTTCCGGATCTGCAGCAGGGTGAAGGGCTTTGGCGGGTTGGCGGCCGGGCTTTCGTGGTCAGGCACCTTGCGACCGACGCCGAGAGATCCGTCTTCGACACCAGCCAGCGGATGACGTCGACAGTCAGCTGAGAGGCTGTGCGGGGGACCCGACTCCACGTACGGGTGTCGCTGCCCGCGCCTATGGTCGTCGTATGACCCAGGTGCTCAGCTACGACGGACACGAGGTGAGCCTTGACGCGCTGTATGCACGCATGTGGGCCCTCGGTGTCGACGATCGCGGCGATGGCACACGTCTGTACAGTCCGCGGCCCGGCACCGGCGAGGCGCTGAAGTGGCTCATCGCTGACTTGGCGGGCATTCCAACTCAGACGGGCAAGGCGACGCCGACGCTTCACCGCCTCCGTCAGCTCGCCCATCGAGCCCTCCTCGACAACGGGTGGGCAGAGCGGATCTCGCAGACATCGTTCCGATTGCTGTCTGCTCCGACCTCCGACGCCAACGCTGCACCCGCCAGCGAGCCCGCGTCGGATCCCGACGACTCGGGGCAAGCGATCGATGGTGTGGCTGTGGAGTCGGTCAGCGACGACGACTCCACACGTCTGCGGTTGGGAGGGCTGACCTGGAGCGATTGGGTCCCACTCGCTACCGCAGCTGCCCAAGCCGCAACTTCCCCGGGCATCTATGCCTTTAGGAGCGAGGGTCAGATCGTCTACGTCGGCATGGCCGGCGAACGACGTGGCTCGGGCGTTCGCGGCCGCCTTCGCGTCTACGCACGAGGTCGCGGCGCCGTGTCAGGGTTCGGCGAGGCGGCCCTCGACCGCGCTTTGGCTGACCCGGACTGGCTGGCGGGCCGCCTGGATAACCTCAACACCAACGGACCTAAACGAACGAAGGACTGGGCCATCGCAGCGCTGAACCGGGTCCCGTTCGATGTCTGCTGGTCGGCCGCCGAGTCCGCTGGTCAAGCCCGCGACTGGGAGACCGGCGTTCTCGAAGAGTTGGAAGACCTCGAGCTCTGGAACCGCGCTCGACCCAAGCCGCGAGGTGGAATTTCCATCGACAGCTGAGCTGATTGGCGTGCACGGTGCCCCCGCCCTCTCGTTTCCCGAGTGCATGGAAAACGGGAGGGATCAGCGTGACGATCACTGAGACTGGGCTGGCATCCGGTTGGCCAGCGCTGCTTTTCGCGGTCGGCTTCGGGCTCTTGTATCTGGTCGAGCGGAACGGGATCAGATCCGGCGGTCGCGAGCCTCGCCGAAGCCGGCTCTCTTCCCACGCGGCGCGTCGGAGCGAAGTGCAGCGCGCAGCTGGTGGGCGCCGGCTTCGAACGAGCGCCGCAACGCTGCTCCCGGGCCGTGCTGGGCTGAGCCTGCGAGACGTCGGCTACCGCATCGGCAGTTCCCGAGGAGTTGCTTGTCATGCCTCAATCGAGGACTCGGTCGTCATCCTCGGGCCACCCCGCTCGGGCAAGGGTCTGCACTTGGCGATCCCGCTCATCCTAGACGCGCCTGGCGCCGTCGTCACCACCAGCACGCGCCCGGACAACCTCGCGGTCACGCTTCGTTCGCGTCGGGCGACCGGCCCCGTAGCGGTATTCGACCCGCAAGGCCTCGCAACCGGCATACGGTCCTCAACGCGTTGGTCCCCGATTCGTGGCTGCAGGGATCCGCACGTCGCGATGATCCGCGCGACGGGTCTGACCTCCGGTGGCGCCGACGGCACCACCGACTCCAACTTTTGGCAGACATCTGCCGAGCAGGCCGTTCGGTGCCTCCTGCACGCTGCGGACCTCGGCGGCCGAACCACTCGCGACCTCTATCGGTGGTCTCTGTCCGCGATTCACGCCAGCGAGGCCGTACACATCCTCGCCACCCACGAGAGTGCGGCCCACGCGTGGGACCAGGCCTTGGACGGCATTCTCAACGCCGACCCTCGCCAACGTGACTCCGTCTGGGCGATGGTGACCATTGCCTTCAACGCGCTCGGCGACCCCACGGTCCTAGATGCACTTTGCCCTGACGCCGGGGAGGACTTCGACCCGGACGCCTTCCTGGCCGCTGAGGGCACCCTCTACCTGCTCGGCACCTCCACCGGCGCGACCGCAACCTCCGGCATCGTCGCCGCCTTCATTGAGGACATCGTCGAAGCTGCTCGACGCCGCGCGGCCAGGTCCCCTGGCGCGCGGCTCGACCCGCCGCTCTCCCTCGTCCTCGACGAAGCAGCGAACTACCCACTCCCCTCCCTGCCCTCGCTCATGTCCGACGGTGGCGGCACCGGCATCTCCACCATCGTCGTCCTGCAATCTCTGGCCCAGGCTCGCCACGTCTGGAGCGAACACGCGGCCCAAGCCATCTGGGACGCCGCCATCGTCAAGATCATCTTGGGCGGCGGGTCGAATGCCCGCGACCTCGACGACCTGTCCCGCCTCATCGGCCAACGAGAGAAGACCACTAGGTCTACGAGTCGTGGCGCCGACGGCCGCCGTTCCACATCTACTTCCAACAGCAAGGTCCCCATCGTCGAACCCGCCCAGCTGCGCACTCTGCCGTTCGGCACAGCCATCCTGCTTATGCGCGCCGCTCCTGCTATTGCGCTCACCCTCCATCCATGGACAAAGCGCACTGCCGCGAAACAGCTGACCGCTGACCGCGCCGCCGTCGAGGCCGAGATTCGCTCGGGCGTCGTTGTCGCGCCGAGTCCAGCGGCATGACAACCGACGGTGGTCGGGCCGCGACGGCGCGACTTCCAGCGCAGTCGCCGATGGGCGGTGGCCCCGTCCACGTGCCGTCGCTCAACGGCAATGAATACGACGCTTTGCTCACCGACCTCCGGCTTTGGGTTGCGGGTCTCGTCTCGAGATTCGCCCTGGACGTCCGCACCATCCCGCCCTGTTGGGAGCGGCACAACGCAATGGTCGAAACTCTTGCTGCCCTTCGCGACGCCGAACGCGCCTGCTTCGTCGATAGGCCCCCACCCAGCGCGGGGCTCGATTGGATCAGAGCGGTGCGGGACAGTGTCGTCTACCTCCGCGACCAAGCTGCCGTCACCCGATGCACTGCTCATGAGCACCGCGACCCGATGAGTCCATTGACCTCGTGATCGACCAAGCAGAAGGATTCCACCGGAAGTCCCCCTGTCATGGCCCGTAAGCAGGCACCCGCATGGCAGCGCGGTCGTGTAGACGCCACTCGCGACTGTTAGACGATTGTCGGTAGGACCGAATAGACGCAGCGAACGTCAGCTCTCCACGAGCCGAGCGCGCGATTCGCAGCTGACATGGATCCAGCCCTCTCGCCGGGCTGCGTCCAGCGCTTCCTGTGGTGGCTTGACGGTGAGACCAAGGTCGCGAGCGCGTGCCACGAGTGCACAGACGACGGCGTCGCATACGTCATCGCTTGAGAAATGAGGAACGAGACCCTCCTCGGCCATCAGGAAGGTGAACTCTCACGGAGCTGAGGCCAGTTCTGCTTCTTCTTTCCTAGGCTCCAGGCTGACAAGGCAGCAGCCGGGTAGGTCTCGCACAGTGCGCCCTCGAGGCCTGCTCTGTCGATCTTCACGCCATCGCAGACCAGCTGGGCCTCGATCAGCGCCCACATCGCCGCCGTGGCGCCGAGTAGCTGAAACGAGGCGGGAAGTGGTCGCGTCTTGATCCGACTGTCGTCGGTGAGCAATCGGTCGGTTCGGCGTTGTGCGACCTCCCTCGTTCGCCAGTGGTCCCAGTCCGCCATCACTGGGCATCGCTCCTGCGGACAGCGGTGCTCTGTGGCGGTCCGTCATCAACGTCACGAACAGGTCGGGCCAGCCGAACGGCACGTCGACCGCCCAAGTGCTTTCACGGTGATCGGCGACTAACGCAGGAATGTCGGTGGCTCGCAATGGGAACCGGACGTCCACCACGCGGGCCTCACCCGGAGTTGACCAATCGAGTGCCACGGCCGCGGTCTTGCGCTTGTTCGTTGACAGGTCGAGTCCCCAAGTCACGTTATGCATGCTCTGCATCCTCGCGCCCCACAGCGAAAACTCGGCGGCGGCTCGCAGCGTGGTCTCTCATCTAGGCCGAGGTGAGTGGCGACCGCGCCTCGAGGTAATCCTGGATGGGCGTGAAGTCTGTGTAGCGCTCGTGGAACTCGCGCTTCCAGTCATCGTGGCCGGCCACAGTGCTCACGACGTCGTCGATGGCGCAGAAGCGCAGGGTGCCTGCATGGCCCTCAGCGAGTTGGGCGGCCACCGTGCGGACCACCGCCTTGGCGCTCTCATCTTGACGGCAGGCGACTACGACTTCAGTGAACTCTTCGTAGAGTCGCCCGCCCATGCTGTCCGTGACTAGCTCGTGGGTTCGTTGTGCGAGCAGCTGGTTGTACCAGAACTGCAGGTTCTTTCGGTGTTCGATGAGTCTGGATTCGGCCCCAGTCAGCCACGCTCGGAGCCGGGTTTCTCTCGCGTACTTGTCGCGGGCAGCGCTTCCCTCCGGCGGGATCTTCAGACCCTTGGCGAGATCCTCGTGGTACTTGGTTTCGATGCCGATGAACCCCTTGGACTCGCCTGGGAGTGTGTACTCGACGAACGCGTCGAAGGCTGACCCGCCAAGCGGGGCCGCACCTAGCTCCGACACCGAAGGCGAGTACTCCAACCGGATTCGGGAGACCGAGACTGCCCGGGCCGCGTAGAGGCGTACCCACGGCAGGAGTGCATTCGCGTCTACCTGGCTGAGGTACCCGAAGAGGTTGAAGCATAGGGGTTGCGAAGACAGGAGATTCCGGCGAAGCCGATCCTCATAGATGATTCCTGCACCGGCGGTGAGCTCTGACTTCGCCACGTCGTAGGCGTCGATTGATGCGGGCCACATCAGGTTGGGGGCAAAGCCAGCCACGGTCGCCGGCAGCATTGAGACCACGAGGGGGTTGTGTGAACGCGGGGGCTTGTCGAGTTTGAGTGGAGGGTGCAGGACTCCAGCCTCACGAATGCCCCGACACGCTTGCCGCCACCACGCCTGCTGCAGACGAAGACCCGCCTGCAGCGGATTGTCGGAGCTCACCCGCCAAGACGGATCATGCCAAGGGGCGGTGGGATCGGCAGGGGCCATACAGAAGGTATATCCCGACGCGTCCGCTATCGCTGCTGCCAGCGCTTGAGGCGAGCACCGTCCCGTGCCCTCCTGGCGGCGGTGTGACGCAGGTTTGGATCAACCGAGTGGCGCCGTCGTAGGGGCGGCGCCTCTTCAAGACATTTTGATCGTCAAGCTCCCGGTCGCGGCGGAGCCTCCGCGTCGAGCGGACGTCAGTTCACGGTCACGCTGTACCGGCGCTTGGGGATGCGCGGGTAACCACGACTGATGCGGTTCTCGGAGTAGAGAATCCTCAGCAGCCTGTCGTGGATGTCGTCGAAGTTGAACTCGAAAGAGTCCCCCGGGTTGGTGATGCGGTTGTACGGGCCCCCGAGGTGCTTGAACGTCTCGATAACGTGGTCCGCAACGGCGGCCGGTGAGGCTGCGTCTAGAAGGCGCAGCATCCGAGCCACGTCTTGGTCGTTGTGACCGTCACCGACGCGGGCGATGCGGACGACCACGGCGGGATCGAGAGCGACCGCGTGCTTGTCAGCGTACTTAGCCACGGCCTTCAGCGCGGCCCAGTCGTCCTCGGAAACGTACGAGTTCACGTTCCTGAGGACCTCGCCGGCCACCTTCGCCGCCGTCCCGGCGTCGCTGAGCGCGTCGGCGACCATGCCGTCGAGCAGCTCGGGGCTCAGGAACGACTCGATGCGGCCGGAAACCTTGATGGCTGGGCCGAGAGCGGCCCATCCGCCGAGTCGTACACACGCGAAGGTCACCTCGTCATCGGCGACGAGGTCGGCCGCGAGCAGCAGGGCGAACAGGTCGCTGGCCTCGCAGCCGATGTCGTCGACCACTAGTGGCGTCGCCGGCTCCAGCGAAGTCGCCAGATCGACGCGAACCTGCGTGGCGAGGGTGCTGGCGTTCAGGACGGCGACCGCAGCGTCCTGTCGGTCGAGTTCGCTTCCGTCGGCGTCGGTGCTGTCCCCGTCCTCATCGACGTACACGCGACCTGCCTTCTCCAGCAAGCCGCCCAAGTGCTCGTCGAGGTCGCCGCCCCGAGCCGCGCGGTACCTCTCGAGGTTGGCCAGGGAGGCACGGAACAAATTGGCGGCCGCGAGCGCCGATCACGTTGAGTCCGGCGCGTCCTGCAGTTGATGGAGCGTCGCTGTCGGCGCGGTATGCGCCAGTAGTGCGGCCACCTCACCTGAGCCTGGGTCTGCTACCTCCCCGTCCTCGAAGTCGGCGACAAGGTCCTCCAGCACGGCGACGAGGGTCTCGGCCGTGTTAACCGCATAGTCGGTGCGCTCGTCGTTCTTAACGGCGCCGAGGTAGGACGACAGACCCTGGCAGCAGCGCTTGTAGACGTCGCGGCGCCCCCGGACCGCTTCTAGCGGCAAACCCTCGTCGTCGCTGAGACCGAGCGCCGTGCGTAGGTTCTCAGCGGTGAGCTTGTAGCGGTCTCCCGCCACAGCACGCTCGCGAACGTCGGGACGCAGAGGCCGAAGCTGGGCAAAGAGGACCTTCGTGCGTTGCAGCAGCGTGTCGATGCGCTCCAGCGGCCGTTCGGACGACTGTCCCTCGGTCCGCCCGGGCACGTCGTCGCTCTCGCCGAGCGGCTCCTCGCCGCACAGCCAGCGCATGTCGCGGTAGTGGGTTTCGAAGAAGGCGCGGACCTCATCATCGAGCTCGTAGGTTGCGTGCGTGTCGAAGCCGCCCACCGCCGCGTTGACCAGCGAGGCGCGCGCAGCCGTAGGGACACCATCATCACTGACGAGGTAGGTGTATACGTCCCGCCACCGGCATGCGGCCAGAAGCGAAGCAAGCTTTTCGCCCTCGGCGCGCTCCGAGGTGAAGTACGCGGACAAGAACTCGCGGGGCTCTTCACTCGCCCAACTGGCGATGAGTTGTCCAGCCACAACACGAGCCGCAGCCCGGTCAGTGGTGAGCAGGTGATTTACGATGTCGATATTCCAGGCGGCCACTGACTCGAGCAGTTCCTCGCCGGCATCCTGCGCCTCGGCAAGTAGGTTCGCGACAGCCCCCTCGTTGTCGCCCACGCGGTGCCTGCTGAGGTCGTAGTCGATGGACATGACGTTCGGCTGTACGTGCTGGACCATGAAATTGGCGACGTCAACGCCGGTGAAGTTCCCGTAGAACTGTGCCGCGTAAAGCGAGAAGTTCCGGTCGATGTACCCGCGTCGGACGAGCTCCGCGGCAAGCTTCGACTTCAGAGTTGCGGCCACCAGCTGTGCGAACGTCTGTGGCTGCTCCGGCTTTGGCCGCGGCAGCAGACGCAGGGCCTCGCCGTCGGTAGGAGTGAGGGTGAACTGCGACGCCTTGACCAAGTCCTCGAACGTGGCACGGCGCAGCAGGTCGATCTCCGCCTCTATGTCGGCCAGCGGTCGCGCAGCATTCGCCTCGTCGAACTCGGTCCACCGGTGCGCTTGGAGCGCGTCGGGTACGAACGTGGTAAGCCAGTTCGCGTCGAGGGTGGCGACGTTGCGATGCTGGTTGCTGGTCTCGCTGTTCATAACCGCGATGGTGAACGACCGGGCCTCCGCGACGGCGGCCCAGAACTCGTAGGTGGGCAAGTCCTTCGGCGAGTAAAACGTCGAGCCGACGCCGAAGCGCAGCACCGTCCAGCCGTAGGGGTTGTTGGTCTTGAGCAGCAAAGCGGCGTAGTCGCTGAGGAGCTCTCCCATGCGTTCGGCATCCCGGTCCCGGGTCCGCACCCGCTGCTCCTCGGACTCCAGGTCGCGCTTGCGCCGGTGGAGTCCAGCGATGTTCTCGCGGACCAGTCGCTGCGCGAGGTCGTAGAGCCGGTCAAGGTCGCTGTCGCGCCGGGTGATGTTCTCGAAGTCCTCGAGGTGAAAGTTCTTGTAGACAACCAACGCGAACAGGTGGGTGGCGTCCAGATCGGGCGCGGTCTTCGTAGGCTCGACCGGCTGCAGGAGACGCTCGGAGAAGATCAGGTACTCGTTGCACATGTTGCGCATCAGGCGCATGTCCGTGCAGTGCCGTGCAACCGTGTTCACCAGCCGCCGTTCGATTCCGGCCACGCCGCGTTCCTCGAGCAGGCCAGCGAGCAGGTCTCGGGCGTTGCGGTGGGAGATGAACGGCACCAAGGGGATGACGACGTCGAAGAACTTGGTCCTGTTCGCACGCTGAGTCTCCGCAGCAGCCTCATCGAGCTCGGAGACCCGGGCACCGCCCGGCGTCGAGTGCGGCTCCGATTTCGCAGTCGAGTCTGGGTCCTGGGCCTTCCCGTTGGGGTCGCTGTTCTCGGTCTCGCGCCCCTTGTTGGCAGGGCTGGCGTCGATCTTGCTGAAGACGCTGTCGCGCACCGCGTAGATGAACCGCAACGGTTCACTCTGAGGCGACCCGGTCGCACCCGGGTCCCGGCGCCGTTTTGGGGTGTTGTTCAACAGCACGTTCAGCTCTCGCAGAGCCTCGAAAATGTAGGGGTCCTCGAACCGGTCGAGGTCCTCGAAAACGACGAAGTCCTTCGCCTCGTGATCGAAGTAGTGGACGATCTCGTCGATGTACTTGTCGAAGAACGTCTTCGGCGCTGCAGTCAACGTGAGCGCTGCCCCGCCCGCCGACACGTCGGAGACGCTAAAGCGGTCATAGGTCAGCATCCGGACCACGCTGCCCAGACCCGTCACCAGGACCGTTGCCCCCAACCACACGAGAACCCGCCAAAACACCGCTGCGTCGCTGCCTGGCCACTTCATGTGCGGCAGAACACCGAACAGGTACGCGAGCACGCCCAACGGGACTACAACGAGCGCGGACTGCAACCAAGCCTGACGCCAGCTCAGGACCGCGATCTTGTTGAAGCGCGAGTTCCTCCCAACCTTGGAAGAAGCGCCGTACAGCAGCTGCTTGACAATCTCCTTCTGGATTCGGTTCGTCGTGCTCTCGCCCTCCTCACCCGGAGCAAGGGTCGAGATTGCGAGCCGCAACACCTTCTTTCCGCGCTTGCGCGCGAACTCATCCAGCACGCTCGACTTGCCCGCGCCGTAGCGACCAGTCACGGCGACGTTCCGGTTGTCGGGATCCTTTACGGCCTCTTCGAGGCGTCGCAGGTAGGTCCCGTGCTGTGCCTCCACGTACCTCGGAGTCAGCGATTCGAGACGCATGTCAGCGAAAGTCGGTTCTGCTCCGTCGTCCTGGACCTCGGTGTCCGGTGACCGGTCCGCCGTGTTTTCCGATGCGGTTGACCCGGCGGCGCGCCTCCCTCCGTCCACGAGGATTCCCTGCGGAACCGTGTGAACAGGTTCGGGACGGATCGTGGTCCGAGGCTTCGCGGCACCCTTTGCCTCGCCACTCTCCTGTGCTGTGTTCGTCACCGCGTCCCCTCCGTGTCCGTCCGCTTCTGCACTTGAGACCGAGTTCGGACCCGCAGCGTCCGGCATGCATGGCTGGACGGTCGCGCGTCCTCCACCCCGGAAATCCTGGCTGGGTCCGATTTCTGCTCGTGGCCGTCACAGTAACCGCGACCGCCGACACCAAGGCAGGTTTCCCACATCCCCTCGGGGTGCACTCCAGGCACTGCCGCACTGGCCGTGCCGAGAGGCCGCTGCTGCCTGATTCGACCGGAGTGTCGTGTCCAGCGCCAGCGCCAGCACCACGCGCTCGCGTGGGAGCTCTGCAGCCCAAGGTGGGCAAGGGCGTCGCGCACCCTAGGCCACATCACTCTGGGCGAAGTGGGGCATGCCAACAACTGCTGCCCCGACTGCGGCCTCACTCTGGGTGCCCCGCTCTCACGGTGTCCTCCCCATAGCGCGACATCGTGTCGCGCGGGGAGGTCGAACCGATGAGCTGCACCACGGACGGGGACCCCGCCACCGAGAACTCGAAGCAAGAGGACCTCGAGTCCCTCGCCCTGCGGATGGCCATCAACAATCACGCCCTGATCGAGAGGGAGAGTGATTCGCCCTACCTCGAAGGACGTCGCAACGCCTTCCTTCTGATGGCCGTAGCCGTCGAGACCCAAGACGAACCCACCCTCAGCCGCACCGTGACGCAGCTCCGCCATGCACTGGACGGTGGTGCCACCGAAGTCGAAGAGCTGCGCGACATCATCACCAGATCAACTGGTCGGCCCCCCACCCCAACGCCCACTCTCGAATGGGTGGGCCCCAGGGCCTTCCACGCCCGCCACGGCGACCGAGGCCTCGACGAGGACTTCGGCATGCGCTGGGGCGCCAAGCACGACGTCCGCATCTCCTTCAAACGCCACCCCGGCGCCACCGAGGGCCTGCTCTACGCCTATGACAAGACGTGGGACACCTACGCCGTCATCGCCGTCACGACCAGCCGCTCCCTGGTCCAGCAGACCTACCGTCGAGCCCTCGCCACCAACCCGGACATGACCGCCGAGCACTTCGCCCGCCACCACCACACCATCACCGCCGTCGCGCGCACGACGGCCCTAGCACGGGCGGTATCGCTGTGACTGCCACCGGCACCATCGACGTCGCCGACGTCCGTGCCCGCCACCGCATCGAGGATGTGGTCGCCGCCTCCGGAGTCGAACTCCGTCCCACCGGCAAGTCCCTCCTGGGCTGCTGCCCGCTCCACGAGGACCACACCGCGTCCCTGTCCGTCGGCGGCATCCCCGACCGGTTCCACTGCTTCGGCTGCGGCGCCTCCGGAGACGTCATCGAATACGTCGCCCGCCTGCGCAACCTCACGTTCCGAGACGCCGTCGCCTACCTCGAGAACGACCACGACCTCGGTATGTCGTCCGCTCGCCGAGCGCCCGCCTCTCCCTTGCCGCAGCCGCCCACCATTGACGTCGTCCCGGAGCGGGCGTGGGAGATCAACGAGCTGGCGTGGCAACGCTGGACCCGGCCGGTCAACCACGAGTTCGCTCTCTCCTGGCTGCGGAACCACCGCGGACTCGACGTCGCCCCGGTCGAGGCAGCACTCGAGTCCCACGTCGTCGGGCACACCGGCGCCGAATGGGCCACGACGACCCGCCACCTCAGCCGCGCCGGCGTGAGCGACGACGAGTTGCTGGCTCTCGACCTGTCGCAGCGCACCCGTCGAGACACGCTCATCGACACCCTGCGCGGACGGCTGGTCGTCCCGGTTCGCGACTCCGAGGGTCATCTGACCGGGTTCATCGGCCGCCAGACTCTCGAGACCTCCCGTGGGCCACGTTACCGAAACCCCACGCGCACAGCCGTGTTCGACAAGTCGACCATGCTCTTCACGCTCGTGTCCCACCCCAGCCCGCCGGCGCACGCTGTCGTCGTCGAAGGACCCTTAGACGTCCTCGCCGTTGCGGCTGCGGGAGTGTCGACCAGCCTCCCCGTCGTGGCCGTGTCCACCGGCGGCACCAGCGTCAGCCGCGACCAAGCCCGCCAGGTCTCGGCCTTGTCGTCGCAGCGGGCGTACCTCGCCCTCGACGGCGACGCTGCCGGACGCGACGGCGCGACCCGATGGGTCGACCTGCTGTACCGGCAGCTCCATCACCCCATCGCCGTCGCGGACCTTCCCGCCGGTCGGGATCCCGCCGACTGGATCGCCGAACACGGTCCCAGCGCGCTCCGCAGCCTGCTCACCCAAGCCCGCCACCCGGCATACGAACTCGCACAGCTGGCCCCCCGCGGACCGGCAGCCGCGCCGGCGACCGCGTTCACCCCTCACCTGTGAAGAAAGCACCTCCATGACCATGACCGCCCGAGCCCA
>NZ_AVPL01000002.1 GCF_000768695.1 Knoellia aerolata DSM 18566
GATCGCCAGCGTGTCCAGGGTGCTGCTCGACCCGGACTCCGTCCTCGGGCCCATCGCAGCGCAGGCCGCCGGGCGCACCGGGTCGCTCGAGACGAGCTCCCACGTGAGCGGATGGCCGTGGGTCGCGATCCTCGGGTTCGCCCTCGCCGCGCTGGCGCTGGTCGGCCTCGCGAGGGCCCGCCGGGCCGCTCGTGGGCTGTCGCCGCGCTACGACGCGCCCGGGCGCCCGCCGCAGAGCGACTGGGACCAGCTGAGTGCCGGGGAGGACCCCACCGATGTGGGTCCGGCACAGCAGACCTGACACAATGGCGCCGCAACCACATCGTTCCCGGGAGGCACCCCCATGGCTGAGCACGACGACGACGGACACGGCAACAGCGTTGCCGCCTGGGTGATGGTCGGGGTCCTCCTCGTCGCCTCCGCCGTGATGTCGGTGGCCGTGGTGCTCCCCAGCATCCCGCTGTTCATCGGCGGCGTGGTCCTGGCCGTCGTGGGGCTCGTCGCCGGCAAGGTGCTGGCCCTCGCGGGGTACGGCGTCGACGGCGCCATCTCGCGCAGCGACACCAACATCTCCTGAGCCGCTGTCCATGACCACGGTGCTCGACTCCATCGTCGCCGGCGTGCGTGAGGACCTCGCGGTGCGCGTCGAGCAGGTCAGCCTCGCCGACCTCGCCCGCCGCGTCGACGACCTCCCGGCCCCCCTCGACGCCGAGCAGCGGCTGCGAGCCGACGGCCTCTCGCTCATCGCCGAGGTGAAGCGGGCCAGCCCCAGCAAGGGGGCCCTCGCCGACATCGCCGACCCGGCGGCCCTCGCCCGCACCTACGCCGACGCCGGTGCCACCGCCATCAGCGTGCTCACCGAGCAGCGCCGCTTCCACGGCAGCCTCGACGACCTCGACGCCGTCCGCGCCGCCGTCTCCGTGCCCGTCCTGCGCAAGGACTTCATGGTGACCGACTACCAGCTCTGGGAGGCTCGGGCCCACGGCGCCGACCTCATCCTGCTCATCGTCGCCTCGCTCAGCGACGTCGAGCTGGTGCGCCTGCACGCCCTCGCCCGTGAGCTCGGCATGACGGCTCTCGTCGAGGTCCATGACGAGGGCGAGACCCAGCGCGCCGTCGACGCCGGCGCCACCGTCATCGGTGTCAACGCCCGCAACCTCAAGACCCTCGAGGTCCACCCCGACACGTTCTCGCGGCTCGCGCCGCTCATCCCGTCCGGCGTCGTGACGGTGGCCGAGTCCGGCGTCGCCGGCGCGGACGACGCCGCTGCGTATGCCGCGCAGGGCGCCGACGCCGTCCTCGTCGGCGAGGCGCTCGTGCGCGGCAGCGACCCCGCCGCCGTCGTGCGTGACATCGTCCGCGCCGGCTCCACCGCGACCTTCGGCCCCTCGTGAGCGCCGGTCGGTTCGGCCAGTTCGGCGGGCGCTACGTCCCGGAGGCGCTCATCCCCGCCCTCGAGCAGCTCGACGAGGCCCGGCTCTCGGCGATGCAGGACCCGGGCTTCCTCGCGGAGCTCGAGCACCTCCACCGCACCTACACCGGCCGTCCGAGCATCATCACCGAGGTGCCCCGCTTCGCCGCCCACGCGGGCAACGCCCGGGTCATCCTCAAGCGCGAGGACCTCAACCACACCGGCTCGCACAAGATCAACAACGTCATCGCCCAGGCGCTGCTCACCAAGCGCATGGGCAAGACCCGGGTCATCGCCGAGACCGGAGCCGGCCAGCACGGCGTCGCCACCGCGACCGCGGCCGCGCTCATGGGGCTCGAGTGCCGCGTCTACATGGGCAAGGTCGACACGGAGCGCCAGGCGCTCAACGTCGCCAGGATGCGCATGCTCGGCGCCGAGGTCGTGGCCGTCGAGCACGGCAGCGCCACGCTCAAGGACGCGATCAACGAGGCCCTGCGCGACTGGGTCACCAACGTCGAGCGCACCCACTACCTCATCGGCACCGTCACCGGCCCGCACCCGTTCCCCGAAATGGTGCGCGACTTCCACCGGATCATCGGCGTCGAGGCGCGCGAGCAGGTGCTCGAGCTGACCGGGCGGCTGCCCGACGCCGTCGTCGCGTGCGTCGGCGGCGGCAGCAACGCGATGGGGATCTTCCACCGCTTCATCGAGGACGAGGGTGTGCGCCTCGTCGGCGTCGAAGCCGGTGGTGAGGGTCTCGACGGTCGGCACGCGGCCCGTTTCGCGACGGCCGTCCCCGGTGTCCTGCACGGCGCGATGAGCTACCTCATGCAGGACGAGGACGGCCAGACGGTCGAGTCGCACTCGGTGTCGGCCGGGCTGGACTACCCCAGCGTGGGACCGGAGCACTCGCACCTGCGTGACAGCGGCCGCGCGGAGTACGTCTACGCCACCGACACCGAGGCCATGGAGGCCTTCGCGCTGCTCTGCCGCACCGAGGGGATCATCCCGGCCATCGAGTCGGCGCACGCCCTGGCCGGGGCGATGGTGCTCGGTCGCGAGCTCGGCCCCGAGGCGACGATCCTCGTCAACCTCTCCGGGCGCGGGGACAAGGACATGCACACGGCCGCGGAATGGTTCGGGTTGGTCGACGACGTGGTCGAGGACGAGATGGTGCCGTCGGGTGAGTCCGACGACCCGGGTGCCGCCGGTGACGGACGGACCCAGCTGTGAGCGTCGACCTCGGCGTCTCCGGCGTCCTCGCCCGCTGCCGCGCCGAGGGGCGCGCGGCCCTCATCGGCTACCTGCCGGTCGGGTTCCCCGACGTCGAGGGCTCCATCCGCGCCATGGTCGCCATGGTCGAGTCGGGCGTCGACATCGTCGAGGTCGGCCTGCCGTACTCCGACCCGCTCATGGACGGGCCGGTCATCCAGCACGCCGTCGAGACGGCCCTCGCGGGGGGCGCGCACGTCGTCGACGGCTTCCGCGCGACCCGCGCCATCCGTGACGCGGGCGCGCCCGCGCTCGTCATGAGCTACTGGAACCTCATCCTCCGCCGGGGGGTCGACCGGTATGCCGCCGAGCTCGCCGCCGCGGGCGGCGCGGGCCTCATCACTCCCGACCTCATCCCCGACGAGGCGAACGAGTGGATCGCCGCGAGCGAGCGCGAGGGCCTCGACCGGGTCTTCCTCGTCGCGCCCAGCTCGACGCCGGAACGCCTCGTGCGCGTCACCGAGGCCACCCGCGGCTTCGTCTACGCGGCGTCCACCATGGGTGTCACGGGCGAGCGCACCACCGTCGGGTCGGCGGCCAGGGACCTCGTCGACCGCACCCGGGCGGTCACCGACCTCCCCGTCTGCGTCGGCCTCGGCGTCTCGAACGGCGACCAGGCCGCCGAGCTCGCCCAGTACGCCGACGGCGTCATCGTCGGCACGGCCTTCGTGCGCACCCTCGGTGGCGACGGGGAACTCGGGGCACGCCTCGACGCGTTGCGTGAGCTGAGCACGGACCTGGCCCGGGGAGTGCGGGAAGGAGCCCGGTGAGCACGCGTGTCGCGGACGGCCTGGGGCTGCTCGCCCGGCTGGTCCTGGGCGGGGTGTTCCTCGTCGCCGGCGCTCTCAAGGTCACGACGCCCGAGGCGATGGCCAAGGCCACGCAGGCCTACCAGCTCCTCCCGCACGACGTCGCTGCCTGGGTGGGCTACGCGCTCCCCATGGTCGAGATCATCCTCGGGCTGCTGCTCGTGCTCGGCCTCTTCACCCGGGTGGCGGCCGTCCTCACGTCGCTGCTCGTCGTCGCCTTCATCGTCGGCATCGCCCAGGCCTGGGCGCGCGGCCTGACCATCGACTGCGGCTGCTTCGGCGGCGGCGGCACGGTCAGCGCAGCCGAGACGAACTACCTCCAGCGCATCATCGAGGACCTCGGCCTGCTCGCCTGCGGCGTGTGGCTGTCCTGGCGACCGGACGCGCACCTCTCCCTCGACCGGGCGATGTTCCGCCCGGCCACCACCTGACCAACCGCCCCACCCAAGGAGCACGACGAGCATGGCGAAGAAGCCCACGGCGGCCACGAGCGCCCGACAGGCCAAGATCGACGCGGCCCGCAGGAAGAGCGGCGGCGGTGCCAACAGGATCGTCGTGGGCGCCGTCGTCGCCGTGCTCGCGATCGTCGCGGTCGTGGCGGGCGTCGTCATCACCGAGTCGAACAAGCAGAAGCGGGTGGGGACCAGCACCGCGGTGCCCGCAGGCGCCGGCGCCATGGGCGAGGGATTCGTGGCCAACAAGGACGTCCAGCTCGTCGCCGGGGCTCCGACCCTCGACATCTACGAGGACTTCCAGTGCCCGGCCTGCGCCGAGTTCGAGCGGGCGATGGGCCCGACCATCAAGGGGCTCGCCGACGACGGCAAGATCAAGCTCGTCTACCACCTCAAGACCTTCCTCGACGCGAACCTCCGGACGACCCACTCCCTCGTCATGGGCAACGCCGCGATGTGCGCCGCCGACGCCGGGAAGTTCCAGACGTTCCACGACACCGTCTACGCCAACATGCCGGCGCAGGAGGGGCAGGGCTGGACCTCGGCGCAGACCGAGCGCTTCGCCGAGGAGGCGGGCATCACCGGGGAGGCCAAGGACGCGTGGAGCACCTGCGTGGACGAGCGGACCTACGCGACGTACGTCGAGTCGACGGAGGAGTCGTCGAGCAAGGCAGGGGTGAACGCCACCCCGACGATCAGGCTCGCCGGCACCACCCTCGACCTCAACGCGGTCCGTGACCCGGCTGGCCTCGTGGCCGCGGTCGAAGCAGCCACGAAGTGATCCCTGCCGACATCCCCAGCCCCACTGCGGGCGTCCTCCACCTCGGCCCCCTCCCGATCCGCGGGTACGCCCTGTGCATCCTGCTCGGCATCGTCGTCGCCATCTGGCTCACCGACCGACGACTCCGCACGCGCGGAGGTGAGCCGGGGCAGGTGCTCGACGTCGCGGCATACGCCGTCGTCGCCGGCATCATCGGAGGCCGGCTCTACCACGTCATCACGACGCCCGACCCCTACTGGGGCGAGGACGGCAACCCGGTCGACGCGCTCAAGGTCTGGGAGGGCGGGCTCGGCATCTGGGGCGCGATCGCCCTCGGAGCGCTCGGCGCCTGGTACGGCTGCCGCAAGGCCGGCGTCGGCTTCCTCGACTTCGCCGATGCGGCGGCCCCCGGCGTCGCGATCGCCCAGGGCATCGGGCGCTGGGGCAACTGGTTCAACAACGAGCTCTACGGCGGCCCGACCGACCTCCCGTGGGGCCTGGTCATCCACCGCTGGGACAACTCCGCCGGCCGCGCGGTGACCGACGCGAGCGGCGAACCCGTCGTCCTCGGGACCTTCCACCCGACGTTCCTCTACGAGTTCGTGTGGGTCTTCCTGCTCGCCGGTGCGCTCCTGCTCATCGACCGGCGGCGCGACCTCGCCCGCGGCCAGCTCTTCGGTCTCTACGTCGCCGGCTACCCGATCGGGCGGATCCTCATCGAGCGGATGCGCACCGACGAGGCCGAGCTCGTCCTCGGCCAGCGGCTCAACGTGTGGACGAGCATCATCGTCTTCCTCATCGGGGTGGCGATCGTCGTCCACACCGGTCGGAGGGCCCGGCGGAGCACCCCGCAACCGTCCACGATGTGAGATCGCCGCGCTCGCTCTGCAAGACGGTTGTGGGCTAGCATCCCTCTCACGTGGCCATCGACGTCCGCGCCCGATGACCTCCTGTGCCCGGACTCCCTGCCGGCCCTGACCCTCCCCGAGGACGGTGACCTGACGTGTCCCCGACGCGATTCTCCGCCCACCCGGCCGACACCGGCCTCTACCGCCGCGACCACGAGCACGACGCCTGTGGGGTCGCCATGGTCGCGACGATGCGCGGGACCGCCGGCCACGACATCGTCGACCACGCCCTCACCGCGCTCCGCAACCTCGACCACCGCGGCGCCACCGGCGCCGACCCGCTCGTCGGCGACGGCGCGGGCATCCTCACCCAGGTCCCGGACGCCTTCTTCCGCGCGGTGCTCGACGTGGAGCTCCCCCCGGCGGGGTCGTATGCCGCGGGCATGGCCTACCTGCCCACGGACGAGGCCGCGCGGGCCGACGTCGAGGCCACGATCGAGCAGATCGCCGCGGAGGAGGGGCTCGAGGTCCTCGCCTGGCGCGACGTCCCCGTCACCCCCGAGCTCGTCGGCGCCATGGCCCAGGCCTGCATGCCGTTCTTCCGCCAGGTGTTCGTCGCCGCTCCCGGGCGGGACGTGCGCGACATCGAGCTCGACCGGCTCGCGTTCTGCCTGCGCAAGCGCGCCGAGCGACAGGTCGAGGTCTACTTCCCCTCGTTGTCGGCGCGCACCATGGTCTACAAGGGCATGCTCACCACCGGCCAGCTCGAGCCGTTCTTCCCGGACCTGTCCGACGAGCGCTTCGCCACCGAGCTCGCGCTCGTGCACTCGCGCTTCTCGACCAACACCTTCCCCAGCTGGCCGCTGGCCCACCCGTACCGGCTCATGGCCCACAACGGCGAGATCAACACCGTCAAGGGCAACCGCAACTGGATGCGGGCCCGCGAGAGCCAGCTCGTCTCCGACGTCATCGGCGGCGACCTCGACCGGCTGTTCCCGACGTGCTCGTCGGACGCGTCGGACTCGGCGAGCTTCGACGAGGTCCTCGAGCTGATCCACCTCGGTGGCCGCTCGCTCCCGCACGCCGTGCTCATGATGATCCCGGAGGCGTGGGAGAACCACGCCGAGATGGACCCCGCCCGGCGCGCCTTCTACGAGTTCCACTCGACCTTCATGGAGCCGTGGGACGGACCGGCCTGCGTCGCGTTCACCGACGGCACGCTCATCGGTGCCGTCCTCGACCGCAACGGGCTGCGCCCGGGCCGCTACTGGATCACCGAGGACGGGCTCGTCGTCCTCGCCTCCGAGGCCGGCGTCCTCGACCTCCCGGCCGACAAGGTCGTCAAGCGCGGGCGGCTGCAGCCGGGGCGGATGTTCCTCATCGACACCGCCGCCGGGCGCATCGTCAGCGACGACGAGGTCAAGTCCGAGCTGGCCGCCGAGCACCCCTACGCCGAATGGCTCCACGCCGGGATGCTCAGTCTCGACGACCTGCCCGACCGCGAGCACATCATCCACACGGCCGCGTCCGTGGCCCGTCGACAGCGCACCTTCGGCTACACGGAGGAGGAGCTCAAGATCCTCCTCGCACCGATGGCCCGCACCGGTGGCGAGGCTCTCGGCTCCATGGGGACCGACTCGCCCGTGGCAGTGCTCTCCGACAAGCCGCGCCTGCTCTTCGACTACTTCACCCAGCTCTTCGCGCAGGTGACGAACCCGCCGCTGGACGCCATCCGCGAGGAGCTCGTCACCTCGCTCGGCACGGTCATCGGTCCCGAGGGCAACATGCTCGAGGCCACCCCGGCCCACGCCCGCCAGGTGATCCTGCCGTTCCCGGTCATCGACAACGACGCGCTGGCCAAGATCGTCCACATCAACGCGGACGGCGACCTGCCCGGCTACGCCACCCACGTCGTGCGGGGCACCTACGTCGTCCAGGACGGCGAGGTCGCGCTGCGCGCCCGGCTCGCGGAGATCTGCAAGGAGGTGAGCGAGGCCATCGCCCGCGGTGCCCGGTTCGTCGTGCTCTCCGACCGGGACTCCGACCGCGACTACGCGCCCATCCCGTCGCTGCTCCTCACGTCGGCGGTGCACCACCACCTCATCCGCGAGAAGACCCGCAACATGGTCGGCCTGCTCGTCGAGGCCGGTGACGTCCGCGAGGTGCACCACGTCGCGCTGCTCGTCGGCTACGGCGCCGCGGCCATCAACCCCTACCTCGCCATGGAGACCGTCGAGGACATGGTGCGCACCGGCGCCATCACCGGCGTCACGGCGGAGCAGGCGGTGCGGAACCTCATCAAGGCGCTCGGCAAGGGCATCCTCAAGGTGATGTCCAAAATGGGCATCTCGACGGTCGCGTCCTACCGCGGGGCCCAGGTGTTCGAGGCGCTCGGCCTGTCCCAGGAGCTCGTCGACGAGTACTTCACCGGCACCGTCTCCCAGCTCGGGGGGATCGGCCTCGACGTCGTCGCCGCGGAGACTGCGGCACGCCACGACTCGGCCTACCCCCGGGACGGCGTGATCCTCTCGCACCGCAAGCTGCGCGTGGGTGGCGAGTACCAGTGGCGACGCGAGGGCGAGCCGCACCTCTTCGACCCGGACACCGTCTTCCGGCTCCAGCACGCGACGCGGCAGCGGCGCTACGACATCTTCAAGCAGTACACCGCGCGCATCGACGACCAGTCCGAGCGGCTCATGACGCTGCGTGGGCTCTTCGAGCTCGGCGGCCCGGCCGGCCGCGAGCCGATCTCGATCGACGAGGTGGAGCCGGTCAGCGAGATCGTCAAGCGCTTCAACACCGGTGCGATGAGCTACGGCTCGATCAGCAAGGAGGCGCACGAGACCCTCGCGGTCGCGATGAACCGCCTCGGCGGACGCTCCAACACCGGCGAGGGCGGCGAGGACCTCGAGCGGCTGCTCGACCCCGAGCGCCGGTCGGCGATCAAGCAGGTCGCGTCGGGTCGCTTCGGCGTCACGTCGGTCTACCTCACGAACGCCGACGACATCCAGATCAAGATGGCGCAGGGCGCCAAGCCCGGCGAGGGCGGCCAGCTGCCCGGCCCCAAGGTCTACCCGTGGATCGCCCGCACCCGGCACAGCACCCCGGGCGTCGGCCTGATCAGCCCGCCCCCGCACCACGACATCTACTCGATCGAGGACCTCGCCCAGCTCATCCACGACCTCAAGAACGCGAACCCCGAGGCGCGGATCCACGTCAAGCTCGTGTCCGAGATCGGCGTGGGCACGGTCGCGGCCGGTGTCTCCAAGGCGCACGCCGACGTCGTGCTCATCTCCGGCCACGACGGTGGCACGGGCGCCTCCCCGCTCACCTCGCTCAAGCACGCGGGTGGCCCGTGGGAGCTCGGCCTGGCCGAGACGCAGCAGACGCTCGTCCTCAACGGGCTGCGCGACCGGATCGTCGTGCAGGTGGACGGCCAGATCAAGACCGGCCGCGACGTCGTCATCGCTGCCCTGCTCGGCGCCGAGGAGTTCGGCTTCGCCACCGCCCCGCTCGTCGTGAGCGGCTGCATCCTCATGCGGGTCTGCCACCTCGACACGTGTCCGGTCGGCATCGCCACCCAGAACCCCGAGCTGCGCGCCCGCTACACCGGGCAGCCGGAGTTCGTCGAGACCTTCTTCGAGTACATCGCCGAGGAGGTGCGCGAGCACCTCGCCTCGCTCGGGTTCCGGACCGTCGAGGAGGCCATCGGCCAGATCGGCGCCCTCGACGTCGGGAAGGCCGTCGCGCACTGGAAGGCGTCGGGCCTGGACCTCGCGCCGATCCTCGCCGAGGTGGACAGCCCCGACGGCTCCGCGAAGCGGCACACGATCAGCCAGGACCACGGCCTCGAGAAGGCCCTGGACCACGAGCTCATCGCCCTCGCCCGCGAGGCCATCGACGACGGCACCCGGGTCACCGGCGAGTTCGCCGTCCGCAACGTCAACCGCACCGTCGGCACGATGCTCGGCCACGAGGTCACCCGCGTCCACGCGAGCGGGCTGCCCGACGGCACCATCGACCTCACGCTGCGCGGGTCCGCGGGGCAGAGCTTCGGCGCCTTCGTCCCCCGGGGCGTGACGCTGCGCCTCGTCGGCGACGCCAACGACTACGTCGGCAAGGGCCTGTCCGGTGGGCGCATCGTCGTCGCGCCCGACCCGGCGTCCCCGCTCACCGCCGAGGACAACGTCATCGCCGGCAACGTCATCGGCTACGGCGCGACCTCGGGCGAGATCTTCCTGCGCGGCCGCGTGGGCGAGCGCTTCTGCGTGCGCAACTCCGGCATCACCGCGGTCGTCGAGGGCGTGGGCGACCACGGCCTCGAGTACATGACCGGTGGCGTCGTCGTCATCCTCGGGTCGACCGGCCGCAACGTCGCGGCCGGCATGTCCGGGGGAGTGGCCTACGTCCTCGACCTCGACGAGTCCCGGGTCAACCGCGAGCTCGTCGACGTCTCGGCGCTCCGGGCGAGCGACGTCGACGTCGTCCGCGGCCTGCTGGAGCGCCACCGTGAGTACACGGGGTCGCCCGTCGCCGCACGGCTGCTCGAGAGCTGGGAGTCGGCCCGCGACCGCTTCTCGCTCATCCTTCCCCGCGACTACCAGCGAGTCCTCGACGTGCGTGCCGCCGCCGAGGCCGAGGGTCTCGACCTCGAGGGCACCGAGGTCTGGGACCGCATCATGGAGGCTTCCCGTGGCTGACCCCCAAGGCTTTCTCAAGACCCGCGAGCGTGAGCTGCCCGCCCGTCGGCCCGTACCGGTCCGGATCAGGGACTGGCGCGAGGTCTACGAGGAGCAGGAGCTCGGACAGCTGCAGCGCCAGGCCGGCCGCTGCATGGACTGCGGTATCCCGTTCTGCCACAGCGGTTGTCCGCTCGGCAACCTCATCCCAGAGTGGAACGACCTCGCCTGGAAGGGGGACTGGCGCACGGCGATCGAGCGGCTGCACGCCACCAACAACTTCCCGGAGTTCACCGGCCGCCTCTGCCCGGCTCCGTGCGAGACGGCCTGCGTGCTGGGGATCAACCAGCCCGCGGTGACGATCAAGCAGGTCGAGGTCACGACCATCGAGAAGGCCTTCGCCGACGGTGGGGTCGCACCCCGCCCGCCGGAGCGCCTCTCCGGCAAGACCGTCGCGGTCGTCGGCTCCGGCCCGGCCGGCCTCGCCGCCGCCCAGCAGCTGACGCGCGCGGGTCACACGGTCGCCGTCTACGAGCGGGCCGACCGACCCGGTGGGCTGCTGCGGTACGGCATCCCCGAGTTCAAGATGGAGAAGTCGGTGCTCGACCGCCGCCTCCAGCAGATGCAGGCCGAGGGGACGCGCTTCCGGAACTCGGTCGACGTCGGCAACGACGTCACCTGGGACCAGCTGCGCGCCCGCTACGACGCGGTCGTCATCGCCATGGGCGCCACCGTGCCCCGCGACCTCGACGTCCCCGGCCGGCGGGTCGAGGGCGTCCTCCAGGCCATGGACTTCCTTCCGCCCGCCAACCGGGTGGCGCTCGGTGAGAGCGTCGAGGGCCAGGTCAGCGCCGAGGGCAAGGACGTCATCGTCATCGGTGGCGGTGACACGGGCGCCGACTGCATCGGCACCTCGCACCGCCAGGGTGCGAGGTCGGTGACGAGCCTCGAGATCATGCCGCAGCCGGGGGAGGAGCGGGTCGAGGGCCAGCCGTGGCCGACCTACCCGATGCTCTTCCGCGTCGCGTCCGCGCACGAGGAGGGCGGCGAGCGGCTGTACGCCGTGAGCACCCAGGAGATCCTGTCCGACGAGAACGGGCACGTGAGCGGCCTCCGCCTGCACGAGGTGCAGCGCGGCGAGCACGGTTTCGAGCCGGTCAGGGGGACCGAGCGGGTCCTCCCGACACAGCTCGTGCTCCTCGCCATGGGCTTCCTCGGGCCGCAGTCCGACTCGCTCGTCGCCCAGCTCGGCGTCGAGCTCGACGAGCGGTCCAACGTCCGCCGAGGCTCCGACTACATGTCGACGGTCCCCGGCATCTTCGTGGCCGGCGACGCCGGACGCGGCCAGTCCCTCATCGTCTGGGCCATCGCCGAGGGACGCGCCGCGGCGCACCACGTCGACGCGTGGCTCTCCGGCAAGCCCTCGCGGCTGCCACGGCCGGTCAACCCGACCGACCGTCCTCTCACGGTGTGACCCGGGTCACCGCGTAACCGTTTGCATCGTTAGGCTTCAGGCATGCGTCGCGCCAAGATCGTCTGCACCCTCGGCCCCGCCACCTCCAGCCCCGAACAGCTCCGCGAGCTGGTCGACGCGGGCATGGACGTGGCCCGGTTCAACCTCTCCCACGGAGACCTCGTCGACCACGCACGCGTCTACATGGACGTGCGCCGGGCCAGCGACGAGACCGGCCATGCCGTCGGAATCCTCGCGGACCTCCAGGGCCCCAAGATCCGCACCGGGCGCTTCCGCGACGGCTCGGTCATGCTCGACAACGGGGCCCGGTTCACCATCACCAACCGCGACATCGAGGGGACCGTCGACGCCGTCGGCACGACGTATGCCGGCCTCCCCTCCGACGTCTCGACCGGCGACACGATCCTCATCGACGACGGCAAGCTGGCTCTCACCGTCCTCGAGTCCGACGGCACCGACATCCTCTGCGAGGTCGTCGAGGGCGGCGTGCTCAGCAACAACAAGGGCATCAACGTGCCCGGGGCCGCGATGAGCGTTCCCGCCCTGTCCGAGAAGGACGAGGACGACCTCCGCTGGGCGCTCGACATGAAGGTCGACATGATCGCCCTCTCGTTCGTGCGCAGCGCCGCCGACATCGTCCCGGTGCACAAGATCATGGACGAGAAGGGGTACCGCATCCCCGTCATCGCCAAGATCGAGAAGCCCCAGGCGGTCGACAACCTCGACGAGATCGTCCGCGCCTTCGACGGGCTCATGGTCGCCCGCGGTGACCTCGGCGTCGAGATGCCGCTCGAGACGGTGCCGCTGGTGCAGAAGCGGGCCTGCGAGCTCGGTCGGCGCCAGGCCAAGCCGGTCATCGTCGCGACCCAGGTCCTCGAGTCGATGATCACCAACAGCCGCCCGACGCGCGCCGAGGCCTCCGACGCGGCCAACGCCGTCCTCGACGGCGCCGACGCGCTCATGCTCTCCGGTGAGACGAGCGTCGGGGCCCACCCGATCGAGGCCGTGCGCACCATGGCCCGGATCATCGAGAACACCGAGGAGCACGGCCTCGGCCGGATCCTCCCGCTCGAGAACAAGCCCCGCACCAAGGGCGGCGCGGTGACCGCGGCCGCCGCCGAGATCGGCGAGCTGCTGGGGTGCAAGTTCCTCATCACCTTCACCGTCGGCGGCGACTCCTCCCGCCGGCTGGCGCGGGTGCGCCCGCGCATCCCCATGCTCGCCTTCACGCCCTTCCAGTGGACCCGGTCCCAGCTGGCCCTGACGTGGGGCGTCGAGACCTTCCTCACCGCCGAGCCGAGGCACACCGACGACTACGCGGTCCAGGTCGACGACGAGCTCCTCGCGTGCGGCCGGGCCGAGGAGGGCGACGTCGTCGTCATCGTCGCCGGGTCTCCCCCCGGGATCCCCGGGTCGACGAACGCCCTGCGCGTGCACCGCATCGGCGACGCGAAGAACAAGGTCGCACCGGCCTACGCCGAGGTCGACAACGACGCCTGACCGAATCGCGTCCTGCGCGGCGGCACCGGACCCCCAACGCCTCAGCCCTCTTCGCCCGTCGACCAGTGCACGAGCAGGCTGCGGCCCGGTGCCAGCACGGTCGAACCCGCTCCCGCGAGCGGCGTGGACGAGGGCGCGGGCGCGGACCCCGGGAGAGAGGTGTCCAGCTCCAGGCGCCACAGGCGCGACGGACCACCGGATGGTGACGTGTCGGGGATGCGGAAACCCACGGGATCCGCCTCCCCGTTGACCAGGACGAGCAGGTTCCGGTCGAGCAGGGGCTCCCCCCAGCGGTCGTGGTCGGGGGCCACGGTCCCGTCCACGAAGACCGCCACGCTGCGCCGCGCCGGGTCCTGCCACATCGCTGGGGACATCGGCTGGCCGTCCGGTGCGAACCACACGGAGTACCCGGGGTCGGCCAGATACCGGCGCCTGCGCAGCACGGGGTGCGCCCGGCGCATCGCGATCACGCGCCGGACGAAGGCCAGCAGGTCCTCATCCACGTGCTGCCAGTCGAACCAGGAGATCTCGTTGTCCTGGCAGTAGGCGTTGTTGTTCCCCCGCTGCGTCCGACCCAGCTCGTCGCCGCCGAGCAGCATCGGGACCCCGCGGGACAGGAACAGCGTCATGAGCATCGCGCGGACGTCCCGGCTCCTGGCGGCCGTCACCACCGGGTCCTCGGTGGGGCCCTCGACACCGTGGTTCCACGAGATGTTGTCGTTCGTCCCGTCCCGGTTCCCCTCTCCGTTGGCGTCGTTGTGCTTGGAGGCGAAGGAGACGAGGTCGTGAAGGGTGAAGCCGTCGTGGCAGGTCACGTAGTTGATCGAGGCGTGCGGGCGCCGCCGGGTCGGTCCGTAGATGTCGGACGACCCGGCGACCCTGGTGGCCAGCTCCGGGAGCGTCGCGGGACGCCCGGACCAGAACCCCCGGACCGTGTCGCGATAGCGACCGTTCCACTCCGACCAGGTGTCCGGGAACGCCCCCACGCTGTAGCTGTCCCACTGCCCGACGTCCCACGGCTCGGCAATGAGTTTCACCCGGCTGATCACGGGGTCCTGGTCGATGAGGGCGAAGAAGGACGAGAGCCGTTCGAACCCGCCGTCCACGCGCGCCAGTGCCGTGGCCAGGTCGAAGCGGAACCCATCGACGTGCATCTCGGTCACCCAGTACCGCAGTGAGTCCATGATCAGCCGCAGGCAGGTGTGGTCGTCGGCGTTGTAGGAGTTGCCCGTGCCCGTCGTGTCCAGGTACCGCGACGGGTCGACCGGATCCACCCGGTAGTAGGCATGGTTGTCGATCCCGCGGAAGCACAGGGTCGGGCCGAGCTGGTCACCCTCGGCCGTGTGGTTGTAGACCACGTCGAGGATCACCTCGATCCCCGCGGCGTGCAGGGCCACCACCATCTGCTGGAACTCCCGCACCTGGCCACCGACCCACCCCGCCCGAGATGCGGCCGAGTACTCCTCGTGCGGGGCGAAGAAGCCGATCGTGTTGTAGCCCCAGTAGTTGGACAGCCCGGAATGAGCCTGGGCGCTGGCGGTGATGAACTCATGGACGGGCAGCAGCTCCACGGCCGTCACACCGAGCGACGTCAGGTGCTCCACGGCGGCGGGATGGGCCATGCCGGCGTAGGTGCCGCGCAGTTCCGGGGGCACACCCGGGTGGGTGGCCGTGAACCCCTTCACGTGCACCTCGTAGATGACGGAGTCCGCGTAGCTCGTTCGAGGAACCACGTCAGCGGCCCAGTCGAACGTCGGGTCCACGACGAGGGACTTCGGCACGTGGGCCGCGGAATCCATGGCGGAGATCGTGTCCGGTGCGTTCCAGTCGTAGTCGAAGACCTCGGGGCCCCAGCGGACCGTGCCGTCGAAGGCCCGGGCGTAGGGGTCCAGGAGCAGCTTCGCGGCGTTGCACCGCAGCCCCCGGCTGGGGTCGTAGGCGCCGTGCACCCGGTACCCGTACCGCTGCCCGACACCGACTCCTGGCAGGTAGCCGTGCCAGACGCCGCTGTCGTACTCGCGGAGCGTCACCTGGTCCTCGTGGCCCGCCTCGTCGAACAGGCACAGGACGACCTTCTGCGCGACCTGTGAGGCCAGGGTGAAGTTGGTGCCCTCAGCATCGGGCGTCGCCCCGAGGGGGAAGTGACGTCCTGGCCACACACGGCGGTGCATGCACTCAGGCTCGCACCGGCCAGGCCGGGACGACAGGGCCGAACGTCACGCGCTGGCGACCGACCCGCCCGGTCGGTGCCTGGTGCAGGCGGCGGGTATCCTGCTTCCGGACCGCAGGGGCCACGTCGCACGACTCGGAAGGTCGGGGATGTGCGTCCGTCCATGCAGGTCAGCGCCCTCGCCGGGGTGGTGGAATGGCAGACACGGAGCACTCAAAATGCTCTGCCCGCAAGGGCGTGCGGGTTCAAGTCCCGCCCTCGGCACCACGTCATCGTCCGTCCCCTAGGCTGAGCCCCGTGACTGAGACGACAACCGGGACCACCACCGCCAAGCGGATCCTCGTCGCCGAGGACGAGGCGATCATCCGGCTCGACCTCGCGGAGATGCTGGGGGAGGCCGGGTACGACGTCGTCGCCCAGGCCAGCAACGGGGAGCAGGCGGTGCAGCTCGCGATCGAGCTGCGTCCCGACCTCGTCGTCATGGACGTCAAGATGCCCGTCCTCGACGGCATCTCGGCGGCCGAGCAGATCGGCAGGGAGCGGATCTGCCCGGTCGTCATGCTCACGGCCTTCAGCCAGACCGAGCTCGTCGAGCGGGCGCGCGACGCCGGGGTCATGGCCTACATCGTCAAGCCGTTCACGGCGACCGACGTCGTGCCGGCGATCGACATCGCGCTGTCGCGCTGGGGCGAGCTCAAGGAGCTCGAGTCCGAGGTGGCCGACCTCGGCGAGCGGCTCGAGACGCGCAAGGCGGTCGACCGCGCCAAGGGCGTGCTCATGACCAAGCTCAAGATCACCGAGTCCGAGGCGTTCCGGTGGATCCAGAAGACGGCCATGGACCGTCGCCTGGGGATGAAAGAGGTCGCCGACGCCGTCGTCGCCGGCATGGAGAAGGCCTGACCGCCCTGCGGCCCTGACCCCGTATGCCGTGTCGCAGCATCCGGGGACGCTCACCTCAGCGTGATCTCACCTCAGCGTGATGACGAGCTGGGTGAGCAGGGGGGCCACGATGAGGGCCGGGAGCATGTCGGCGACCGGCACGTCCTTGATCCGGAGCAGCCGCAGGCCGATGCCGGCCAGCAGGAGGCCACCGGTGGCCGTGAGGGCGAGGATGTGCGCCTCGGGCAGCACCGAGCCCAACAGCACGCCGACGACCGTCAGCGTGCCCTGGACGACCGCGACCGAGACGGCGGACAGCAGCACCCCGACGCCGAAGGTCGAGGCGAAGGCCAGCGCGGCGAAGCCGTCGAGCACCGACTTGAGCAGAAGCTGGTCGATGCCCCGCCCGAGGCCGTCGGAGAGCGAGCCGAGGATCGTCAGCGGCCCGACGCAGAAGAGCAGGGACGCACCGAGCCAGCCCTCGATGAACTTCTCGCGTGCCGTGGTGACCACGGTGGCCGACGCGGTGGCGCCGCCGGCGTGGGGCGCCGCGGCGACGTCGTCGGTGTCGGCCAGGGCGGGGGAGCGCCGCGCGAACCACGCCTCGATGCCGCCGGCGAGGGCCTCGAGCCGGTCGCCGATGCGGAGCAGCGAACCGGTGATGCCGCCGACGAGCAGCGAGCCGAGGACGATGAGGACCGGGGCGCCGCTGCCGGTCGCGTCCGACAGCGCGCGGTCGGTGACGCTCACGACCGACAGCCCCGCCATGAGCAGGGTGGTGAGGCCGAGGCAGTCCGTGACGACCGAGCGGGTGCGGTCGGGGAAGCGGTGGCCGACCGCCATCCCGAGGAGCGCCCCGACGACGACGGTGGCGATGTTGATGACGGTGCCGAGACCGGGGAAGGAGGCGTCCACGCCCGCGACTCTACGATTCGTTGACGATTCTTTTTTCAACGGCTTCCGTGGGAGGCTACCGAGCCGTAGGGTTGATCGTTCAAGCCAGGGGCGTTCGAGACAGGAGATGCCGTGGTCCGCAGTGTCGTCGAGGTGACCCCGGTGGGTCAGCAGGACGTCGCAGATCTCGCGGCGATGTGGCTGGCCTCACGCGTGGACTCGGGCATCACGCCCGAGGTCGCGGCCCGGTTCGCCAGCGAGGGCCGGCTCGAGCTCGCCCTGTCCCGCCCGGACGTCCACGCTCACGTCGCCCGGCTCGACGGCCGTGCCGTCGGCTACGTCGTGACGTCCGAGAACCCGTTCGGCCTGAGCCCGGAGCCCGAGGTCGCCGTCGAGCAGCTCTACGTCGACCCCTCGGCCCGCCGTCACGGGGTGGCGCGCTCGCTCCTCTGCGCGGTCGTCGGCCTCGCGGAGCGCGCCGGCTCGGACGTCATCGTCAGCAACGTGCCCACGCAGAGCCGTGAGGCCCACCGCTTCTTCGCTCGGCTGGGGTTCTCGTCCGTGCTCGTGCGCCGGGTCGTCGGCACCACCCAGCTGCGTCGTCGCCTGGCGCCGCAGGGGGGCGCGCACTCGGCGGTGGACCAGCTCATCCGGCGTCGCCGCTCACTGCGCACGCTCGCCTCGCGCGCCGGCTGACCCACGGGTCGGCTGACCCACGGGTCGGCTCCTCAGGCGCCGGGAGGCGCCTGCCGCACGAGGCAGGTGATGCGTGACGTGCACAGCAGCCGGTCCTCCTCGTCGGTGACGACGATCTGCCACGAGCACAACGTGTTGCCCAACGACAGCGGTGTCGCGACGCCGGTGACCCGCCCCGATCGGGCCGCGCGGTGGTGGGTGGCGTTGATGTCGGTGCCGACGACGATCCGGTCGGGCCCGGCGTGCAGCGCCGACCCCATCGAACCGAGCGTCTCGGCCAGGACGACGGACGCGCCTCCGTGGAGCAGCCCGTAGGGCTGGGTGTTGCCCTCGACGGGCATCGTGGCGACGAGACGCTCCGGGCTCGCCTCCGTGACCTCGATGCCCATGCGGTGCAGGAGCGAGTTCGGGTTCATCGCCTCCATCTCGCGGACGAAGCTCAGGTGGTCCTGCGGTGCGCTGCTCACGTGGTCGCCTTCTCTGCTGTCGGGGCCTGGCCATAGGCTGCCATGCGTGAGTCGCCTCCTTCTCCTCGACGGTCATTCCCTCGCCTACCGTGCGTTCTTCGCGCTGCCGGTGGAGAACTTCTCGACGAGCACCGGTCAGCACACCAACGGCGTCTACGGCTTCACGTCGATGCTCATCAACGTGCTGCGTGACGAGGCGCCCACGCACGTCGCCGTCGCCTTCGACGTCTCCCGCCAGACGTTCCGTGCCGCGGAGTACGCCGACTACAAGGCGACCCGCTCCGCCACCCCGAGCGAGTTCCAGGGCCAGGTCGCCCTGGTGCGCGAGGTCCTCGACGCGCTGCGGATCCGTCACGTGCAGGTCGACGGCTTCGAGGCCGACGACGTCATCGCCACGCTCACCGCGATGGCCGAGGCCGAAGGGATGGAGGTCGTCATCTGCACCGGCGACCGCGACGCCTTCCAGCTCGTGAACGACAACGTCTCCCTCCTCTACCCGGTGCGGGGGGTCTCCGAGGTCTGGCGCATGGACCCGAAGGCCGTCGAGGAGAAGTACCTCGTGACGCCCGAGCGCTACAGCGACCTCGCCGCCCTCGTCGGCGAGACCAGCGACAACCTGCCCGGCGTGCCCGGCGTCGGTCCCAAGACGGCGGCGAAGTGGCTCACCCAGTACGGCGACCTCGCCGGGGTCGTCGCCCACGCCGACGAGATCAAGGGCAAGGCGGGGGAGTCCCTGCGCGAGCACCTCTCCGACGTGCTGCGCAACCGGCGGCTCAACCACCTCGTCCGCGACCTCAGCCTCGACGTGACGATCGCCGACCTGGAGCGCGCCACCTGGGACCGCGAGGAGGTCCACAAGGTGTTCGACGGCCTCGAGTTCCGGGTGCTGCGGGAGCGGCTCTTCGAGACCTTCGACGCCGCCCCCGACGAGGCCGAGGGCGGCTTCGACCTCGACGCCTCCGTCCTGGCCTCCGACGAGGTGGGGCCGTGGCTCGACGAGCACGCGTCGGCCGAGCCGACCGGGGTCCACGTCGTCGGGATCTGGGGTCGGGGGACGGGGGACGTCTCCGCGGTGGCGCTCGCGTCGGCCGGTGACGCGGCGGCATACATCGACGTCCTCGAGCTCGACGAGACCGGGGAGAAGGCGCTCGCCGACTGGCTGGGCGACGCCTCCCGGCCCAAGGTCCTCCACGACGCCAAGGGCCAGATGCACGCCCTCCGGGCCCGTGGCCTGCCCGTGGCCGGCGTGACGATGGACACCGCGCTCGCCGCCTACCTCGTCAAGCCCGACCAGCGCAGCTTCGACCTCGCCGACCTCGTCGTGCGCCACCTCGGCCGGGAACTCAGGGCCGAGGAGCAGGCCGGCGGCCAGGGGATGCTCGACATGTCCTTCGGTGGCGCCGACGACCAGGTCGTCGGCCAGGACGCCATGGTGCGGGCCCGAGCGGTGCTCGACCTGTCCGGGCCGCTGGGTGAGCAGCTCGAGGCGACCGGCGGCACCGAGCTGCTGCGCGACATCGAGCTGCCGCTCGTCGAGATCCTCGCCGCGATGGAGCGCACCGGCATCGCCGTCGACACCGACGCGCTCAGCGCGCTCGAGGCCGACTTCGACGCCAAGGTCCGCGGGGCGCAGCAGGACGCCTGGGACGCCATCGGGGGGGAGTCGATCAACCTCGGCTCGCCCAAGCAGCTGCAGACCGTGCTCTTCGAGACGCTCGGCCTGCCCAAGACGCGGCGGACCAAGACGGGGTACACCACCGACGCCGACGCGCTCACCGACCTCTATGCCAAGACCGAGCACCCGTTCCTCGAGGCGCTGCTGCGCCACCGTGACGCCGCGCGGCTGCGGGTCACCGTCGAGGGCCTCATCAAGTCCGTCGCCGAGGACCAGCGCATCCACACCACCTACATCCAGACGATCGCGGCGACGGGCCGGCTCAGCTCCACCGACCCCAACCTCCAGAACGTCCCGATCCGCACCGAGGAGGGCCGGCGCATCCGCGAGGTCTTCGTCGTGGGCAGCGCGGACGGCGTGCCGTTCGAGTCGCTGCTCTCGGCGGACTACAGCCAGATCGAGATGCGGATCATGGCGCACCTCTCCGGAGACGAGGGGCTCATCGAGGCCTTCCGCACCGGTGAGGACCTCCACCGCTTCGTCGGCGCCCGGGTCTTCTCGGTCGCACCGGCGGACGTCACCGCCGAGATGCGCAGCAAGGTCAAGGCGATGAGCTACGGCCTCGCCTACGGCCTGTCCGCGTTCGGCCTGTCCAAGCAGCTCACCATCTCGACGGGCGAGGCGCAGGGCCTCATGGACGAGTACTTCGCGCGCTTCGGCGGGGTGCGCGACTACCTGCGCGAGGTCGTCGCGCAGGCTCGGGGGACCGGCTACACCGAGACGATGCTCGGTCGGCGCCGCTACCTTCCCGACCTCACGAGCAGCAACCGGCAGCGCCGGGAGATGGCCGAGCGGATGGCGCTCAACGCCCCGATCCAGGGCTCCGCCGCCGACATCATCAAGCTCGCGATGATCGGGGTCGACCGGGCCCTGCGCGAGTCCGGGGCCAGGTCGCGGATGCTCCTCCAGGTCCACGACGAGCTCGTCCTCGAGGTGGCCGCGGGGGAGCGGGCCGACGTCGAGGCGCTGGTGCGCACCGAGATGGGCCGAGCCATCGAGCTCGACGTGCCGCTCGACGTCAGCGTGGGTCACGGGCGCAGCTGGCACGACGCGGCGCACTGACGCCGCGGTGGCGATCGCTCGGGGATCCGCTCCACCGGTGGCTCCGCACGGGCCATGGTGCTGCACGCCCGTCCGGCCGTAACCTGCCCTCATCGGCGGACGCGGTCGGTGGGCCGCCAGTGCCGCGACGGATGGAGCGCCTCATGGGGATCGTCAGAGCCACCAACATCGCGATCGGTGCGTTGACGCTGCTCTTGAGCCTCGTGGCGACGGTCCGGCGCTACGGGGTCGAGGGGGCCGTCAGCCCGTCGATCGTCCTCACGGCGGCGATCTTCTCCTTCACGGCCATCACGCTCACCATGTCCCTGCGTGCGGGCGCACCGTCGGGTACAACCTCGAACGCTGGCCAGGGCAACGCCGGGGTGATCTGGCTCCTGCTCCTGCTCCTCACCGCGGCGGCCACGTGGGAGCTCATCCCGGCTGCGGACCGCCCCGCCATCGGTGTCATCCTGGCCCTCGTCGTCGGGCTGGCCATCGGCGCGGCGGTCGGGCCGGGCATCGATCTCGGCTCCGACGGCTCCTCCGGGCAGGTCGTGGGGTCGAGCGTGCTCAGCGAGACCGCTCGTCGTCGCCGGCGCCGCGAGGGACGCTGACCCAGACGCCCACGGCGGTGACGACGACCGAGGCCGCGAGGAACGTGGTCGCGACCTCGGCCACGCTCCGCTCGCGCCAGAGCACGACGACGAGGGTGGCCAGCCCCACGGCGGCCCAGACGAGGTAGCCCACGAGGTGGTTCCCGCGGGCCGCACCCCAGAAGACGAGCACCTGCGCGAGCGCCCAGGCACCTCCGAGCGCCGTGAACACGGGCACGAGGTCCGCCAGGTGTGTGTAGGCCGGGCCGCCGACGACTCGGACCAGGGGCCCGGACAGCAGCGCGGAGAACGCGACCCCGACCGCGACGATCGCGGTCGTCCCGCCGAGCGCGACGACGAGCGGACGGGAGCCCGTGGCGCGGGACATGCCCGGGTAGAGGACGGTGGCGAGGAAGGCCGGACCCCAGAAGGCCGCCTTCGCGAAGAGGCTGAGGACGGCATACGCACCGGAGTCGTCGCCTGACAGGACGTGCCGCGCGACCGGGGTGTCGATGGTCGACGCCACGAGCAGGGCGGACGTCCCGGCCATCCCCGCGAGCACCCGCCTCACCTGGGTCGGTGCGCCACCGCGCAGGGCCTCGCCGAGGTGACTGCGAACGAGGGCCAGCGCTCCGAGGGCGATCAGCCACGATGCCAGTGCGGTCAGCCCCAGGACGCCGGTGACGCCCCAGCCGAGCCACGCAGCGAGCACGCCGCCGGCGGTGCGGGCGACGGAGACCACGGCATACACCGTGCCGAGGGCCACGAAGCGCTCACCACCCTGCAGGGTGCCCTGGACCGCGGCGGTGAGGCAGGTCGGCACCATCGCCGTCGCGACGAGCAGCACCGGCAGCGGGCCGTCGAGGTGCAGCAGTCGCACGACGAGGGGGGTGAGGACGGTGACGACGGCGGTGGCGACGAGGCCGACCACCATGCCGGTTCGCAGGGCCGTGGCGTGGGCGCCGGGACGGTGCAGCGCCACTCGCCACGCGCTGACCAGCTGGGTCGCCAGGGCCGCGACCCCGGCGATGATGACGAGGTTGAGCAGGGAGGCCACGGCACCGAGCTCGTCCGCCCGCAGCTCGCGGTTGAGCACGAGAAAGAGCGCGTACGCGACCACATTGGCGAACAGGGTGCCAGCGCCCACCGCGCCGAGGCTGCGCAGGGCACGCGTTCGAGGAGCCGGTCCCGTGACCGAGGGCACCGTCACCGTCGGGAGACCGAGACGGCGTGGTCGTCCGACAACCGCCCACACACGGCTGGAACGGGGCCCCACGACTGAGTCGCTCGCACGTGGTCGGTGTTGCCCCCATCGATCGCAGACCTGAACTGGAGCTGCGAGAGGTCGCTGTACCAGTCCCTGTTCCACTCGGCCACGGGGAGGCGGAGGTCGTACTGCGGGTCGTCGTTCACGCGGATCCGCGTCTCGAAGAACTCCGGGCGAGCATGAGCGGTCACCCGAATGGGACGGTCGCGTGCGACCTCGAACCACGGCGAGTAGAAGTTGCCATCCCGGTCCTCCACGACCAGGCGAGCCTGCGGGGCGACGGCATCGAACTCAAGCGACACCTCACGCGTCTCCACGCCGAACTGCTGGAACAGGCGCAGCAGGCCAGGCTTGTAGTTGGTGAACGTCGGCATGAGGTCGACGATCATGTCGCGCTGCTCCACGAGGTTCCACGGTTCGTACTGGTCGCCAGTGTGGACGTACAGCGCTGCGCAGTCACCGGTGATGTGCAGGTCGTCAGCTGTTCCCGAACCCGGCAGGCCGTCCGAGCGGGAGACCAGCCGGGAGACCGGCGAGTTCGGGCCACCGCTGAGCCGCTCCTGCAACGAGAGGAAGGACGTCAGCTCGTCGCCTCGATGCGTGTGAGCAGCAGCCAGGGCGCCCGTCGCCATCTGCGCGGCGATGCTGTACGCGGTCAGTCCGACCATGCCGACGAGGAACGCGGGGCGAACCACGCGCGGCCACGGGAGCGACCACGTGGTGACGTGCCAGAGTCCGATGGTGCCGAGGACGACCAGCATCGGGACGAAGTCGCTGGTGTACCGGTGTGCGATATATCCGTACCCGAGCACTCCACCGCCGACGAGGAGGGAAGCGACGGCCGGCCAGCGCAGTGCCGCTGCGGCAGGTGTGAGCGAACGCCGCAGGAGAACGACCAGCGCGCAGACGGAGAGCAGGAGGAGCAGCGGCATGAACGCGGTGACGCTGCCCGTGCGGTAGGTCTGGTCGAGGAAGGCCCCACCGTACGACTGCGCCGGCTCACTGGGGAGGGTGATGTACGGGAAATAGTCCACGAACCGGATGCCGTTCGGCCGGAAGTAGTTCACCAGCGTCGTCTCGAGGAACTGGGGCCCGGTGATCGTCCCTCCGTTGGCCTCGAGAGCGGCTCGCCGGTGCTCGTTCACCTGCGTCCACACCTGCGACTCGAGAGGGAAGAGGTACGGATGACCGAACTTCACCCAGTTGTACGTCACCGAGGCGAGGAGTGGCACAGCCCCCGCAGCGAAGACTGCGATGGGGATGCGCGCCTTCCCAACGCGTCGACGACGGGGTCGGTGCCTCGCGCCGCTTGCCCCGCGGGCGTGGCGAAGCGCGAGCCACGCCGCCAGGGCCATCACAGTCCCGCTCATCGCCCACCCACCCGGGGTCCGGGTCAAGGCGGTGGAGAGCGTGAAACCCATGAGCCACAAGGTCGACGGGAGGGTGGGGTTCAGCGCGACTCGAAGCAGCCAGTAGGCGGCCCCGACCGCCAGGGCGGACGCCCACAGGTACACCTCGTGATAGACCCAGGGCAAAGATGCGTCGAAGGTGAGAACCGTGCCGCCGGTGATCGCACCGATGAGGGCCGCCGCCGCGATCGCATCGGTTCGGCTGACGTCGCGCTCCGGCCGCAGGCAATCTCGCACCAACCAGGTGAACCTCGTGCTGACGACGGCCAGCACCAGCCAGGCCAGCGCCATCGACAGGACGGTGAGTCGTCCGTCGAACTCATGGGTCACGAGCTGGATGGGGATGCGGAGGATCGCCGGGAACGGTGGGAAGTACATGAACGTCTGTCCGTCGATGACGAACCCCTCGATGCCGAGGATGCCGTTCGGGACGCTCAGCCGCCCGTCGAGGAAGGCACTCGCCTGGATGTCGAAGAAGTTCGACGCGAACCGCGGTGCCACCGCGGTTCGGAGGACGTCAGATCTGAAGTTGATGAGCACCAGAAGGAACGGGACGCCACCGAGCAACAGTCCCGCAGCGCTCGCGACGTTCTGTCGCCGTTGCGGGGCCGCCGTCGTCAATCGCGCTCCAGCTTGTACAGGAACTGGTAGCCGAACAGGGTCGGCCGTGCGCGCACTGCCACCCGGTCCACCGCGGAGGCCGCCCGCGCGAGCCGACCCACCAGTGGGCTACCGCCCCGCTCGAGGACATCGATCGGCGATCCCACCGTGCGCCGCTCCACGACGCGCAGGCCAGCATTGACAATGAGTCGCTCGAAGCTGCGGCGCGTGAAGAACCTGACGTGCCCACGATCCAGAGGGCCACGCTGGTCGTAGTCGAAGGTCCCGGTAGCGGTCCGAATCCTTGGGTACCAGTGACCGAAGTTGGGCACGCTGACAAGGATCGCCCCATGGTCGGAGAGCCGAGACGTGATGTCGGCCATCAGGGCGTCGGGATCGATCACGTGCTCCAGCACGTCACCCGCCACGATGACGTCGAAGCCCGAGCCGGTCTCGGGTGGCAGACCCTGGTTGAGGTCAGCCTCGATGAAGCCGTCGACACGTTCCCCGATGCCGTCGTGCTTGACGAGATCGACCCCGACCACGTGATGACCCATGGACCGTATGAGGCCAGCGAAGTGTCCATCGGAGCACCCCACGTCGAGAACGGACGAGGAAGGCATGCCGGCTAGCCAGCTCAACAGCTGTCCGTGCGACGAGTGCGGGCTGTGCTTGACCTCGTAGGCCTCCGTGTCGACGCCGCCTTCGGCTAGACCGAAACCCATACGGCGCGCTCGGTGACGCATCACGTCGATCGCGACATCGCGCGCGTACGACATCCCGTTCACGTAGCAGATCTCGTCGCCGTAGTACGTGGGGATGGGAACCTCGACGATCCGCTTTCCTGAACTCAGCATCCCGAGAATGATCTCCGTGTCGAAGTCGAAGTCGTCCGAGTAATCGGCGAAGGGCACGTCTCGAAGGGCGTCGGTCCGGTAGGCCCGGTAGCCGCTGTGCCACTCGGACAGCGACGATCCGGTCATGGCGTTCTGGAAGCGTGTAAGGATCCTGTTCCCCACGAACTTGTAGAGGGGCATCCCGCCCTTGAGCGCCGAGCCGCGCTCCATCATCCGGGAGCCCATGACCACGTCGGCCTCACCGGTGAGGAGAGGTTTGACGATCTCCTCCATCACCTCCGGGGCGTACTGGCCGTCACCGTGGAGCAGAACCACGATGTCGAGTCCCTCTTCTATCGCCCAGCGGTACCCGAACTTCTGGTTGCCGCCGTAACGCAGGTTGGCGACGTGCTTGATCACGGTGAGCGGGAGGGTGGACCCTGACGCGTATTCCAGGCCCACTTCGTAGGTCTCGTCCGCACTGGCGTCGTCACAGACGAGCACGTGGTCGAGCCGGTCACGGAATGCGGCCGGGATGCGGTCCAGGGTCGCACGGAGGGTGGTGGCCGCGTTGTAGGCCACGACGAGGACACCGATCCTCACGGTCTCGGTCCTGCCCGCCTGGTCGTGTGCTGCTGACGTCACTGTCCCTGGCCTCTCATCAACCCCGATGTGCCCCTCGTCTCGCACGGCGCGGAGGGCCCCATGAATCGTACTAGGTGGTAACGAACCGGCGAGACGCTCTGGCATACTCCCGCCATGATGCCTGCCACTCTCGTCGGCCTCGATTCGCTGACGGCTCGCCTGCCCGAGCTTCGCGAGCAGTACCGCGCTGCGCAGCCCTTTCCGCACATCGTGCTCGACGGTGTGCTGGTTCCGGAGGCGTTCACCCGGGCCGCAGCAGAGTTCCCGCCCATTGGTGACGCGTTCTGGAAGGGGTACCTCCACGTCAACGAGACGAAGTACGGCAACACGCAGCCGGACACGTGGGGCGAGACTCTCGCCGCAGTGGCTAAGGAGTTCGTCTCGCCGGATTTCGTGGCGTTCCTGGAGGAGCTCACCGGGATCAGCGACCTCTTGCCGGACTGGAGCATGGACGGTGGCGGCCTGCACCAAACACTTCGTGGTGGACACCTGAACATCCATGCGGACTTCACCACGCATCACATCAACGAGAACTGGAGCCGCCGGGTCAACATTCTGCTCTATCTGAATGACGAGTGGCACGAGGAGTGGGGCGGCCAGCTCGAGCTCTGGGACACCGCGATGACTGCTGCGCAGGCGAAGGTGCAGCCTGCTGGCAACCGGATGCTCGTCTTCACGACGAGTGATGACAGCTTCCACGGTCACCCGGACGCGCTGACGTGCCCTGAAGACGTCGCCCGGCGCTCCATGGCCCTGTACTACTTCACCGAGGGGGCACGTCCGGTGCGAAAGGCGACCAACTACCGCGCTCGCCCGGATGAGACCGGCCTCAAGCGCGCCGCCATCGCGCTGGACCGCACCGCGGTCGATCTTTACGACCGGGCGAAGCGCAAGGCGGGCATTTCGGACGACCAGGTCAGCGGCGTTCTAGAGCGGATCAACAAGTTCCGACGCCCCAAGGGCTGACGAGTTGGTCGTCCCGGCGACCCGTTCCAAGTCATCTTCCGGCGGTCAGGGATGCGGCGTCGGAGGCGGCGAGGTATCGGCGGATGTGACGTTCTCGACCGCGGGTGCTCCGCGACCGATGTTCTCCGTCCATCTTTGCACCGGACCATCGACGTAGCGGTGCGCCAGGACCGTCACGGCGGCCAGCAGCCCGACAGCGAGCATGCTCCGCGACAGGTTCCCCCACTCCGACGTGTGTCGCGAGACGGCCCAGAAAATCGGGGAGTGCCAGATGTAGATGGTGAGCGACACCGATCCGAGCGCGCGCAGCGGGCGCGAGGACAGGATGACCTTGATCGCCGAGGGCCCGGACAACTGGTTCGCCGCGACGAACAGCGCCACGGTCGCGGCCATGATCAAGCCCTGCAACTTCATGTAGTCACCGATGTCATATCGAGCGCTGGTGAAGACGACCCCCAGCATCACCAGCGACGTTGCTCCTAGGAGTGCGTGGGCATCGCGCTTCAGCGACGCGAGATGTGGGAGGAGCAGCCCAACGAGCGCGCCCCAGACGAGGCCATCGACACGCGTGGTGGTTCGCAGCGGCGCCCCGTACCAACCCTCCAGGTCGTAGCTGTGCCAGCGCCACCACGTGACGAGAAGAACGATGAGCACGAGGGCCGCGCTGACGTGGCGCCGACGAGCGCCCCACACCGCGAGCACCAGGGCAAGGACGACGTAGAACTGCATCTCCACACTGAGGTACCACAGAGGACCTAGATCGCCACGCGCCTCGAGGGGATTTGCCCGCACGTACCAGTTCCACGTGTAGGTGGCCACCCGAAGAATCGACTTCTGGGTTGCCTCCTGTGAGTTCGTGTCGCTGTCGTCGACCTCAGACATCAACGCGACAGCAAACAGCAGGACGAGAACGGAGGCAGAGATGCGCAGGATCCGTCGGGTGAACGTTCTCCAGGGACCCGACGGTCCGTATCGCTCTCGGGCGCTCAACATGCTCCGCGTCACGAGGTATCCGCTCACCACGAGAAAGATGGTGACTGCGACATTGCCGGCGAAGAGCAAGGCGTCAAGAGGCGCGATCCGCGCGGAGTCGTCGAACGGGTACACGGTCCAACCGTGCGAGAGCACGATGAGCACGATCGCAACACCACGTAACCCGTCGAGGCTGCCGTCCCTCTGTCTCGGATCAGCCGGCGTGTTCGGTACGGGCACGGGCGCCACCGTACATGAGTCCCAAGGCTCCGGATCGCGGCCGGGTGGGTGTCGAACGCTGCGGCGGCATCAGGTTTCGGAGGACGAACACCCGGCACTCGGAGTGAGATCTCGGGGTCTGCTGCGGAACCGGGATGAGTCACGGAGCCAACGACGCGTCGGTTCTTCGATGAATCGTTGAGCCAGGATTGTCACCGCGACGAGGACGGCGAGCCCGACTATTGACCGGAGGGAAGGGCTCCACTCGGGCGTGTGGCGGGCGATCGTCACGAAGATGGGAACGTGCCACACAAACAAGGGCAGGGACGCGTTACCCACGGCCGTCAGCCAGCGGGTGCCCAGAATCCTTCCCACCATGCCGAGCGGTCCACCGACCACGAGCGCGGTCACCGCAACCGTGGCGGCGACCGCGAACATCACCCCCCATATCTTGAGAAAGGACAGTGGACCGAACGAGGCGTGCAGGAGCACTAGGGCGACCATCGCTGTCGCGCTGAGCCCCAACGCGGTCGATGACCACTTTGCCCACCGGGTGAGGAACGGAAGCGTCACAGCGATCAGGGCCCCCAGCAGAAGCCCGTCGGCTCGGGTTGTCGTCAACAGCGAGGCTGTGAACCATCCGTCGTCGCCGAGCACTCGAAAGCGGTTGATCGTGATCGCAACCGTTCCCACGAGAAGGAGGGCGGCGAATCCGCGGCGAAGGCCACCGAGCAGAAGCACTGCCAGTGGAAGAACCAAGTAGACCTGCTGCTGGACACTGAGATACCAAAGGTGCCCGAGGTCCCCCCGGGCACTGAAGACGTTGTCGATCGCGTAGTAGTTCCATGTGTACGTGAGAACGTTCGCGATCGACGCCAGGGTGTCGCTCGAGCGACTGGGATCCGTCGGGTCGAACTTGTGGATCATCAGGATGGCGAGGACAAGCGGCACGAGTTGCACACCCAGACGGAGGATTCGTCGCAGGTAGAACTTCAGAGGGTCGAGCGCCCCCCGCTCGCGCTCAGCGAGCAGACCTCGAGTCACCACATACCCGCCGACGATGAAGAAGATCACGACTGCGCCGCCCAGGAATAGACCATCGACGGCCGGAACGGCGGCAAGCGCCATGTTGGGCCAGATGAGGGAATGGTGCCCCAGGATGACCATGATGATCGTGACGCCACGGAGGCCGTCGAGAGCGGCTACCCTGGGCCCCGTTCGGGTCCGCGTCACGTCCATGGCAGAGACGTTAGCCGCTGTGCGAATCCCCGCCCGAACGAACGAACACTGCGCAACCCGCTGGTATGTTCGGCGGCACCGACCAGCGGGGGTGGCCGATCATGCGGGGTCGACTGTTCCACGGGCGCCGGGACATGCGCTTCCGGGATGCCTCGGAGATGGACCGGCGATGGGGTGGGCCTACGGTGCTGCCTGTGCTGTTCTCCATCGTCGTCGCGGTGGTCATCCTTGGTCCGGCACTGGGGCGGGGCGTCGTCCTCGCCTACGACATGGTCTGGTCGCCCGACGCACGACTGACGCCCTTCGCCACGGGCATCGGAACGCCGGCACCGCGGGCCGTTCCGAGTGACGCTCTGGCCTGGCTCGCCGGCCTCGTGCTCACCCCGGCCCTGGCACAGAAGTTCATGCTCGTCGCCGTCCTGGTGGTGGCGTCCACGGGGGTCGTGGCGCTGCTGCGCCACGTGGTGCCGGATGCCGGGCCGGTCGCGTGCTCTCTTGCCGCGTTGGCAGGGGTCTGGAACCCCTTCGTCTCGGAACACCTCGTCGTAGGGCAATGGACGGTTCTGCTCGGCTATGCCCTTCTTCCCTGGGCGCTGCGGGCCGCGCACAGATCGGTGCTGGGAGGGGAGGGTCGGCACGAACTCGTCCTCGTCCTGGGGGCCGCGGGTTTGGGGGGAGTCAACACGGTGCTCCTTGTTGCCGCCGGCGGGTGCGCGGTGCTTCTCGCCGCGCTGGCCACGGACGTACGACGGTCAGCCGCGTCCCTGGTGCTGGCGAGCGTGACAGTGGCCGCGGTGTCCGCGGTCTGGGCCCTCCCGGCGCTCGCAGCAGGGGCGGGCGTCAGTTCGGGCGGGGTGTCGGCCTTCACGCCCACCGCCGACACCCCGCTGGGCGTGTGGGGCTCCCTCGTCAGCGGGGGTGGGTTCTGGAACGCCGCCGCCCACCCCGTCCAGCGTGATGTCCCGCTGGTCGCGCTGACCGCTGGGCTCCTGTCCGTCGCGGCGTTCGTCGGCTTCGGTGTCGCCCTGCGCCGGACCCGTCACGGGCTGCTCATGGCCCCGGTCATCGTCGGCGTCGGCGTCGTCGCTCTGAGCGTGCTGCCCTTCACGGGTGGCGTCTGGGCCTGGCTCGTCACCGACGTGCCCGGTGGTGGCGCGCTCCGCGACAGTCACAAGTTCCTCGCTGCGTGGGTGGTCGCGACGTCGGTCGGTGTCGGGGTGATGGTCGACGGGGTGAGGCGTCGCGCGGACTCCGCCCTGGCTGGGGTCGTCAGCGTCGTGGTGCTGGGACTCGTGGTGCTGCTCTCGTCCCACATCGCCTGGGGAGTCGGGGGCAGGCTCGACGCGGTGCAGGTGCCCCAGGGCTACCGGACGGCCGCTGCCGACCTCACGGCCCTGCCTCGCGGAGAGGTCGGGCTGCTCCCCTGGAACCAGTACCGGCGGTACGAGTGGAACGCCTCGCGGATCTCGCTCACCCTGGCTCCGCGCATCGTCGGCCAGCGGGTGCTCTTCGACGACTCCCTCCCGCTGCGCTCTGGCGTCGTCGACGGCGAGGATCCGCGTGCGGCTGCCGTGTCCCAGCGCATCTCGGAGGGGATTGCACCCGTGGACGCCGTGAGGGCGGCGGGTGTCAGATACGTCGCCGCCGAGCTCCGGACGAGGCTGCCGGTGGACCAGGCGGGGGTGCGGGCCTCGGGGCGCGTCGTCGTGGACCGCCCGGATCTCCTCGTCGTGGAGGTCGACGACGGTGCTGCCGGGCAGGCACCGGAGGCGTCGTGGAATGTCGTCGGATGGACGGTCACGCTGCTGACGATGTCGCTGCTGGCGCTCAGTGCTGCCGTGTCACGGAAGTCCCGGAGGTTACTGGCCAGTCTGCTACGCTCACCGCCATGACATCCTCGGTCGCCGCCATCGCCGCCACGCTTGGTGGCGCTCTCCTGGCACTCGTTGCCGTCATCGGCGGCGTCTCGGCGATCGCTCCCACCGCGAACTCGCCCGCCAAGAGCGAGCAGGTCGTCCTGTACGACGCTCCCTGATCGGAGTCGTCCGGACATGTCCTCGAGACCGGTGCCGCTGGCGGCTTCCGGTCTCGACGCGTTGTCAGCCCTGACCGCGACCGCTGGCGGCCAGCAGGGTCGCTTCCCAGCGGTCCACGGTTTCGTCCCAGTGGAACTTGCTGACCCACGTCGTCACCTCGTCGCTCATCCGGCCACGCAGCTCGGCGTCGGTGAGGACTGACCTCAGGGCGCGGGTGAAGTCGTCCAGCCCGTGGTCGACGAGCAGCCCGGTTCGACCGTGGACGATCGAGTTCGTCGGACCCCCGGCCTCGCTGAAGGCGACGGTGGGCGTGCCGTGCACCCCGGCCTCGACGACGACCAGACCCCATCCCTCCTTGAGGCTCGGGAGTGCGTGCACCCATGCCCGGGCGAGCAGCTGGTGCTTCTCTGCCTCGGACACGTGACCGTGGAAACGGACGGTCTCGCCCAGGTCCAGCTGGTGGGCCCGCTCCACGAGGTGGTGCTCCCACCACCCTGAACCGACGACGTCGAGCGTCAGGTCCGGCATCTCGCCCAGCAGGGCCGAGACCGCCTCGAGGACGAGCTCCACCCGCTTGTGCGGGACGAGACGCCCCAGGACCACGATCGACGGGTTCGCCGATCGTCGGGTTCCGTCCAGGGGTGTCGAGTCGGTCCCGTTGTGGATCACCTCGATGCTCGAGGTATCGACACCCAGGCCACTGAGCTCCTGCCGTGTCGAGTCACTGACGGCGACGTAGGGCGTCCTCCGGTACACGCGCGGGGCGAGTCGCGACTCGAGCCACCATCCCAACGTGGACAGGCGCGGACCGAAGACGACGGGCCACTGTTCCTTGTGCACGTGGTGGACGAGGTTGACGACCGGTCGCCGCCCGCTCAGCGGCGTGAGGTACGGCACGCCGTTCTGGACGTCGACGACCACGTCCGCGTCATCCCGCCGCAGAACGTTCTCGACCAGCGCGAGCGGGTAGATGCCCAGACGCCCGCCGCGACGCACGTACCGGACGCCGTTGACGTGCTCGTCCCGCAGGGCGCCGGGGTAGGCCGCGGTGCGAATGGTGACCTGGTGTCCGCGCGTTGCCAGACCCTCAGCGACGGTCACGAGGTACTTCTCCGCACCACCGGCTTCGGGGTGTCCCATGTCCCGCCAGTTGAGCATGAGGACGCGCAGCGTCATGAATGATCACCTCACGTCGGGATCCGGTTGCGGCGCCGCGCGGCACAGCGCGGGATGGTTAGATTCGCGGCATGCGACGCGCGCCGGCCACGAGGTACCGCACAGTAGCAAGGTCGGCACAGCTCTTCCGTTCCTTCCTCGTGGAGCAGACGGACCCTGAGCGTTTCTACACCGACCTCGCGAACGACACGATCGCCCTGATCAGCCGACACGAGGCGCTGCGAGGCCGAACCGTGCTGGACGTCGGCGCCGGACAGGAGCAGTTCGGCCGTCGGTTCGTCGAGCAGGGGGCTCGCTACCTTGCGGTGGATCTCGCACGGGAATCCTTGGTGCCCGGGCCGGCGAGCGGCGCCGTCGTCGGCCGGGGCGAGCAGCTTCCCTTCCGTGATGGCTTCGCCGACGTCGTCATGGCCAACAACGTCATGGAGCACGTGCCCCGACCGGGCGCGGTCGCCGACGAGATGCTGCGCGTCGTCAGGCCCGGTGGGCTGCTCTTCATCTCCTACACCGCGTGGGCGTCGCCGTGGGGGGGGCATGAGACGTCGCCCTGGCACCTGCTCGGTGGCGCGTATGCCGGCAGGCGCTATGAGCAGACCCACGGACACCCGCCCAAGAACGTCTACGGCGAGTCGATGTTCCCGACGACCGTGGCCGGAGGCCTCCGCTGGGCGCGGGCGCAGAAGGGCGCGTCGTTGGTCGAGGCGGCGCCCCGCTACCACCCGCACTGGGCGGACAGCGTGCTCCACGTCCCGCTCGTGCGCGAGGTGCTGTCGTGGAACCTCATGATGGTGCTCCGCCGAGCGTGAGGTCCTTCCGCCGGCTCGACGGCGTCGTCTGGGCAGGTCTGTTCGTCGTGTGGACCGTGGCCTGGTCGGTGCCCCTGGGTCGCATCGCCGCCGACACGAAGAACGACCTCTACGTCGACCCGTGGGGCTTCCTCGCCCGCACCCTGCACGCCTGGGACCCCCAGGTGACCTGGGGGGGAATCCAGAACCAGGCCTATGGCTACCTCTTCCCCATGGGGCCGTTCTTCGGGATCGGCTCCGAGCTCTTCCCCATGTGGGTGGTGCAGCGCCTGTGGTGGATGACGCTGCTGACCGCCGGCTTCGTCGCCATGATCGGGCTGCTCGGCGCCCTCGAGATCGGGACGCGACGAACTCGCGTCGTCGCTGCGCTGGCGTACGTGCTCGCACCGCGCGTCGTCAGCACCATCGGTGTGCTGTCGTCCGAGGCCCATCCCCAGCTGCTCGCGCCGGCCGTCCTCTGGCCCCTGGTCCTCGTCGACCGGGGGCGGCTCGGTGCCCGCCGAGGCGCTGCCCTGAGCGGACTGGCCGTCCTGCTCTGCGGCGGGGTCAACGCCACCGCGACCGCCTTCGCCGTTCTCCCGGCGGGGCTGTGGCTGCTCACCCGCACCGCCTGGTGGCGACGCTCGGTGACGTGGTGGTGGGGCCTGGCCGTTTTCGCGACGACGGCCTGGTGGGTCGTCCCGCTGCTGGTCATGGGGAGGTACTCCCCGCCGTTCCTCGACTGGATCGAGAACGCGCGCGCCGTGTCCGCCCAGGTCGGGGCCCTCGATGTGCTGCGCGGAACCACGCACTGGCTTGCCCACGTCGCCACCCAGGGCGGCCCCTGGTGGCCGGCCGGCTACCAGCTCGTGACTTCCCCTGCCCTCACGGTCGCCACGGCTGCCCTCATGTCGGCGGGTCTGGCCGGCCTCGCCGCCCGGGCGATGCCTCACCGCACCTTCCTCCTCAGCACCCTGCTCGTCGGGGTGCTCGCCATCTCGCTGCCGCACGACGGGCCTCTGGCGTCACCGCTGGCCACCCAGACGCAGGCGCTCCTCGACGGTCCGCTGGCCCCGCTTCGCAACGTGCACAAGGCCGACCTCCTCGTACGACTCCCGCTGGCCCTGGGGCTCGCACACCTGCTCGGCCTGGTCGCAGCCTGGCGTCCGGCGCGCGCATGGGCGCGCCTGGCCGTGCTGGGCACGGCAGCGCTCGTGACCGTCGGTGCCGCGGCACCCGCCTTCAGCGGTGCCATCGCGGCGCGGGGGAGCGTCGACGCCCTGCCCCAGCACTGGAGGGACGCCGGGGCGTGGCTGGACGCCTCCGGAGGTGGACGCGCACTGATCGTGCCCGCGGCGAACTTCGCCGAGTACACCTGGGGCCGACCGCTCGACGAACCTCTCCGGCCACTGTCCGCGGGCCCGTATGCCGTTCGCGACGGGGTGCCGCTCGCGCCTGCGGGGACGATCCGCCTGCTGGACGAGATCGAGCGGCGGCTCCAGACCGGCCGTGCGCTCGGTGGTGCCACACAAGTGCTGCGGGGCGCGGGCGTGCGCTACCTCGTGGTCCGCAACGACCTCAGCATCTCGGACAGCGGCCAGCCGCCCGTGGCGTTCGCGAGGTCAGCCATCCAACAGAGCCCTGATGCCCGGTTCGTCAGGGGCTTCGGGCCCTCTCAGCTCAACCTCGCCGGCGAGCGCGTGTTCCAGCTCGAGGTCTTCGAGCTCGACGGCGAGGTCGCGCCGGAGCTCGCGCTGTGGGCGACGGCAGGCGTGGTGGGGTCGACCGGTGCGTCGGAGGATCTTGCGCGACTGGCGGAGGCCGGACTCGACGGACCCGTCATCTTCGACGGTGACCGCACGCCCTCGGTGCAACCGACACGCGTCGTGGCCACCGACGGCTTCCGGGCTCGCACGCGGTGGTTCGGCGCTCCTCGCGGACAGGACGTGTCCCCGACCCTGGCGGGCGACGAGGTGGCGGGCGCTCCGGACTACCTTCCCTGGCCGGAGCCCGGTAGACGCTCGGTCGTCTCGTACGAGGGGATCACCGACCTCGCCGCGTCGACGTCGATCGCCGACGAGTTCGGCTTCGCGGGACTGCAGCCCGCCCACCGCGCGTTCGCCGCCCTCGACGGCGAGGAGCGCACGGCCTGGGTCACCTTGGGCGACCCCCGCCCTCGACTGACGCTCTCGTTGCCCGGACCCGCCGACGTCCGCGAGGTGTCGATCCAGCCGTATGCCGACCGGGTGCGCTTCGGCGACGGGCTCGGTGTGGCCACCCGGGTCAGCGTGACCACGGACGGGGGCGAGGTGCGAGCCACCCTCGCGCCGACGGAGCCGACGACGATCACCTTGCCGGCGGGGGCCACGACCTCGCTGGTGGTCGAAATCCTCGACACCACCCGCGGCGCCCCGAGGGAGACCGCGACCGGGCTCGCGGAGGTGCGCATCCCGGGCGTCAGTCCCGTCGAGGTGGTGCGCACCCCCGCGACCGACCGGCCCGCGACGACCGTGGTGTTGGGCGGCGGTGTGCCCGGCAAGGACGGATGTTCTGCTCCCACCCGGGAGTCGAATGGGGTGACGTGCTTCGCCGGTCAGCTCGTGGACCCGGAGGCGACCGGCGACATGGTGCGCGACGTCTCAGGGGTGGTGTCGGGGCCGGCCACCGTCGCAGGCACGCTCGCGGTCAACCCGCTCATGCCGCCGCAACGGCTGCTCGACGTCCCGGGGACCACCGTGAGTGCGAGCAGTCTGCGCGGGTACGCCCCGGCGTCGTTGCCGGTCGCTGTCGTCGACGGGGACCCGCGCACCGCGTGGAGCCCTTCGGGTGACGACGAGGCGCCCTCACTCACCCTCGAGCTCGACCAGGCGGTGACGGTCGCCGACCTCCGACTGCAGACGCGTCGGGAGTGGGCCGAGAAGGAGTCCCCGGCGGTGGTCGTCGACGTCGACGGGGTCGAGGTGACCCGGCGCCTCCAGCCGGGAGGGGTGGTGTCCATCCCGCCGACGACGGGGCGCCGCTTGACCCTGACGTTCACCCACATCCCGGGTCCCCGGAAGCCGGGTCTCGGGGCGTTGGAGCTCGAGGAAGTGGAGCTGCTCGGCCACACGTTCGCGACGGCACCGACGAGCATCGACGCCGCCTGCGGTGAAGGTCCGAGGCTGACCATCGACGGCACGGCCGTCCCGACCTCGGCGAGCGCTCGCCGGGACGCGCTGTTCGGGCTGTCCGACGTCACCTGGCGAGCGTGCGGGCCGGTCGAGGTGAGCGACCTCCCACGTCACCGCATCGAGGTCGAACCCTGGGAGGGCATGTCGGCGCGATCCCTCGTCCTCACGCACGACGGAGCCCCGTCGGACACGGCGTCGCCGGTCGCGGTGACGACGCGTCGAGTCAGCGCCACCGAGATCCGCGGCCGCGTCGACGAGGGGGAGGCCCGGATGCTCGTCATGACCGAGAACGCCAACCCGGGGTGGGTGGCCACGCTCGCGGGTCGCTCCCTCGAACCGCAGACGCTGGATGCCCGGCGTCAGGGTTTCGTCGTGCCGGAGGGTGTCGGCGGCGCGCTCGTCATCCGGTTCGCCCCGGACGGTCCCTACCGGACGGGTCTGCTCGCGGGGGCGATCTCCTCCCTGCTCGTCGTGCTCGGTGCACTCGTGCCGGACCGGAAGTCGGTCAGGGTGCCCGGGCCGCGCTCGACGGGGGGCCGACCCGTCGTCGTGGCAGGTCTCCTCGTCGGAGCGAGTCTGCTGGCCGCTGGGCCGGCCGGTGCCGTGATCGCCCTCGTCGCGGTCGTGCTGGTCCGGCGCGTCGCCGTGCCGCACTGGTCCTGGCCGGCCGCGGTCCTCGCCCTGGGGGCCGCGGCTGCCCTCACCCAGGTGGTGCTCGCCCCCGGCGCCCTCGGGTCGTCAGCGGTGGAGGGGAGCGTGCGCGTCCTCGTGCTCGCGGCGTTCGTCCTCGCGGCGGCGGCGTCGAGCCAGGAACCGACCCGCCAGGCGGGATGACGGAACCTCGACCCACCGGTGGGTCGCCGCCGCCAGCCCGAGGCTGAGAGGTACGCCCAGGGCGAGGAGGGGCAGCAGCGCCCCGGTGAACTCCGGAACTCCTGACACGGCATACAGAGCGATGAACACGGGGACGTGCCACAGGAAGAGGCCGTAGCTGATGACCCCCAGGTGGCGGACGGTCGGATGCGAGAGGACCGTGCGGTAGCCGGACGGGCCTCCATGGGTGAGGGGGAGGAGGAGGCCGAGGGCGACGACGCCCGAGAGGGCGGTCCGCACGACGACGTCCGTCGACGTCCCCGGCGAGAGGTCGAGCCCACCCGCGATCGGGGTGGTGGCCAGGAGGTAGGCGCCGCCGGCCACGGCGAGGCACGCGACGACGTCGCCGCCCCACCGGGTGAGCAGGTGGCTGACGCGATGGCCTCGGGCCAGGAAGGTCTCCGCGCAGATCATCCCGAGGAGGAAGTGGGGCGCCCGCGAGTGCAGCCACCTGTCGTAGAAGATGTCCTCGCCCACCACGGCGTCGCCACCGAGGCCCGAGGTCGTGGTCAGGGCCACCGCCAGCAGGCACAGCACCGTCAGGGGTGCATGGGCATGGCGACGTCGCAGTGGTCGCAGGCCGAGCACGGCCAAGGGGAGCGACACGTAGAAGGCGATCTCGGTCGCGATGCTCCACGACTGGCCGAACGCCCCGATCCACGCGTCGGGCCAGTAGATCTGCAGGGCTGCCGCGTGGATGACGACGTCGCGCAGCGGTGGCGTCGCCCCGACGGCCACTACCGCGAGCACCAGCCAGTACGCCGGCAGCAGGCGCGCGGCCCGTCTCACCGCGTAGCCGAACACGTCGAGCCGGCCGTCGACGTCGGCGGCGATGAGCCCGCGGTGCAGGAGGAAGCCCGACAGCGCGAAGAAGATCGCCACGCCGAAGTCCCCTCGGGACCACAGGCGTCCGACCAGCCCGCCGGTCGCACCGAAGCCGGTGAGGAACGCCGCATGGGTGAGGAGGACCAGGCCTGCGGCGAGGGCGCGCAGACCGTCCAGCGCGGGGATCACCGTGACCACCGGGTCTCGTTGTGACTCGGTCGCGACCATGGGGCGAATCGTAGGCGAGGAGGGCACGCTCACATATCCCTCGAACGACGTTTACCGGCTGGTAGGGTGCGGCGACCGCTCCACTTGAGACAAAGGTGTCCCGCAGATGCGCAGAATTATCGGCCTGGTGCTGATGGGCCTTGGTGGCTTCCTCATCACGACCGCCCTGCTGGCCCTGATCTACATCCCGGGGGCGGTCAAGAAGACCCCGCTCGACACCGACACCTACACGCGGCTGACCGGCAACGCCAGCGCGCTGCCCAGCGGCGGCGGCTCTCCGGTCAAGGCGCTCAGCCACACCGTGGCCGACGGCCAGAAGTCCGACGGCGACGTCGTCGTCTTCGACACCTTCACCTGCCTCATCAAGGACCCGAACGGCGACTCGCCGGACTGCGTCGACGACACCGACCCCGACCGTCGGCTGGTCACCGCGACCACCGACCGGTTCGCGACCGACCGTCGCACCGGCCTCTCCGTCAACGATGAGAAGTACATCGGGGACGCGCAGCCGCACGAGGGCCTGGTCAACAAGTTCCCGTTCGACGTCGAGAAGAAGACCTACCCGTTCTGGGACGGCATCCTCGACCGGGCGGTCGACGCCACCTTCGAGGGCGAGGAGAAGGTCGACGGCTGGGACACCTACAAGTTCGTCATCGACGTCAACGACGAGCCGGCCGAGATCTCCAACGGCATCCAGGGCACGTACTCGGACCTCAAGACGATGTTCGTCGACCCCCGCACCGGGTCGATCCTCAAGCAGACCGAGCAGCAGGAGCGTGTCCTCGAGAACGGCACCACGGTGCTCGACCTCGACTTCGGCTTCACCGACGAGACGGTCAAGGGCAACATCGACACCGCCAAGGACAACGACTCGCGCCTGGGGCTCATCGGCCGCCTTCCGCTCATCGCGGGCCTGCTCGGACTCCTGTCGCTGGCCGCGGGGTTCTTCCTCTGGAACGGCGCACGTCGCGCCGACGGTGACGGCGACTACGCGGACCCGGGCCGCCGTGGTCCCGACGGTGACGCCCACGCCGCCGACGACACCCGGAACCTCGACGTCTTCGGTGACGACGAGGCGACCCCCAGCCGTTCTGACGTCCGCGGACGCTGACCCCTCGCACGACACGATCGACCCCGTCACCTCGCGGTGACGGGGTCGATCCGTCCCCGGCACGGGTGCGGAGCTCAGCCCTTCCGGCAGACGAAGATCGCCGTGCCGGGGATGAGCGCGCCGCGGGTCGGTGACCACCCGCCCCACGTCTCGGTGTTGTCCTCCGGCCACTCGGGCTCGACCACGTCGACGAGCGTGAGCCCGGCCGCGACGATCTCGCGCACCCGGTCACCCATCGTCCGGTGGTGCTCGACGTAGGTCGCCCGGCCGTCGGCGTCGGTCTCGACGTACGGCGTGCGGTCGAAGTAGCTGAGCCGCGCGGTCAGCCCCGCCTCGGTCGGGTCGTCGGGGAAGGACCACCGCACCGGGTGGGTCGTCGAGAACACGAACCGGCCACCGGGGCGCAGCACGCGGGCCACCTCCTGCATGACCGCCGCGCTGTCGGCGACGAACGGCACGACACCGTATGCCGTGAAGACCGTGTCGAAGCTCGCGTCACCGAACGGGAGGGCGAGGGCGTCGCACTGGATCAGCGGGGGAGCGGTGCCAGTGCGCTCGCTCAGCTCACGACCGACGGCGAGCATCCCCATGGACAGGTCGGTCGCGACGACCGACGCCGCGACGTGGCGCCGCAGCCACCGCGCGCACTGGCCCGCGCCCGCACCGATCTCGAGGATGCGCTGCTCCGAGGTCGCCCGAAGCAGGTCGAGCATCTCCTCCGTCCAGCCCTCGGGGCCCCAGACGAACTCGTCGTCGCCGAGGAAGCCGCCGTGCTCCGTGTAGTAGCCGGCCGCCTCGCCGTCCCACCAGGCCCGGTTGGCGGCCTGGGTCTCGCCGGTGCCGGCGGTGCGTCGTCCGACGGCGTCACCCACGGGGACACCCGCTTTGACCGCCCACAGCCAACCTCGGTAAGGTGACCGAGCACTCGTGTGTGCTCACGCGCGCCCGCAAGGGCGTGCGAGCGGGCCGGGGGCACCCAGTTCCATCCCATCGCATCCATCTGTCCACATCGGAGTTCCTACTACATGACTGCCAGCACGGTCGCCAAGACCGCCCCTCAGATCGCCATCAACGACATCGGCTCTGAGGAAGAACTTCTCGCCGCCATCGACGCGACGATCAAGCACTTCAACGATGGCGACATCGTCGAAGGCATCATCGTCAAGGTGGACCGCGACGAGGTCCTGCTCGACATCGGCTACAAGACCGAGGGTGTCATCCCCTCGCGCGAGCTGTCGATCAAGCACGACATCGACCCCAACGAGGTCGTCAAGGTCGGCGACGAGGTCGAAGCACTCGTTCTCCAGAAGGAGGACAAGGAAGGCCGCCTCATCCTGTCCAAGAAGCGGGCTCAGTACGAGCGCGCCTGGGGCACGATCGAGAAGATCAAGGAGGAGGACGGCGTCGTCACCGGCACCGTCATCGAGGTCGTCAAGGGTGGGCTCATCCTCGACATCGGCCTGCGTGGCTTCCTTCCCGCCTCCCTCGTCGAGATGCGCCGCGTGCGCGACCTCCAGCCGTACGTCGGCAAGGAGATCGAGGCCAAGATCATCGAGCTCGACAAGAACCGCAACAACGTGGTCCTGTCGCGCCGTGCCTGGCTCGAGCAGACCCAGAGCGAGGTCCGCACGACCTTCCTCAAGGAGCTCCAGAAGGGCCAGGTCCGTTCGGGCGTCGTGTCCTCCATCGTCAACTTCGGTGCGTTCGTGGACCTCGGCGGCGTCGACGGTCTCGTCCACGTCTCGGAGCTGTCCTGGAAGCACATCGACCACCCGTCCGAGGTCGTCGAGGTCGGCGACGAGGTCACCGTCGAGGTGCTCGACGTCGACATGGACCGCGAGCGTGTCTCCCTGTCGCTGAAGGCGACGCAGGAGGACCCGTGGCAGCACTTCGCCCGCACGCACGCCATCGGCCAGGTCGTGCCCGGCAAGGTCACCAAGCTCGTCCCGTTCGGTGCGTTCGTGCGCGTCGAGGACGGCATCGAGGGCCTCGTCCACATCTCCGAGCTGGCCGAGCGCCACGTGGAGCTGCCGGAGCAGGTCGTCACCGTCGGCGCCGACATCTTCGTCAAGGTCATCGACATCGACCTCGAGCGTCGTCGCATCTCGCTGTCCCTCAAGCAGGCCAACGAGGACGGCGCCGGGCTCACCGAGTTCGACCCGACCCTCTACGGCATGGCCGCGGAGTACGACGAGGCGGGCAACTACAAGTACCCCGAGGGCTTCGACTCCGAGACCAACGAGTGGCTCGAGGGCTACGAGAAGCAGCGTGAGGTCTGGGAGAAGCAGTACGCCGAGGCGCACACCCGCTGGGAGTCGCACCGCACGCAGGTCGAGGACGCCGCCAAGGCCGACGCCGAGGCTGCCGCCGGTGGTGGCGACAACGCCACCTCCTACAGCAGCGACTCGGCCTCCGCGTCGTCGTCGTCGTCCTCCTCGTCCACCGACGACGAGGGTTCGGACTCGCGTCCGGCCTCCCCGCCGGTCAGCGAGGGCACCCTCGCCTCCGACGAGGCCCTCGCCGCGCTGCGCGAGAAGCTCACCGGAAACTGAGCCGTCCGGCATACCTCGCGTATGCCGTGACGCACGACCGAAGGCCCGGTTCCCCTCGCGGGGAGCCGGGCCTTCGGCCTGCCCCCGCCACTGATTGCGCATTCCGGCCGGTGCAACCCGACTTATTGCGCATTCCGGTCAGACCGCGGAACCGCACCGGTCCGCGGTCCGACCGGAATGCGCAACAGGTCGGACGGGGAGCGGGGACGCCCGCGTCGTCGAGGCTCGTGCCAGAGTGGGGCACATGGCACGCACCATCGCGACGAGCACCACGGTCGACCTCGAGACGCTGCTGGAGTTCGTCCGGCCACGCCACCACCTCGTCCTCACGACGACCCGACGCGACGGCCGCCCGCAGGCCTCGCCCGTGACCGGCGGCGTCGACCAGGACGGCCGCATCGTCGTCTCGACCTACCCCGAGCGCACCAAGACCACCAACGCCCGTCGGGACCCGCGGGTCAGCGTGCTCGTGCTGTCCGACGACTTCGACGGTCCCTGGGTGCAGGTCGACGGGGAGTGCGAGGTCATCGACATGCCCGAGGCCGCGGACGCGCTCGTCGACTACTACCGCTGCATCTCGGGGGAGCACCCCGACTGGGACGAGTACCGCCAGGCCATGCGCGAGCAGGACAAGTCGCTGCTCCGCATCACGCCGACGCGCTGGGGCCCGGTCGCCACGGGCGGCTTCCCGGCCCGGCTCGCCGAGTGAGCGCCGACCACCCGCCGTGGGGTCGTCAGCTCGTCGTGGACAGCCGGCCGGTCGCCGTCAGCTCGGTGACGACCCGGCGCAGCGTCGGGTGCTCGACGTCGGCGGCCGTGGCCCAGTAGGCGCGGTGCCGGTAGGACGTGCCGGGCTCCTCGTCGACCCGTCCGCCGTCGCAGCCGAGGTAGCGCCCACCGCCGAGCCGGACCATGAAGGCGCCCGCTGCGACGTCCCAGGAGTTCGTGTGCAGGTCGAAGGTGGCGTCGGCGCGCCCCGTCGCGACCTGGGCCAGACCCAGCGCGCCGCTGCCGAGGGTGCGCACAGCCCCGTAGGCACCCACGAGGCGTCCGCTGGCCGTGAGCGCGTCCTCGCCGAACGTCACCAGGTCGACGCCACGCGGGAAGGTCGACAGGACGAGGGCGTCGATCTCCCGCTCGACCCGCCTCGGCCGGGCAGGCGTCCCGTTGACGGTCACCCCGGTGACGTCCGCGGCATACACCTCCCCGAGAGCAGGTGCGGCGATGACGCCGGCGACGACGACGTCGTCGACCGCGGCGGCGACCGAGACGCACCAGAACGGCAGCCCGTGGCTGAAGTTCACCGTCCCGTCGATCGGGTCGACGTGCCAGGTCACCCGTCCGGCGCCGGTCGTGCCGCCCTCCTCACCCACGACGACGCTGCCGGGCACTGCGTCCGTGAGCGCCGCGCGCAGGATCGCCTCGGAGGCGTGGTCGTGCTCGGTGACGAGGTCGTGGGGTCCGCCCTTGAGCTCCACCTCCATCGGGCGCCGGAAGACGTCGACGAGATATGCCGCAGCGAGACCCCCCGCGTGCTCCGCCACCTCGCGGAGCCGGACCGACTCGTCGCGGACGGCCGGCGACGGGGTCACGGGGTGTCGGCGGCGACCGGCATGAGCCAGGCGCGGCCCTCCTCGAAGCCCACGTCGAGGAAGTCGCCCTGGGTGAACGTCTCGTGGGCGTGCGGGTCCGCGACCGACACGACGAGGTTGCCTGCCTCGGTCTCGATGTCGTACTCGATCGCCTCGCCGTAGAACATCGAGGACAGCACCCGGCCCACCGACCCCCCGACCTCGCGGCTGTCGGTGGCGGAGAGGCGCACCGACTCCGGGCGGACCATGAGGGTCACCACGTCACCGGCGGCGACGGCGGGGTGCTTGCCGACGCTCCAGCGCTTGCCGAGGACTCCGACCTCGGCGCCGTCGTCGCGGACCTCGTGCACGTCGACGTCGAGGAAGTTCGCGCGACCGATGAAGTCAGCGACGAAGACCGAGGCGGGGTGGCGGTAGATCTCCTGCGGGGTGTCCACCTGCTCGATGACCCCGACGTTCATGACGACGATCCGGTCCGACATCGTCATGGCCTCGTCCTGGTCGTGCGTGACGAAGATCGTCGTGATGCCGAGTCGGCGCTGGAGCCGGCGGATCTCGCCGCGCATCTGGACCCGGAGCTTGGCGTCGAGGTTGGAGAGCGGCTCGTCGAAGAGCAGCACCTTGGGCCGCATGACCAGGGCCCGGGCGAGGGCGACACGCTGCTGCTGCCCACCGGACATCTGGTGCGGCGCGCGGTCCCGGTAGGGGCCGAGGTTCATCGACGTCAGCGCGGTCTCGACCTCCTCGGTGACGCGGGCCGAGGGGAGCTTCTTGAGCTTGAGGCCGTACGCGACGTTGTCGAAGACGGTCATGTGGGGGAAGAGCGCGTACGACTGGAAGACCATCGCCATCGGCCGCTTGTTGGGTGCGACCTTGTTGATGACCTCGTCGTCGAGGCGGATCGTGCCCGCGGTGGGCGTCTCGAAGCCGGCGATCATGCGCAGGGTCGTCGTCTTCCCGCAGCCTGACGGTCCGAGCAGCGTGATGAACTCACCCGGCTCGATGTCGAGGTCGATGTCCTTGACCGCCGGGGTGCCGGTCTTGTCGTCGCCGTAGATCTTGCGCAGGTCGCGCAGGGTGACCCGGCCGGGGGTGGCGGTCGCGAGGGAGTCCCGGGCTGACTCGATGCGCGCGTCGGGCTGTGTGGTCATGGCACTCTCCGGGGTGGCGGTCATCGGCGTTGGATGCCGCGGATCGAGGGGTGGAGCATCGCCAGGTTGAGCAGTCCGATGAAGCTCAGCACGATGACGATGAGGATGGCGCAGTAGGCGAAGGCGTTGCCGAAGCGCCCCGAGTCGACCTCGGCGAGGATCTGGCTCGTCATGATCTTGGTCTGCGGGGTCGTGATGAACACGATCGGCGACAGCGTGGTCATCGAGCGGGCGAACGCGTAGGTCAGACCGGCGAGCAGAGCCGGGCGGATCAGGGGGAGCGTCACCGTCCTGAACGTCGTCAGGCTGCTGGCCCCGAGGCTGGTCGCCGCCTCGTCGATCGCAGGGTTGATCTGCTGCAGGGCGGAGATGCCGGCCCGCTGCCCCGTGGGAAGCGACCTCGCCACGAACACCATGACGATCGCCATGGCCCCACCGAGGATCGCCGAACCGCCGGCGACCGCAGGGAACCACTGTCGGCCGGCGAAGACCGTGGGCGTGTTGAACGCGATGGCGTAGCCGATGCCGATGACGGTGCCGGGGACGGCCAGGCCGAGCATGCCGACGAAGTCCATGAGACCGGAGGTGCGCTTGAGCTTGCGGACCACGAGCCAGGCGATGAGCATCCCGAGCAGCCCGGCGATCGGGGTGGCGATGAGGGCGAGCAGGGTGGTCGTGAACATCGCGTCCGAGCCGATGCCCGCGAGGACGAAACGGTAGTGGTCCAGCGTGAAGTCGTTGTTGACACCGAAGATCTTGACGAACCCACCGAAGACCACCGTCGCGTACATGAGGATGACGAGCGAGGCCACGGCGACCGCCATGACGAGCATCGGGATCCGCAGCGCCGGTGCGGTGATGAGCTCGGGGGACCCGGCCGGCTTTCCGGTGACCGAGACGACGTTCTTGCGGCTGACCCAGTAGCGCTGGATGAGGAAGACGCTGAGGGCCGGCAGCAGCAGGACGAGGGAGTATGCCGCCCCACCGGCGACGTTGTACTCGCCCACGACGGCGAGGTAGGCCCGGGACGCGAGCACCGTGTAGTCGCCCCCCAGGACGAGGGGGTTGGCGAGGTCGGCGATCGACTCGACGAAGAGCAGCAGCACCGACCCGGCGATGCCGGGGATGAGCATCGGCAGGGTGACGGACGTGAAGATCTTGAGCTTGTTGGCGCCGAGGTTGGCGGCGGCCTCGTCGAGGCTGGGGTCGAGGCTCTCGAGCATGCCCTTGAGGTTCATGTAGGCCACGGGGAAGAACGAGAGCGTGAGCACGAAGGTGAGTCCCTTGAGCCCGTAGATGTCGATCTGCTGACCGAAGACACCGTTGCTGATCATGCCGTTGCGACCGAACAGGGTGATCGCCGCGGTGGCCACGGCGAACGGTGGGGACACGATGGGCATGAGCGAGATGAGGTGAAGGATCCTCTTGCCACGGAACTTCAGGCGCACCTGCGCGTAGGCCATGACGAACCCGACCGCGGTCCCGAGCAGGGAGACGATCACCCCGAGCTGGACGGTGTTCCACAGGATGCCGCGGTTGACCGGGTTGCTCAGCATCGAGCTGACGATCGACCAGCCCTCGGCGGAGAAGGCGACGGTGAGGATGCGCACCAGCGGCAGACCGACGATGACGGAGAGGAGCAGGGCGACGACGACCACCATCACGAGGAGGGAGATGTCGCGCCCGGAACCGCGACGCGGTCGGGACGAGGGTGAGCTCGTCCCGACCGGGTCGGCGGCTGCGGGGAGCAGCGTTGCGGTCATGTGTGGTCCGGCGCCGTCACTCCTTGGGAGCGGGCGCGACCTCGGCGTCGAACTTCGCGGTCAGTTCCTTCTTCTTCTCACCGGCGGCGAGGGAGTCGTACTCGACGAGCTTGACCTCGTCGAGCTTGACCATGTCCTCGGTGATCTTGGCCTCGGGGTGGGTCGGGATCTGGAAGCTGCCGACGGTCGGCCCGATGTCCTGGTGGTCGGGAGTGAGCGTCCAGTCGATGAACTTCTTCGCGTTCTCGGCGTTGGGACCGCCCTTGACCACGGAGACGGCACCGATCTCGTAGCCGCTTCCCTCACTGGGGAAGGTCGACTCGAGCATGTCGAAGCCCTCCTTCTGGTACTTGACGCAGTCGTGGCTGAAGATCACGCCGACGGCGACCTCACCGCGACCGGCCATCTGGCCGGGAGCCGAGCCGCTCTTGGAGTACTGCAGGACGTTCTGGTGGAGCTTGCCGAGGTAGTCGAAGGTCTTGGCCTCGTCCATGCCGTTGAGGACCATCTGCGTCCACACCGCGGTGTAGGACGTCCCCGACGTCGAGGGGTGCGCGATGGCGACCTGCTTCTTGAGCTTGGGGTCGAGGAGCTCGGCCCACGAGGACGGTGCTGCCGAGACCCCGGCCTTGGTGAGCTGGTCCTTGTTGGAGCAGAAGCCGAGCACCCCGACATAGGTGCCGGTCCACTTGCCGTCCTTGTCCTTGTACTTGTCCGGGATCGCCGCGGCGTTGGCCGACACGTAGGGCTCGATGAGCCCGGAGTTGAAGGCGGCGACGTGGCCGTCGGACGGTCCGCCGTAGAGGACGTCGAACTCCGGCTTGGACTTCGCGGCGTCGAGGCGGGCCACGCCCTCACCCGAGCTCATGCGCACGAACGAGGTCTTGATGCCCGAGGCCTTGGTGAAGGCCGCGGCCATGGCCTGGCACTGCTCCTCCTGCGGCGTGCAGGCGACGACGACCTCGCCGGTGCCCTTGATCGACCCCCCGGCGGAGCTGCTGCTCGACGAGGTGGTGGTGGGGGTCTCCTCGACCGCGCAGCCGGCGAGGAGTGCGGTCACTCCCAGGGGCAGGGTGAGGAGAAGGGCGGACGTACGGGTACGGGGCATGGCGGCTGACTCCTTTGTCAATGACCGACCGTGTCGCACACGGCCTGCTGCGGGCCGACACTAGGCGACGCGAGGGGCGCCCGGGTCACGAAACGGGCGTCACTCGGTCACTGTTCTGTGACCGAGTGCGTCCTCGGCCGGCGCGACGACGTAGCGGTAGCCCACACCTCGCACGCTGCTGATGCAGCCGCGCGCCGCCGGGTGCGCCGACTCGAGCTTGAGCCGCAGGCGGTAGACCGCGGTCTTGAGCAGCTCACGCCCACCGAGCGGGTGGGGGTCGCCCCAGCCGAGGAGCAGCAGCTGGCGGAAGGGCAGATCCTCGCCCGGGTGCGTCACCAGGGCTGCCACGAGCCGGTACTCGTGCGGCGTGAGGTCGACCCGCTTGCCCTTGACGTATGCCGTGGCCGCCCGCAGGTCGAGCGTCACCGGTCCCGCCTGGGCGATGGTCCCGCTGCTCAGCGGCGACCGCCGCACGAGGCCGGCGGCCCGCAGCGCCAGCTCTCGCGGGTGGAACGGCTTCGCGACGTAGTCGGACGCGCCCGCCTCGAGGCCGGCGATGCGCTGCGACGTCTCACCGAGGGCGGTGAGAAGGATGACGGGCACCGGCCTCGTCGTGGTGATGCGGCGGCAGAGCTCGACGCCGGACATCCCGGGCAGCATGACGTCGAGGACGACGAGGTCGATGTGCTGCTCCGCGAGGACGGCCCAGCCCTCCTCGGCCGACCCTGCCGCCACCGTGCTGAAGTCCTGCGTCTCCAGCGCGAACGTGATGATGTCGCGCATCGCCGGCTCGTCCTCGACGACGAGCGCCCGCCACGTCTCAGTGCTCACCGGGACCGCCGGCCGGGAAGGTGACGAGCATCGTCGTGCCGTGCTGGGCGATGGTGTCGACGAGGATGCGCCCGCCGTGCAGCTCCGCGATGTGCGAGGAGATGTAGAGCCCGAGCCCGGTTCCCTCACCGAGCCGGGCGCCGCTGGAGAACCGCTCGAAGAGGCGCGAGCGCTCCTCCTCGCTCATCCCACGCCCCTGGTCGCTGATGGCGATGACGACGTTGCCGTCGGCGGTGTGACCGCGGACGACCACCTCGTTGCCGGAGGCGTCGTCGTGGCGCAGGGCGTTGCCGACGAGGTTGCTCACGAGCTGGTGGATCAGCTGTGGGTCGAGGTGGACCCGCGTGGGTGGCCCGGGTGCGTCGAGTGCGATCGCGCGGTGGTGGTGCACCTGGCGCAGCTCGCGCACGACCGAGCGCAGGTACGAGCGCAGCTCGACCTGACGCAGGTGCACCTCGAAGAGCCCGGCCTCGATGCGAGCGTGGGCCAGCAGGTCCTCCGTGAGGGTGATGACGTGCTCGGCGCTGCCGGAGATCGTGTCGACGAACCTGGCCTGGGTGGGGGTGAGCGGTCCCGGAGTCTGCTCGGCGAGCAGGTCGGCGGACCCCTTGATGAGCGCCAAGGGCGTGCGCACCTCGTGGCTCAGGACGGAGACCTGGTCGGCCCGGCGCAGCGCGAGGTCGTGGAGCCGGCCGATCTCGTGGCTGCTCGTGCGCAGCCGCAGGTGGAGACGGCGCACCCACCAGGAGAGCAGGACGGTGGTGAGCCCCAGTGCCAGGAGGCCCACCTGCAGGGCCGGTGTCATGGAGGTGACCCTACGACCCGGCGCCACCCGGCATACGCATCCGCCGCGACAGACGGAAGAACCGGTATGCCGGACGGTGACCCCCGGTGGCAAGCACACTGGGGCCATGGGCAACCGGGCCACCAGAGGACTCGTCGTCGCAGTCGCCGCACTGGTCCTCCTGGCGGTCGGTGCCGGAGTCTTCGCCGCACTGCGCCCGGGACCGCAGCTGGCGGCCGGGTCGCCGGAGGCAACGGTGCGGGACTACGTCGCCGCGCTCTACGAGCACGACCCCGCCACGGCCGCCGAGCAGCTCGATCCGGACGGCCGGTGCGACGAGGACGACCTGCAGGGAGTCTTCCTCGACGGGCGCGCGCGGGTGGTGCTGCGCGAGAGCGTCACGGAGGGCGACACCGCCACGGTGCGCGTCGACCTCGTCCACTCGGGGGGTGGGCCGCTCGGCGGTGGCGAGAACCGCGAGCCGGCCACCTTCGAGCTGCGCCGGACGGCGGACCGCTGGGTCATCACCGGTGAGCCGTGGCCGACCTTCTCGTGCGGCGAGACCAAGGAGGGGTGATGATCTTCGCCCTCGTCCTGCTCACCGCCCTGGTCGTCGTCGCCGTGGCCGTCGGGAGCGCCCTCAGCCGGCGACGCCAGCCGGGCGCAGGCCCGGGGGCCGGCGCCCACATCGAGGGGTCGGGGATCCGCCGGTTCTTCCAGTACCTCCTGCTGGCCGGACTCCTCTTCGCGTCGGCGTCCGGGATCACCGGCCTGCTGGGGCGGGTGCTGGACCGCGGCGACGTCCTCGTCGACGACGACGCCGCGCTCGCCCTGCAGCTGACGTTCACCGTCATCGCGCTTCCGTTGTGGGCGCTGCTCGCCCGGTGGACCTGGCGTCGGCTGCACACCGTCCCCGCCGAGGCCCGCTCCACGGCGTGGGCGGTCCACCTCACGGTGGTCGGCCTCGTCTCCCTCGTCGTCGCCATGACCGGCTGGAACGAGGCGCTGTCGATCCTGCTCGTCCCCTCCCGCGACGATCCCGGATCCGCCCTCGCGCAGGCGCTGGTCTGGTCCCTCGTCTGGGCCCTGCACCACTGGTGGGGGCCGCGGGTCACGCCCCACCGCCACCTGAGGTTCCTCCACCTCGTCGGGTCGCTCATCGGACTCGTCACCGCGGCCACGGGCCTGGTCCGGCTGGTGTCGTCGGCACTGCGCACCGTGCTCGACCTCGAGGGCGAGTCGATCGTGGACACGACGACACCACTCGTCATCGAGGCCGGCATCGCCTTCGCGGTCGGCGCCGCGGTGTGGGTGGCCTACTGGCAACGGCGCGCGGTTCACGACGAGCGCGACGGACCCTGGCTCGCCCTGGTGCTCATCGCAGGCGTCGGCGGAGGACTGGTGGCCGCGGTCGCCGCGGTGAGCCTCGCGTCGTACTCCGTCCTCGTCTGGCTGGTCGGCGACCCCCGGGCCGCGAGCGCGACCGAGCACTTCGCCTCCCTGCCGGGCCAGGTCGCGACGGCGCTGGTGGGGCTCGTGGTGTGGTGGTACCACCGGGTCCTGCTCGACGCGGACGGTGCCCCGGGACGTGTCCCGGCGAGCGCCGCGGAACGTACCCCGGAGAGCGCCCCGGAGCGTGCTCCGGAGCGGACCGAGGTGCGGCGGGTGTACGAGTACCTCCTCGCCGCCATCGGGCTCCTCGCGGCGGGGTCCGGTCTGGTGATGCTCATCGTCACCATGGTCGAGGCGGTCGCCGCGGGCCCCGACGTCCTCGCCGGCGTCAGCGCCGTCAATGCGCTGCTCGGTGCCCTGGTGCTGTTGGCCGTCGGGCTGCCGATGTGGTGGCGGCACTGGAGCCGGGCGCAGCGGGCCCGGTCCCAGCAGCCGGCCCCGGAGGTGGTGTCACCGACCCGGCGCGCCTACCTGCTCGTGCTGTTCGGCGTCATGGGCGTGACCGCGGTCGTCACCGTGATGACGCTGGTCTACCTCGTGCTGCAGGACGCCCTGGCGGCGGGCGTCGACGTCGAGACGCTCCGCAGCGTCCGTTTCGCGCTGGGCATCCTCGTGACGACGTCGCTCCTCGCGGCCTACCACTGGACGGTCTTCCGCGCCGACCGGGACGAGACCGCGGAGCTGGAGGGGGCGGGTCTGCTGCCGCCCCGCCCGGGGACGCCGTCGCCGGCGCCACCTCCGACGGCGGCCCGCCGACGGCGCGTGCTGCTCGTCGGCGCAGCGGACGGGGCGTCGGCCGCTCTGCGCAGCGACGACATCGACCTCGAGCTCGTCCGGCGCACGGACGTCACCGTGCCGGCGGCGTCGCTCGACGAGCTCCGGGGAGCACTCGCCCGGTACCCGGAGGGAGACCTCCTCCTGCTCGAGGAGCCCGACGGGCTGCGCGTCGTGCCCATCCGGAACGATCCCTGACCACGGCTAGGTTGGGGGCCATGCTGCGCGTGGGTCTCACCGGGGGAATCGGGTCGGGCAAGTCCACGGTCGCGCGCTGCCTGGCAGACCTCGGTGCGGTCGTCGTCGACGCCGACGCCGTCGCCCGTGAGGTCGTCGAACCCGGTATGCCGGCCCTCGTCGCCGTCCGTGACCGCTTCGGGGACGCCGTGTTCGGATCCGACGGATCCCTGGACCGGCCGGCCCTCGGGCGCGTCGTCTTCGGGGACGCGGGGGCGCTGGCCGACCTCGAGGCGATCACCCACCCGGCGATCTGGCGCCGGAGCGACGAGCTCATGGCTGCTGCCCCCGACGGTGCGGTGCTCGTCCACGACATGCCGCTCATCGTCGAGAAGTCGATGGGCGACCGCTACCACCTCGTCGTCGTCGTGGGCGCGTCGCAGGAGTCGCGGCTCGAGCGTCTCGTCAGGGACCGCGGCATGGACCCCACCGACGCGCGGGCCCGGATCCGCGCCCAGACCGACGACGACGCCCGCACGGCTGCCGCCGACGTCTGGCTCGACAACGAGGGGAGCCGTGACCACCTCGAAGTCGAGGTGCGCCGGCTCTGGGGCGAGCGGCTGGATCCCTTCAACGAGAACCTCATCCACCGCACGCGGGCCGTCCGCCCGGACCACCTCACCCTGAGCCCGCCCAGGGTCGAGTGGCCCGTGGAGGCGGCGCGGCTGGTGGCGCGGATCCGGCGCGCCCTGGGGGAGCGGGCCGTCACGGTGGACCACATCGGCTCCACCGCGGTTCCGGGTCTCGTCGCGAAGGACGTCATCGACCTTCAGGTCGGGGTCCGTGCGCTCGCCGACGCCGACGACCCGCAGTTCGTGGACGCGCTGTGGCGGGCCGGCTTCCCCCGTGTGGGGGACACGGCGCAGGACGACGCCAGGGACGGCGGCGCGTGGCCCAAGCGGTTCCACGGCAGCGCTGACCCCGGCCGGGTCGCGCACGTCCACGTGCGGGAGGTGGACGGCCCCGGCCACCGGTGGGCGCTGGCCTTCCGTGACTGGCTGCGGGTGGACGACACCGCACGCGCCGAGTACGCCGCGCTCAAGCTGGAGCTGGCCGGCCGGGGGCTCTCGGCCTCGGACTACGCCGGCGCCAAGGAGCCGTGGTTCGACTCCGTCCACGACCGCGTGACGGGTCACTCCCCGGGGTAGCGGACCCCGACCTGGGCCCGGACCTCGTCGAGGACCTCCATGATCCGCAGGGTCTCGGCAGCGGGCAGGAGCGGGCTCTCGGTCAGGCCGGCGTCGACGCAGCGGGCCGCCTCGCACGCCTCGAAGTGCAGCCCGTGGGCGCGGCTCGGCGGCTCCCACGACACGTCGGTCTCGGCGTCGCGCGAGACGAAGCGGACCCGGGACGGGCCGTACCAGCGGTTGTTGCGGTCGTCGGGGTCCCCGAGCTCGAGGCGCCCCTCGGTCCCGTTGATGCTCGCCGTCGTCGGGGTGCGCGACGTCATGGTGGCGTGGAGGAGCCCGCGACCGCCCCGGGCGCCGGTGACGAGCAGGGTGTCCTCGGCGTCGACGCCCTCGTCGGTCAGGCGGCCGGTGGCGGTGACCGTGTCGATGCCACCCAGGGCGAAGGACGCGAAGGAGGTCGGGTAGATCCCGAGGTCGAGGAGCGCACCGCCCGCGAGCGCCGGGTCGGAGAGCCGTTGCGGCCCGCCGGGGTACAGGGGCTGCCCGTGGTCGGCGAAGACGTTCTCGACCTCGCCCAGCAGGCCCTGCTCGAGGCACTGCCGCACGACGTCGATGCCGGGGAGGAAGCGCGTCCACATCGCCTCCATGGCGAGCAGACCCTTGCTCGCGGCCGTGTCGAGGACCTCGCGGGCCTCGGCGGCGTTGCGGGTGAACGCCTTCTCGACGAGGACGGGCTTGCCGGCGCCGAGGGCCAGCAGCGCCTGGGCGTGGTGCTCCGAGTGCGGCGTCGCGACGTAGACGATGTCGACATCGGGGTCGGCGACGAGCTCGTCGTACGACCCGTATGCCGTGTGCGCACCGAAGTCGTCCGCGAACGACCGCGCCCGGCCGAGGTCGCGGGAGGCGACCGCCTGGATCACCTGGTCGGTCTCGGCCCGGACCGCGGTGGACCACTCGCGGGCGATGTACCCGGGGCCGAGGATCCCCCACCGGAGCGTCGGGGCCGAGCGGGGGTCGGGGGTGCGGGGTGCCGGCAGCGTCGTGGTCACGGCACCATCCTCGCACTGTCGGTGGGACGGCATACCGTGGTCGTATGCGTCCCACCACCGACCTCAAGCGCACCGTCGCACCGTTCCGGGTCGTGTCCGACTTCGAGCCCGCCGGTGACCAGCCGGCGGCGATCGCCAGGCTCACCGAGCGGATCAACGCCGGCGAGCAGAACGTCGTCCTGCTCGGTGCCACGGGCACCGGCAAGTCCGCGACGACCGCCTGGCTCGTCGAGCAGGTGCAGCGCCCGACCCTGGTCATGGCCCCCAACAAGACGCTGGCCGCGCAGCTCGCCAACGAGTTCCGGGAGCTGCTGCCCAACAACGCGGTCGAGTACTTCGTCAGCTACTACGACTACTTCCAGCCCGAGGCCTACGTCCCGCAGACGGACACCTACATCGAGAAGGACTCCTCGATCAACGACGAGGTCGAGCGGCTGCGGCACTCGGCGACCAACTCGCTGCTCACCCGGCGCGACGTCATCGTCGTCGCGTCGGTGTCCTGCATCTACGGCCTCGGCACCCCGCAGGAGTACGTCGACAAGATGGTCCAGCTGCGGGTCGGTGACGAGCTCGACCGCGACGACCTGCTGCGCCGCTTCGTCCAGATGCAGTACACCCGCAACGACCTGGCCTTCACCCGCGGCACGTTCCGGGTCCGTGGCGACACGGTCGAGATCATCCCGCAGTACGAGGAGCTCGCGGTGCGGATCGAGTTCTTCGGAGACGAGGTCGACAAGATCTACACGCTGCACCCGCTCACGGGCGAGATCGTGCGCGAGGAGACCGAGATGTACGTCTTCCCGGCCTCGCACTACGTCGCCGGACCGGAGCGGATGGACCGGGCGATCGCCGGCATCGAGCACGAGCTCGAGGAGCAGCTGCGGACCTTCGAGAGCCAGGGCAAGATGCTCGAGGCCCAGCGCCTGCGGATGCGCACCACCTACGACATCGAGATGATGCGCCAGGTGGGGTCCTGCTCCGGCATCGAGAACTACTCGATGCACCTCGACGGGCGCACCGCCGGCACGGCGCCCAACTGCCTCCTCGACTACTTCCCCGAGGACTTCCTCCTCGTCCTCGACGAGTCGCACGTGACGGTGCCCCAGATCGGCGCCATGTACGAGGGCGACGCGTCACGCAAGCGCACCCTCGTCGACCACGGCTTCCGCCTCCCGTCGGCGATGGACAACCGCCCGCTCAAGTGGGAGGAGTTCCTCGAGCGCATCGGCCAGACGGTCTACCTGTCGGCGACGCCGGGCAACTACGAGATCGCCAGGGCCGACAGCGTCGTCGAGCAGATCATCCGCCCGACCGGCCTCGTCGACCCCGAGATCGTCCTCAAGCCGACCAAGGGACAGATCGACGACCTCCTCCACGAGATCAACCTCCGTGCCTCCCGCAACGAGCGCGTCCTCGTCACCACCCTCACCAAGAAGATGGCCGAGGACCTCACCGACTACCTCCTCGACAAGGGTGTGCGGGTCCGTTATCTCCACTCCGACATCGACACCCTGCGTCGCGTCGAGCTCCTGCGTGAGCTGCGCCTGGGCGAGTACGACGTCCTCATCGGGATCAACCTCCTGCGCGAGGGGCTCGACCTGCCCGAGGTCTCCCTCGTCTCGATCCTCGACGCCGACAAGGAGGGCTTCCTCCGGTCGGCCCGCTCGCTGATCCAGACGATCGGACGTGCCGCCCGCAACGTCTCCGGCCAGGTCCACATGTACGCCGACAAGATCACCCCGTCCATGGCCGAGGCCGTCGAGGAGACCTCGCGTCGGCGCGAGAAGCAGATCGCCTACAACACCGAGCGCGGGCTCGACCCGCAGCCGCTGCGCAAGAAGATCGCCGACATCACCGACATGCTCGAGCGCGAGGACGCCGACACCGAGGCCCTCCTCGGCTCGGGCCGGGCCCGGTCGCGGGGCAAGTCCGACGGTGGCCGGGGCGGGCGTGGCGCCCTCGCGGCCGACGCCTCGGTCGTGGGCGCGGGACGTCTCGACAACATGGCGGCGGGCGACCTCGCGAACCTCATCCAGGAGCTCACCACCCAGATGCACCAGGCGGCGTCCGACCTCCACTTCGAGCTGGCGGCGCGCCTGCGCGACGAGATCGGAGACCTGAAGAAGGAGCTCCGCCAGATGAGTGAAGGGACGAAGTGACGCGATGACGCCCGAGGAGGTCGCCGCCTACGCGCTGGCCAAGCCCGGTGCCTGGGCGGACCAGCCGTGGGAGGGCGACGACGTCGCCAAGGTCGGCGACAAGATCTTCGCCTTCCTCGGGCAGACCGGGGTGGGCGTCAAGCTCGGCAACCGGGCGGAGGCCGACGAGTGGGTCGCCGAGTTCCCGGAGGACGCCGGCGTCATGGCCTACATCGGGCGGCACGGCTGGAACACCCTCGCCGTCGGGGGCGCCATCCCGGACGAGGCGATCCGCGAGGCGGTCGACACCTCCTACGACCTCGTCGTGGCCAGGCTCCCGCGCAGTCAGCGCCCGCCGAGCTCGTCGAGCAGCCCGAGCTGACGCGCCCACGCGGCCGACTCGGTGTCGATGACGACGAAGTGGTCGCCGTCCACCTCCACGAGCCGCGCGTCGCCCCCCGCCGCCGCGGCCGCGGTGACGTAGTCGGCTGACTGCCTGAGCGGCACGACGTCGTCGGCCCGCCCGTGGATGCACCGCACGGGCACGCCGAGCGGCACCTGCTGGCGCGGGTCGTAGGCGACATCGGCCGTGGTCGGCGCGTGCCCGAGGAACCGTGCGGCCGCGTGGTCGCCGAGGTCGTCGCTCTCGGCGCCCACGAGGTCGAGGACTCCCGCCTGCGAGATCGCCCCGGTGACGGCGACGCGGGCGCCGCCCCACTGCGGGTGGCGCTGCCGACCCGCGGCCCAGACCGCCAGGTGGCCGCCAGCGGAGTGCCCGAGGGTGAGGAGCGTGGAGGTGTCGAGGCCGTCGACCGTGGCGAGGAGCTCGACCGCCGCGTGGACGTCGTCGAACGTGGCCGGCGCACCGCCACCGTTGCCGACCCGGCGGTACTCGATGTTCCAGGCGGTCCACCCCTGCTCGGCGAGCGACACGGCGAGCGGCCGGCCGAGCTCGAGGTCGTACTCCGCCTTCCAGAAGCCGCCGTGGATGACGACGACGACCCCCTTGCTCCTCCCCGCCGGACGGGTCAGCTCGCCGAACTGGCTCGGGTCCTCGCCGTAGGTGAGACGCATGGGTCGGGTCCTCTCGAGGGGCTCTGCGGCAGGGTCGGTGCCCGTCGTCGCGGTGCTGCACGCCGTGAGCGGGAGGGCCGCGACGGCGGCCAGCAGGGACCTGCGGGTGGGCACCGTCGCACCCTATGCCGCCCAGGACGGTTCGCGAACCGGGCCGTCACTCGTGCTCCGGTTCGATCAGGTTCGGGAGCCACCCGCAGGTTCGCGAACCCTTTTGAGCGGAGGGCGGGCCCCCTCCGCTCGGGACAATTCTCGCGATGCGCTCCGCGCATGCGAGACCCCAGCAGCGGAGGGCGGGCCCCCTCCGCTCGGGACAATTCTCGCGATGCGCTCCGCGCATGCGAGAATTGCCCGAGCGGAGGGGAGTATCCCCAGCGCGGACTCCTCGTCATCACGGCCACCAGTGGCCCGGGGATCCGGTCCGGCCCCCAGGGCGGGAGAGACCTCCGGGCCGACACGTCCCCGACCCCGTAAGGTTCTCCGCGTGCATTCACTCTCCGCCCTGTCGACGGCCACGCCCTCGATGAACATCGCCACCTGGCAGTGGTTCCTCACCATCGGCGTCGCCGCCGCGGTGCTGATCTTCGATGTCGTGATGATCGCTCGCAACCCGCACCGGCCCTCGACCAAGGAGCTCAGCCTCACGCTGTCGTTCTACGTCGGTGCGGCGGTCGTCTTCGGTCTCTGGGTGTGGCTCAGCCACGGGAGCCAGCTCGCCGGTGAGTTCTACGCCGGCTGGCTGACCGAGTACTCACTCTCGGTCGACAACCTCTTCATCTTCCTGCTCATCATGGCGAAGTTCGCCGTGCCCGAGAAGTTCCAGCAGACCGCTCTCATGTGGGGCATCATCATCGCGATCGTCCTGCGCGGCATCTTCATCTGGCTCGGCGCAGCGGCGATCAACAACTTCTCGTGGGTGTTCTACATCTTCGGCGCCTTCCTCATCTACACCGCCGTGAAGCTCGCGACCGAGGGTGAGAGCGACGACGAGGAGTACGAGGAGAACCGCTTCATGAAGTGGGTCGAGAGGACCCTGCCCTCCACCAAGGAGTGGAGCGGCAAGCTCATCGTCAAGGAGAACGCGAAGCGGGTCGTCACGCCGCTGTTCATCGTCGTCCTCGCACTCGGCACGACCGACCTGCTGTTCGCGCTCGACTCGATCCCCGCGATCTACGGCCTCACCAAGGAGCCGTACCTCGTGCTCACGGCGAACCTCTTCGCGCTCATGGGTCTGCGCCAGCTGTACTTCCTGCTCGGCGGGCTGCTCCAGAAGCTGGTCTACCTCAGCCTGGGACTCTCGGTGCTGCTCGCCTTCATCGGTGTCAAGCTCATCCTGCACGCCCTCCACGAGAACGAGCTCCCGTTCATCAACGGCGGCGAGCACCTCGAGGTGTGGGACATCCCCATCTCCGTGTCCCTCGGCGCCATCGTCGTCATCCTCGGGGTGACGACCGTGGCGAGCCTCTGGAAGACCAAGCGCGACGAGAAGGCCGAGATCAACGCCTGACCTCCGCACCCGGGGCACCGGGTGGCGTCTAGGACCCCGTCGACTCGGCGGGGTCCTTGCGCGCTCCCAGCCCGAGGACGATCGCGGAGGCGAGGACGACGAGTCCCATGCCGAGGAGCTGCCAGCCGTGCAGCCGCTGGCTGAGGATGAGCAGGCCGGCGACCGCGGCCACGGCCGGCTCGAGGCTGAGCAGGATGCCGAACACGCGCGCGGTCATCCGGCGCAGCGCGACGAGCTCGAGCGAGTAGGGCAGGACCGAGGACAGGACGGCGATGCCGAGCCCCTTGGCGACGAGGCCGCCGTCCCACTCGGGGACCGAGGCGAGGCCGAACGGGAGGGTGACGACGGTGGCGACGACCATGGCGATCGCGAGGCCCTCGAGCTTGTCGAACTCGGCTCCGGTGCGCCCGCTGAGGATGATGTATGCCGCCCAGCACGTCCCGGCGGTCGCCGCGAGTCCCAGCCCGGTCCAGTCCAGCTCGGCGAACGGCACGGACAGGGCCTCGGAGATGAGGACGACCCCGACGGCCGCGGCGAGGACGGCGACGAGGTCGACCGCCCGTCGTGACAGTGCCGCCGCGAGGAGCAGCGGCCCGAGGAACTCGATCGTCACGGCCACGCCGATGGGCAGGTGCGCGAGGGAGCCGTAGAACGTGAAGTTCATCAGCCCGAGGGCCAGCCCGAACGCGATGACGGTCCGCCAGGCGGCCCGCGAGTGGCCGCGCCACCGCGGCCGCACGACGGCGACGAGGATGACGGTCGCGAAGAGCAGGCGCATGACGACCGAGCCACCGGCCCCGATCTCCGGGATGAGGGTGGCCGCGAGCGCCCCGCCGAACTGCACCGAGACGATGCCCGCGAGGACGAGGACCGGAGCGGGGACGGTGCTGAGGCGGGACACCTCGTCAGGCTAGGTCGGGCGGGTCACCAGCCCCGGTCGCGCCACTCCGTGAGATGCGGCCGTTCGGCGCCGAGCACGGTGTCGCCGCCGTGCCCCGGGTAGACCCAGGTGGCGTCGTCGTAGACGTCGAAGACGCGGTCGCTGACGTCGGCGATGAGGCTCGCGAAGCTCTGGCCCGGGTTCGTGGTGTTGCCGACACCGCCGGGGAAGAGCGAGTCGCCGGTGAAGAGGTGCGTGTGCCCGGCAGGGTCGTCGTAGGCGAGCGCGACCGACCCGGGCGTGTGACCACGCAGGTGGATGACGTCGAGCCGGCACCGGCCGACCGTGACGAGGTCGCCCTGCGCGAGCCGGACGTCGGGGCGCACCGGCAGGGCGTCGGCGTCGTCGGCTCCGGCGTAGGTCCGCGGGTGGAACGCGTCGACCATCTCGGCGAGCGCCCGCACGTGGTCCCGGTGCTGGTGGGTGGTGACGAGGTGCTCGAGGCTGCCGGTGCCCTCGCGGACCAGCGACGTGAGCCGCGCCGCGTCGTCGGCGGCGTCGACGAGCAGCTGCTCGCCGGACTCGCGGCAGGTGAGGAGGTAGGCGTTGTTCGACATCTCCGACACGGCGACCTTGCGGATGACGAGGTGCTCGAGGGTGCGCACGTGCGTCGGGCCTCCCGGCTCGACGTCTCCGGTGTAGTCGGTCATCACAGTCCTCTCGTCAGGGACGGAAGGGCGTCGGCGTGCACGCCGGCCGGGTCCTGCCGCGCCAGCCAGGTGAGCACACCGGCGCGCGACCCGGTGACGGCGACGTCCCCGTCAGCGAGCGACCAGACGTCGCCCTCGTCGGTGCGGATCCGCAGCGAGGGCGCCGCCCCGGCGCCGCGCTGCCGCTTGAGCTCGTTCTCGATGAACATGACCTGGAGGTCGGCCTCGACGTCGTCGAAGCCGAAGCCGAGGTCGAGGTCGACGTGGTGGTAGACCACCTCGCGCAGCCGCATGAACGGGAGCATGCCGCCACGGAACGTCGGCCCCCCGGGGGTGCGCTCGAGCACGACGTCGCGGTGCGCCGGTGTGAGGCGTCGCAGGTGCGGCGCGAGGGCGGCAGCGGTCTCCTCGACGTCGGCGGCGACGACGTCGCGGTCCCGGCCGACGCCGGCGTCGATGTCCTCGTCGCGTGCCTCGGGGGAGTCGTACATCGTCTCGCCCGTGCCGTCGACGGCCGCCCCGACCAGCCGGACGAGGGCCTCGGCGTTGCGGGCGAGATGGTTGAGCACGTGGTCGCGGCTCCATCCCTCGCACAGGCTGGGAGCGGAGAGGTCGTCGCAGGCCCGGGCATCGGAGACGAGGCGGGCGGTGTGCTCGTCGATGGCGGCAAGGAGGTCGGTCACGAGCCTCAGGCTACGCGCGCGACCGACAGCGTGCCGGTCCCGCGCGCATCCGTCGTGACCACCCAGAGGTCGTCCCCGTCGACGACCGCCGAGACCGGTGTGCCCGCCGGGCCGGCAGAGGTCGACCAGTCGCCCTCGTGTCGCCGGAGCACGGTGCTCCCCGACCCGGACGGGACGACGACGAGGTCGTCCTCACCGACCCGGACCGGCGCCGGGACGGCCGCGTTCTCGGGGACCGTGACGTCGGGTATGCCGTCCGCTCGCCTCGCGCGCCCGCCGACCACCTCCCAGGCGGCCAGGCGACGTCCCTGCCGGCCCACGACGAGGCACCGGGGCGGCGTGCACGTCGCGGCGTGGGCCTCCGTGATCCCGTCACCCGCCGGTCGCGGGAGGTCGACGCGGGTCCAAGGACCCTGACCGCCGGGTGCGGTCCACACGGCGGCGTCGACCCGGACCGAGCCGGGAGCGAGCCGCGTGACCGACCCCGAGAGGAGCACCCCGTCCCCGTGCGAGGTGATCGACCTCGCCGCCGCGAGGGACTCGGGGCTGCTGGCCAGGGGCGTCCCCGTGGAGGGCTGCCGGGACCAGCGCTCCCCACGGCGCGTCCACACGGCGATGTCCAGACCGGTCCGCTCGCTCTGCCAGGCCCCGAGGATCACGGGCGACTCACCGGCATACGCCACGCCTGCGAGGTCACCGGCGCCGTAGCTGCCGAACACCCCGAACGGCTGCTCGAGCTCGACGACCGAGGCGGTGTCGCCGGACCACGTCGACCAGCGGTAGTTGCCGTGCGCACCACCCCGGGCCCCGCCGACGGCCTCGACACCGCCGGACCGGGTGGCGACCTGCAACCAGCGCGCCTCGAAGGCATAGGGGGACCGGGGCGTCAGCGGGACCTCGGTGAGGGACCCGTCGCGCGCACGGAGCAGGCGGGGACGGGGGCGCTCGGGCGCGAACGCCCCCACGAGGACCGCGTCCCCGCTGCTCGCCAGGGTGACGGGCGTCAGGCCGTCGGGGAGGGTGAGCGTCTCCCAGCGTGGGGGCGTCGACCCGGTGGTGCAGGCGCCGGCGAGCAGGACCGAGCCCACGACGAGGGCGAGGGCCGGCGGGCGCGGTCGCATGTCGTCACTGTAGAGGCGGCCCGAGGTCGTCGTCGGGGGCTGTCGGTGGCGGCACCTAGCATGGTGGTCGTGACTTCTGCTGCCTCTGCATCGCCCACCCGTCGCTCGGGGAGCGCCACCCACGACCGCCTCGTCGTGCGGGGCGCGCGCGAGCACAACCTCAAGGATGTCTCGGTCGACCTGCCCCGGGACTCCCTCATCGTCTTCACCGGGCTGTCGGGATCGGGCAAGTCGTCACTGGCGTTCGACACGATCTTCGCCGAGGGCCAGCGCCGCTACGTGGAGTCGCTGTCCGCCTACGCGCGGCAGTTCCTCGGACAGATGGACAAGCCAGACGTCGACTTCATCGAGGGTCTGTCCCCGGCGGTGTCGATCGACCAGAAGTCGACCAACCGCAACCCCCGCTCGACCGTCGGCACGATCACCGAGGTCTACGACTACCTCCGGCTGCTGTTCGCCCGGGCCGGGCGCCCGCACTGCCCGACCTGCGGCGAGCCGATCACCCGGCAGAGCCCCCAGCAGATCGTCGACCGGCTGCTCGAGCTGCCCGAGCGCACCCGCTTCCAGGTGCTCGCCCCCGTCGTGCGGGCCCGCAAGGGCGAGTTCGTCGACCTCTTCGCCGAGCTGCAGTCCAAGGGCTTCGCCCGCGCCCGGGTCGACGGCGAGGTCGTCTCCCTCAGCGAGCCACCCACCCTCGAGAAGCAGGTCAAGCACACCATCGACGTCGTCGTCGACCGGCTCGTCTCCAAGGGAGGCGACGCCTCCTCGAAGCGGCGGCTCACCGACTCCGTCGAGACCGCCCTAGGCCTCGCCGGAGGCGTCGTCGTCATCGAGTTCGTCGACCCCGGTGAGGGCAAGGGCCCGGACGGGTCCGACCTCCCCAAGGAGCGCCGCTTCTCCGAGCGGATGGCCTGCCCCAACGACCACCCGCTGACGATGGACGAGGTCGAGCCGCGCTCGTTCTCGTTCAACAGCCCCTTCGGGGCGTGCCCGGTCTGCACGGGCATCGGCACCGAGCTCGAGGTCGACCCCGAGCTCATCGTGCCCAACGACGACCTCAGCCTGGCCGAGGGCGCCATCGCCCCCTGGGCCTCCGGCAGCGGCGCGTCCGAGTACTTCCAGCGGGTGCTCGGCGCCCTCGCCGAGGAGATGAAGTTCAGCATCGACGCGCCGTGGCGCTCCCTGCCCGAGCGGGCGAAGGAGTCGCTGCTCACCGGTCGCAACCACAAGGTCCACGTCAAGTACCGCAACCGGTTCGGCCGTGAGCGCTCCTACACGACCGGTTTCGAGGGGGCCATCCCGTTCGTCAAGCGTCGCCACGCCGAGACCGACTCCGACTGGAGCCGGGAGCGCTACGAGGGCTACATGCGTGAGGTGCCGTGCCCGTCGTGCCGCGGCAGCCGGCTCAAGCCCGAGTCGCTCGCCGTCACCATCGGCGGCCGCAGCATCGCCGACGTCTGCGCCCTGCCCATCTCCGACTCGGCCAGCTTCCTCGAGGAGGTCGACTTCACCGTCCGTGAGCGGCAGATCGCCGAGCGGGTCATCAAGGAGATCAACGCGCGGCTCGGCTTCCTCCTCGACGTCGGCCTCGACTACCTCGGCCTCGACCGGCCTGCGGGCACGCTCTCCGGTGGCGAGGCCCAGCGCATCCGGCTGGCCACCCAGATCGGCTCCGGCCTCGTCGGCGTCCTCTACGTGCTCGACGAGCCCAGCATCGGGCTGCACCAGCGCGACAACCACCGGCTCATCGAGACCCTGACCCGGCTGCGCGACCTCGGCAACACCCTCATCGTCGTCGAGCACGACGAGGACACGATCGCCACCGCCGACTGGGTCGTCGACATCGGCCCCGGAGCCGGCGAGCACGGGGGAGTCGTGGTGCACTCCGGCACCGTCGCCGACCTGCTCACCCACCCGACGTCGATCACGGGCAAGTACCTCTCGGGTCGGGCGGAGATCCCCGTCCCGGCGACGCGCCGCCCCCAGGACCCCGACCGTCAGGTCACCGTCATCGGGGCGCGCGAGCACAACCTCCACGAGGTGAGCGCGAGCTTCCCGCTCGGCAACCTCGTCGCCGTCACCGGGGTCTCCGGGTCGGGCAAGTCGACCCTCGTCAACGACATCCTCTACAACGTCCTCGCCAACAAGCTCAACGGTGCCAGGCACGTCCCCGGGCGCCACAAGTCGGTGCAGGGGCTGGAACACCTCGACAAGGTGGTCCACGTCGACCAGAGCCCGATCGGGCGCACCCCCCGCTCCAACCCGGCCACCTACACCGGGGTCTTCGACGCGATCCGGAAGCTGTTCGCGACGACGACCGAGGCCAAGATCCGTGGCTACCAGCCGGGTCGGTTCTCGTTCAACGTCAAGGGCGGCCGGTGCGACGCGTGCTCCGGTGACGGCACCATCAAGATCGAGATGAACTTCCTGCCGGACGTCTATGTCCCGTGCGAGGTCTGCCACGGCGCCCGCTACAACCGTGAGACCCTCGAGGTGCACTTCAAGGGCAAGACCATCGCCGACGTGCTCGACATGCCGATCGAGGAGGCCGCGGACTTCTTCGCGGCGGTGCCCGGCATCGCCCGGCACATGACGACGCTCAACGAGGTCGGCCTCGGCTACGTGCGGCTCGGCCAGCCGGCGCCGACGCTCTCCGGCGGCGAGGCGCAGCGCGTCAAGCTCGCCTCCGAGCTGCAGAAGCGGTCGACGGGACGCACCATCTACGTCCTCGACGAGCCGACGACCGGCCTGCACTTCGAGGACATCCGCAAGCTCCTCGGCGTCCTCCAGGGCCTCGTCGACAAGGGCAACACGGTCATCGTCATCGAGCACAACCTCGACGTCATCAAGAGCGCCGACTACGTCCTCGACCTCGGCCCCGAGGGTGGCAACAAGGGCGGGAGCGTCGTCGCGACCGGCACCCCCGAGGAGGTCGCCGCCCACCCCGACAGCCACACCGGGCGCTTCCTCGCGCCCGTCCTGGCGAAGACGGCTCGCACGACGACCCGGGCCACGGGTGTGGGCCGAGGCGGTGCCACGGCGTCGGCCGAGGCGCCGGTGACCAAGTCCGTTGCCAAGAAGGCCGCCACTAAGACCGCCGCCGGGAAGACCACGGCGGCGAAGGGCGCGTCCACGAAGGCCACGCCGACCAAGCGGACCGCTGCCGCCCGGACCGCGGCCCCGTCCACGACGACGGCGTCGACGGCCCCGAAGCGGACGTCGCGCAAGAGCGCCTGAGCCGACCGGACGGCATACTCTGCCGTCCGACCCAGCCACCGGCGCATGACGAGGGCCCCGCACCACCTCGGTGCGGGGCCCTCGTCACGTGTGCTGTCTCGCGCCCACGCTGCGCGTGGGACCCGCTCTCAGGCCCACGCTGCGCGTGGGACCCGCTCTAATCCTCGCCGAGGTAGGCCTTGCGGACGTCGTCGCTCGCGAGGAGCTCGGGGCCGCTGCCCGACAGGACGATCTTGCCGACCTCGAGGACGTAGCCCTTCGTGGCCCTCTTGAGCGCCGCCTGAGCGTTCTGCTCGACGAGCAGGATCGTCGTGCCCTGCTCCTGGAGCGTCGTCACCGTGGACATGACCGTCTTCATCATCAGCGGCGACAGGCCCATCGACGGCTCGTCGAGCATGAGCAGCTTGGGGCGGCTCATCATGGCCCGACCCATGGCGAGCATCTGCTGCTCGCCTCCGGAGAACGTGCCGGCCGCCTGCGCCTTGCGTTCACCGAGGATAGGAAACAGCTCGTAGGCCGCCTGCAGGTCCTTGCGCACGTCGCCGTCGCGTCGGGCGAACGCCCCGAGCAGGAGGTTCTGCTCGACGGAGAGGCGAGGGAAGATCCGTCGGCCCTCGGGGGAGTGGGCCAGCCCGAGGGTGACGATCTCGTGGGCCGGTGTGTCGTCGATCCGCTTGCCCTGGAAGCGGATGGACCCGCTGAGCGGACGGAGGAGACCGGAGATCGTGCGCAGGGTCGTCGTCTTGCCGGCACCGTTGGTGCCGATGAGCGTGACGACCTCGCCCTCGTCGACCGAGAAGCTGATGCCCTTGACGGCCTTGATCTTGCCGTACGCGACCACGAGGTCCTTGACCTCGAGCATGGGGCTCACAGCGTCTCCTTCGTCGTGGCGGGACCCTCGTCCTCGTCGTCGTCGTCTCCGCCACCGATGTAGGCCTCGATGACGCGCGGGTCGGACTGGACCTCACCCGGAGTGCCCTCGACGAGGACCTCGCCGCGGACGAGGCAGAGGACTCGGTCGCAGAGGTTGAAGATGAACCGCATGTCGTGCTCGATGACGACGACCGCCAGCCCGCTGTCGCGGATCCGGAAGATCAGGTCGCTCGCCTGCTTGGTCTCCTGCGGGTTCATGCCGGCCGTCGGCTCGTCCAGGAGGATGAGCTTGGGGTCGGTGGCCAGTGCCCGGGCGATCTCGAGCCGGCGCTGGTCGCCGTAGGGCATGTTGCGCGCGAGGCTCTCCGTCGAGCCGCCGAGCCCGACGAAGTCGAGCAGCTCCTGGGCGCGTGCCCGGGTCGCCTCCTCCTCGCGCCGGAACTTCGGTCCCCGCAGGATCGAGGTGAGCGCCATCGAGCTGGTGCGGCAGTAACGGCCCACCATGACGTTCTCGAGGGCGGTCATGTTCGCGAACAGCCGGATGTTCTGGAAGGTGCGGGCCATGCCCGCGACGACGACGGCGCGCGGCTTGGGCGGCAGGACGTCACCGCTCAGCGTGACCTGCCCCTCGGTCGGCTTGTAGAGACCGGTGAGGCAGTTGAAGAACGTCGTCTTGCCGGCACCGTTGGGGCCGATGAGTCCGACGATCTCACCCTCGTTGACGGTCATGTCGACGTCCTTGACGGCGGTGAGGCCGCCGAAGCGCATCGTCACGCCACGGGCCTCGAGGATCGGCTTGCCGACCGCCGTGGGCACGCGGGCGGGGGGCGTGTCGGTGAGGGTCATGCCTTGACCTCCGTTTCCTCGAGATGGACCGCTTCGATCCGTTGGGCGAGCTCCTCGTCGTCCTCGTGGAACTCGAGCTTGCGCCGGTGGCTCGCGATGAGGCCCTCCGGGCGGAAACGCATCATGAGGACGAGCACGAGCCCGAAGATGAGCAGCCGGTAGTCGGCGATGAAGCGGAGCTTCTCCGGCAGGAGCTTGAGGATCGTCGCGCCGACGATGACACCGGCGACGGTGCCCATGCCGCCGAGGACGATCGCGGCGAGCAGGAACGCGGACTCGAGGAAGATGTACTGGTCGGGGGTGACCGAGACGTCGTGGTGCGCCTTGACCGTGCCCGCCATGCCGGCGAGGAACGCGCCGCCCGCGAAGGCGAACAGCTTGAGGCCGAAGACGTTGACGCCCATGGCCTCGGCCGCCTTCTCGTCCTCGCGGATCGCGACCCAGCCACGGCCGATGCGGCTGTTGTTGAGCCGCGTGAAGACGAGGATGATGATCGCCGCGATGAGGAGCAGGAGGAAGTAGTAGTTCGCGAACCTGCCGAGGGTGATCCCCGCGATCGTGTGCGGCTGACCGAAGTCGAACGACCCGATCGCCAGGTCCGGGATGGCCGGGATGCCGTTGGGTCCGTTGGTGATGTCGGGGCCGTTGGATCCGTCGAGGTTGCCCATGGTGAAGCGGAAGATCTCACCGAACGCCAAGGTGACGATGGCGAGGTAGTCACCCGAGACCCGCAGCGTCGGTGACCCGATGATGAGGCCCAGCATGGCGGAGAACAGTGCTCCGACGAGGACGACGACGATGAACGGCGGTTTCCAGTCGATGGTCGCGAAGGCCGAGGCCGACAGCACCGCACCGACGTAGGCTCCGGCGCCGAGGAAGGCGATGTAGCCGAGGTCGAGGAGGCCGGCGAGGCCGACGACGATGTTGAGACCGAGGGCGGTCGCCGCGAAGATCAGGACCTGCGTCGCGATCGACATGTTCTCGTCCGACCCGCCCTGCGTGAACGGGAAGAGGAACGCGACCGCGAACGCGCCGAGCATGAGCACCGGGCGGTTCTTCTGGGCGATGAGCCCGACCCACGTGAAAGCCCCGGCCCTCGTGAGGGCGAGCGCGACGGCCGACACGAACAGGAGGAACAGCAGGAAGCTGCCGCCGTCGCCGATGTCGAGGGCGTAGGCCGCGCCGAAGAGGACCAGGGCCATGAGCACGACGATGGTGCTGATCTCGAGCCACGACGACGTCTTCGCGAAGAGCGGGTCACGGTGCTGGCGGGAGACGAGCATGAGGCCGGAGGCGGCGAGGAGGAGCGCCCCGAGCAGCGAGATCCAGCCACCGGGGTTGATGTTGACGAGCCCGCCCGACTGGTAGGCGATGATGCCGAGGGTGATGACCATGTAGGCCACCGCACCGAGCCCGAGGACCCGGACTGCCGCCGCCGTGTCGAGCCATTCGCCGAAGCGGTGCAGCGGTCCCCGGTGCGCGAGGAGGAACAGCAGGGCCGCGACCCCGAGCGCGATCATGCAGATCTGCACGCCGTTGGGGTAGAAGTCGACCGAGAGGTCGCCGAGGACGTCCGAGGTGTAGCTCCAGGACAGGAAGGTCCCTCCGACGAGGATGAGGACCCCGGCGAGACCCAGCGGCCAGGCGGCGGCACTGCCGCGGCCGGGGATGCGCTCGAGGAGGGGGACCTTGACGGCGTCGTCGTCGTGGCCGTGCGTGAGGTCGGTCGTCGAGGTGCTCATGCGCGGTCCACCACCCGGGCGCCGAGGAGGCCCTGGGGCCTGAAGACGAGCACGAGAATGAGGAGCACGAACGCCCACACGTCCTTCCATGCCGACCCGCCGAACTGGCCGGGAATGAACTGGGTGGCCATCGACTCGGCGATACCCAGGGTGAGACCTCCGACGACGGCGCCCTGGATGTTGCCGATCCCACCGAGCACGGCGGCCGTGAAGGCCTTGAGGCCGGCGAGGAAGCCCATCCGGAAGTCGATGTTGGAGTTGAGCAGGCCCTGCGCGACACCGGCGAGGGCGGCGAGGGCGGCACCCACGGCGAAGGCGATGACGATGATGCGGTTGACGTTGATCCCCATGAGCTGGGCCGTGTCCGGGTCCTGCGAGACGGCCTGCATCCCCTGGCCCAGCCTGGTGCGGTTGACGAAGTACCACAGCAGGGCGGCCGACAGGACGAGCGCGCCGACGGTGAAGACCGCCGCGCGCTGGATCGAGAGGCCCCCGATGGAGAGCGCCGTCCCGGTGACGACGTCGATCTCGGGGAAGACGAGCTTGCTCTTGGCGCCCGGGTAGAAGAGGCGCACGGCCTCCTGCAGGAAGACGGAGATGCCGATGGCGGTGATGAGGGGGGCCAGGCGGGGGGCGCCACGCAGCGGCCGGTAGGCGATGCGCTCCATGACGACCGCGGTGAGGACGGAGACGAGCACGGCACCGAGCACCATGACGGGCAGCACCCAGAGGCCGGTCTGGCCCTTGAAGAGCACCGTCCAGGTGGCCAGTGCCCCGAAGGCCCCGATCATGAACACCTCGCCGTGGGCGAAGTTGATGAGCTGGACGATGCCGTAGACGACGGTGTAGCCGACGGCGATCAGCGCGTACAGCGACCCGATGGTCAAGCCGTTCACGATCTGTTGCAGGAAATCGGTCATCGCAGAACCGGCACCTCTCTGTCTGTGGTCGCTGGCACATTCAAGCAGGGGCGGGTTGGTCCCCGCCCCTGCTCGAATGAACTACTGCGTGTCTGGCTCGGTCAGCTGACGTTCTCGGACTTCACGCTGACCCACTTGCCGCCCTCGACCTTGTAGCCGGTGATGACCTTGACCAGCGTGTCGCCGAACTCGTCGAAGGACACCTTGCCGGTGACGCCGTCGAACGAGACCTTGCCGACCGCGTCGACCGTGGCCTGGCGGGCGCTCTTGGCGTCGTCGGCGTCCTTGAGGGAGACCTTGAGCGCCTCGATGATGGCGTTCGCCGCGTCGTACGAGTAGCCGCCGTAGGCCGCTGCCGGCTCGGCGTACTTGGCTGCCTCGTAGTCGGCGAGGAACTTCTTGCCGGCGTCGCTGTTCTCGGTCGGCTCACCGACGGAGGTGGCGAGGTCACCGTTGGAGGTGGAACCCGCGAGCTCGATGTACTTGGGGTCGAAGATGCCGTCGCCACCCATGAGCGGGACGTTGAGGCCACCGGCCTTCATCTGCTTGGACAGGGGTCCGGCCTGCGGGTACTCACCGCCGTAGTAGACGGCGCCCGGCTTGGACGGGGCGACCTTGGAGACGACCGGCGCGTAGTTGGACTCGTCCGGGTTGATCGTCTCGGCGGCCACGACGGTGCCACCGGCGGCCTTGTAGGCCTCCGTGAAGTACTGGACCAGACCCTGGCCGTAGGTCTTCTTGTCGTGGATCGTCGCGACGGTCTTGATGCCCTGCTCGATGAGGAACTTGGCGGCGAAGCCACCCTGCGCGATGTCCGTCGTGCAGGTGCGGAAGAACGTCTTGTAGGGACGTGCGTTGCCGTCGGCGCCGCGGGTCAGCGAGGGTCCGGTGTTGGCCGGGGAGATCTGGGTGATGTTGGCGGCAGCGAAGACGGGCTGGGTCTGCTGGCTGACGCTCGAGTTGAGGTTGCCGACGACACCGACGACCTCGTCGTCGGACGCGAGCTTCGTCGCGCCGTTCTTCCCCACGTCGGCCTTGCCCTCGTCGTCGACGGCCTCGACCTCGAGGGTCCAGCCCTCGATCGCCTTGGACTCGTTGGCCTGCTTGACGGCCAGCTCGACGGAGTGCTGGATGCCCTTTCCGAGTGCGGAGAGGTCACCCGACAGGGGCGCGATGACGCCGATCTTGGCGACCTTGGCGTCGCCGCCGGTTGTACTGCCGGTGTCCTCGTTCTCACCGCGGGTGCCACACCCGGCAAGTGCGAGTGAGGCCACCAACAGCGAAGCGCCGACGGTCATGACGGAACGCTGAGCCACGTTTCCTCCTGAAACTTCTTCTCCCGCGGCGTGAAGCCGAGGAGCTCGCGACGGGTGTGCGAGCACCCGAAATATAGCCACGGCGGGGTCACCCGGCGCCCGTGTTGCGCATTTGTGTGCCGAGTCGTTACCAAGGTCGTTGCCGGGCCGTTCACAGGTTGACGACGGCATACTGGCAGCGCTGGACGACGCACGACCCGGCCCCACGCCCGCACGACGAAGGTGAGCACGATGAGCGACTCCCCGGACCACCCGGCCACGACCCGCCCCGACCCCGTCACCGCCCCGTCCTGCTGCGGTCGCCGCGACGCCCTTCGCGCGGTCGGCGCGGTCGCCGTGGTCGGCGCCGGTCTCACCGCCTGCGGGACCGACGCGGGGAAGGCCGTCGAGACGGCCGCCTCGTCGGCCTCCAGCGCCGCGTCGGGTGCGGCCGGCGCCGTCCGGGACCTCGCCAAGAAGGCGGACATCCCCGTCGGCGGCGGCACGATCATCGACGCGGCCAAGGTCGTCATCACCCAGCCGACCGAGGGCGAGTTCAAGGCCTTCTCCGCCGTGTGCACGCACCAGGGCTGCACCGTGAGCAGCGTCGAGGGTGGCGCCATCAACTGCGCCTGCCACGGCAGCCAGTTCGACCTCGCGACCGGGGCCGTGAAGCGGGGCCCGGCGACGCGGGGCCTGCCGACGAAGTCGGTCACCGTGGGCGCCGACGGCATCAGCGTCACCTGAGCACCCGCTGAGCCTGTCGCCGCCCCCGCATAGGGTTGTGGGCGTGGCTCATCCGTCGACCTACCGCCCCCGTCCGGGGGAGATCCCGACCGATCCCGGGGTCTACCGGTTCCGCGACAAGGACGGCCGCGTCATCTACGTGGGCAAAGCGAAGTCGCTCCGCTCGCGCCTGTCGTCCTACTTCCAGGACGTCGGTGCGCTGCATCCCCGGACCGCGTCGATGGTGCTCGCCGGCGCCAGCGTCGAGTGGACCACCGTCGCCACCGAGGTCGAGGCCCTCCAGCTCGAGTACTCCTGGATCAAGGAGTACGACCCGCGGTTCAACGTCAAGTACCGCGACGACAAGTCCTACCCCTACCTCGCCGTGACCATGGGGGAGGAGTTCCCCCGCGCCCAGGTCCTCCGGGGTGCCAAGCGCAAGGGGACCCGCTACTTCGGCCCGTACGCGCACGCGTGGGCGATCCGCGAGACCCTCGACCAGGCCCTGCGGGTCTTTCCCATCCGCACCTGCTCGGCCGGCGTCTTCAAGCGCGCGACCCAGGTCGGCCGGCCCTGCCTCCTCGGCTACATCGACAAGTGCTCGGCCCCGTGCGTCGACCGGGTCGACGCCGCCACGCACCGCGCGATCGCCGAGGACTTCTGCGACTTCATGGCCGGCGAGAGCTCGAAGTTCGTCAAGCGGCTCGAGCGCCAGATGCGGGCCGCCTCCGACGAGCTCGACTTCGAGCGGGCCGCCCGGCTCCGCGACGACATCGGCGCCCTCCAGCGGGTGCTGGAGAAGTCGGCCGTCGTCTTCGGTGACGGCACCGATGCCGACGTCTTCGCCCTCGCCGACGACGAGCTGGAGGTCGCCGTCCAGGTGTTCCACGTGCGCGGCGGGCGTATCCGCGGGCAGCGCGGCTGGGTCGCCGAGAAGGAGTTCGAGACCGTGCCCGAGGTCGTCGGCCACCTCCTGCAGCAGCTCTACGGCGGCGAGGAGGGCGAGGCGGTGCCGCGCGAGGTCCTCGTGCCGGTGCTCCCGGACGACGCCGAGTCGCTCGGGGAGTGGCTGTCGAGGCGTCGGGGGAGCCGGGTCGACCTGCGTGTGCCGCGCCGCGGGGACAAGCGCACGCTCATGGAGACGGTCGAGCGCAACGCCACCCAGAGCCTGGCCCGGCACAAGGTCGCCCGAGCCGGCGACCTCACCAACCGGTCGCAGGCCCTCCAGCAGCTCCACGAGCTCCTCGAGCTCGACGAGTCGCCGCTGCGGATCGAGTGCTTCGACATCAGCCACGTCCAGGGCACCCAGGTCGTCGGGTCCATGGTGGTCTTCGAGGACGGGCTCCCGCGCAAGGGCGAGTACCGGCGGTTCATCGTGCGCGGACAGCAGGATGAGGACGGCGCGGCTGCACCCATCGACGACACCGCCGCGATGCACGAGGTGCTCACCCGTCGCTTCCGCCGCTACCTCAAGGACCGCGACGAGCCACAGGTCCGGGACGACGAGACCGGTCGCCCGACCCGGTTCGCCTACCCGCCGCAGCTGGTCGTCGTCGACGGCGGGCTGCCCCAGGTCAACGCGGCGGCGCGCGCGATCGAGGACCTCGGCATCGTCGACGTCGCCGTGGTCGGGCTGGCCAAGCGCCTCGAGGAGGTGTGGGTGCCCGGGCAGGACTTCCCGGTCGTCCTGCCCCGGACCAGCGAGGGCCTCTACCTGCTGCAGCGGCTGCGCGACGAGGCACACCGGTTCGCCATCACGTTCCACCGCCAGCGGCGGAGCAAGGCGATGACGAACTCCGCCCTGGACGGCATACCGGGCCTGGGGGACGTCAAGCGCAAGGCGCTGCTGCGTCACTTCGGCTCCGTGAAGCGGATCCGCGCCGCGAGCCTCGAGGAGCTGGGGGAGGTCCCCGGGATCGGCGCCACGCTGGCGCAGACCATCGAACGCGAGTTGACTGGGGCACCCGTGGAGCCCACGGTGAACCTGATGACCGGTGAGATCGTCGACGACACACAGAAGGACAACGATGACTGAGGGCGCCAACGCCGTCGCGCAGGTTCACAGCCAGGGGGCGGACTTCGTCATCGTCACCGGCATGAGCGGTGCCGGGCGCACCACGACGGCCAACGTCATGGAGGACCAGGGCTGGTACGTCGTCGACAACCTGCCGCCCCAGCTGCTGCCGGCCATGGCCGAGCTGGGCACGAAGGCCCGTGGCGAGGGGCAGGAGATCAAGATCGCCGCCGTCGTCGACGTGCGCAGCAAGACCTTCTTCACCGAGTTCGAGCCGGCGGTCCAGACGCTCCGGGACGCGGGGTGGACGCCGCAGCTCGTCTTCCTCGACGCCACCGACGAGGCCCTCGTGCGTCGGTTCGAGTCGGTGCGCCGGCCGCACCCGCTCCAGGGCTCGGGGAGGCTGCTCGACGGGATCCAGAGCGAGCGCGAGATCCTGCGTGACCTGCGCTCGCGGGCCCAGATCGTCGTGGACACCTCCGGGCTCAACGTGCACCAGCTCGGACGCAAGATCGCGCCGATGTTCGGGGTCAAGGGCGGGCCGTCGCTGCGGTTGGCGCTGCTGTCGTTCGGGTTCAAGTACGGCGTGCCGCTCGACGCGGACTTCGTCTTCGACATGCGCTTCCTGCCCAACCCGTTCTGGGTGCCGGAGCTGCGCTCGCTCGACGGCCGTGACGCCGCGGTGTCCGCGTTCGTCCTCGGGCATGACGGCGCCGGCGAGTTCCTCGACCGGGTCGCCGGCGTCATGGAGCCGGTCACGCGGGGGTACCACTCCGAGGGGCGCCGCTACGCGACCCTCGCGATCGGCTGCACCGGGGGCAAGCACCGCTCCGTCGCCGTCGCGGAGGCCCTGGCCGAGCGGCTCCAGTCCGACCGGATCGACACATTCCTCGTCCACCGCGACCTGGGACGCGAGTGAGCGGGCCGGTCGTCGCCGCGCTGGGGGGCGGGCACGGGCTGTCCGCGTCGCTCGCGGCGCTCCGGTTCGTGACCGACGAGATCACCGCGATCGTCACGGTGGCCGACAACGGCGGGTCCTCGGGGCGGCTGCGCGGCGAGTTCGGGGTGCTGCCGCCCGGTGACCTGCGGATGGCGCTGGCCGCGCTCTGCGAGGAGACCGAGTGGGGGCACACGTGGCGTGACGTCCTCCAGCACCGCTTCCAGGGCACCGGGCCGCTCGGCGGGCACGCCCTGGGCAACCTGCTCATCGTCGCGCTCTGGGAGCTGCACGAGGACCCGGTCGCGGGACTCGAGCTCGTCGGGCGGCTGCTCAACGCGCGTGGCCGGGTCCTGCCGATGGCCGCGGTGCCGCTCGACATCGAGGCGGACGTCCTCGGTGCGGACCCGGAGCGGCCCGAGGAGCGCAGTGTGGTGCGCGGCCAGGCGCAGGTCGCCCGCACCAAGGGTCGGGTGGACGCGCTGCGGCTGCTGCCGGAGAGCCCGCCGGCGTACTCGGAGTCGGTCGCGGCGATCCGTGCGGCCGACTGGGTCGTCCTCGGCCCGGGGTCGTGGTTCACCTCGGTCATGCCGCACCTGCTCGTCCCCGACCTCGCCGAGGCGCTCACCGTCACCCGCGCCCGGCGCCTCCTCGTGCTCAACCTCGAGATGGTGACGACGGAGACCGCCGGGTTCAGCGCCATCCACCACCTCGAGTCCTTCGCGCGCTACGCGCCGCGGGTCCGGCTCGACGCCGTGCTGGCCGACCCCTGCGTCGTCGACGACCACGAGTCCCTCGCCGATGCCTGCCGCGCCCTGGGGGCGACCCTGCACGTCCACCCGGTCGCGATGTCGGCGTCCCCGACCCTGCACGACCGGCTCCGCCTGGCCGCGGCCCTGCAGGACGTCCTTGCCTCCGGACGACGGTCCTGATGGCGCGTGGCAGGATGACCGGCATGGCAATGACGGCGAAGGTGAAGGACGAGCTCAGCCGCCACGAGGTGACGAAACCCTGCTGCCGCAAGGCGGAAGTGGCGTCCACACTGAGGTTCGCCGGGGGGCTGCACATCATCGGGGGACGGATCGTCGTCGAGGCCGAGCTGGACACCGCCAACGCCGCGCGGCGCCTCCGACGCGAGATCCATGAGCTCTACGGGCAGACGGCGGAGGTGCTGGTGCTCGCCGCGGGCGGGCTGCGCAAGGGCAGCCGCTACGTCGTGCGCGTCGTCCAGGACGGCGAGTCGCTCGCCCGTCAGACGGGGCTCATCGACGGGCGGGGTCGGCCGGTCCGGGGGCTGCCCCCGAAGGTCGTCTCCGGGTCGGTCTGTGACGCGGAGGCCGCGTGGCGCGGGGCGTTCCTCGCCCACGGTTCCCTGACCGAGCCCGGCCGCTCGTCGGCGCTCGAGCTCACCTGCCCCGGTCCGGAGGCGGCCCTCGCCCTCGTGGGCGCCGCGCGTCGGCTCGGGATCCAGGCCAAGGCGCGCGAGGTCCGCGGGGTCGACCGGGTCGTCATCCGCGACGGGGACGCGATCGGCGCGATGCTCACGCGGCTCGGCGCCCACGACGCGGTGATGGCGTGGGAGGAGCGCCGGATGCGTCGCGAGGTCCGGGCCACGGCGAACCGGCTGGCCAACTTCGACGACGCCAACCTGCGCCGCTCGGCCCGGGCGGCCGTGGCCGCCGGCTCGCGCGTCGGACGGGCCCTCGAGATCCTCGGGGACGAGATCCCCGACCACCTGCGCGAGGCCGGTCAGCTGCGGCTCCAGCACAAGCAGGCGTCACTCGAGGAGCTCGGCCAGCTGGCCCAGCCGGCGATGACCAAGGACGCGGTCGCCGGTCGGATCCGCCGACTGCTCGCCATGGCCGACAAGCGCGCCGAGGACCTCGGCATCGCCGGGACCGACGCGAACCTCACCCCGGACATGCTCGACTCCTGAGCCACCCGCGCCGAGCGCCGGTTCCGGCGGCGCCGGGCGCGCCGGGGGCGGCGCTACGGGCGCTCGGCGAGCTGCTTGATGGTGCGCGTCATGCGCCAGCTCATGACGGTGCTGACGAGGTTCACCACTTCGACTCCCACCCGGACCGCGGGGCTGGACACCTGGTAGCGCTCCCGGACGTGGAGTCGCGTGCCCACGGGCGTGGCCGGGGCCGGCGGCAGGGGGCTGACGACGAACGCCCACGTGAAGTCCATGCCAGTGCCCTGGGGAGCGGAGCCTCCTTGGCTGGTGGCGACGAGGGCGTGCCCCGTCTCCACCCTGCCCACCCTGAGGACCATGTCGGGGTGCAGGGGGAAGGGGTCCCCGACCTGCGGGTGCTGCCACTCGGGCACGATCCGGTCGGCAGGGTGGATGTCGCAGCCGACGAGGTTCTCGACCCCCGCGAACGAGTAGAACCCGCCCTTGTCCTGGCCCAGCTGCGCGATCCAGGGCCACACCCGCTCCGGTGCCGCGGCGATCGTCACGGCCCGGTCGGCCTGGAGGTCGGCGCGCTCGAGCAGGTCGTCGCCGGGCAGGGTCCGTCTCGACTCCTCGCGGGTCGCCCCGAGCCGGCGGTGGGCGCCCGAGGCAACGATCCCCGCCGTGATGCCCACGACGGTGAGCAGCGGGGCAGCGGCAAGGATCCGGATCGAGCGGGAAAGCGTGGTCATGGCTGCGCCTCTCGTCACCTCCCATCCTGCCGTGTCCCTGCACGGGGGTGGCGGTTACCTGCCAGTACCGCGGACCTCTGGGGGCCGGGTCCGCAGGCGGGGCTAGGCTGGATTTCGTACGGCGGTGCGTGGCGGGTCCACGCACCCACCACCTCTCGGAAGGCAGATCTGCTCGTGACTGTCCGCGTTGGTATCAATGGCTTTGGCCGCATCGGCCGCAACTTCTACCGCGCCGTGATCGCGTCCGGCGCCGACATCGAGATCGTCGCCGTCAACGACCTCACCGACAACGCCACGCTGGCGCACCTGCTCAAGTACGACTCGATCCTCGGCCGTCTCGAGGGCGACGTCACGTCGACCGACACCGACATCACCGCCAGCGGCAAGACCTTCAAGGCCTTCGCCGAGCGTGACCCCGCCAACCTCAAGTGGGGCGAGCTCGGCGCCGACGTCGTCATCGAGTCGACCGGCTTCTTCACCGACGCCACCAAGGCCAAGGTGCACCTCGACAACGGCGCGAAGAAGGTCATCATCTCCGCGCCCGCCAAGAACGAGGACGTCACGGTCGTCATGGGCGTCAACGACGGCGACTACGACGCTGCGCAGCACCACATCATCTCCAACGCGTCGTGCACGACGAACTGCCTCGCGCCGATGGCCAAGGTCCTCAACGACCAGTTCGGCATCGTCAAGGGCCTCATGACGACCATCCACGCCTACACCGGTGACCAGAACCTCCACGACGGCCCGCACAAGGACCTCCGTCGCGCCCGCGCCGCCGCCCTCAACATCGTCCCCACGACGACGGGTGCGGCCAAGGCGGTCGCCCTCGTCCTGCCCGAGCTCAAGGGGAAGCTCGACGGCTACGCGCTGCGCGTCCCCGTCGCCACCGGCTCGGCCACCGACCTCACCTTCGAGGCCGGACGCGAGACCACCGTCGAGGAGGTCAACGCAGCGGTCAAGGCCGCGGCCGAGGGCCCGCTCAAGGGCATCCTCGTCTACACCGAGGACCCCATCGTGTCCAAGGACATCGAGACCGACCCCGCGTCCTGCATCTTCGACGCCGGCCTCACCAAGGTCATCGGCAACCAGGTCAAGGTCGTCGGCTGGTACGACAACGAGTGGGGCTACTCCAACCGCCTCGCCGACCTCGTCACCCTCGTCGGCACGTCCATCTGACCGGAGACCTCCACATGAAGTCGATCGCCGAGCTCGGCGACCTGCGGGGCAAGCGCGTCCTCGTCCGGTCGGACCTCAACGTCCCTCTCGAAGCTGACGCTGAGGGATCACCGGCCATCACTGATGATGGCCGCATCCGTGCCTCCGTCCCGACGATCACGGCCCTCGCCGAGGCGGGCGCACGCGTCATCGTGTGCGCCCACCTCGGGCGGCCCAAGGGCGCGCCGGAAGAGAAGTACTCGCTCGCGCCCGTCGCCGCCCGCCTCGGCGAGCTGCTCGGGCGGGACGTGGCGTTCGCGACCGACACCGTCGGCGACAGCGCCCGCGCCACGGTCGCGGCCGCGCAGGACGGCGACGTCGTGCTCCTCGAGAACCTGCGCTTCAACGCGGGCGAGACCGCCAAGTCGGCCGACGCGCGGGCCGAGTTCGCGGGCCGGCTCGCCGGCCTCGCCGAGGCCTTCGTGTCCGACGGCTTCGGCGTCGTGCACCGGGAGCAGGCGTCGGTCTTCGACGTCGCCCGGCTGCTGCCGTCGGCCGTCGGCGGGCTGGTCGAGACCGAGGTCGGCGTGCTGCGTCGCCTCACGACCGACCCCGAACGGCCGTATGCCGTCGTGCTCGGTGGTGCGAAGGTGTCCGACAAGCTCGCGGTCATCGACAACCTCATCCGGACCGCGGACCGGCTCCTCATCGGCGGCGGCATGGTGTTCACGTTCCTCAAGGCCCAGGGCCACGAGGTCGGCACGAGCCTCCTCGAGCAGGACCAGGTGGAGGCCGTCGCGGGCTACCTCGAGCTGGCGAAGGAGCGCGGCGTCGAGATCGTCCTGCCGGTCGACGTCGTCGCCGCCACCGCGTTCTCCGCCGACGCCGAGCACGAGGTCGTCGGTGTCGACGCGATCCCCGCGGACCGCATGGGCCTCGACATCGGACCGAGGTCGTCCGAGCTGTTCGCCGAGAAGCTCAGGGACTGCCGCACCGTCTTCTGGAACGGCCCGATGGGCGCGTTCGAGATGGCGCCCTACGCGGCGGGTACCAAGGCCCTCGCGGCAGCGCTCGTCGACATCACGAGCGGCGGCGGCCTCACCGTCGTCGGCGGCGGTGACTCCGCCGCCGCGGTTCGCCAGCTCGGCTTCACCGACGACCAGTTCGGCCACATCTCCACCGGCGGGGGTGCCAGCCTCGAGTACCTCGAGGGCAAGGACCTCCCCGGACTCACCGTCCTCGACGAAAGCTGAAGGAACCCGATGGCCCAGGCCACGACAGTCCAGCGCGTCCCGCTCATGGCGGGCAACTGGAAGATGAACCTCGACCACCTCCAGGCCACCCACCTCGTGCAGAAGCTCGACTGGACCCTGCGCGACGCCAAGCACGACCACGGCGCCGTCGAGGTCGCGGTGCTCCCACCCTTCACCGACCTGCGCAGCGTCCAGACGCTCGTCGAGGGTGACCGCCTCGCCATCCGCTACGGCGCCCAGGACCTGTCCCGGCACGCCAGCGGCGCCTACACCGGCGAGATCAGCGGCGTCTTCCTCGCCAAGCTGGGCTGCACGTACGTGGCCGTCGGGCACAGCGAGCGTCGCGAGTACCACGGCGAGACCGACGAGACGGTGCACGCCAAGGTGGCGGCGGCATACGAGCACGGTCTGACCCCGATCTTCTGCGTCGGCGAGGGCCTCGAGATCCGCCAGGCCGGGACGCACGTCGACCACGTGCTCGCCCAGGTCCGGGCCGGCCTCGAGGGGCTCCCCGCAGAGAAGGCCGCGAGCATCGTCATCGCCTACGAGCCCGTGTGGGCGATCGGCACCGGCGAGGTCGCCACCCCGGAGGACGCACAGGAGGTGTGTGCCGCCATCCGCACCCTCCTGGCGGAGCTGTACTCGGGCGACCTCGCCGACCGGGTGCGCATCCTCTACGGCGGGTCGGTCAAGTCCGGCAACGTCGCCGCGATCATGGAGCAGGAGGACGTCGACGGTGCCCTCGTCGGGGGAGCCTCGACCGACCCGACCGAGTTCGCCGCGATCTGCCGCTTCCGCGAGCATCTCAAGACCCACTGACGATCGCGGGTATCCTGTACCGGCGCCCCACCGGGCGATCGCACTCGTCGAACTACCGAAGGAGCACCGTGGACGCGGTACGCATCGGACTCCAGGTCCTCCTGGTCATCGGAGGGCTCTTCCTGACCCTCCTCGTCCTCCTGCACAAGGGCAAGGGCGGCGGCCTCTCGGACATGTTCGGTGGCGGCATGTCGACCTCGCTCGGCGGCTCGTCCGTCGCAGAGCGCAACCTCGACCGCATCACGATCGCCATCGCGGTCGTGTGGTTCACCTGTGTCGTCGGTCTGGGTGTCCTCGACCGTTTCGCTTCCTGACCCGAGAGAAGGCTGATCCCGATGGCCGGTGGTAACGCGATTCGAGGCAGCCGCGTCGGTGCTGGCCCCATGGGCGAGGCCGAGCGTGGTGACATCGCTCCGCGCGTGCACGTGTCGTTCTGGTGCTCGCACGGGCACGAGACCCGCCCGAGCTTCTCGCAGGAGTCCGACCTCGAGATCCCCGAGACCTGGGACTGCCCGCGCTGCGGGTTCCCGGCCGGTCAGGACAAGGACAACCCCCCGGCCCCGACCAAGGTCGAGCCCTACAAGACCCACCTCGCCTACGTGAAGGAGCGCCGCTCCGACAAGGACGGCGAGGCCATCCTCGACGAGGCCCTCGGCTCCCTGCGCGACCGAGGCCTCATCCAGTAGCGCCCGACCTCAGAGCTGCGCGGCCGCGTCCCGGTCGAGCAGCCAGAGGGTGCGCTGCTCACCCTGCACCTGGGCGGCGGAGCTGACGTCGGGCCCGGCACCCCGCAGCCCGTTCGCCACGGCCTCGGCCTTGTCGGCGCCGGCGACGACGAACCACACCTCGCGGGAGCGTCGCAGCGCCTCGAAGGTCAGGCTGACGCGGTCCGGCGGTGGCTTGGGGGAGTCGTGCACGGCGACCGCGATCGCGCCGGTGGCCTGCTGTGCCGGGTGCCCGGGGAACAGCGACGCGACGTGGCCGTCCGGCCCGACCCCGAGGATCATGACGTCGAACCCGCCCGCACCGCAGGCACGGACCTCCGAGGCGTATGCCGTCGCGCTCGCCTCCGCGCTGTCGGAGGCGTCCGGACCCGCGACCCGGTGCACCTTCGCCGGGTCGAGGCCGAGGGTGTCCAGCCCGGCCTCGTCGTTCTGCACGTCGTTCCGGTCGGGGTCGCCGGCCGGAAGGTAGCGCTCGTCGCCCCACCACACCTCGACGCGTGACCAGTCGACCGCGGAACGGGCCGCCAGCGTGGCGACCGAACGCCACAGGTCGGAGCCGAGGGAGCCGCCGGTGAGCGAGACCTGGGCGACGTCGTGGCGCGCCTGGGCGTCGACGAGGGCGGTCACCAGCCGGGCGGCGATGGCGTCACTGAGCTCCTGCTTGCCGGGGTGGACGAGCACCTCGGCTCCCGAGACCTGCCCGATGTCGTTGACTCCGGTCACGGCGTGGCTCCTTTCAGGACGTGGTGCGCCTGGCGCGCGCCTTCTCGAGCTTGCGGGCGGAGGCCTTCTCGACCTGCCCCGGGTCGTCGGACTTGGTCGGCATCGGCGCCTCGACCATCGCCGAGCTGGCACTGACCTTGGCCTCCCGGCTGATCCGGTCGGCGTCCTCGCGGGCCTGCGACACCGACGGGGTGAGGCCGCTGCGCTGCGCCTCGGTCGAGGTGCGACGGCTGTGCGTCACGTCGCCCAGTCCGGCCTGGAGGGCATCCTGGTAGACCTCGTCGGGGTCGAGCCGGCGCAGCTCGTCCGCGAGGCACTCGGCGTCGCTGCGCGGCGGGAGGGCGATCGTCCGCTCGGGGCGGTCCGGCTGGGACAGCGTGGCCGTCGTGCCGTTCTGGGGCCGCACGAGGTCGAGCGGGCCGCTGACCCGGTCGAGCCGGACGCTGATGATGCCGGTGCCCTTGCGCGACGGCACGAGCGTCACCGGGCAGCGCAGCCGCTTGGCCAGCCACCCGGCGAGGAGCTCGGCCGAGGGAGAGTCGGACCCTCCCGTGACGGTGACCGACGTGACCGGCTCGAACGGCGCCTGGTCGAGTGCCGCGGTGAGCAGCGCCCGCCACAGCGTGATCCGCGACCAGGACAGGTCCGTGTCACCGGGCGCATAGGCGGCGGCGAGCCGGCCCAGGGCACTGCGGGGGGTGCCCCTGGCCCGGGAGACGTCGGTGACGCGGCGCTGTGCCATCTCGCCGATGGGGTCCGCTCCGGGGTTCTTGGGGGGGTCGGTCGGCCACCAGGCGACGATCGGCGCGTCCGCGAGGAGCAGGGGCGTGACGACGGAGCGGCCGTGCGCGGCCAGGGGCCCGAAGAGGCGCAGGACCACGACCTCGCTCGCGCCGGCGTCACCGCCGATGCGGATCTGCCCGTCGAGCCGCGCGGCACCACGTCGGTTGGCCGTGACGACGACGATGATGCGGCAGGGGTGCTGCCGGCTCGCGTCGTTGGCCGTCTCGATGGCTGCGTCGGCCTCGTGCTCGTCCACGACGACGACGAGCGTGAGGACGCGGGTGAGCGCCATCGAGCCGGTGTCGGAGCGGAGCCGGACCAGCTTCTTGGCGATGCTGGCGGTCGTGGTGCTGGGCAGGTCGACGATCACGGGAGTCTCCATTCGCGGCCGTCGCGGTGCATGAGCGCGTCGGCGCTGCTCGGTCCCCAGGTGCCGGAGGGGTACTGGTCGATCCGGCCGCCCTGCTTGGCCCAGAACTCCTCGATCGGGTCGAGGATCTTCCAGGAGAGCTCGACCTCCTCGTGGCGGGGGAAGAGCGGCGGCTCGCCGAGCAGGACGTCGAGGATGAGCCGCTCGTAGGCCTCCGGGGAGCTCTCGGTGAAGGCGCGCCCGTAGCCGAAGTCCATCGTCACGTCGCGGACCTCCATCTGCGCTCCCGGCACCTTGGCGCCGAACCGCATCGTCACGCCCTCGTCGGGCTGGACGCGGATGACGACGGCGTTCTGGCCGAGCTCCTCGGTCGCGGTGTCGGCGAACGGCAGGTGGGGCGCCTTCTTGAAGACGACCGCGATCTCGGTGACGCGCTTGCCCAGACGCTTGCCGGTGCGCAGGTAGAACGGGACCCCCGCCCAGCGGCGGGTGTCGATCTCCAGCTTCACCGCGGCATACGTCTCGGTCGTGGACCGGGTGGCCACGCCGTCCTCCTCGAGGTAGCCGCCGACCTCCTCACCGCCCTGCCAGCCCCGGGCGTACTGCCCGCGGGCCGTGCCCTCGGCCAGGTCCCTGGGGAGGCGGACGGCCGAGAGGACCTTCTCCTTCTCGCTGCGCAGGTGGTCGGCGTCGAAGGAGACCGGCTCCTCCATCGCGGTGAGCGCGAGCAGTTGGAGGAGGTGGTTCTGGATGACGTCGCGGGCGGCGCCGATGCCGTCGTAGTAGCCGGCGCGGCCCCCGATGCCGATGTCCTCGGCCATGGTGATCTGGACGTGGTCGACGTAGTGGCTGTTCCAGACCGGCTCGAACATCTGGTTGGCGAAGCGCAGGGCCAGGAGGTTCTGGACCGTCTCCTTGCCGAGGTAGTGGTCGATCCGGAAGACCGAGTCCGCCGGGAAGACCTCCGCGACGATCTCATTGAGCTCGCGGGCGGACGTGAGGTCGTGGCCGAACGGCTTCTCGATGACGACGCGGCGCCACGACCCCGGTGTCGGGGTGGAGAGGCCCGAGCGCTGGAGCTGCTCGCACACCGTCGCGAAGAACGACGGCGGGATCGAGAGGTAGAAGGCGTGGTTGCCCCCGGTGCCGCGCTGCTCGTCGAGCTCGCGCACGGTCTCGGCGAGCAGGTCGAAGGCCTTGGGGTCGTCGAACGTGCCCGGGACGAACCGGAAGCCCTCGCTGAGCGAACGCCACACGTCCTCACGGAACGGCGTGCGGGACCGCTCCTTGACCGACTCGTAGACCACCTTGCCGAAGTCCTGGTCGGCCCAGTCGCGCCGGGCGAACCCGACGAGCGAGAAGCCCGGCGGCAGCAGGCCGCGGTTGGCGAGGTCGTAGATCGCCGGCATGAGCTTCTTGCGGGCGAGGTCCCCGGTCACCCCGAACAGCACGAGGCTCGACGGGCCCGCGATGCGGGGCAGCCGCTTGTCGCGGGGATCTCGGAGCGGGTTGTGGGTGGCGGAGACGCGCGCCGGACTCATCAGGCTCCCGAGGAGGTGGAGAGGGCCGACCGCACCTGGCCCAGCCCGCGGTCGTGCTGGGTGAGGTGGAGACGCAGGACCGGACGGTCGTGGTCGGCGAGCACCTGCGCGTCGCCGCCCGCCTGCGCGGCGAGGAACTCACCGAACGTGAACGTCCGACCGGGGACGGCGAGGTCCTCCTCGGGGTCCGCGGTGACCTGGATGAAGACGCCGTTGGCCGGACCCCCCTTGTGGTACTGGCCCGTCGAGTGCAGGAAGCGCGGTCCCCACCCGAAGGTGACGGGCCGGCCCGTGTGGTCGAACAGGGTGCGGGCGACCTCCTCGAGGTCGGCGTCCTGCTCGCGGTCGAGGTAGGCCATGACCGCGACGTAGCCCTCGGACTCGTCGAGCTGGGACAGCAGCGCCGAGACGGCACCGGGCACCGTGTGCGCCTCGCCGAGCCAGTCACCACCGAGGGCGCGCACCTCGACGGAACCGTCGACGAACGCCGGCGCCTCGGCGGCCGTACCGGCCCGGTCCAGGAGGCCGCGCGCGGCCTCCTTGGCGCTCTCGACGTCGGGCTGGTCGAACGGGTTGATGCCGAGGAGCCGGCCGGCGACGGCGGTGGCGACCTCCCAGAGGAGGAGCTGCGCGCCGAGGGTGCCGGCCACGGTGATGAGCGAGCCGCTGTCGCCGAGCTCCTCGTCGGGGTCGGGGTCGGCGGGACCGGGCTGCTCCGCGGCGATCGAGTCGGGGTGGCGCGGCGGCGCGTCCGCGAGGAGCTCGACCGGGTCGTCGTCGGTGGACGCGACCAGGCGGACGACGTTGGCGTCGTCGTAGGTGTGCCCCGGGGCGGCGCCGTCGGCGACCACCGGGAGGATGCCGGTGCCGTTCTTGCCGGTGGACTCGGCGATGAGCTGCTCGGCCCACGCGCCGAAGCCGACGTTCTCGGTGCCGGCGTCGACGAGGACGAGCTTGTCGCGCAGCGGGTTGGTGCCCCCGATCGCGGCGCCCAGGCGCAGCGCCGGGTTGCCCTCGTCGTCGGCGGCGAGCAGGTCGGCGACCGCGTCGGCGTCGTCGAGGAGCGCGCCGACATCGGCCCCGGCGAGGCCGGACGGCACGAGACCGAAGGCCGTGAGGGCCGAGTAGCGCCCGCCCACGTCGGGGTTGGCGTTGATGACGCGGAAGCCGGCCGCCCGGGCCTCACCGTCGAGCGGGCTGCCCGGGTCGGTGACGACGATGATGCGGCGCGTCGCGTCGATGCCCGCCTCCGTGAACGCCTGCTCGAAGGCGCGTCGCTGCGAGTCGGTCTCGACCGTCGAGCCCGACTTCGACGACACGACGACGGCGGTGCTGTCGAGGTCGGTGGTCACGGCGCGCCGGACGACGTCCGGCGCGGACGAGTCGAGGATGACGATGTCGACCCCGGCGGTGGCGCAGATGACCTCGGGCGCCAGCGAGCTGCCACCCATGCCGCAGAGGACGATCCGGGAGACGCCGTCGCCGCGCAGCTCCTCACGCAGGGCGGAGATCTCCCCAAGAAGGGGGCGGGAGGTCCGGTGCAGGTCGACCCAGGCCAGCCGCTTGCCCGCCTCCTCCTCGGCGTCCGTGCCCCACAGCGTGGCGTCGCGGGCGAAGAGGCGGCTCGCGACCTCGTCGGAGACGAGGGTGGGCACGTGCGTGGCGATCGCCTCGGCGGCGGCGCCGCGCGCGGTGACCTCGATGCTGCTCATCGAGTGGCCTTGGCGAGCTCGGACCTCACACCGTCGAGGAGCTCTTCCCACGCCTTCGCGAACTTGTCCACGCCCTCCTTCTCGAGCTGGGCAGTGAGGTCGGAGTAGGAGATGCCGAGGCGCTCGAGCGCGTCGAGGACCTCGGAGGACTCCTCGTAGGTCCCGGCGATCGTGTTGCCGGTGATCTCACCGTGGTCCTTGACCGCGTCGAGGGTCTTCTCGGGCATCGTGTTGACCGTGCCCGGGGCGACGAGCTCGGTGACGTACATGGTGTCCGGGTAGGCCGGGTCCTTGACCCCCGTGGACGCCCACAGCGGGCGCTGCGGCTTGGCGCCGTCGTCCTCGAGGTTCTTCCACCGAGGGGTCGAGAAGACCTCCTCGTAGGCCTGGTAGGCCAGGCGCGCGTTGGCGATGGCGGCCTTGCCCTTGAGCGACGTCGCGGTCTCGGCGTGCTCACCCGTGATGGCGTCGAGACGCTTGTCGACCTCGGAGTCGACGCGCGAGACGAAGAAGGACGCCACCGACTCGAGCGTGCTGATGTCCTTGCCGCGCTCCCGCGCCTGCTCGACGCCGGTGAGGAAGGCGTTCATGACCGCGCGGTAGCGGTCGAGGCTGAAGATCAGCGTGACGTTGACCGAGATGCCCTCGGCGAGGACGCGGGTGATGGCGGGAAGGCCCTCGACCGTGGCCGGGATCTTGACGAGCAGGTTGGGACGGTCCACGAGCTCGCGCAGCTCCTTGGCCTGCGCCACCGTCCTGTCCGTGTCGTGCGCCAGTCGCGGGTCGACCTCGATGGACACGCGGCCGTCGAGCCCGTCGGTCGCCTCGAACACGGGCAGGAGCACGTCGCAGGCGTCGCGGACGTCCTGTGTCGTCATCGCCGTGACGGCGTCGTCGAGGGTCGCCTTGTCGGCCGCGAGCTGGGCGACCTGCTCGCTGTAGCTCTCGCCGTCGGAGAGGGCCACCTGGAAGATCGACGGGTTGGTCGTCACGCCGACGACACCCTTGGTGTCGATGAGCTCCTGGAGGTTGCCCGACGTCAGCCGCTCGCGGCTGAGGTCGTCGAGCCAGATGGAGACGCCGTTGTCGGCGAGTGCCTTGAGGGGTGCGCTGTCAGTCATGTGAGGTCACTTCCCGGCCGATGCCGCGCTCTTGCGGGCAGGCTTGTTGGTGGTGGGGACGTCGGTTCCGGTGTCCTTGCGGGAGCGGGGTGCGGTCTCGGTGGCACCGGGCACCCCGGTTCCGTCCTGCGCCGCCTTGATCGAGTCCTTGGCCGCCTTGACGACGGCCTCGGGGGTGAAGCCGAACTCGGTGAAGAGGGTCTTGGCGTCGGCGGAGGCGCCGAAGTGCTCGATGCTGATCGAGCGGCCGGCGTCGCCGACGATCTCGCGCCACCCCTGCGCCACCCCGGCCTCGATGCTCACGCGGGCGCGGACCCGGGGCGGCAGCACCTTGTCGCGGTAGGCCTTGGTCTGCTGGTCGAACCACTCGCGGCACGGCATCGACACCACGCGGGTGCGGATCCCGGACTTCTCCAGCCGCAGGCGCGCGTCGAGGGCCACCGAGACCTCGGAGCCGGTCGCCACGAGGATGACCTCAGGGGACTGCTTGCCGTCGTCGCCACCGTCGACGAGGACGTAGGCGCCCTTGGCGACGTTGCTCGCCTTCGCGTGGGTGGACCGGTCCACCGTCGGCAGGGCCTGCCGGCTGAGGGCGAGTGCGGCGGTGGAGGCGTTGCGCAGGATCGCGCCCCACGCGGCGGCCGTCTCGTTGGCGTCGGCCGGACGGACGACGTCGAGGCCCGGCATCGCCCGGAGCGAGGCGAGGTGCTCGATCGGCTGGTGGGTCGGACCGTCCTCGCCGAGACCGATGGAGTCGTGGGTCCAGACGAACGTCACCGGCAGCTGCTGGATCGCCGCCAGTCGGACGGCCGGGCGCATGTAGTCGGAGAAGACGAGGAAGGTGCCGCCGTACGGACGGGTCAGCCCCTCGAGCGCGATCCCGTTGAGGATCATGCCCATGGCGTTCTCGCGGATCCCGAAGTGCAGGGTCCGGCCGTAGGGCCCGCCCTTCCACGCCTCGGTCTGCTTGGACGTGGGGACGAAGGACGGCTCACCCTCCATGGTCGTGTTGTTGGACTCGGCCAGGTCGGCGGAGCCACCCCACAGCTCGGGCATGACCGGCGCGAGGGCGCCGAGGACCTTGCCGGAGGCGGCGCGGGTGGCGATGCCCTTCTCGTCCGCGGGGAAGGTGGGCAGCGCGGCGTCGAGACCGTCGGGCAGCTCACCGGCGACGAGCCGGTCCAGCAGCGAGGCGGCGTCCTTGTTCGCACGGCGCCACGCGGCATACGGGGTCTTCCACGCCTTGTGGGCTGCCTTGCCACGCGCCTTGACCTTGCGCGCGTGGGCGAGGACGTCGCGGTCGACCTGGAACGTCTTCTTCGGGTCGAAGCCGAGGAGCTCCTTGAGCGCGGTGATCTCCTCGTCCCCGAGGGCGGAGCCGTGCGACTTGCCGGTGCCCTTCTTCGTGGGGGCGGGCCAGGCGATCACCGTGTGCAGGCGCACGAGGGTCGGGCGGCTCGAGGTCTTGCTCTTCTCGAGGGCGGCGAGGAGGGCGTCGACGTCCTCGACGTAGTCGGCGGACCCAGCCGGGTCGTTGCTCTGGCGCCAGTCGACGTCGGCGACCTCCCAGCCGTAGGCCTCGTAGCGCTTGCCGACGTCCTCGGAGAACGAGATGTCGGTGTCGTCCTCGATCGAGATCTGGTTCGCGTCGTAGATGACGGTGAGGTTGCCGAGCTCCTGGTGGCCGGCCAGCGAGCTGGCCTCGGAGGCCACGCCCTCCATGAGGTCGCCGTCGGAGGCGATGACCCACACGTGGTGGTCGAACGGGCTCGTGCCGGGCTTGGCGTCGGGGTCGAGCAGGCCGCGCTGGCGGCGCTGGGCCATCGCCATGCCGACGGCGGAGGCGAGGCCGGAGCCGAGCGGTCCCGTGGTGATCTCGACCCCGGTGGTGTGGTGGACCTCGGGGTGGCCGGGGGTCAGCGAACCCCAGGTGCGCAGCGCCTTGAGGTCGCCCAGCTCGAGGCCGTAGCCGGAGAGGTAGAGCTGGATGTACTGGGTGAGGCTGGAGTGGCCGCAGGAGAGGACGAACCGGTCACGGCCCAGCCACGTCGGGTCCGAGGGGTCGTGCGCCATGACGTTCTGGAAGAGGAGGTAGGCCGCGGGCGCCAGGCTCATCGCCGTGCCGGGGTGGCCGTTGCCGACCTTCTGGACGGCGTCGGCGGCGAGGACCCGGACGGTGTCCACCGCGCGCACGTCGAGGTCGGTCCACTTCGCCTTGCGGGCCGTGGGCTTGGCGATGTCGGCCGAGCGCTGCGCGGTGGCTGCGCGGCGATTTCCCGCCTTGCCCGCCTTCGTCGTGGTGGTGGTCACGTGGAGCCTCTCTGACGTCGAACAATGTGATGCAGGTCAAACGGTCGAACCCACCCTAGACCGGAGCGAACCGGTGGGGGCGACTCAGTCCGGCCCCGGCTAGACTCGCCGAGACCGACCGCTCCAGTGCACCCCGAAGGACGCCGTGGCACCCGCTCCGATCACCACCGCCTCGACGGTCGACTCCACGGTCGGCTGGAAGCGAACGGTCGGCGCCTACCTGGCCCTCACCAAGCCCCGCATCATCGAGCTGCTGCTCGTGACGACGGTGCCGGTGATGTTCCTCGCCGAGCGGGGCGTGCCCGACCTGTGGCTCATCGTGGCGACGCTCATCGGCGGCTCGCTCAGCGCCGGCGCCGCCAACACGTTCAACTGCGTCTACGACCGCGACATCGACGCCCTGATGGACCGCACCCGCAACCGGCCGATGGTCACCGGGCAGATCTCGCCGCGTGCCGGCCTGGTCTTCGGCGGCGCCCTCACCGTCCTGTCGACGGTGTGGTTCCTCGTGTTCGTCAACATCGCATCCGCGCTCCTGTCGCTCACGGCCATCGCCCTGTATGCCGTCCTCTACACGATCGTGCTCAAGCGACGCACCTCCCAGAACATCGTCTGGGGCGGGGTCGCCGGGTGCATGCCCACCCTCATCGGCTGGTCCGCCGTGACCGGCTCGGTGGGGTGGCCGGCCGTCATCCTCTTCCTCGTCATCTTCTTCTGGACGCCGCCGCACTACTGGCCGCTCTCGATGGCGTTCAAGGACGACTACACCAACGCCCACGTGCCGATGCTCCCGGTGGAGCAGGGTTCGGTCGTCGTGGCCCGCCAGATCGTCGCCTACAGCTGGGTCATGGTCGCGGTCTCGCTGACCCTGGTCCCCGTGGCCGACATGGGCTGGATCTACCTCGTCGCGGCGGTGGCGAGCGGCGTCGTCTTCGTGGGGGAGGCGCACCGGCTGCTGCGGCTGGCCAAGGCCGGGGCTGCGACCTCGGTGCTCAAGCCGATGCGGCTGTTCCACTTCTCGATCACCTACGTGACGCTGCTCTTCCTCGCGGTCGCCGTCGACCCGCTGGTCCACCTCTCCATCGGCTGAGCCGGCAGGTCCCGCCCACGGCGGTACGGCCCCACGAAGACCGTGAGGGACACCACGGCATGGGTCGCCGCCATGAGCAGGATGGTCTCGCGCACGCCGAGCCACGTGCCGAGGCCGCCGGCAACGAGCCCGGCCAGGGGCATGGTCCCGAAGCCGATGACCGCCGCTGTCGCCGTCGTCCGGCCGAGCAGCTCGGGCGGGGTGTAGCGGATGCGGAACGAGCTGCGGACGACGTTGGCCCCCACGACCCCGACCCCGACGACGAACGAGCCGCTGGCGATCATCGCTGCCCCGAGGCCGGGCTGGGCCGCGCCGACGAGCAACGCCGGCGGACCACCGAGGACCTGGAGCCAGCGCAGCGCCCCCGCCGAGCCGAGCCACCGGGTCGCACGCGTCGCGACGGTGGCGCCCAACAGGCCTCCTGCCGACCCGAGGGCCATGACGAGCCCCACGGACCCGGGCTGCAGGTCGAGCTCGTGGACCATGAAGAGGACGAGCAGCGCGCCGTAGCCGGTGAGCGCGAAGTTGCTGAGTCCTCCCTGGACGGAGAAGAACCGGAGGAAGCGGTCCCGGAAGACGATCTCCACACCCTCGCGGATCTCGCGTCCCAGGGGCAGCGAGGGTGAGGGAGCCGGCGCGGGTCCGAGCTCCTCGGGTCGCAGGCGCGCGAGGCAGACCCACGAGACGAGGAACCCCACGACGTCGACGACGACGGCATACGCGGCGGAGGTGGCTTGCACGAGGAGCCCGCCGACGCCGGGCCCGCCCACCTGCATGGCCGACTCCGTGCCGTAGATCCGCGCGTTGGCGCGCTCGAGGTCCCAGCTCGCCACCACCCGCGGGACGAAGGCGGCGTATGCCGTCCGGAAGAACACCGTGCAGCAGCCGACCGCCAGCGCCGTGAGGACGAGGTGGGGGAGGGTGAGCAGTCCGGTCGCCCAGGCCAGCGGCACGCTGGCCACGGCCGCGGCCGCGAGAAGGTCGGCGCGCATCATGACGCGGCGCGGGTCGGATCGGTCGGTCCAGGCTCCGGCCGGCAGCCCGAGCAGCAGCCACGGCAGCCAGACCGCGCCGGCGAGCACGCCCATCGCCCCAGGGCCCGCGCCGAACTCGGTGACCGCGATGAGTGGGAAGACCACCGTCGTCGTCATCGAGCCGAGAACGCTCACCGCCTCGCCGCCCCAGAGCAGCCGGAAGTTGTGGTTGAGGCCGGCCGGGGGAGCGGCGCCGGTCACGGCTGTGCGGGGAAGCCGCGGGCGAAGACGAGGACCGACTCGCGCTCGGCACCGTCGTCGGGCAGCTCGCGACGCCCCCAGCGCACGAGGACGTCGATGATCTCCTCGGCGACCTCGCGCAGCTCCTCGGGGGTGACGCGCAGCCAGTTCTGGGTCGCGAACGCCGCGTCGTCCCAGGCCGGCACCGTGGCGGCGTTGGCGTTCCACTCCTGGACCCGCTCGAACTGGCGCTGGACGGTGAGGGCCTCGGCGGCATACGCGGCCGTGACGGCGGCCGTGTCCGACGCGAAGTCCGCGCGTGACCACCGGGTGCCCGGGTCGACGAGGCGCCACCAGCGCTCGCGCCGGTCCTTGGCCAGCTCCGGGACCTCGACGACGAGGCCGGCCTCGCTGAGCACCTTGAGGTGGTGGCTCGCCGAGCCGACGGCCTGACCGGTGCGCGCGGCCAGCGCCGACGCCGTCGACGGCCCGTCGACCTTGAGCGCGTCCATCATCCGCGAGCGGAAGGGGTTGGCCATGGCCGAGAGGGCCTTGGCGTCGGTGATCGTGCGGATGCCGTCACGATCCCTGGGGTTGGGGGCGGTGGGGGTCATGCCCTCGACGGTAAACCCACAAGAACTCTTGTGCAACTACTCTTGTGTGATGCTCCGGAGGGCGAGCACGCCCCGGGTCAGGGCCACGACGAGCAGGGCCGCGCCGAGCATGTGCGCGAGGACGAGGACCTCGGGGAGGTCGGTGAGGTACTGCACGTAGCCGATGGCGCCCTGTCCGAGCGTGACGAGCAGGACGTCCCGCCACGCCGTGGCGACCGACGTCGGTGCGGAGGAGAGACGGGTGGCGAGCCAGACGGCGACGACGAGACCGACGAAGAGCATGACGGCGTCGGCGTGCAGCCACGAGATCGTCCGGGGGTCGAAGCCGAACCGGGCCGGGGCATCGGCGTCGCCGGAGTGCGGGCCGGAGCCGGTGACCACGGTGCCGAGGGTGAGGACGACGGCGCCGACGCCGCAGGTGACCCACGCGACCCGGCGCACGACCTCGGGGACGAGCAGCCTCGGCTCGCCCTCGCCCTCGTGGCGGGCGAACCAGAGGTAGGCCGCGGCCGCGACGAGCCCGGCCGAGACGAGGAAGTGGGCGGACACCGTGACCGGGTGCAGCTCGGTGAGCACGGTGACGCCACCGAGGAGCGCCTGGAAGACCACGCCCACGAGGACGGTGACGGCGGCGACCTTGAGTCGCCGGACCGGCGTCCACCGCCACACGGCGACCACCGCGAGGACGGCGATGATGCCGAGTGCGCCGGTCAGCGTGCGGTTGCCGAACTCGATGACCTTGTGGAAGCCCTCGGCCTGCTCCTGCACGGGAACGTAGGACCCGGGCACGCACTCGGGCCACGTGGGGCAGCCCAGCCCGCTGCCGGTGAGCCGCACGAGGCCGCCGGTGACGATGATGCCCACCTGCGCTACGAGGTTGGCGAGGAGGACGAGGCGATGGGCTCGGGGGAGGGGCGCTCTCACCACCGCAGGGTATGCCGCGGCCTCACCGGACCATTCCTCGACCGTCCCTTGACCGGTGCTGGGCCAGCGGCCCTCGGGTGCGCAGGTGTCACCGGCGGACGACGAGGCTAGTCCGACCACCGGAACCAGCGGGCGGCCCCGAGGCCGGCGGCCAGGGTCCACCCCGCGAGGACGAGCCACTGCGCGAGCGGCCAGCCGCCCTCCACGAGGGCGAGACGCATCCCGTCGCCCAGGGCACCGGAGGGCAGCACCCGCGCGAGCCCCGCGACGCCGTCGGGCAGGCGGTCGGTCGGCAGCAGGATGCCCAGGCCGAGCAGGAGGACCCAGACGAGGTTCGCGAGGGCGAGCACGCCCTCGGCCCGGACGGTGCCGGCGAGCAGCATCGCCAGGGCGAGGAAGGCCGCGGCGCCGAGCCCCACGGTGACGAGGGCCGGCAGCACCCCCGCGGGCTCGGGTCGCCAGCCGAGGACGGCGGCGACACCACCCAGCACGACGAGCTGGACGAGGATGACGAGCCCCACGGCGCCGAGCTTGCCGGCGATGAGGCCCTCGCGACCCAGCGGGCCGACCCCGAGGAACCGCAGGACACCCTGGCGGCGGTCGAACCCGGTGGCGATCGCCTGACCGGTGAACGCGGTCGACACCACGGCGAGGGCGAGCACACCCGCGGTCGCGACGTCGATGCGCCGGCCCGGGCCGAGGTCGGGCACGTCGGTCAGGGCCATGCCGACGAGGGCCAGGACCGGGAGCACGAGGGCGACGAGGAGCTGCTCACCGTGGCCGAGGATCGTCGCGGTCTCGAAGCGGGTCTGGGCGAGCCACCGCTGGGCCGACGTGGCCGGACCGGAGGGCACGGAAGGCGCCGTGGGCGTGGTCATCCCCGGGTCCCGACAGTGAGGGCGAAGTAGCGCTCCTCGAGCGGACGTCCCTCGCACACCTCGGCGAGCGACCCCTCCGCCACGACCCGTCCTGCGTTCATGATGACGACGTGGTCGGCGATGCGCTCGGCCTCCTCGAACGAGTGGGTGGTGACGACGACGGCCGCGTCCACCGCGGTCTCGCGCAGGAGGTCCCACACCTCGAGGCGGGCGTGCGGGTCGAGGCCGGCGGTCGGCTCGTCGAGGAACGCGACCTCCGGGCGGCCGACGAGCGCGGCGGCGAGCGCGACCCGCTGCCGCTCCCCACCGGACAGCCGACGCACCGGGCGGTCGGCCACGCGGTCGAGCTCGAGCCGCTCCATGAGGGCGGACACGTCCGCGGGCCCGCTGTGGAGGCGGGCGACGTGGTGCAGGAGCCGCCGCGCGGTCGTCGTGACCGGGAGCCCGCCGTCCTGGAGCATCACCCCGACGCGCGCCCGGTGCTCCGCGGAGGCCCGCCACGGGTCGGTGCCGAGGACACGTGCGGTGCCGGACGTCGGTCGCTGCAGCCCCTCGAGGCACTCCATCGTCGTCGTCTTGCCCGCGCCGTTGGGACCGAGCACCGCGGTGACCTCGCCGGACCCGGCCGACCACGTGGAGTCGTCGACGGCGCGCACCCCGCCGACGACGCGGCTCAGACGGGCGACCTCGACTGCAGACACGGCCGACATCCTAGGCTGGGCCCACTCGACCCAAGGAGTCCCATGGTCACCATCGACCGCGAGGCCGCCCCGGCCACCGCCGTCGCCGCCGTCCCCGCCGTCCTGGCAGCTCTTGCCGGGCGGCCCGGCGCCGCCCTGACCCTCGGCGCGCTGCCGGCGGCCGTCGCCCTGTTCTTCCGCGACCCCGACCGCTCCGCGGACCGGACCCCGGTCGCCGACGACGACGTGGTCTCGCCCGCGGACGGCAAGGTGATGTATGCCGGACCCGGCCAGGACGGTGTCGCGCCCGAGGGGGAGTGGCAGCAGGTGAGCATCTTCCTGTCGGCCTTCGACGTGCACATCAACCGCACCCCGTACGGCGGCCGGCTGCGCGAGGTGACCTACCGACCGGGGAAGTGGCTCGCGGCATACACCCACGAGAGCGCCCACCTCAACGAGCGCACCGACCTCGTCGTCGAGCGCGAGGTCGCGGGACGCATCCGCGTCGTCCACTTCCGGCAGATCGTCGGGCTCATGGCGCGACGCGTCGTCACCCGGGTGTCGGCCGGCGAGGAGATCTCGACGGGCCAGCGCATCGGCCTGATGAAGTTCGGGTCGCGCATGGACGTCTTCGTCCCGCCGGAGGTCGACCTCCTCGTGCAGTCCGGGGCCCGCGTCGTCGCGGGTGAGACGGTCATCGCCCGGTGGCCCGCGGCGGACGGCGCCCCGTGAGCGACGTCGCGTCCGGTCGTCGCCGGCGCTTCGACCGCTGGCGGCTCGTCTCGCCGACCGGCGCGGAGGTCGTCTCGCTCCGGCAGCTCGGCAAGACCGAGCGGTTGCGGGTCACGGCCCCGACGATCTTCACGATCCTCAACATGATGAGCGGCCTGTCGTCGGTGCTCCTGGCGTTCCGCGAGCACTTCACCCTCGCGGCGGTCCTCATCGCCGTCTCGATCATCATGGACATCGCCGACGGCGGCGTCGCCCGCCTCGTGGGGGCCACCTCGCCGTTCGGCCTGCAGATGGACTCGCTCGCCGACCTCATCTCGTTCGGGTTCGCCCCGGCGATCCTCGTGCACACGTGGGCGCTGCCCGACTACCCCATCCTGTCGTGGCTCGCGGCCTTCTTCTGGCTCGGCTGCGCGGCCTTCCGCCTGGCGCGGTTCAACGTCACGGTCGACCCGACGGCGGACAAGCGCTACTTCGTCGGGCTGCCCAGCCCGGCGGCGGCGGCCGTGGTGATGGCGACGATCTTCGCGCTCAACCAGCCCGAGGCGGGCGGCTACGACGCCTCGCTCATCGTCCCCATCGTCATCAGCGTCGTGCCCGCCGTGCTCATGGTCACGTCGATCCGGTTCCGGTCCTTCCGCAACCTCCTGCAGCCGCGCGGGGCGGCCGCCTGGGCCACCACGGTCGCGGGCGCCCTCGCGATCGTCGTCGGCCTCCTGCTCGACCCCGGTCTCACCGGGCTCGTCATCGCCTACGGCTACATCCTCCAGGCACCCCTCGGTGTGCTCACGGCGCCGTTGCGCGAGAGCCTGCTCGGCCCCGACTCGGTGGCCCCGCGACGGCATCGCATGCCGTCCGTCTTCCTGCCCGATGCCGAGGACGACGACGAGGACGAGCGGGACTCGCCGTGACCGGTGCCGGTCAGGGCCCTTCGTCCTCGCGTCCTGACCGGCCGGGTCGACGAGGTGCGCGTCGATCGCGCGCGCCAGCACCCGGGCCACCGGCCAGGCGCCGTGCGAGCTGTTGCCGAGCACGGTCACGGTCGTGCGCTCGCCGACGAGGTGGGTCGACCGGAACGACACGCCGGCGTCGTACCCCTCGAGGACGAGTGCCGGGTGCGTCCGGTGGAGCCAGAACCCCAGCCCGTAGCGCAGGTCCTCGTCCGGGACGTCGTGGCGCGGCCGGCTCATCTCGTCGACGGACTCGCGCCCGACGATCCGGCCGTCGAGCAGGGCCAGCCAGAACCGGTGCACGTCGTCGGCGGTCGTGAACGCCCCGCCGTCCCCGTTGCCGAGCACCGGGAGGTGGAGCGTGTTGACGAGGTCGCCCTCGTCCCACAGGTAGCCGAGCGCCGCGTCGGCCGGGAGCTCGTTGAGCGGGAGGAAGCCCGTGTGCCGCAGGCCCGCCGGCTCGAGCACCAGGCTCTGCACGACGTCGTGGTAGGTCCGGCCGGTGGCGCGCTCGAGTGCGAGCGCCAGCACCATGTAGCCGCCGTTGCAGTAGGCGAAGCGCTCGCCCGGGGTGAACACCTGTGGGTGGCCCTCGAGCACGGGCAGGAACGCCTCCGCCGTGGTGAGGGTGTGGGGCGGCACGTCGAGGACGAGGTCCGCCGGCTCCCACGTGCTCTCGTCGAGGTAGTCCCCGATCCCCGACGTCTGGCCCAGCAGGTGCTCGATCGTCACGCCGTCGTCGACGAGGGGCAGGTCCGCGCCGAGCAATCCGCGCAGGGGCTGGTCGAGGCCCAGCTCGCCGTCCTCGACGAGCCGCATCACCGCCAGCGCGGTGAACGTCTTGCTGCCACTGGCGATGCCGATCCGCGTGCGGGCCGTCATGGGTGCCCGCAGGGCCCGGTGGGCGAAGCCCTCGCACCGCTCGAGGGTCCGGTGGTCGTCGACGTCCACCGCCACCACGCCGGTGAAGGCCGCCTCCCGGATCGCCTCGTCGAGCAGTGCCGCGTCCACGTGCAGCTCGGCCCCTGGGGACACCTGCGCCTCCTGCTCGGGTCGTCGGCCCCGCACACCGCCGTCGGGTGACGGACAGCAGCCAGGCTCCGGGCCAGTCTCGCCGATCTCAGGGTCTGGGGGCTGGATCTCAGGAGGAGAGCCCGATGCCGGCAAGGAGGCGCCGGCGGGAGCGTGGAGGGGTCAGCACGACCACCCCCGGAACCCAGGACCTGTCATGAACCGCACCGCACCACTCCCGCAGCGCATCCTCGCGTCCGTCGCCACCGCCGCCACCGCGGTCCTCCTCGTCGTGGCCGGCGCCGTCCCGGCCTCCGCTCGTCCGGACCCGGGGGAGACGCGCGTCATCCCGGTCGGGACCTCGACGCCCCCGTGCCCGCTCGAGCGCGTCGGCGCGCAGTACGTCCGTTGTGACGACCTCACCGGCAACGGGGTCCCGGCACCTGCCTGGGTGGCCGAGTCCTGAGCGAGGGGTCAGCCCACGCCGCCGCCGTCGAAGCCGCCACCACCAGCGCCGTAGGTATCTCCCGCCCGGTACGCGTCGTTGCGGCCCCGCTCGAAGGCGGCCCGCTCCCGGTCGGTCAGTCCGGACCCTCCCGTCCGCCGCCGGTCGAAGAACCATGCAGTGACCACGGCGACCGCCAGCACGGCCGCCACGGTGCCCCAGAACCAGAGCATGTCCCCTGCTCCCTTCCCGTCGGCGACGCCGCCGACGTCGATTCCAGTGTGGTCCTGGCGCGGCTCCCCTGTCGATGCCCCCAACGCGCCCGCGCCTGGTTAGGGGGGCCTTCGTTTCCCAAGCCCTGCGCAATTACGTAACATGGGTGTTGTGAATATCGCGCGTACCGCCATGGTGCCGCAGGTCCTCGAGTCGCGTACGCGCGACCGGGTCCTGCAGGCCATCGGTGAGCGCGGTCCGGTGACGGCCACGGCGCTCGCCGACGACCTCGGACTCACCGTCCCCGCGGTCCGACGCCACCTCGAGAACCTCACCGAGGCAGGGCTCATCGACGAGCGTGAGAGCGCGGCGTCCCCGGGCCGCGGCCGTGGGCGGCCGGCCCGCTCCTTCGTCCTCAGCGAGGGCGGCCACCAGGCGCTCGAGTCCGACTACGACCACCTCGCGACCGAGGCGCTGCGCTTCCTGTCGCGGGAGGGCGGCGACGACGCCGTGAGGCGCTTCGCAGAGTCCCGCGTCGGTGCCGTCGAGAAGCGGTATGCCGCAGAGCTCGCCTCCGCGGGTCCCGACACCGCCGAGCGGGTCGACGTGCTCGTCGCCGCGCTCACGCGTGACGGCTTCGCCGCCTCCGCCCGGCCCGTCGGCCGCACGGGCCCGAGCGCCGACGCTGCACCCACCGGGCTGTCCGGCATACAGCTCTGTCAGGGTCACTGTCCGGTCCAGCACGCCGCCCGGGAATTTCCCCAGTTCTGTGACGCTGAAACGGACGCGTTCTCGCGCCTCCTCGGCGTGCACGTCCAACGTCTCGCAACCCTCGCGCACGGAGATCACGTGTGCACGACGTTCGTCCCCACCACAGAAGGGTCCACTCGATGAGCACCATCGAAGAGCTCAACCCGGGTCTCAAAGACCTCGGGCGCTATGACTTCGGATGGGCGGACAGCGACGCTGCTGGCACCAACGCCCGACGCGGACTCAACGACGAGGTCGTCCTTGACATCTCGCGGCGCAAGAGCGAGCCGCAGTGGATGGAGGACCTCCGCATGAAGTCCCTCCGCCTGTTCCACAAGAAGCCCATGCCGACGTGGGGGAGCGACCTCACCGGCATCGACTTCCAGAACATCAAGTACTTCGTCAAGTCCACGGAGAAGCAGGCGACCTCCTGGGAGGACCTGCCCGAGGACATCAAGAACACGTACGACCGTCTTGGCATCCCCGAGGCCGAGAAGCAGCGGCTCGTCGGCGGCGTCGCTGCCCAGTACGAGTCCGAGGTCGTCTACCACCAGATCCGTGAGGACCTGGAGGAGCAGGGCGTCATCTTCGTCGACACCGACACCGGCCTGCGCGAGCACGAGGAGCTCTTCCGTGAGTACTTCTGCTCGGTCATCCCGGCGGGCGACAACAAGTTCGCCTCGCTCAACACCGCCGTGTGGTCGGGTGGCTCGTTCATCTACGTCCCGCCGGGTGTCCACGTCGACATCCCGCTGCAGGCCTACTTCCGGATCAACACCGAGAACATGGGCCAGTTCGAGCGGACGCTGATCATCGCCGACGAGGGTTCCTCCGTGCACTACGTCGAGGGCTGCACCGCGCCGATCTACCAGTCGGACTCGCTGCACTCCGCCGTCGTCGAGATCATCGTCAAGAAGAACGCCCGGGTGCGTTACACGACCATCCAGAACTGGTCCAACAACGTCTACAACCTCGTCACCAAGCGCGCGACCTGCGCCGAGGGGGCGACGATGGAGTGGATCGACGGCAACATCGGCTCCAAGGTGACGATGAAGTACCCCGCCGTCTTCCTCATGGGCGAGCACGCCCGTGGCGAGACGCTGTCCGTCGCCTTCGCCGGCGAGGGCCAGCACCAGGACGCCGGCTCCAAGATGGTCCACGCCGCGCCCAACACCTCCTCGACGATCGTGTCGAAGTCCGTGGCGCGTGGCGGCGGCCGCACCTCGTACCGCGGCCTCGTCCAGATCATGGAGGGCGCGCACGGGTCGAAGTCGAGCGTCGTCTGCGACGCCCTGCTCGTCGACACGATCAGCCGCTCCGACACCTACCCCTACGTCGACATCCGCGAGGACGACGTGACGATGGGCCACGAGGCCACGGTCTCCAAGGTGTCCGAGGACCAGATGTTCTACCTCATGTCCCGAGGCATGTCCGAGACCGAGGCGATGGCGATGATCGTGCGCGGCTTCGTCGAGCCGATCGCCAAGGAGCTGCCGATGGAGTACGCCCTCGAGCTCAACCGGCTCATCGAGCTGCAGATGGAAGGAGCGGTCGGATGAGCCTGCTGGCCAGCAAGCCCCAGACCAGCGAGTACCCCGGCCACACCGACAGCGTCGCCGCCTTCGTGCCCGACCAGTCGCGGGCCGAGCGCACCACCTCGTATGCCGTCGCGGACTTCCCCGTCCCGTCCGGCCGCGAGGAGGAGTGGCGCTTCACCCCCGTCGACCGGCTCCAGTCGCTCTTCGCCGAGACGGCCGGCACGGCGCTGCGCCGTGAGGAGTTCCTGCCCGAGGGTGTGACCCTCTCCAGCCTCTCCCGCGAGGAGTGGCTGGCCAGCGGTGCGCCGAAGCCGGCCGACCGCGCGGCTGTCGTCGCCGTCGACCAGGCCCAGTCGGTGACCGTCCTCGACGTGCGCGCCGAGGCCCAGCCGGAGGAGCCGGTGCGCATCAGCCTCACCGGTGAGGGTGCCCTGTCGCACGCGCACACCCTCGTGCGCGTCGGCCAGTTCGCCAAGGTGACGATCGTCCTGCGCCACGAGGGCGACGCCCAGTACTCCGAGCTGCTCTCCGTCGTCGTCGGCGACGGTGCCGACGTCACGCTCGTCACGGTCCAGGAGTGGGACGACACCGCCCTGCACTTGGGCCAGCACGACGTCGTCGTCGGCCGTGACGCCACCGTGCGCCACATCGCCGTCACCCTCGGTGGCAGCATCGTGCGGCTCAACACGAACGCCTCGTATGCCGGTCCGGGCGGCTCGTTCGAGGCGCTCGGCGTCTCCTTCGCCGACGCCGGCCAGCACCAGGAGCACCGCCTCTTCGTCGACCACGAGGCGCCGCACTGCCGCTCCAACGTCGAGTACAAGAGCGCGCTGCAGGGCGACTCCGCCCACACCGTGTGGGTGGGTGACGTCCTCATCCGCGCGAGCGCCGAGGGCACCGACACCTACGAGCTCAACCGCAACCTCATCCTCACCGACGGCGCCCGGGCCGACTCGGTGCCGAACCTCGAGATCGAGACCGGCGAGATCGCCGGTGCCGGTCACGCCTCCGCCACCGGTCGCTTCGACGACCAGCAGCTCTTCTACCTGCAGGCCCGAGGGATCGACGAGGACACCGCCCGACGTCTCGTCGTGCGTGGCTTCTTCGCCTCGATCGTCGGCCGCATCGGCGTCCCCGAGATCGAGTCCCACCTGATGGAGGCCATCGACCGCGAGCTGGAGGGGACCGCGTGAGCGACACCCAGGCGACGTCGAACGGCTTCATCCGCGTCTGCGCCCTCGACGAGCTCCCCGCCGTGGGGGTCGTCGCCGCCGACATCGGCGGCAGGATCGTCGCCATCGTCCGCACGGCGGAGGGCGAGGTCCACGCCGTGGACGACACCTGCACCCACGCCAACGTCTCGCTGTCCGAGGGAGAGCTCGACGGGTGCACCCTCGAGTGCTGGCTGCACGGCTCGCGCTTCGACATCCGCACCGGGGAGCCGTCGGGCCCTCCCGCCACCGTCGCCCTCGCCGTCCACACCGTCAAGATCGTGGGTGACGACGTCCACGTCGCCCTGACCCAGGAGAGCTGAACCTTCATGAGCACACTCGCAGTCACTGACCTGCACGTCACCGTCGAGACCGAGCAGGGCACCAAGGAGATCCTCCGTGGCGTCACGCTGACCATCAACTCCGGTGAGACGCACGCGATCATGGGCCCCAACGGCTCCGGCAAGTCGACGCTCGCGTACTCGATCGCCGGCCACCCCAAGTACACGGTCACCCAGGGGACCGTCACCCTCGACGGCGAGGACGTCCTCGCCATGAGCGTCGACGAGCGAGCCCGCGCGGGCCTCTTCCTCGCCATGCAGTACCCCGTCGAGGTCCCCGGCGTCACGGTGAGCAACTTCCTGCGCACCGCGAAGACCGCCATCGACGGCGAGGCCCCCAAGCTGCGCACGTGGGTCAAGGACCTCAAGCAGGCCATGGGCGCGCTGCGCATGGACCCCAAGGTGTCCGAACGCGGCGTCAACGAGGGCTTCTCCGGCGGCGAGAAGAAGCGCCACGAGATCCTCCAGATGGAGCTGCTCAAGCCGAAGTTCGCGATCCTCGACGAGACCGACTCCGGCCTCGACGTCGACGCGCTGCGGATCGTGTCGGAGGGCGTCAACCGCGCCAAGGAGACCACCGGGTCCGGGGTCCTGCTCATCACGCACTACACCCGGATCCTGGGCTACATCACCCCCGACTTCGTCCACGTCTTCGTCGACGGACGGATCGCCGAGCAGGGTGGGCCCGAGCTCGCCGACCGCCTCGAGGCCGAGGGCTACGACCGGTTCCAGGGCGCGAGCGCCTGAGCTGGCACCCATGACAGCCTCGCCGTTCTCCCCCGAGGAGGTCGCCCGCATCCGGGCCGACTTCCCGATCCTCGCGCGCACCGTGCGTGACGGTGCTCCGCTCGTCTACCTCGACTCCGGGGCCACCTCGCACAAGCCCGTGCAGGTCCTCGACGCCGAGCGCGACTTCTACGAGCGCCTCAACTCCGCGCCCCACCGTGGAGCCCACGCGCTCTCGGAGGAGGCCACGGCGGCATACGAGGGTGCGCGCGAGCGCATTGCGGGCTTCATCGGCGCGGCGGCCCAGGACGTCGTGTTCACCAAGAACGCGACCGAGGCCCTCAACCTCGTCGCCTACGCGTTCTCGGGCTCGCCGCACCCGGGCATCCCGGGCAGTGAGCGCTTCGCGCTGGGCGCCGGTGACGAGGTGCTCGTCACCGAGATGGAGCACCACGCCAACCTCGTGCCGTGGCAGGAGCTGTGCCGACGCACCGGGGCGACCCTGCGGTGGATCCCCGTCACCGACGAGGGCCGGCTCGACCTCTCCGACCTCGACTCGCTCCTCACCGAGCGCACCAAGGTCGTCGCGGTCGTCCACGCCTCCAACGTGCTCGGCACGTTGAACCCGGTCGACGAGCTCGTCGAGCGCGCCCACGCCGTCGACGCCCTCGTGGTCCTCGACGCCTGCCAGTCGGTGCCGCACCTGGGCGTCGACGTCGAGGCGCTCGGTGTGGACTTCCTCGCCTTCTCGGGCCACAAGATGTTCGGTCCCAGCGGCATCGGCGTGCTCTGGGGTCGCCGCGAGCTGCTCGAGGCGATGCCGCCGTTCCTCACCGGGGGCTCGATGATCGAGACCGTCCGGATGGAGGCCAGCACCTACGCCCCGCCGCCGCAGCGCTTCGAGGCGGGCGTGCCGATGACCGCACAGGCCATCGGCCTCGCGGCGGCCGTCGACTACATCGACGCCCTCGGCATCGAGCGCATCCACGCGCACGAGCTCGCGCTCACCGAGCGGCTCCTCGCCGGTCTCGCGGCGCGCCCGTGGGTCACCGTCGTCGGACCCACCGACCTCGAGTCGCGAGGGGGCACGGTCGCGTTCGTCGTCGACGACGTGCACGCCCACGACGTGGGGCAGGTCCTCGACGGTTCCGGCGTCGCCGTCCGCGTCGGCCACCACTGCGCGTGGCCCCTGCACCGCCGCTTCAAGGTGGCGGCGACGACGCGAGCCAGCTTCGCGGCATACAACACCGTGGGTGAGGTCGACGCCCTGCTCGACGCGCTCGACACCGTGCCCGAGATCTTCGGTGACCCACGGCTGCGAGGAGCGAGCTGATGGACCTCTACCAGGAGCTCATCCTCGAGCACTCCAAGCGCCCCCAGCACGCGGGTCTGCGCGAGCCCTTCGAGGCCGAGGTGCACCACGTCAACCCGACCTGCGGCGACGAGGTGACCCTGCGTCTCCACATCGTCGGGGAGGGACCCACCGCCGTCGTCGAGGACGTCTCGTACGACGCTCTCGGCTGCTCGATCAGCATGGCCTCGGTCTCGATCCTCGCGGAGGAGACGATCGGCCACCCGCTGAGCGAGGCACTGACGACCTTCGAGGCGATGAAGGCGATGCTCACGTCCAAGGGGGAGGACCCCGGCGACGAGGAGGTCATCGGTGACGGCGTCGCCCTCGCCGGTGTCGCCAGGTACCCCGCACGCGTCAAGTGCGCGCTCCTCGGATGGATGGCGTTCACCGATGCGTTGCACCAGAGCGGTCACCGCGTCGCGGTCACCGGCACAGATCCTGAGGAAGGAACACCATGAGTGAGACCACCAGCGCGCCGGTCAACGTGGCCGACGTCGAGGAGGCCATGCGCGACGTGGTCGACCCGGAGCTCGGCATCAACGTCGTCGACCTCGGGCTCGTCTACGGCATCACCGTCGACGGCCAGAACCACGCCGTCATCGACATGACCCTGACGTCGGCGGCCTGCCCGCTGACCGACGTCATCGAGGACCAGACCCAGCAGTCGCTCGAGGGCCTCGTGTCCTCGTACCGCGTCAACTGGGTCTGGATGCCCCCGTGGGGCCCGGACAAGATCACCGACGACGGCCGCGAGCAGCTGCGCGCCCTCGGCTTCAACATCTGAGTCGTCACCTTCCGTGATCGTCACCGCGTGAGTCGCGTCGTCGAGGTCGCGCCCGAGCGGTACGCCGCCTGGCGCGAGCGCTTCGACTCCAACAACCCCGACGGCCCCCAGCGGGTCGTCGGGGTCACGCGTTTCGAGCACCGGTGGCTCGCCGTGGTGCTCATCAGGCGGGGCGGGTATGCCGTCGCGCTCGTCGACGGGTCGACCCTCGTCGCGCACAAGGTCGGGACACGCCACGTGCAGTCGCGCACGGCCGCCGGTGGCTGGTCCCAGCAGCGGTTCGCGCGGCGTCGGGGCAACCAGGCCGACGAGCTGGTGCGCGCCGTGGCCGACCACGCCCAGCGCATCCTGTCGCAGGGCACGCCGCAGGCCCTGGTCGTCGGCGGGGACCGCACGCTCGCCGGCGAGGTGCTGGAGGACCCCCGGTTCGCGTCGCTGCTCACCTTGCCGCGCCGGGAGTTCGCCGACATCGGCGACCCTCGTCGCGCCGTCCTCGACGAGGTCGTGCGCAGGTCCCGGGCCGTCGAGGTGCACATCGACGACGGTCCGGGTCGATGATGGGCGCATGGCCTCCTACACGGTGAACCGCTCGGCGGTGCGTCACGCCCGCGACCTCATCGCGGCCGGCAAGGTGGTCCTCGACAGCGAGTGGAGCGAGGTCCAGCCCGACGCCGACGCCCAGAACGCCTTCCTCGAGGAGCACGGGTGGCGCGACTACGGCGCCTGGCACCTCGGCCTCACCGAGGGTGCCAACGACGAGACGAAGGCGCGGCACGCGTTCGCGTTCGGTGACTTCGACAGCCTGCACCGCAGTGCGCTCATCGCCTGCGTCTTCCGCGCCTCGCAGTGGCGGCACAAGAAGGTCGAGCTGGCCGCGCACCGGCTCCTGCAGGAGCTCGACAAGGCGCACCCCGGGGGAGACTGACCGACGGCACGTCGCGTGTCGCGGACAGGGTCAGTGACCGACCCGTCGCCTGGCGCCGGTGCGCAGGACGAGGCCCGCCAGCAGGACGCCGAGGGCCGCGAGCGCGGTGGTGTCGACGGCGGGGACGAAGCGGACCCGCCCGTCCCTGATCGCGTACACGCCGATGCCGCGGACCATGCCGCCGAAGCCGCTGCCACCCCCGTCACCGTCCGTGCCCCCGCCGCCACCGCCGATGGCGACGGCCACCGGGACGACGAGGACCCCGTCGTGCTCCACCGGGCTGCCGAAGACCCGCCGGACACCGACCTGGTCGCCCACCTTCTCGAGGATCTCCTCGGGTGTCATCGGGACCTCCTGCTCATCGGTCGTGCACGGCGGATCGGCCAGGTCAGGAGACCCGGTCGACGTTGAAGGTGTTGCACTGGTTGAGGTCGCCGGTCTTGAAGCCCTGGAGGAACCACCGCTGGCGGGCCTCGGCGCTGCCGTGGGTCCACGCCTCCGGGTTGACCTGGCCCTGGGTCTTCTCCTGGATGCGGTCGTCGCCGACGGCCGACGCGGCCGACAGCGCGCTCTTGATGTCGGCCTCGGTGAGCGGCTCGAGGAACGGCTTGCCCTCGGGACCCTCGGTCGTCGAGGCGTTCTTGGCCCAGACGCCGGCGAGGCAGTCGGCCATGAGCTCGATCCGCACGGCCCCGCTGTTCGGGCCCTGCGGGTCCTGCTGGGCGCGGCCCAGGAGGCCGAGCTGGTCCTGGAGGGCGTGGCCGTACTCGTGGGCCACGACGTACTCCTGCGCCAGGGCCCCACCGTCGGAGCCGAACTGCTGCTGGAGGATCGCGAAGAAGTCGGCGTCGATGTACACCTTCTGGTCCAGGGGGCAGTAGAACGGGCCGACCTGGTTGCTCGCGGTGCCGCACTGCGACTGGGTCGAGCCCTGGTAGAGGACGGTCTTGGTCGGCTGCCACTGCTTCTGGTAGCGGGGGAGGGCCTCGGTCCAGAAGGCCTGCACCGAGTTCACGGTGCCGATGACGCGGCACTCGACGTCGGCGTCGGCGTCGGCCCCGGTCTTGCAGCGCTCGAAGGCCTCGCCACTCGTCGAGGTCCCGTCGACCTGCTCCCGGCCCGTGCCGCCTCCGCCGCCCGTGGGGAGGTCGGAGGGGTTGATGCCGAAGATGAGGGCGATGATGAGCATGATGATGCCGCCGATGCCACCGCCGACCGCGATGCCACCCGGGCCACCGCCGCTGCCTCCCGACTCCACCTGAGAGGTGTCGAGACTGACGTCGTCGTTGAAGCTCATGCACGTCCTCCCATGGTGGGCATTTTCCGTGCGGAGCACGGCGCCACCTAGACTAGGCGTCAGAAGGCCCGCGGTGTGCCAGCGGTGCGCCTCGTGATGACACCGACGAAAACCCACGACGAAGGACTCCTGTGCTCTCTGCTGCCGCGATCGAGCTGCGCGCGGGTCCCCGCCTGCTCCTCGACGGAGTCTCCTTCCGTGTCGCCGCCGGCGACCGGATCGGGCTCGTGGGGCGAAACGGGGCCGGCAAGACGACCCTCACCAAGGTCCTCGCCGGGGTCGGGCAGCCCGCGGCCGGGCAGATCCAGAGCACGGGCGAGGTCGGCTACCTCCCGCAGGACCCGCGCACCGGCGACCTCCACGTCACCGCCCGCGACCGCATCCTCTCCGCACGTGGCCTCGACCAGATCGTGCGAGACCTGCGTGCCGCCGAGACCGCCATGGCGGAGGAGACGGGCGAGAAGCAGGAGAAGGCCATGCGTCGGTGGGGTCGGCTCGACGCCGAGTTCCAGGCGGCGGGCGGGTACGCCGCCGAGTCCGAAGCGGCCTCGATCGCCTCCGCGCTGGCGCTCGAGGAACGTCACCTCGACCAGTCCCTCGACACCCTCTCCGGTGGACAACGCCGCCGTGTCGAGCTCTCGCGCATCCTCTTCTCGGGCGCCGAGACGCTGCTCCTCGACGAGCCGACCAACCACCTCGACGCCGACTCCATCGTCTGGCTGCGCGAGCACCTCAAGACCTTCCGCGGCGGCCTCATCGTCATCTCGCACGACGTCGACCTCCTCGACGCCGTGGTCAACAAGGTGTTCCACCTCGACGCGAACCGGGCCGAGCTCGACATCTACAACCTCGGCTGGAAGCCCTACCTCCAGCAGCGTGAGACCGACGAGCGGCGTCGCAAGCGTGAGCGGGCCAACGCCGAGAAGAAGGCCGGCGTCCTCATGGCCCAGGCCGACAAGATGCGCGCCAAGGCCACCAAGACCGTGGCCGCCCAGAACATGCAGCGTCGCGCCGAGCGGCTCCTCTCCGGCCTCGAGTCCGAGCGCGCGGTCGACCGCGTGGCCAAGCTCCGCTTTCCCGACCCGTCGCCGTGCGGGCGGACCCCCCTGCGTGCATCCGGGCTGTCGCGGTCGTACGGCTCCCTCGAGATCTTCACCGACGTCGACCTCGCCATCGACCGCGGGTCCCGCGTCGTCGTCCTCGGCCTCAACGGCGCGGGCAAGACGACCCTGCTGCGGATGCTCGCCGGCGTCGACGCCCCGGACACCGGCCAGGTCGAGCCCGGTCACGGCCTCAAGATCGGCTACTACGCGCAGGAGCACGAGAACCTCGACGTGGACCGCACGGTGCTCGACAACATGAAGTCGGCCGCGCCGGAGCTCGGCGAGACCGACGTCCGCAAGGTGCTGGGCTCGTTCCTCTTCTCCGGCGACGACGTCGACAAGCCCGCGGGTGTGCTGTCGGGCGGGGAGAAGACCCGCCTGTCGCTGGCCCTGCTCGTCGTCTCGTCGGCCAACGTCCTGCTCCTCGACGAGCCGACCAACAACCTCGACCCGGCCTCGCGCGCCGAGATCCTCGGGGCGTTGCGGACCTACAAGGGCGCGGTCGTCCTCGTGACCCACGACGAGGGTGCCGTCGACGCGCTCGAGCCGGAGCGGATCCTGCTGCTGCCCGACGGCGTCGAGGACCTCTGGGGCCCGGACTACAAGGACCTTGTCACCCTCGCCTGAGATCGTGGGACGACGCACGAGGAATCGGCCGGGCCTCCAGCCCGTTGACCTGTCGTGCACCTGAGGACCGAGGATCGACGACATGACGGATGCAGTGACATGAGAGCGGGATCCCGATGAGCATGGCCGGCTGGCAGGCCATCCACAGCCTGAGCAAGGACGCGAGCGTCCGGTCCAAGGAGCTGGCCCCGGGCACGACCCGGCGGGTCCTGTCCTATGCCGCCCCCTACCGCCGCATCATCGCGGTCTTCCTCAGCCTCGTCGTCGTCGACGCGGTGCTCATCGTCGCCACCCCGTTCCTGCTCAAGAGCCTCATCGACGACGGGATCTACCCGAAGAACTCCGGCCTCGTCGTCCGCCTCTCGCTCCTCGTGGCGGCCATCGCGGTCCTCAGTGCCGGCCTGACGCTCGTGTCGCGCTGGCTCTCCTCGCGCATCGGCGAGGGCCTCATCGTGGACCTGCGCACTCAGGTCTTCGCCCACGTCATGCGCCAGCCGATCGCGTTCTTCACGAGGGCGCAGACCGGCGCCCTGGTCTCACGCCTCAACAACGACGTCATCGGCGCGCAGCAGGCCTTCACGTCCGTGCTCTCGAGCGTCGTGAGCAACGCGGTGTCGCTGGCCCTCATCATCGGCGGGATGCTCTACCTCTCCTGGCAGCTGACCATCGCCTCGCTGCTGCTCGTCCCGATCTTCCTCGTGCCCGCCCGGGCCATGGGTGGCCGACTGGCAGCGATGGCCCACGAGCAGATGGGGCTCAACGCCGACCTCGGCACCCGGATGACCGAGCGGTTCAACGTCGCCGGCGCCCTGCTCGTCAAGATCTACGGCAACCCGGACACCGAGGACCGCGAGTACTCCGAGCGGGCCGAGCGGGTCCGCGACATCGGCGTGCGCATCGCGGTGAACCGGTCCGTCTTCTTCGTCGGTCTCACGCTGGTCGCTGCGCTCGCCACCGCCCTCGTCTACGGCTTCGGGGGAGTCATGGCGGTGGGCGGGGGCCTGTCGGTCGGCACCCTCATCGCGCTCACTGCCCTCCTCGGGCGCCTCTACGGACCTCTCACGACGATGTCGAACGCCCGCGTCGACGTCATGACCGCGCTCGTCTCCTTCGAGCGCGTCTTCGAGGTCCTCGACCTCAAGCCGCTGGTCGCCGAGGCTGCGGACGCCGTCCCGCTTCCGGACGGTCCGGTCCGCGTCGACCTCGACCACGTCGGCTTCGCCTACCCCGCTGCCGACGACGTCTCGCTCAGCTCGCTCGAGTCCACCGCGACAGGCGACCGGGGTGCGGGGGAGGTCGTGCTCGACGACATCGACGGGACGATCGAGCCCGGGCAGATGGTCGCCCTCGTCGGACCGAGCGGGGCCGGCAAGTCCACGCTCACCGCCCTCGTGGCCCGCCTCTACGACCCGACGAGTGGCGCGGTCCGGGTCAACGGCGTCGACCTGCGCCGGGCCACCTTCGCGTCGCTGCGCGACACCGTCAGCGTGGTCACCCAGGACGCGCACCTCTTCCACGACACCATCCGCGCCAACCTCCTGTATGCCGCACCGTCCGCGTCCACCGCCGACATCGAGTCCGCGCTGCGCGCCGCCCGGATCTGGGAGCTCGTGGAGCGGCTGCCGTCCGGGCTGGACACGGTGGTCGGCGACCGCGGTCACCGGCTGAGCGGCGGCGAGAAGCAGCGCATCGCGATCGCGCGGCTGCTGCTCAAGGGCCCGCGGCTCGTCGTCCTCGACGAGGCGACGGCGCACCTCGACAGCGAGAGCGAGGTGGCGGTGCAACGCGCCCTCGACACCGCGCTCGAGGGGAGGACCTCACTCGTCATCGCCCACCGGCTCTCGACCGTGCGCCACGCCGACGTCATCCTCGTCATGGACCGGGGCCGCATCGTCGAGCGCGGCACCCACGCCGAGCTGCTGGCCAACGGCGGCCTCTACGCGGACCTCTACACGACCCAGTTCTCCGACCAGGCCATCCTCACGACGGACGCCGCGACATAGTCATTTCGGGTGATGACACTGACGTCTTCGGGTCATCTCTCAGGGAGCACCGACCGGGGCCGATCTTCCTAGGCATGCTCTCGGTAACCAGCACGACCGTGCTGGTCCGGGGACATCGAAGGAACTCACACCCATGGCTCAGCAGATCACCCGTCGTCTCACCAGCGCCGCCTTCGGGCTCGCGCTCGTCGGCGCGTCCGGCGTCGCCTTCGGGGCCGCGGCCCAGGCCGACTCCCAGGACAACATCACCTTCTGCCACGCCACCGGCGACGCGGGCACGTTCGTCGTCCTCACCACCGACGGTGCGAGCATCGTCAAGGGGGCTCACGGCACGCACCAGGACGGACGCGACGTCATCCCGCCGTTCGAGTACGTCGCGCAGGGCTCGGAGGACACCGTGAGCTTCGAGGGCCTCAACTGGGACGACAACTGGGAGACCGACGGCGCGGGCGTCGCCACCGAGGACGTCGCCGCGGCCGACTGCGCTCCCGCAGGCGAGCCGACGCCGACCGTCACCCCGACCCCCACGCCGAGCGTCACCCCGACCCCCACGCCCAGCGTCACGGTCACTCCGACCCCGACGCCGAGCGTCACGGTCACCCCGACCCCTGGCGTCACCACGACGCCGAGCGTCACGGTCACCCCGACCCTTGGCGTCACCACGACGCCGGGCCCCTCGACGAGCCCCGGGCAGCCGAACGGGCCGGTCATCGAGACCGACCTCGTCGACCCGGCCGGGACCAGTCTCGGGTTCGTCCTCGGCGGGACGGCGCTGCTGCTCGCCGGCGGCGCGACCCTCGCCGCCTCACGACGTCGGGGCAGCCACTCCTGACCCGTCGGTGTAGCCACTCCTGATCCGTCGGGCGGCCACTCCTCACACCACGCGTCGCCCCCCGTCCGCGGGGGGCGACGCGTGGTTGTCGGGTCCTTCACGCAGGTCCATGGCGCTCCCGACCGTCCCTGTCGGTGCGACGGCATGCCGCGGCGAGAACGACGTGCGGGCGCGAGGTCAGTAGTCCTCTTCGTCCCAGATCCGGACCTTCTTGGGCTTCGTCGGGCGCTCCGTCGTCTCGTCACGCAGCTCGCGGCGCAGCCCGAGCCAGATGAGCACCAGGCCCAGCGGCATCGTCATCCACCACTGGAACGCGTAGGCCTGGTGGGGTCCGAGGCTCCGGTCCGGGTCCTCGAGCCGGTCGGGTCGCGGCGGGGACACACCCTCGGCCGTGCGCTCGGTGTCGAGCACGACGTAGCCGTCGAGCACCCGGGTGCCCCACGCGCGCTCGACGTCGGGGACGCTGATGCTGGCCACCTGCCCCTCGGGCAGGGTCTTGCGCTGGCTCGTCTCGCCGGGGCGGACCCAGCCCACGACCGTGACCTCGCCTGCGGGCGCCGGCGCCACGTCCGGTGCCACCGCGGCACCCCGGTCCGAGTTCTCCACCCAACCGCGGTCCACCACGACGGTCCGTCCGTCCGACAGCCTCAGCGGCGCGAGGACCTCGTACCCGAAGACGCTGCTGTTCGGCCGGTTGCGCACGAGCAGCTGTGGTCCGGCATACGTCCCGGTCGCGGTGACCCTGGTCCAGTCCTCGCGCGAGCGGTCGAGCGGGCGGTCCGAGAGGACGTCGGTGACCGGGACGGGATCGGCGCGGTAGTGCGCGTCGAGGAGGGCGTTGCGCTCGACCTTGAACTCATGGCGTCCGTACTGCCAGTGGCCGAGCTGGAAGGCGAGGACGGCGTACAGCAGGGCGAGGGCGAGGGCACCCAGCCAGCGCGGGGTGATCAGACGCCGTGACACGGCTGTCACGCTACCGGCCTAGTGTGGAGCCATGCCTGCCGCCCCGACCACCGCCCTCCTCGCCGACCGTCACGGTCGCGTCGCGCGCGACCTGCGGGTGTCGGTGACCGACCGGTGCAACCTGCGCTGCCGCTACTGCATGCCTGCGGAGGGGCTCCCGTGGCTCGCCAAGCCCGACATGCTCGACGACGACGAGCTGGTGCGACTGGTCTCGATCTTCGTCAGCCTCGGGGTGCAGCAGGTGCGGCTGACCGGCGGCGAGCCGCTGCTGCGCCGCTCGCTCACCGACCTCGTCTCCCGGATCGCGGCCCTGGAGCCCCGCCCGCGGATCGCGATGACGACCAACGGCATCGGGCTCGACCGGCTGGCCGGCCCGCTCGCCGCGGCCGGGCTCGACCGGGTCAACGTCAGCCTCGACACCGTCGACCCGCAGGAGTTCGCCGACCTGACCCGACGCGACCGGCTGCACGACGTCGAGGCCGGCCTCAAGGCTGCCCGTGACGCGGGGCTCGTCCCGGTCAAGGTCAACGCCGTGGCCATGCGGGGGGTCAACGACACGTCGGTGGCCGACCTGCTGGCCTGGTGCGTCGAGCGCGGCTACGAGCTGCGGTTCATCGAGCAGATGCCGCTGGACGCGCAGCACGGCTGGGACGCGTCGACGATGGTCGGCGGCGACGAGATCCGGGCCCAGCTCGAGGAACGGTTCACCATCACCCCGATGCCCGAGGCCGACCGCGGCAGCGCGCCGGCCGAGCGCTTCCTCGTCGACGGCGGGCCCGCGACGGTCGGCATCATCGCCAGCGTCACCGCGCCGTTCTGCGGTGCCTGCGACCGCACCCGCCTCACCGCGGACGGGCAGGTGCGCAACTGCCTGTTCTCGCAGCGTGAGACCGACCTGCGCGGCCCCCTGCGCGACGGCGCCTCCGACGAGGAGCTGGCCGCGCTCATCACCGGTGAGATGTGGAAGAAGGCCAAGGGCCACGGCATCGGCAGCGCCGACTTCGTGCAGCCGCTGCGGCCGATGAGCGCCATCGGCGGCTGAGCCGGTCAGCCGGCGTCGGCGGGGATCTCGTCGACGGGCACGACGTCCCTGAGGAAGCCCCGCAGCGACAGGAAGTCCCCCAGGGTCACGCGGTGCTCGTCACAGCCGAGCCAGACCTTGCGTCGCTCGGTGGTGTGCAGCGTCGGGTTGTTCCAGAGCAGGGCCCAGGTGGCCTCGCGACGGCAGGCCTTGGCGCTGCAGATCACGGCTCGAGCCGGCGGCGCTCGGGATCCCGGGGCGCGACGGGGGACACGCGGCCGGTGGTGCGCGGGGCCCGCGCGTTGGCGAACACCACGGCGATGTAGGGCAGGACGACGGCCAGGGCCACGCAGGTCCACCGGACCCAGCCCTGGGTGACGAAGGCCAGCACGAAGCACCCGGTGCGCACCCCCATCGTCACGAGGTAGTGCTTCATCCGTGCGTTGAGGTCGTCGTCCGGGTTCGAGCGGGCCGTCGTCACCGACTGGACCTGCGGCTCACGCCTCGGGTTCGTGCTCACCGCCTCACTCTACGTCCGGTTCCTGAGCGTTCCGCGTGCTCCCGGTGATGCCTGCTACCCACGGGTAGTCCACTAGCGTCGTGCGCCATGAGCCCAGCACGCAACGTCCTCGTCACCGGGGGCAACCGAGGAATCGGCCTGGCCATCGCCCGGGCCTTCGTCGACGGCGGCGACAGCGTCGTCGTGACGAGCCGCAACGGCCAGGCCCCCGACGGTCTCACGGCCGTGACGTGCGACGTCACCGACTCTGCGTCCGTGGACGACGCCTTCAGCGCGGCCGAGGAGATCTTCGGCGGACCCGTGCAGGTGCTCGTGGCCAACGCCGGGATCACCAAGGACGGCCTCCTCATGCGCATGAGCGACGAGGACTTCGACGCCGTCATCGACACCAACCTCGCCGGCACCTTCCGATGCGTGCGTCGCGCGAGCACCGGGATGATCAAGGCGCGCGGCGGGCGGATCATCCTCATCTCGAGCGTCGTCGGGCTGTACGGCGGGCCGGGCCAGGCCAACTACGCCGCGAGCAAGGCCGGCCTCGTCGGCCTCGCGCGCTCCGTGACCCGTGAGCTCGGTGGTCGCGGGATCACCGCCAACGTCGTCGCCCCGGGCTTCATCGAGACGGACATGACCGCAGCGCTCCCGGAGGCCACGCAGAAGACCTACAAGTCCGGCATACCGGCCGGGCGGTTCGCGCAGCCGGGCGAGGTCGCCGCGGTCGTGCGCTTCCTCGCCTCCGAGGACGCCGCCTACGTCACGGGGGCCGTCATCCCCGTCGACGGAGGCCTCGGCATGGGCCACTGACCCGACCGCACCACCCACCCACACACTCGCCACACCACTCGCCACACAAGGAGAACCGCCGATGCTGCTCGAGGGCAAGAAGCTGCTCATCACCGGAGTGCTCATGGACTCCTCGATCGCCTTCCACGTCGCCAAGCTGGCGCAGGAGCAGGGCGCCGAGGTCGTGCTCACCTCGTTCGGGCGGACCATGAAGATCACCTCGACGATCGCCAAGCGGCTGCCGACGACGCCGCCCGTCGTCGAGCTCGACGTCACCGACAGCGAGCACCTCGACACCCTCGCCGCACGGCTCGGTGAGCACGTCGACCACCTCGACGGGGTCCTGCACTCGATCGGGTTCGCCCCGCAGGGAGCGTTCAACTTCCTCGAGGGCAGCTTCGAGGACGTGTCCACCGCGATGCACGCGTCCGCCTACTCCCTCAAGTCGCTGGCCGTCGCCGCGCTGCCGCTCATGTCGTCGGGGTCCGCGGTCGTCGGCCTGACCTTCGACGCGAAGTACGCCTGGCCGGTCTACGACTGGATGGGCGTGGCCAAGGCCGCGTTCGAGTCGACGAACCGCTACCTCGCCCGCGACCTCGGTCCCCGCGGCATCCGCTGCAACCTCGTGGCCGCCGGCCCCATCCGGACCACGGCCGCCAAGTCCATCCCGGGCTTCAAGACGTTCGAGGACACGTGGGGCGAGCGGGCCCCCCTGGGCTGGGACGTCAACGACGCCGTGCCCGCGGCCAAGGCCTGCGCAGCCCTGCTCTCCGACTGGTTCCCGGCCACGACGGGGGAGATCGTCCACGTCGACGGCGGCGTCCACGCGATGGGGATCTGAGCCTCCCGGGCAACTAGGCTCGCCGGGTGACCAGCGACCTCCACACCGTCCCTGTCGTGACCGCCACCGAGGTCCGGGTCCTGGAGGGACCCAACCTCTACTTCCCGAAGCCGGCCGTCAAGGTCACGCTCGACCTCACGGCCTACCTTGACGCCGACACGGACCTCGTGCGCGCGGTGGCGCGCACCGCCGGGCTCGGCGCGATCCAGGCCGGCGCCCCGCACACCGAGCAGCGGCAGCGGGTTCTCGCGCGCCTCGCCGAGCGGGCGGTGCGGCACGTCTCGCGGGCGGCGGGCACGGGTCGTCTCGGTGTCCGATCGCGCTCGGGCAACGAGCGGTCCGTGGTCGTCGTCTCCTTCGTGTGGCGGCGGCGCGGGTCGGCGCGAGCACTCGGCGAGTCGGTCGCGCCGGTGCTGCAGGCGTGGCTCGAGGGACGCGACGTCGTCGACGAGTGGGCGGCCACCGTGCGTGACGCCCCCGACGGCCCGCCGCCGCGGATCGCCACCCCCCACATCCCCGTCGCGTCCGTCACCGGGACCAACGGCAAGACGACGACGACGCGGCTGCTCGCCCACATCGCGATGACCGCGGGCAAGCACACGGCGTGGAGCTCGACCGACGGTGTGGTCGACCACGGCACGATGATCGAGCCCGGCGACTTCTCCGGCCCCGCGGGAGCCAGGGGCGTGCTCGGGGCGCCCGGCGTCGAGATCGGCATCCTCGAGACCGCCCGCGGCGGCATGCTGCTCAAGGGCCTCGGCGTGACCCACAACGACGTCTCCGTGGTCACCAACGTCTCCGCCGACCACCTCGGCCTCCAGGGCGTCGACACGATCGACCAGCTCGCCGAGGTCAAGGCGATCATCACCCGCGCCACCCGTCCCGGCGGGTGGACCGTGCTCAACGGCGACGACCCGCGCGTCTGGGCGATGCGCAGCGGGTCGCCCGCCCGCCCGTGGGTCTTCACCCTCGACGCGAACTCACCGGCCATCCGTGAGGCGCTCGGCGCCGGCGGCCGGGCCATCACCGTCCTCGACGACCGGGTCAGTGTGATCACCGACTCCGGCGTCCCCGACCGGCTCATCTCCGTCGTCGACGTGCCGATGACGATCAGCGGACTGTCGCGGCACAACGTCGCCAACGTCCTGGCTGCCACGGCCGCCGCCCTCGGCCTCGGGCTCGACCGCGCCGCGGTCATCGAGGGGCTGCGGACCTTCCAGCCCGACGCGACGCTCAACCCGGGCCGCATGAACACCTACACCGCACCGGCCGGGCTCGGCGGCTCGTGCACGGTCGTCGTCGACCTGGCCCACAACGAGGCCGGCCTCGAGGCCCTCATGGACGTGGCCGACGGCCTGCGCGAGCCCGGCGCGCGGATCCACCTCGGGCTCGGCGCCGCGGGGGACCGCACCGACGAGATCCTCGAGAACCTCGGCGAGATCGCGGGACACCGCGCCGACCACGTCATCGCCGCCAACAAGGAGCACTACCTGCGAGGCCGGACGATGGAGGAGCTCGAGGGGCACCTTCGCGCCGGCCTGCAGCGGGCCGGGGTCGCCGACGTCGCGTCGTTCCCCACCGAGCTGTCCGGCCTGCGCGCGCTCGTGGAGGCAGCCCAGGACGGCGACGTCGTCGCGATCATGTGCCACGCCGAGCGCGAGGAGATCTACGCCTGGCTGGCCGAGACCGGTGCCGTCCCCGACGACGCCCGCTCGATCCGCCGCAAGGTCATCGCCGCCCGCGGGGAGCACGAGGCCGAGGGCGACATCGCGAGAATGTGGGAGGACGAGGACGAGGGCCGCCGGATCGAGACCGGCGCCCGCCTGTATGCCGCGTACCCGGGGGACGCGCGCATCACCTACGAGTACGGCGGGACGTTCGACTCCGCGGGCCAGCCGGAGCGCGCCATCGAGCTCTACCGCGCGGCGCTCGACAGCGGCCTGCGGGAGCCCTTCCGGCACCGGGCAGTGCTCCAGCTGGCCTCGTCACTGCGCAACGTCGGCGAGCACGACGAGGCGGTGCGCCTCCTCGACGCCCTCGCCGAGGAGCGACCGGACTCGGTCGGCATCGCCGGCTTCCGTGCCCTCGCCCTGCACTCCGCCGGGCGCTCCGGGGAGGCCCTCGGGAGCCTCCTCGCCGCCGTCGCGCACGCGAGCACGGACGAGGACGTCACGCGCTACCGACGCTCGCTCACGGCCTACGCGGACGAGCTTCTTCGTCCGGGCGGCTGACCCTCAGGACCTCACCGGTTCCGGCTCCTCGGCGTCGTGCTCGGCGAGGTCCTGGTCGGTGGCCTCCTCGCCGCTGACCTGGGCCGCGGCGGACATGACGTTCGGGTCGAGGTCGGGGTCGGCGAGGGAGTCCGCGGTGTGCGTGCCCGGCTGGGCCTGCTTGGTCATGGTCTCGAGCTCGTTCATCACGACGCCGTGCTGGTCGACGCAGACGACGACGATGTCGCCGGGGTTGGCGCGGGCCATGACGTGGCGCACGGCCGAGAGCTCGTCGGTGACGATCTCGACCTGGCGGCAGCGGGCCCCCTCGGCCATGGCGTTCTTGGCGCCCTCGGCGACGAGGGCGGCGGTGTCCCCGCGCCTGCGGCCACGCAGCCGCTCGTCCTCGCGCACGACGATGACGTCGAAGTGCTGCGCCGCGAGCATGCCGAGCTCACGCATGTCCTCGTCGCGGCGGTCACCGGCGGTCGCGATGACGCCGAGTCGCGAGATCTTGCCGAGGTCGCTCGACCCGGCCTTGGCCGCGGCGTAGCGCTCGACGAACTCACCGAGGACCTTCATGCCGGGAGCGTTGTGGCAGTAGTCGACGATGACGTCGATGTTGTTGACGTTGACCTGGTTCATGCGGCCGGGGGAGAGATAGTAGCTCGTCGAGAAGGTCCGCAGGCCCTGCCGGATCTCGTGCAACCCGGTGCCGACCGCGAAGGCGGCGCCTGCCGCAGCCATGGCGTTGGAGACGTTGAACATCGCCGTGCCGCCGAAGGTCGACGGGAGCAGGTGGGTCCAGGCGAGCTGCATCGCGCGCCGGCCGTGGCGGATGACGATCATGTCGCCCTTGTCGGACGGCTCGAGGACGACAGCCCGCCCACCGCGGCGGCAGTGGCCGTCGACGAAGTCGCGCACGCTCGAGCCCGGCTCGGACGTCGTGAACCAGATGATGGACCCCGAGCAGCGCCGGCGCATCCTGCGCACCAGCGGGTCGTCGGCGTTGAGGACCGCGAACCCGTTGCGGGGCACGGCCTCGACGATGACCGCCTTGACGTCGGCGAGCTGCTCGACGGTGTCGATGCCGCGAAGTCCGAGGTGGTCCGGGGCGACGTTGGTGACGACGGCGACGTCGTTGCGGTCGTAGCCGAGGCCCTCGCGCAGGATGCCGCCGCGTGCCACTTCCATGACGGCGAAGTCGACGCGGGGGTTCTGCAGGACCATGCGGGCCGACTTGGGGCCGGAGGCGTCCGCCTTGAAGACGAGGCGCTCGTCGACGACGATGCCGTCGGTCGAGGTCATGCCGACCTTGCGGCCGACGCCCTTCATGATGTGCGCGATCATCCGCGACGTCGTGGTCTTGCCGTTGGTGCCGGTCACCGCGACGATCGGCACGCGCGACGGCGCGCCGGGCGGGAAGAGCAGGTCGACGACGGGACGGGCGATGAACTGCGGCTCACCGATGGTCGGGTGCGTGTGCATCCGGAACCCGGGGGCCGCGTTGACCTCGCAGATGGCCCCCCCGGTCTCGCGGACGGGGGAGGCGATGTCGGGACAGATGAAGTCGATGCCGGCGACGTCGAGGCCGACCATGCGCGCGGCCTCCTCGGCGATCTCCACGTTGTCCGGGTGGGCGTCGAAGGTGCGGTCGACCGAGATCCCACCGGTGGACATGTTGCCGGTGAGGGCGAGCTTGACCATCGTGCCCTGCGGCGGGACCTGGTCCATGGCGAAGCCCTGCTCGCGCACCAGACCCTCGGCCGCGCGGTCGACCTTGATCCGGGTGAGCACCTTCTCGTGGCCCACACCACGTCGCGGGTCGGCGTTGGTGATGTCGACGAGCTCGCTGACGGTGTGCTCGCCGTCCCCGACCACGTGGGCCGGGACGCGCTCGGCGATCGCCTGCATCCTTCCGCCGACGATGAGGCAGCGGTAGTCCTTGCCGGTGACGAACGACTCGACGATGACGCTGCCGCGCCGTGACTGCTCGCGGGCGATCGCGTAGGCCTCGCGCACGTCGTCGTCGCTCTCGAGGTTGAGGCAGACCCCTCGACCGTGGTTGCCGTCGAGCGGCTTGACGACGACCGGGAAGCCGATCCTGCGGGCGGCGGCGACCGCGTCCTCGGCCCCACGCACCGTGGCCTGCTTCGGGACCGGCAGGCCCGCCGAGCCGAGCAGCTTGGTGGTGAGGTCCTTGTCGCCGGCGATGTCGACCGCGAGGGCGCCGGTCTTGGAGGTCATGGTGGCGCGGATGCGCTGGGCGTGGACGCCTTGGCCGAGCTGGACGAGGCTGGCGCTGTTGAGGCGGATGAACGGGATGTCACGGCTCACGGCCTCCTCGAGGATGGCCGCCGTCGACGGTCCGAACGCGGTGCGCTCGGCCCTCTTGAGGAAGACCTCGAGGGCGCTGTCGAAGTCGAAGCCCTCCTCGGCCCGCACGAGGTGGTTGACGAGACGCACGGCCAGCTCGCCGGCGGCCACGCCCACTCCCTCGTCGGTGTAGCCGTAGATGACGTTGTAGCGGCCGGGGTGCCCCTTGGCCGCCCGGGTCTTGCCGCGACGCTGGTCGTGACCCGCCTCCTGCTGGAGCTGCAGGGCGACGTGTTCGGCGACGTGCCCCAGCCAGGTGCCCTCGCGCAGCCGCTGGATGAAGCCGCCCTTGACCCCCCGGGAGCAGCTGTGGTTCTCGAGGCCGGGCAGCAGCTCGATGAGCTGGTCGGTGAACCCGTCGAGGAGGTCCGTGGGGTACTGCTCGAGGATGCCGAGGTCGACGACCAGGTGCACCGAGGGGTCGTAGGACCAGACGTTGCCGCCGCGGTAGACACGGGACTCGACGATGGTCAGCTCGGGCGCTGCGGGGCCGGTGGGGGTCGGGCGGTCCTCGGTCATCGGACTCCTCGTGGCGGTGTGGTCGGGGGCGGGGGCGGGGGTGCAGGTGCAGCGGGTGGGGCAGCGGGCGTCAGCTCTTGGCGGCCGCGAGACCCGCGTCGACGTCGGGATGCTGCTCGACGAAGTCGACCAGCTCGGCGGACGACAGGTCGAAGGTCGCGCCGGCGGGCAGGGTGTGGATGACCGCGCCCGAGATGAGCAGGGGCGCACCACGACGGGCGTCCGGGGCGTCGGTCCTGACGCCGCGGCAGTCCATGACGATGACGCCGCCCCGGCCGTGGACGGTGAAGCGCGTCCCGTCGTGGACCTCGATCGCCGTGTCCTCGTCGATCCCGATGCCGAGCAGGCTCGGCGACGCGGCGACGACCGACAGGAGGCGGCCGTAGCGCGAGCGCTGGGCGAAGTGCTGGTCGACGACGACCCCCTTGAGCAGCCCGATCCCGGCGCTGATCTGGCTGCCGCGCTGGACCGGGGTGATCCCCTCGTCGCCCATCGAGATCATGAACTCGCTCATGATCGACGCTCCGGCGGAGGTGCCGGCGACGACCGCGCCACGGGCGTGCGCCCGGTGCAGGGCGTCACCGAGCGGCGTGCCGGGGAAGAACTGGGACAGGCGGAGCTGGGACCCACCGCTCATGAAGATGCCCGTGGCCTCGTCGATGAGGGCCACCGACGCGGGGTCGTGCGCGGCCTGGCGTGACTGCGGGTTGACGACCTCGATGGCCTCCACGCCGAACCGGGTGAAGACCTGGCGGTAGGAGTCGACCACCTCCCCCTGGAACGAGGAGGCGGTGGGGATGACGACGAGCCGGGAGCGCCTGCCGCCGCTGAGCCGCACGAAGCGACGGAGCAGGGCCGCCCGGCCGACTCGGTCCTCCGCACCGCCGATGATGAAGAGCGTCGGCGTCGTGGACGGGTAGCGGGGCATTGGCACAGCCTAAGAGGTGTCAGCGGTGGTCGACAGCAGGAGCCGGTGTCGGAGTGCCGTCGGCGTCGTCCGCTTCCTCGATCTCCTCGCGGGTGATGCCGAGGAGGTGGAGGACCGTGTCGAGGTAGGGGACGGTGACGGAGGTGTCGGCCTGCGCGCGCACCAACGGTTTGGCGTTGAAGGCGATCCCGAGGCCCGCCGCGCCGAGCATGTCGAGGTCGTTGGCGCCGTCGCCGATGGCCACGGTGCGGGCCATCGGGAGCCCCGCGGCGGCGGCGAACTCACGCAGGGCGACCGCCTTGCCCTGGCGGTCGACCACGTCACCGAGAACCCGACCGGTGAGCCGGCCGTCGACGACCTCGAGCCGGTTGGCCCGGGCGTGGTCGATCCCCAGCTCGTCGGCGATGGGCTGCACGATCTCGATGAAACCGCCGGAGACCAGCGCCACCGTGAAGCCCAGCCGCTTGAGCGTGCGCACGAGGGTGCGGGCCCCGGGGGTGAGGCGCACGGCCGCCCGGACCTCGTCGAGCACGGAGGCGTCGAGCCCGGCGAGGGTGGCCACCCGGGCGTGCAGGCTCTGGGTGAAGTCCAGCTCGCCGGCCATCGCCCGCTCCGTGACCGCGGCGACCTCGGCTCCTCGCCCGGCGTGCTGGGCGAGGAGCTCGATGACCTCGTCCTGGATGAGCGTCGAGTCGACGTCCATGACGACGAGGCGTCGCCCGCGCCGGGCCAGGCCGGTCGCGGCCACGGCGATGTCGACCTGCTGCTGGGCGGCGACGAGGGACAGCTCGCGGCGCAGGGCGGGGAGGTCGGCGCCGCTGACGTCGAGCTCGAGGCTGGTCACCGGGTAGCGCGAGAGGCGCCGGATGCGGTCGATGTTGGCGCCGTGGTCGGCCACCGAGCGGGAGACCGCGGCCACCGCCTCGGCGCGCAGCGGGGCGCCGAGGAGGACGACGGCGGCGCGGCCGGTGCGGCGGCGGCGGTTGTCGCCCCGACCGTCGACGACGCTCACCGCGAGGCCCATCCTCTCGCCGACGCCCTCGACCAGGTCGCGCAGGCCGGCGCCGTCACCCTCGGGCGCGAGAAGGACGGCCAGCGTGAGCTGTCCCCGGACGACCACCTGCTCGAGGTCGAGCACGATCGCCCCCGTGGGGGCGACGGCGTCGAAGAGCGCGCTCGTCACGCCGGGCCGGTCGTCGCCTGTCAGCGTCACCAGCAGGGTGGGGAACGGGTCGGGCTCGGTGTCCGTGGTCACGGCGACAGGCTAGGAGTTCACGGCGTCTCGCCACGCGATGAGGTCACGGACTGGACCGAGGTCGTGCTTCGGACCGCGCAGGCCGACGGTGAACAGCCTCGTGCCGACGGCATACAGGGCATCGGCCGACGCGGCGTGGTCGGGGACGTTCTCGGGGTGGCGACCGGGAAGGGGGCTCACCCCGGCCGACCGTTCGATGGACGCCGGGTCGCGTCCGACCCGGGCGCACCACTCGTCGAGCACCGAGTGCTTGTGGGCGATCCTCTCGGCGTCGCCGAAACCGTGCCAGATGTCGGCCTGCTCCGCGACGATCCGCAACGTCTTGCGCTCGCCGCCACCACCGACGAGGACGGGGATGGGCCGGGTGGGCGCCGGGTTGAGGCGACCCCACCGCTGCCTGATCCGGGGCAGGTCGCGGTCGAGCGCGTCCAGCCGGCGGCCCGGAGTGCCGAACTCGTAGCCGTACTCGTCGTAGTCGCGCTGGAACCAGCCCGAGCCGATCCCGAGGATGAGCCGGCCCTCGCCGCCCCGCGCCGAGATGTGGTCGACGGTGCGGGCCATGTCCGCGAGCAGGTCGGGGTTGCGGTACGAGTTGCACGTGACGAGCGCGCCGAGCTCGACCCGCTCGGTCGCCTCGGCCCAGGCGGCGAGCATGGTCCAGCACTCGAAGTGCGCCCCGTCGCGGTCACCGTTGAGCGGGAAGAAGTGGTCCCAGTTGAAGAGGACGTCGACCCCGAGCTCCTCGAGCTCCGCGACGGTGCGCCGGATGTCGGCGTATGCCGTGTGCTGCGGCTGGATCTGCACGCCGAGGCGGGCCCGGCTCACGGCTCGATGACCGTCCCCTTGCCGATGACCGTGATGCCGCTCTCGGTCACGGTGAACCCGCGCGCCCGGTCCTGCTCGGGGTCGATGCCGACCGAGGTGTTCTCGGGGAGGCGGACGTTCTTGTCGATGATCGCGCGCTTGACGCGGCAGTTGCGACCGATGTCGACCCCGTCGAGCAGCACCGAGTCGTCGACCTCGCTGTAGCTGTGGACGCGCACGTCGGGGGAGACGACGGAGTGGTTGACCCGTGCCCCGCTGATGATGACGCCGGGGGAGACCATCGAGCTGAGGGCCTCTCCGAACCGGCCGTTGGCGCCGTGGACGAACTTCGCCGGCGGGTACGGGCCGTAGCTCGTGAAGAGCGGCCAGTCGTAGTTGTAGAGGTTGAAGACCGGGTGGATGGAGATGAGGTCCATGTGCGCGTCGTAGTACGAGTCGAGCGTCCCGACGTCGCGCCAGTAGCCCTGGTCGCGGTCGGTGCCGCCGGGGATGACGTTCTTCTTGAAGTCGTAGGTGTAGGCGGACCCGTCCTTGACCAGCGCGGGCACGATGTCACCGCCCATGTCGTGGGTGCTGTCCTCGAGCTGGGAGTCGCGCGTCACGGCGTCCTGGAGGACGTCGGCGTCGAAGACGTAGTTGCCCATCGACGCGAGGATCTCGTCGGGGGAGTCGGGCAGGCCCTGGGGGTCGGTCGGCTTCTCGAGGAAGGCGCTGATCTTCGTGTGGTCGTCCGCCTCGACCTCGATGACGCCGAACTGGTCTGCCATCGCGATCGGCTGCCGGATGGCGGCCACGGTGACGCCGGCGCCCGACTCGACGTGCTGGTCCACCATCTGCGAGAAGTCCATGCGGTAGACGTGGTCGGCGCCGACGACGACGACGATGTCCGGGCGCTCGTCGGTGATGGTGTTGAGGCTCTGGAAGATCGCGTCGGCGCTGCCCTGGTACCAGGACTTGTCGACGCGCTGCTGGGCGGGGATCGGTGCGACGTAGTTGCCGAGCATCGTCGACATCCGCCACGTCTTGGTGACGTGGCGGTCGAGGCTGTGCGACTTGTACTGGGTCAGCACGACGATCTTGAGGTAGCCCGAGTTCACGACGTTGCTCAGCGCGAAGTCGATGAGCCGGTAGATGCCGCCGAAGGGGACGGCGGGTTTGGCCCGGTCCGCCGTGAGGGGCAGGAGCCGCTTGCCCTCCCCACCTGCGAGGACGATGACGAGCACCTTGGGTCCACCGCTGCGGTATGCCATGTGCTCAACCTAGTGGACCCGGGCGTTCCGGTGTGATCGGCGTCTCATGCCGGCGCCCGAGTCGCAGTAGGGTCGTCCCGTGCGAGTCGACATCCTCAGCAAGGAGTACCCACCGACGATCTACGGGGGAGCGGGCGTGCACGTCGCCGAGCTGACCCGGGCCCTGCGCGAGCGAGGTGACATCGACGTCAGGGTGCGCGCCTTCGGCCCGCCGCGCGACGAGGAGGGCACGACCGGCTACCCGGACCTCGACGCGCTCGCCGGTGCCAACCCGGCGCTCGTGACGATGGGGGTCGACCTCGCCATCGCCGGGGACTGTGCTGGCACCGACCTCGTGCACTCGCACACCTGGTACGCCAACTTCGCCGGCCACACGGCCTCCCTGCTCGAGGGCGTCCCGCACGTCGTCAGCGCCCACAGCCTCGAGCCCATGCGGCCGTGGAAGGCCGAGCAGCTCGGTGGCGGCTACCGCCTGTCCTCGTGGATCGAGCGGACGGCATACGAGGGTGCGGCGGCGGTGATCGCGGTGAGCGACGGCATGCGCAAGGACGTCCTGCGCAGCTATCCCACGATCGACCCCGCGAAGGTCAAGGTCGTCCACAACGGGATCGACAGCGAGCTCTGGAAGCGCGCCGAGGATCTCGACGTCGTGCGTCGCCACGGCATCGACCCGGACCGGCCGAGCGTCGTGTTCGTCGGTCGCATCACGCGCCAGAAGGGCCTGCCCTACCTGCTCCGTGCCGCCGCCGAGCTCCCGCCCGAGGTGCAGCTCGTGCTGCTCGCCGGCGCTCCCGACACCCCGGAGATCCAGGCCGAGGTGGAGGAGCTCATCGCCGGCCTGCGCGAGACGCGAGAGGGTGTCGTCTGGGTCGCCGAGATGCTCCCGCGGGCCCAGGTCATCGCCGTGCTGTCGGCGGCCACCGTCTTCGTCTGCCCCTCGGTCTACGAGCCGCTGGGCATCGTCAACCTCGAGGCGATGGCCTGCGAGCTGCCCGTCGTCGCGACGGCCACCGGGGGCATCCCCGAGGTCGTCGTCGACGGCGAGACCGGCTGGCTGGTCCCGATCGAGCAGGTCCAGGACGGCTCCGGCATCCCGGTCGACCCGGACCGGTTCGTCGCCGACCTCGCGGCCGCCCTCACGGCGGCCGTCTCCGACCCCGAGCGGGCCGCCCGGTTCGGCAAGGCCGGTCGACGTCGTGCGGTGGAGTCGTTCTCGTGGGCGCGGATCGGTGACGAGACGCTTGCGGTCTACCGCGACGTCCTGGGCTGAGCCAGCGCGGCCGCCCCCGCGTTCGTCGCGTCGGCGAGGGCCCGCTCGGCGACCCGTCGGAGGTCTCGCAGGAGGTCGAGCCGCCGCTGCAGCGGGGCGACGGCCAGCGCGTCCTGCGGCCCGTCGAGACCGGCGGTCGCGGCGTTCCCGATCGCGGCGGCGAACGTGATCGCGCGCACGGCCTGCGGTGACACCTCGTCGGGCAGGGCCCACCGGCCCGGCCGGGGGAGCGACTCGCGGGCCGACGCCGCGTCGAAGGGCTGCCCACCGAGCGCGTCCAGCCGCTCGGTGGCCTCGAGCACCTCACCCGTGAGGAGCCGGATCGTCTCGCGCGGGTCGAGCGCCTCGACCCGGTGCGTGGGCACGGGGTCGCAGTCGTATGCCGTCCAGTCCAGCCGGGTGCCCGCGTCGGGTCCCGTCGCGCCCGGCGCCCCGAAGCTCGACCACGACGGCACGAGCATCGCCCCGAGACCGGGTGCCACGACGCACTCCTCGGCCTCGAGGGCGGCGGCCAGCGCCTCGGGGCCGCACCGGGGGAGGCTGCTCGGGTCACCGCTGGAGGGGAGGGCGACGAGGAGGGTGCTCTCCCCGAGCTCGCGCCACAGGTCGAGCGTGTGGATGCCCGGGCCGACGGCGTCGACGTCGGGCAGGGCCGACTCGACCGCTGAGGCGAGATGGCTCCCGTCCTGCCAGGCCGCCGTGACCCACAGGGCGATCCGTACGGAGGCGGGCAGCTCGGGCATGGCGTCATCGTAGGCAGGAAGAGGGTCACCTAGGGTGTGCGCCATGAGTGATGTGCTGGCGCTGGCGGGCGTGAGCGTCGTGCGTGGCGGCGCGACCCTGCTCAAGGAGATCGACTGGGAGGTCGAGGAGGGGCAGCGGTGGGCCGTCCTCGGCCCCAACGGCGCCGGCAAGACCACCCTGCTCCAGCTGGCCTCCGGGCGCATGCACCCGAGCACCGGTGTCGTCGGCATCCTCGGCGAGGTCCTCGGCGCCGTCGACGTCTTCGAGCTGCGTCCCCGCATCGGGCTGGCCTCGGCCTCGCTGGCCGACCGCATCCCCGGCTCCGAGCGGGTCGGGGACGTGGTCGTCACCGCCTCCTACGGCGTCGTCGGCCGCTGGCGCGAGAGCTACGACGCGCTCGACCACTCCCGCGCCGGAGAGCTGCTCGAGGCCCTCGGCGCCGCGCACCTGCGCGATCGCACCTTCGGCACGCTCTCCGAGGGGGAGCGCAAGCGGGTCCAGATCGCCCGCGCCCTCATGACCGACCCCGAGCTCATGCTCCTCGACGAGCCGGCGGCAGGTCTCGACCTCGGTGGTCGCGAGGACCTCGTCCGACGGCTCGGCGAGATCGCCGGCGACGTCATGGCCCCGGCGCTCGTCCTCGTCACCCACCACGTCGAGGAGATCCCGCCGCACTTCACCGACGTCCTGCTGCTGCGTGAGGGAGCCGTGGTGGCCCAGGGCCCGATCGAGATCACCCTCACCGCCGCGAACCTCAGCGCCACCTTCGGACTGCCCCTGCACCTGGAGCAGCGAGGGTCCCGCTACCTCGCCTGGTCCGACTGACGCGGGCGGGCGACACCGCCGGCGGGACGGCATACACACCGATCGCCCGACCGGCCGACGGTCGTCATGGTCCGCGTGGGATCGTTGGCCACACACACCGTCGTGGACGGTGGGGGACGAAAGGGGAGTTGCCATGGAGTGGCTGACCGACAACCCGTGGGTCGCGTGGGTGGGGATCGCGCTGATCCTCGCCGCCGTCGAGGCGGCGACCGTCGACTTCGTCTTCCTCATGCTCGCCGGGGGAGCCCTCGCCGCCGGGCTGGCCGCCGCGATGGGGGGCAACCTCGCCGTCCAGGTGATCGTCGCCGTCATCGTCGCCGGGGCGCTCGTCTTCGTCGTCCGACCGGTCATCAAGCGCAAGTTCACCGAGGGCGAGCACGACCACCACATCGGGGCCTCCAGCCTCGTGGGGCGCGAGGCCCGCGTGCTCCAGACCGTCACCGACACCGACGGGCGGATCAAGCTCGCGGGGGAGACGTGGTCCGCCCGGGTCGCAGAGGGCTCCGCCCCCCTGCGCCCCGGCGACGACGTCAGAGTCATCGCCATCCACGGTGCGACGGCCATCGTCGCCGCCGACCGCCACTGACCTCAGGGAGTCTCCATGATCGAACTCGTCATCCTGGCGCTGCTGCTCATCTTCGCCGTCATCGTCATCATGCGGACGGTTCGCATCGTGCCTCAGCAGACGGCGCTCATCATCGAGCGCCTCGGCCGTTACGCCCGCACCCTCGAGGGCGGCATCCACTTCCTCGTGCCGTTCGTCGACAAGGTCCGCGCCAACATCGACCTGCGCGAGCAGGTCGTCTCGTTCCCGCCGCAGCCGGTGATCACGAGCGACAACCTCGTCGTCAACATCGACACGGTCATCTACTACTCCGTCATCGACGCCAAGTCCGCGGTCTACGAGATCGCCAACTTCATCCAGGGCATCGAGCAGCTCACGGTCACCACCCTCCGCAACGTCATCGGCTCGCTCGACCTCGAGCAGACCCTCACCAGCCGCGACCAGATCAACGCCCAGCTGCGTGGCGTCCTCGACGAGGCCACGGGCAAGTGGGGCATCCGCGTCAACCGGGTCGAGCTCAAGGCGATCGACCCGCCCATGTCGATCCAGGAGTCCATGGAGAAGCAGATGAAGGCCGAGCGTGAGCGGCGCGCCATCATCCTCACCGCCGAGGGTGCCAAGCAGTCCAGCATCCTCACCGCGGAGGGCGAGAAGCAGAGCCAGATCCTGCGCGCCGAGGGCTCGGCGCAGGCCCGGGTGCTCGAGGCGCAGGGACAGGCCCGCGCCATCCAGCAGGTCTTCGACGCGATCCACCGGGGCAAGCCCACCCAGAAGCTCCTCGCCTACCAGTACCTCCAGGTCCTCCCGCAGATCGCCCGCGGTGACTCCAACAAGATGTGGATCATCCCGAGCGAGCTCACCAACGCCCTCAAGGGCATCGGCGGCGCCCTCGGGAGCGGCGACGGCGGCGGCGGAGGTTTCGACGACGACGACGCCGACGACTGGCAGCCCACCGAGGAGCTGACCACGCCGTTCGACGACACCGTGCTCGCCGACCCCGCTCAGGCCCTCGCCGAGGCCCGCGGCCAGGCCGGTGAGGCCTCCCGCGAGGCCAAGGACCACGCGACGCCTCCCGCGCGCCAGCAGCCGCCGCTGACGCCTCCGGCCGACGCGGTCCCCCCGCGCGAGAGCTGAGGTGGGCGCCGCCGAGGCAGCGCTCATCTTCTCGGCGGGCGTGCTCGCCGGCACGATCAACACCGTCGTCGGGTCGGGGACCCTCGTGACGTTCCCGACCCTGCTGTTCTTCGGCTACGCACCCGTCGTGGCCAACGTGTCCAACACCGTGGGCCTCGTGGCCGGCGGGCTCACCGGGTCGTGGGGATACCGCCACGAGCTGCGGGGGGCCGGCGCGATCCTGCGCCGGTGGGCCCCGATGTCCCTGCTCGGCGGGGTCGTGGGTGCCGTCCTGCTGCTCGTGCTCGACCCCGCGGCCTTCCGGACGGTCGTGCCCGTCCTCATCGGGCTCGGGGTCGTCCTCGTCGCGATCGGCCCACGCATCACGGCATGGGCCGCGGCCCGCCGCGGAGTCGCCGTGCCCGCGACCGAGGACCACTCACGCCGGCGCGCCGCCGCCCTCCTCGTCGGCATCCTCGGCACGTCGGTCTACGGCGGGTACTTCGGGGCGGCGCAGGGCGTCATCCTCATGGGCCTCCTCACGACCCTGACGAGCGAAGGGCTGCAACGACTCAACGGCATCAAGAACGTCCTCTCGACGATCGTCAACGCCGTCGCCGCCCTCACCTTCGTCATCGTCGCCCCGGACCAGGTCGACTGGCTCGTCGCCGGGCTCATCGCGGCCGGTGCGCTGGTCGGCGGGGTGCTCGGCTCCCGGCTGGGCCGCCGGCTCCCGCCCGCCGTCCTGCGCGCGGTGATCATCACCATCGGCCTCGTCGCCATCGTGCGCATGGTCTGGTTCGCGTGACCGACTGGTCGGTGGTCCTGGGCCTCGGCGCGGCCCTCGTCGCCGGGGCCTTCGTCCAGTCCTCGATCGGCTTCGGACTGGCGGTCGTGGCATCGCCCTTCGTCGTCGTGTTCGCCCCGGACCTCATGCCCGGGTCGCTCCTCGTCGCGAGCTTCTCGCTGCCCGTGGCCCAGCTCCTGCTCGCCCCGGTCGACATCGCGTGGCGTCAGCTCGGCTGGGCGCTGCTGGCGCGACTGGCGTTCACCCCGCTGGGGGTCGTCGCGGTCGCCCTCCTCTCCGTCCGTGCGCTCTCGGCGGTGGTGGCCGTCCTCATCCTCGTCACCGTCGCCGCCTCGCTCACGACGCTCGAGATCCGCACCACCTCGCGCAACGCGGCGGCGGCAGGGGCCGTCGCCGGGGTGTCCGGGACCGCGACGAGCATCGGCGGACCGTTCCTCGCGCTGGTGCTCCAGCACGAGCGGCCCGAGCGCGTCCGGTCGACGCTGGCGGCCTTCTTCGTGGTCGGCGCCCTCATGGCCATCGGCTCGCTGTCCGTCGCCGGCGAGTTCTCCCGCGCGCAGCTCCTCGCCGGGCTCGCGTGGCTCCCCTTCATCGCCCTCGGGTATGCCGTCGCGGCGCCGCTGCGTCGCCACCTGCGGAGCGACCACCTGCGACGTGCGGTCCTCGCCTTCAGCGCCGTCGCGGGAGCCAGCCTCCTCGTCCGGGCGCTCGTCTTCTAGCCTCTCCCACGTGCCGACCCGCATCACCGACCCCAGCGACCCACGCGTCCACGACTACGTGGGGCTGACCGACGTCGCGCTCCGGCGTCGCACCGAGCCCGAGCGGGGGCTCTACATCGCCGAGTCCGAGAAGGTCATCCGGAGAGCCCTCGCCGCGGGGCACCGGCCGCGGTCCTACCTCATGGCCGAGCGGTGGCTCACCGACCTCGGTGACCTCGTCGCGGACGCCGAGCAGGACGGCACACCCGTCCTCGTCGCCGACCACGACGTCATCGAGAGCTTCACCGGTTTCCACCTGCACCGTGGCGCGCTGGCGTCGATGCAGCGTCCTGCACTGCGCTCCGTCGCCGAGGTCGTCGCCGACGCCCGTCGCGTCCTCGTCATCGAGGACGTCGTCGACCACACCAACGTCGGTGCCGTGTTCCGCAGCGCCGCCGCCCTGGGCATGGATGCCGTGCTCGTGACCCCTCGGTGTGCCGACCCGTTGTACCGCAGGGCGATCCGCGTCTCCATGGGAACGGTGTTCCAGGTGCCCTGGACGCGGATCGACCCGTGGCCCGCGGGCATCGACCTCCTCCGCGAGAGCGGGTTCACCGTGGCCGCGCTGGCCCTCTCCGACGACGCGGTGGGGCTCGACGTCCTGGCCGCCGACCCGCCGAAGCGGCTCGCGCTCGTCCTCGGCACCGAGGGCGACGGACTGGGTCGCCGCACGATCGAGGGTGCCGACGTCCTCGTGACCATCCCGATGGCCGGGGGGGTCGACTCGCTCAACGTCGCCGCGGCCGGAGCGGTCGCCGCGTGGGCCCTGCGCGTGGACTCCCCGCCACGGGCGTGACGAGGCGGGCCCCGTCCGCCGACACCGGCCACGCCGGACGGCCGAGGGCCCTCGCCCGGGGGTTCGGGGAGGGCCCTGACCGTTGCCGGACGAGTCTCAGTGGTGCGTCAGTTCCAGGTACCGGCGCACCACGTACCGGCCGATCTTGGTGCCGTGCTCGGTGCCAGAGGTGCTCGCGTGGCGGAAGTGGAAGCCCACGAGGACACGCGAGTCGGCGTTCTCGGACGCCGCCTGCGAAAAGCGGTGGAACGAGCGCATGACCGGGTCCGGATCCGTGCACGTCTGGCCGGGTGGCAACGTGTGGCTGCACAGCGTGAAGTGCGCCCGGTCGGAGCCGAAGAAGCCACGCAGGACCGCAGCCGCCGCACCACCCTCGACCGCGTGGCCGGAGTCGTGGTCCGGGATCGGCGGCGTCGTGACGAGAGGCGTCCACGTCGGATCCGGGGAGGTCCGCGGGTTGCCGTCGGACCCGGCTTCACGGATCGCGGTGACCGGCCGCCAGAAGTTCTGGTCGTACTTCTGGTCGAAGGTGCCGATGTACCCGTCCGCCAGGGCCATGTCGAGCAGGCCGAAGAGACGGGCCGCCTGCCAGGCGTCCAGCCCCCGCTGCTCGGCCAGCGAGCGGGCCAGCCGGTTCCAGAGCAACGGCGAGCTCTCGACCCAGAAGCGGGCCACCTCGGTCTGGTCGGCGGTCCGGGCGCTGGGTGTCGTCGTCCCGTCACCGCCCAGGGCCTTGACCTCGTTGAAGTCGCGTGCGTAGGCGCGCGACTCGAGCGGGTAGGGCTCGTCGCTGCGGAACTGCCGCGCCGACCTCAGGGCGAACGGCGTCACGTCGCCCCACCCGGGGGCGAAGGCGAAGGGGAGGTCCGGGGAGGTGAACCGGTACTCACCGGGCTCGGTCCCCTGCGGGTAGGCGGTGTCGAAGAGCGGCGTGTCGGAGCCGTCCCCGGTCCTCAGCGCCACGATCGCCTGAGCCGCGGCCGTCCCGAGGGCGACCCCGCGGTTCTTCGCAGCACCGTCCGGGACCTCCGCGAGGGCCGCCGCGTAGGAGGCCTCGATGGCCGGTACCTCGGTGGCGGCGCAGGCCGAGAAGGGCTCGGGCAGGGTGCTCACCGCGGCGACGAGCGTGCCGCGGGCGGCAGCGGCGATCGCGGCCAGCGGCGCAGCACCCTTCGCCCGGGCTCGATAGGCGTACGGCTCCGCGCGACCCTTGATCGCGTTGAGGCTGTCGTGAATGGCGAGGTGCATCATGGCGTACATGCGCGACTCGTGAAGGGGGTTGTTCGCGGGCGCGAGCGCACAGGCGAGGGCAGCCTCGGCGGCCCGCGCGTTCCACTCGATGACGGCCGCCCCGCTGACCGACGAGGCGTGTCCGGCGCCGTGGCCGGTCCCGTCGTGCGCGCTGGCCGTGAGCGCCGGAGCTGAGATGAGCGTGGTGACGGCCGCGACGACGGCGAGCCGTCGGATGGTTTGTGCTGCGTGGTCCATGACGGACCTCCTCCTCAGATGGATCCACGGGAAGGGAACGCCGTTCGGCAACCTTTCGACGGTAGGACCGGCGCGTGAGGCGGGTCAACCACCTGAGGGGGCGGTTCGAGGATGAGGCGTGGGGAGTGGTCCGCATCTCCCGTCCCACCCTGCGGCAGCCGAGGAACCCCAGGGGTGGGCCGGGGTACTCTGGCCCGGCTCGCGACGCGAAGGAGTGCCCGATGGAGACGACGACGTCCGACGGACGACTGGTGGCCGCCATCGGCGCCCGCGCCCGCGGCATGCTCACCGCGGTCCTTGCGGCCCTCGTGGCCGGCACCTCGCTGGGTCTCGGACCGGCCTCCCCGGCGGCCCGGGCCGCCCCGGTGCCCGTGAACGCCACAGCGGCCCAGGACTGGAGCGGTGACGGCCGCGCCGACATCGTCGCGCCCACCAGGGACGGCACGCTGTGGCTGTACCGCGGCAACGGGGCGGGCGGGTTCTCCGGCGCGAAGACCGCGATCGGGTCGGGCTGGAACGGTCGCGACCAGATCCGCATGGTCGGCAACTGGGACAACCTCGCCGGCACCGACATCATCGCCCGCGACCCCGGCACCGGCGCACTGTGGCTCTACTCCGGCAACGGCACCGGTGGCTTTCGGCAGTACCGCGCCATCGACGACGGCTGGCAGATCTTCAGCCACATCTTCTCGCCGGGCGACTGGGACGGCGACGGCCACACGGACCTGTTGGCCACCGTCAAGAGCGACGGCTCCCTGCGCATGTACCGCGGCAACGGATCCGGAGGGTTCCTGGGCATGCGGGTCGTCGGTTCCGGCTGGGCTCCCTACGACGGGCTCATGATGACCGGGGACTTCGACCGCGACGGCCTGCCGGACTTCCTCGCCCGCAACGCCGCGAGCGGGGACCTGCGGCTGTTCCGGAGCAACGGCTCCGGCGGGTTCACCACCACCCGCAAGGTGGGCACCGGCTGGTCCGTCTTCACCGGCCTCCTCGGCGTCGGCGACTGGTCCGGTGACGGCCGCAGCGACGTCCTCGCGCGTCTCAGGGACGGCGACCTGCGGATGTACCGGGGCAGCGGCACCGGTGGGTGGCTCTCTCCCCACCCCACCGTCGGGCGCGGCTGGGACACCCTCCGCTTCCCCGGGGAGAGCGGCACCAGCGCGCCCGTCCCCGTCCCCGTCCCCACGGGGACCCTGTGCACGAATCCCACCTTCACGACGAGCCACCCCAACGGCGGCATCACCGACCGTGGCTACTACGTGCACAACAACCTCTGGAACGCCAGCAAGTACCCGGGCACGACCGGCACGACGGAGGTGTGCAGCTACCGCTCGTGGAACCACACGGCATACGCCTCGAACGCCTCCGGCAACGGCGAGGTCAAGACCTACCCGAACGTCCACAAGGACTACTCCGGGCGGACCATCTCCAGCTTCCCCCGCCTGACCTCGACCTTCGCGGCGACGGCGCCGGGGCGTGGGATCTACAACGTCGGCTACGACCTGTGGCTCAACGGGGTGCCCAACGACGAGGTGATGATCTGGACGGACAACTACCGGCAGGTCCCTGCGGGGTCGCGCTTCGCCTCGGGCGTGAGCCTGAGTGGCTACACGTGGGACGTCTACGCGACGAGCGGCAACGGCTACATCGCCTTCGTCCCGTCCGGCGGGGCACGCCTCACCTCCGGGACCCTCGACATCTTGGCGATGCTCAACTACCTCGTCGCCCGGGGACGGGTGTCCGCCAGCGCGACCGTGGACCAGATCTGCTACGGAGCGGAGATCGTCGACACCGGGGGCTCCAGGGCCACCTGGCGGTTCACGGACTTCTCCATCACCGACACCTGACGGGTCGGGTCAGCGGACGAGCCGGTCGAGCAGCACCCGGAGCTCGGCCGCGGGGTCCTCGGCCGTCCCGCCGTGGACGCCGGAGGGCTGGATGACCGTGCTCCGCGGTGCACTCAGCCAGCCGAACCGCTTGCCCGGTGTCGGCAGGCGGGGGCGGCCCCCGCCGTCGGTCCCGGCGCAGACGTCGTCGACGACGGCCAGCGACGCCGACACGGCGTCGAGGTCGAGCTCCGGCGCCAAGGCCCGCAGGCGCGTCTCGTCGACGTGGCAGGCCGCGCCGAGGAAGCCGGCGGACTGCGAGAACAGCACGACGCCCACGTTGACGCACTCGCCACGGTCGACGCGCGGGACGCACCGGAGGACGACGTACTGGTACGGGTGGGCGCTCATCGGGCCGCCTCCCACCAGGAGTCGGCGCTCTCGAGCCGGCGGGTGAGGTGCTCGACGTAGGCGGCACGCACCTCCGACGGTCCGTCCAGACCCGGTGCCGGCTCGAGCCACTCGTCCGGGACGAGGTCGACGACGGCCGTGATGACGTCCGTCGTGAGCACGGCCGCAGCACGGCGGTGCGCGGCGGACAGGTCGCCGACGACGTCGCCGAGGACGTGCTCGGAGGCGTCGAACGGCTGGATGGCGAACCGGCTGGCGTCCGGGCCGCGGCTCGGCCACGAGTGGTGGAACCAGATCGCGGCGCCGTGGTCGATGACCCACACCTCCCGGTGCCAGAGCAGGAGGTTGGGGTTGGACCACGTGCGGTCGACGTTGGCCGTGAAGGCGTCGAGCCAGACGATGTCGGCGGCCTCGTCCCCCGTGGGCGGCCGCGAGCCGTCGTAGCCGAACGACCCGGGCAGGAAGTCCACGGCGAGGTTGGCGCCCGGGCTGGCGTTGAGCAGGTCCTGGACCTCCTCGTCCGCCTCGTAGCGGGCGATGGCCGCGGGCATGTCGATGACCGCCATCTGCGGGATGCGGATGCCGAGCCGACGGGCGAGCTCGCCCACGACGACCTCGGCGACGAGGACCTTGAGGCCCTGGCCGGCCCCGCGGAACTTGACGACGTAGGTGCCGTCGTCGGAGGCCTCGACGAGCCCGGGCAGGGAGCCACCCTCTCGCAAGGGCGTCACGAACCGCGTGGCGGTGATGTGGGGCAGCACGTCCACAGGCTACGGGAGGGACTAGGGTCGACGAAGCGCCCACGCGAGGAGAGGTATGAGCCAGACTCAGGGGCGGCTGCTCGGCGGCCGCTATCGACTCGGTGCCCCGTTGGGGCGTGGCGGCATGGCCGTCGTGTGGCGGGCCGACGACGAGATGCTCGGGCGTGAGGTCGCCGTCAAGACGCTCGACCTCACCGGTCCCGAGAGCGACAACGCGGGGGAGCGCTTCCGCCGCGAGGCGCGAGCGACGGCCGCGCTCAACCACCCCCACATCGTCACGGTCTACGACACGGGCGTCGAGAACCAGACCGCATACCTCGTCATGGAGCTCCTTCCCGGTCCGACGCTCGCGGAGCGGGTCCGGGACGAGGGCCCGCTGCCCGTCGAGGACGTGCGGACCATCGGCCACGAGGTCGCGGAGGCCCTCCAGGCGGCCCACGACGCCGGGATCATCCACCGCGACATCAAGCCGGGCAACATCGCCTACGCCGCCGACGGCACGGTGAAGGTGCTGGACTTCGGCATCACCCAGCTCGTCGACGAGGCGCTCGGCCACCACGCGCTGACGATGACCGACACCATCGTCGGCACCGCGGAGTACCTCGCCCCCGAGCAGGCGACCGGGCAGCGCGTCGACGCCCGGGCCGACCTCTACGCCCTCGGCTGCGTGCTGACCACCCTGCTCACCGGCGCCCCGCCGTTCACGTCGCCGACCCCGGTCGCGATCCTCATGAAGCACGCCCACGACCCCGCGCCGGACGTGCGCGACCTGCGCCCCGAGACCCCCGCCGACCTCGCCGAGCTCGTCACCGGGCTGCTCGCCAAGGATCCCGCGCACCGACCCCAGTCCGGGCGTGAGGTGGCCCAGCTCCTGCGCCAGCACCGTGCCCCCGCGCTCACCGAGGTCCTGCCCGTCGCGGCCGGAGCGGCGCCCACGGCCGTCGCCCCGCTCCCCGAGCCGCTCCCCGCCCCGGTCCACGACCGGTGGGACGAGCCCCCGCGCGAGATCGAACCCGAGCAGAAGAGCTCGAAGGCCTGGCTGTGGCTCCTCCTGCTCGCGGCCGCCCTGGCCGCCGCCGCCGTCTGGTACGTCCTCCAGGGCCGTGCCGACCCGTCGGACGAGAACCCGTCCCCCACCCCGACCCCGAGCGTCGTCCAGACCTCGGACTCGCCCACCCCCACGCCGACCTCGGAGACGCCGTCGCCGACCCCGACCGTGACCATCACGGAGTCCCAGACTCCGACCCCCCCCGCCAGCTCGCCCAGCCCGAGCGTCACGCCGGTGGACACGGCCACAGCGGTGACCGAGGCGACGGCGGTCATGCAGACCGCGGTCCGCGACGCCCGGCAGTCCGAGGACATCGACCCCGACATCGCCCAGACGATCGCGGGCAAGCTGCGCGACATCGACCAGGCCGTGCGATCCGAGGACGCCGCCGCCGTGCGGTCGCTCGTGGGCGACATCGAGGGTGAGCTGACCCAGGCCGCCGGGCAGGACGAGCTGACCCAACCGGGGGCGGCCGCCCTCGCCGGACCGCTCGACAGCCTCAGGCGGGCGGCCGACGCCTACCAGCCCTGATCGAGGTGACTCGGCGGTAACCTCCGCGCATGGACTCCGCGCTGCTCACCGTCGGCCTGCCCGTCGCCCTGGCCGTCATCATGTTCGGGCTCGGCCTGGACCTCACCCCGGACGACTTCCGCCGCGTGGTGCGCCACCCGCGCGCCGTCACGGTCGCGCTGGCCTGCCAGGTCCTCGTGCTGCCGCTGGTCGCCTTCGCGCTCGTGAGCGCGTGGGACCTCGACCCGCTGCTCGCCGTGGGCTTCATGGTGCTCGCGGCGTCACCGGGCGGGACCACGGCCAACCTCTTCAGCCACCTGTTCCGCGGCGACGTCGCCCTCAACATCACGCTGACCGCGCTGAACTCCGTCCTCGCGATCCTCACCCTGCCGCTCATCGCCAACCTCGCGATCTCGCGGTTCCTCGACGAGGGGGACCGCGTCGGCCTCCAGGTCGACAAGATGCTCCAGGTCTTCGCGATCGTGCTCGTGCCGGTGCTCATCGGCATGGTCGTCCGCCGCCGCTCGCCGGACTTCGCAGCCCGCATGGACCGCCCGGTACGGATCGCCTCCGCCCTGCTGCTGCTGCTCGTCGTGGTGGGCGCCATGCTGGGGGAGAGGGACAACATCGCGGGATACCTCGCCGACGTCGGTCTCATCGCGGCCCTGTTCTGCGTGCTGTCGCTCACCATCGGGTATGCCGTGCCACGCCTGCTCGGGCTCGCGCGGCCGCAGGCGATCGCGAGCGGGTTCGAGATCGGGATCCACAACAGCACCCTGGCCATCGCCATGGCGATCACCGTCCTCGAGAGCACCCCGATGTCGATCCCCCCGGCGGTCTACGGCGTCATCATGTTTCCCATCGCGGCTGCGTTCGGGCTCGTCGTCGGCGGCCGGCGCGCTCACGGCGACATCAAACTGTCGGAAGTGCACAATCGTGTCTGACATTCGTGTGAATATGAACCAGTGAGTCCGCAGACACCAGAGTCCAGTGGGCGGGCCCTGTCGTCACGGGGGGCGCGCGACACCATCCGCATCGTCATGGCCGATGACCACGAGCTGTACCGGCGTGGCCTGGAGGCCATGATCGGCACCGAGCCCGACCTCGAGATCGTCGCCGAGGCGTCCACGGCAGCCGACGCCGTGCGGGCCGTCCTGACGCACGAGCCCGACGTCGTCCTGCTCGAGGTCCGCCTGGGCGGCCAGAGCGGCATCGACGCCTCCACGGCGATCAAGATGCAGGCACCCAGCACGAGGGTGCTCATCCTCACCGCCTCCGAGGACGCGACCGACCTGTTCAAGGCACTGCTCGTGGGAGCCAGCGGCTACCTGCTCAAGTCGCTCCCGGCCGAACAGATCGTCGAGTCGGTCCGCCTCGCCCACGGGGGTGAGGTCATGGTGCCCCCGCCCATGGCTCGTCACCTCGTGGCCGAGTACTCCCGGTTGGCGGGTCGGTCGCCCAGCGACGTCGAGCAGGAGCGGACGCGGGCCCTCACCGAGCGCGAGCTCGAGGTGCTGACGCTCATCAGTCACGGCAAGCCCAACCGCGAGATCGCCCTCAACCTCGCGGTCAGCGAGAACACCATCAAGAACCACGTCCGCAACATCATGGGCAAGCTCCAGGTGACGTCCAGGACCGAGGCGGCCATGCACGCCGTCCGGCAGAACCTCATCCCCGCGACGTGACGTCGGTGACCCGGGGCTCGTGGACCCGGGCTGGTCACTCTCGGTGACGCTCCTTGGGCGGATGTGGCCACGCCAAGATCATCACCGCTGACCCACCGTCGGCAGTGAGCGCCGTCGTACGTTCACAGCAGTGGCCGCAACGACTCCGGGAGGTGCCCGAGATGAGCCAAGGCTGGCAGTGGTGAGACCGAAGGCCCCGTCGCCGACGGCCCGTGAGCGGGTTCGTGGGTGACCGGGTCCACGGCGGCGACAGAGAACGCCCCGAACCTCTGGACTCAGAGGTTCGGGGCGTTCGTCGGTGTCCGAGGGGCACGGCACGCCGGTGAGATCCCACGATGTGGTGCCGCCCGCTGCGGCATGGCACCGCGGATGATCGTCAAGGGTCTGTCACGGAACGGCAACACGGTCAACCGCGGGTCGACACATGGCCTTGCGACAGTGAGGTGGTGAGTTCGACGGCCCATGGGGCCACGACAGGAATGAGGCTGGTATGACCTACGAGAACATCGTCCTCGACAGTCGCGACCGGATCGACTCGAGCACCTCGCACGCGATCGCCGCCGCCCAGCTGCGTGGTGAGGCCCGGGCGCCGGGGAGGAATCCCCTCCAGGTCGTCCGTGCCATCGCCGCCGAGCTCAAGGGGCTCGGACTTCGGCCCAACCTGCGTGAGCTGGCTCGTCGGTACGACGTGGGTGAGTCCACGCCCTCGACGTGGCTCCGTGACGGTGGCGCGGCTCCAGGATGAGTCGACGGGTTCCCGCTTCGTGGGCTTCGGACGTCGTCTGACCGCGCTCCGGTGGAGCCGGCGGCGGCGGTCGTCGGTGCGGTCGGTGGCATGACGAGCTCGGCGTAGTCGCGGGCCCGAAGCGGCCGATCCGTGAGCGCGCCCCCCGGAAGGGGCGCCGCGATGCGGGCTCCGCCCGCGGTCAGGACCACCTCGTCCACCCCCACGACCGACGTGAGGGTGAGGACGATCTGACCGACCGCGAGTGGAAGCCGTCCGGCACCGAGGGCCTGGTCGCCGAGACGGATGTCGATCGTGGCACGGCCATCGGCAAGGTCCGAGAGGGACAGGCGGACCTCGGGTCCGAGTGCGGTGGAGAACCCGGCGGTCCGGTCCCGGTCGGTCGGGCCCTCGACCAACTGCTCGAGCGCGCGTCTCGCACTGGCCCGGACGTCGGTGCCCGGCGGGACAGGCGACGCGGCCAGAAGCGCCTCGTCACGCAACAGGAAGACCTGCGGGCCGCGTGAAGGCCCGGGAGTGTTGGTGGAGGAGGCGGAGGGCGCGGGCGCCGTGAGGTCGTAGGGCACCGACTCGATGGTGCGCGCCGGAGACCCCGACGGGGCGCCGCAGGCGGCGACAGAGCACGCGGCCACGAGTGCGGCGACCAGCGTGGCGATCGCCTTCCCCCGTGCCGCGCACGTCATGCCCCGGCCCCGCGACTGGCCGGGGCGGCCGGGAGACTGAGCACGAAGGTCGCGCCGCCCCCGGGGCGCTCCTCGCACCAGACCGACCCCCCGTGGGCATGGGCGGTCTCCGCAACCAGGCTCAGCCCCAGACCGGATCCCGAGCGGGACCCGCGTGACCCGACCCGGACGAAACGCTCGAAGACCCGGTCACGCTCGGCCGTGGGGACCCCCGGACCGGCGTCCGCGACGCGCACCTGCACCTGGTCGGCGGCGCAGCCGACGGTGACCTCCCGGGTGCCCCCACCATGGACGTCCGCGTTGTCGAGCAGGTTCACCACGGCACGGTGCAGGATGGCCTTGTTGGCGACGACCACGAGCGGGCTGCCCACGAGGGTCACGAGCTCCTCCGGTCGCATCGTGTCCCTCACGGTGTGCGTCACCAGCTCACCCACATCGACAGGCCCGCGGTCCAGCTCGAGGACTCCCGCCTCAAGCCGTCCCAGCTCGAGCAGGTGCTCCAGGGACCGGTGCAGTCGCCGCACCTCCCGTTCGACGAGGTCGGTGGCCGCCCGGCGACGCCCCGTGGCTCCTGCCTCCGTGCCGCGCAACACCGTCACGCTCGTCATCAGGGTGGTCACCGGAGAGCGCAGCTCGTGGGCGACGTCGGCCGCGAAGCGGGCATCGCGGCGCATGCGCTGGTCGAGCGCCTCGACCATCGTGTTGAACGACCCGACGATGACGGCCAGGTCGGGGTCGGAGGTTGCGGGGAGGCGCGTGGTCATCCGGCCGGCCGCGATGTCGGCCGTCGCGGAAGCGACGTCCTCCAGGGGCGCGACGACCCGCGCGGAGGCCGCCCGTCCGATGAGCGCACCCGCCACCGTGGTCACGAGCGCGAAGGCGCCCAGGACCGCAGCCAACGTCCGCAGCGTCGAGTCGAGCTCGGTCGTGGGGGAGAGCTCGTAGAACTGGGCCCGCACGGCGGGGATGGGTACGCCGACGACGATGGCTGGCTGGGTCCCGAGCAGGGTCCACGCCTGTGCGGACTGCCCCTTGGACGCCAGTCGCCGAATGTGGGTGGGGATGGCCTCGGCCTCGGTATCGAGCGAGGAGGAGTACCAGGCTCCGTCGCGCTCGATGACGACCACCGCGCCCGGTGGCGGTGACGTCGAGTCGAGGACTTCGCTGACCTCCGCCCCTGCGGTGAGCAGGCCCTCGCGGACCAGGGCGGCGTCCACGAACGACTGCCGCGCCGCGGTGTCCTCGCGCTGGCCGAGGAGGAAGTGGCGTGCGGTGAGGTAGGTACCGCCCGCGAGCACGGCAGAGATGACCAGTGCCAGCACGGCGAAGGAGACGGTGGACGTGGCGCGCACGCCCAGGTGCGCGCGCCCGATCCTCACGCGCAGTCCAGCCGGTAGCCAAGCCCTCGCACCGTGACGAGAAGACGCGGCTCGGAGGCATCCACCTCGATCTTGGTCCGCACCCGGCGAACGTGGACGTCCACGATGCGCTGGTCGCCGAAGTAGCCGTGGTCCCACACGCGCTCCAGCAGGGCCTGGCGACTCAGGACCTGACCGGCCGACGTCGCGAGCTCGCGCAGCAGGTGGTACTCGGTGACGGTCACGTGGACGGCGTCGGCGCCCCGACGGAGGACACCGGCATGGGCGTCGAGCACCAGCGGCCCGTTCGCGGAGTCGATGACGAACTCTCCCGTTCCTGCATGTGACGGCTCTGCCACGCGCGTCGGCAGTCGACGGCGCAGAGCCCGCAACCGGGCACTGACCTCCTTGATCTCGAACGGCTTGGTCACGTAGTCATCGGCGCCCGCCTCCAGCGCCGCGACGATGTCGTGGGTGTCCGCCTTGGCGCTGAGAACGATGACCGGGACATCACTGCGGCGCCGCACCTCTCGGATGAAGTCGAAGCCGTCCATCCCGGCGCCCAGCATGAGGTCGACGAGGAAGACGTCCACCTCACCGAACACCGGGTCCCGCAACGCGGCCTCCGCGTCGGGGTGCGACGTGGTCTCATACCCCTCGTCCTCAAGCGCCATCGCGAGCGAGACGCGGATCCCGTCGTCATCCTCGAGCACGAGCAGCCTGGGCATCACGGCAGTCTGCCACCGAAGCCGGCCGGCGGGCTCGCCGACGGCGTGCCGGCCGCAGTTGTCATCAAAGCGCAAAGAGATCGCCGTCACGCTCGTCATGTCGTGCTGGCACCGTGCGGTTATGAAGAGGCTCGCAGGACCTCACCACTACATGGACGACCGGTCGCGGTCGGCCGTCCTCGGTCCTCGGCTCGCCAGCCCGCCTCGGGCGGAGGACGGGCCGACGGTGACGAGCCGCCTCGTGGACACGGCGCTCGTGCGCACCGCGAGCGACCCTCGGTGGACGGTCACCTGCGTGGAGTACCCCTACGGAGTCGTCCGCCTCGAACGAAAGGCGCGGCTCACGCAGATCGTCGTCGGCGACCACGTCGGCTCGTCCGAGTCCCTCCAGCGTGGGGAGTCCTTCGCTGCGGCCGCCTGCACCGCCGACGGAGAGCTGCTCGTCGCGGTCCGCGCCGCGCCCCCGGCGATCGTCGTGAACAGGCACGCCTGCCGAACGCGGCCTTGCGACGGAGCCGCGCACGACACCGAGTTCCCGGCTGCCGGCGAGCGTCTGATCCTGCTGTCCTGCGCTGTCTTCGAGGCCGTGCCCGACGTGCTGGTGGACGGCGTCAACGGCGTCGCGTCCGGCCGGCTCACGACGCAGGATCCCGAGAGCCTCCTCATCGACCTCGTGGGTGCTGCCGCGTGTGGAGCCGGGGTCATCGTCGACCACCACCCCTGGGTCGGAAGTGGACCGTGAACCCGAGCCCAGCGTTCATCGACGTGCCGGAGACCTGACACGAGGACCGGCGCACCGGTCCTGTCAGGTCGTGACCGGCGGGTCGCGGTCCTCGACGTCGTTCGCCGGCCGACGGGCGGCTCCTCGTGAACGCGCGCTCGATCCGTCCTCCTGCGCCAACCCTTCTCGGTATAGCCTCCGAGACCAGGCAACCGCAGGGAGGTGTCACGTGTTCTTCGACGACTGGGCGGGTCCGGTGCGAGGAAGGTCGTCGGCATCGCCGGCGAGGAGGTGGCGGCGATCGAGAGACTCGTGAAGTCCGAGGTCCTCGAGGACCGGATCTCCCAGGCCGTGAGCACAGCCGGTCACGCGCGGCTGGCGCTCGCGCCGTCGCGCTCGAGGCGGAGGGCTCCTTGAGCCTGGCCGACGTGCCCACGGTGCTGGTCCACACCACATCCGACGATCTCTGGAAGCCGGGCCCGTGAACGCACCGTGGAAAGCCTTGTCGCACCGTTTCTGGGCGATCCCGCTCCTGTTCGCCATCGCCGCGGTCCTGCTCGCCTTGGGGGTGACAGCGATCGACGACAGGCTCGACACGTCCCTGCGGCTGCCGTTCCTGTTCGCCGGCGGTCCCGAGGGGGCTCGCTCGCTGCTGGCGGCCATCATCACCTCGATGATCTCGTTCACCGGCCTGGTCTTCTCGATCACGATCGTGGTCCTCCAGCTGACGAGCAGCCAGTTCTCGCCCCGGGTCCTGCGCTCCTTCCTCGAGGACCGCTTCAACCAGGTCGCCCTGGGAGTGTTCGTCGCCACCTTCGTCTATGGGCTCGTGGTGCTGCGCGGCGTACGAGGCACCGCTCAGGTCGACCCGTTCGTGCCCCAGATCGGCGTCACGGTCTCCTTTGCCCTCGTCCTCGCCTCGGTGCTCGTCTTCCTCGCCTACATCCACCACATCGCCCAGTCCATCCGTGCTGCCGCCATCCTGGCCTCGATCGCGGACGACACCCGGGCGCTCCTGGACGACCGCTTCCCCGCCGGCGACCAGCCGGCTCCGGTCCTGCCCGCGCGGCCCCTGCCGGGCGGCCCGACGCGCACCATCGCCGCGCGCAGCCCCGGTGTGGTGCAGTGGGTCGACGATTCCGCCGTCGCCTCTGCGGCTGCCGGTCACGGTGTGTCGATCGAGCTGCTGCGTGCCGTGGGGGAGTTCGTCGCCACGGGGGCGCCTCTCGCACTCGTCCATGGGCACGCGTCGTTCGACGACGACCCGGTGCATGCGGCGGTTCACCTGGGTCGCGAGCGCAGCATGGACGAGGACGTGGGGTTCGGCCTTCGTCAGCTCGTGGACATCGCAGAGCGTGCCCTCTCCCCGGGGGTCAACGACCCGACGACCGCGGTGCAGGCGCTTGACCATCTGCACGACATCGTGCGCAGGCTCGCCACCCGCGCCCTGCCGCCGCGGCAACGCACAGCCGACGACGGGCACCTCCTCGTGTCGGTGCCGCAGCCGGGGTTCGACGAGTTCCTTGCCCTCGCCTTCGAGGAGATCGCTCATTGGGGCGAGGACAGCCCCAGGGTCCGGCGCCGCGTGCACATCGCGCTTCGAGACATCGAGGCCGCCGCCCGACCGGAGCACCGACCCGTGGTGGCTCGAGCCATCGCGCGCCAGCAGGGTCCGCCGCCGCATCCAGCCGTGGACGCGTTGTCACCCTCCGACACCGGACTCCGCTGACCCGAAGCCCACGTCGGGGCCCTGGCGGGTTGGCGTCGAAGCAGCCCCAAGCGAAAGCGCTCCACGTCTGTGAACTGCACAGACGTGGAGCGCGACCGGTGTCCGAGGGGGGACTTGAACCCCCACCCTCTATACGAGGACTAGCACCTCAAGCTAGCGCGTCTGCCATTTCCGCCACCCGGACGAGGTGTCTGCATGCTCCGCGGGGCGGTGCCTGCAACGAGCGGGAACTTTACACGGCATACCGGCACAACCGGAAATCGGCTGTGCCACCTAGGCTGGAACGCATGACGCAGACCACGCAGAGCCGCCCCGAGGACGAGGTCGTCGGGATCTGCCAGGACCTCATCCGGATCGACACGTCGAACTACGGGGACGGGACCGGACCCGGCGAGCGCGCCGCCGCCGACCACGTGGCGGCCCTCTTCCGCGAGGTGGGGCTGGAGCCCGAGATCATCGAGTCCGACCCCGGCCGGGCCTCGCTCGTCGTGCGGATCCCCGGCGCCGACCGGGAGCGTGGCGGGCTGTGCATCCACGGCCACCTCGACGTCGTGCCGGCGAACGCGCAGGACTGGGAGGTCGACCCGTTCTCGGGCCTGGAGCGCGACGGCTGCATCTGGGGCCGCGGCGCCGTGGACATGAAGGACATGGACGCGATGATCATCGCCTGCGTCCGGCACATCGCCCGCGAGGGCATCGTCCCGCCGCGTGACCTCGTCATCGCACTCTTCGCCGACGAGGAGGCCGGGGGAGTCAAGGGCTCGCACCACCTCGTCGACACGCGTCCGGACCTCTTCGAGGGCGTCACCGAGGCGATCAGCGAGGTGGGCGGCTACAGCGTCACCGTGCCCACCGCCGACGGAGGCGAGAGGCGCGCCTATCTGCTCCAGACCGCCGAGAAGGGCATCGCCTGGATCCGGCTCACCGCCACGGGGCGGGCCGGGCACGGGTCGGTCCCCAATGACGAGAACCCCATCGCCCGGCTGGCCGAGGCCTTGACCCGCCTCGCCGCGCACAAGTGGCCGCGCGAGTTCATCCCGTCGGTGCGCACGCTGCTCGACGGCCTGAGCGAGCTCACCGGCGTCCCCTACTCCGACGAGGACCTCGACGAGCTGCTCGACCACCTCGGCGGGGCCCAGGGCTTCGTCCGCGGGACGCTGCAGGACACGAGCAACGTCACGATGCTCGACGCCGGCTACAAGCACAACGTCATCCCGCAGCAGGCCAGCGCCAACGTCGACTGCCGGTTCCTCCCCGGACACGAGGAGGAGCTCATGCGCACGATCGCCGACCTCGTCGGCGAGCACGTGAGCATCGAGGTGCTGCACCGCGACATCGCGCTCGACGCGCCCTTCGAGGGCGACCTCGTCGACGCCATGGTCGCCGCCCTGCGGGCCGAGGACCCCGACGCCGAGGTCCTGCCCTACTGCCTCTCCGGCGGCACCGACAACAAGGCGCTGTCGCTGCTGGGCATCACCGGCTACGGGTTCGCCCCGCTCCGCCTGCCGGCGGACCTCGACTTCGCGCCCATGTTCCACGGGATCAACGAGCGGGTCCCGACCGAGTCGCTGAGGTTCGGTGCCCGGGTGCTGCAGCGGCTCATCGAGACCTGCTGACGAGGCGGTCCACCTCGCGCGCGTCAGGACGCGCGGTGGGCGCGAATGATCTTGCGCCGCAGCCAGGTTCGGGTCACGCCGCCGATGTAGATGCGGGTCCGGTGCAGCTCCCAGTGGCCGTACTCGGCGTGCTCGGTCAGCTCCCGACGGATGTCCCCGCGACGGGTGTCCCGTCCGAAGACCATGACCCGATACTCGTATTCGACCATCGACCCATTGTGCGGCACGAGACGCTACGGTTCTGTGCATGAGCGCCGACCCGCGTGCCAGCCTTTCCCTCCTCGTCTCCGCCTTCGAACGGCACCTCGAGGCGTGCTCCGGCCGCCGCGGTGAGGACGACCCGACCGTGGCCGCGGCCTACGACGACCTGCTCGACGCCTTCGAGACCTACGACAACGCCCTCTACGAGGCCTTCGGCGAGATGACCCCGCTCGACGTCTACACCGGCGACGACGGCGACGCGGACGACGAGGACGAGGAGGACCTCGACGAGGACGACGACGATGACGACGGCGTCTACGCGGGCCTGGACGACGAGGACTTCGACGACGAGTCCGACGACGGCGACGACTCCGACACCGGTGGCTCGGCCGACGGCGAGCCCGCTGGCGCCGACCGCACGCGCTGACCCCAGCGGCGGCCGCACCTCGCCGAGGTCGCGGACACCCTCCGCACTACCGTGGGCGCATGCGACTCGCGGTGAACCTCGGCTACATGGGCCTGTCCTCCAGTGCGGACATGCTCACCCTGGCGAAGGAGGCCGACCGCCTCGGCTACGACTCCGCGTGGGTCGCCGAGGCCTACGGCAGCGACGCGGTTACGTTCCTCTCGTGGATCGGTGCGAGCACCGAGCGGATCGCCCTCGGGTCCGCGGTGATGCAGATCCCGGCGCGCACCCCGGCGATGACGGCCATGACGGCCGCCACGCTGGACCACCTCTCCGGGGGGCGTTTTCGTCTCGGTCTCGGGGTCTCCGGCCCGCAGGTGAGCGAGGGCTGGCACGGCGTCCGCTTCGACAAGCCCCTCGGGCGCACCCGTGAGTACGTCGAGATCGTGCGCCTGGCGCTGTCGCGCCAACGGCTGGCGTATGCCGGCACGCACTTCACGCTGCCCCTCCCGGACGGTCCGGGCAAGGCCCTCAAGCTGACGATCGCGCCCACGCAGACGCACCTGCCCGTCTACCTCGCCGCGGTCGGCCCGAAGAACCTCGAGCTGACCGGTGAGATCGCCGACGGCTGGCTCGCCATCTTCTTCTCTCCCGAGCACTCCGGCGACATCGTCGAGTCGATCGCGATAGGTCGCCGCGCGGCCGGGCGGGGGAGCGACGACGACCCGATGGCCGGGTTCGACATCGTCCCGACGGTGCCGGTCGTCGTCACCGACGACGTGGAGGCCGGTGCCGCCGCGGTCGCGGCCTACTCGGCGCTCTACATCGGCGGCATGGGCTCACGCGAGAAGAACTTCTACAACCAGCTCGCCTGCCGGATGGGCTTCGAGGACGAGGCCGCCCGGGTGCAGGAGCTCTTCCTCGCCGGGCAGCACCGGGACGCCGCGGAGGCGGTCCCCTTCGAGTTCATCGACGCCACCGCCCTCATCGGCCCGCCCGAGCGGATCCGCGAACGCGCCACGCGCTACGCCGCTGCCGGGGTCACCACGCTCGGCGTGTCACCCTTTGCCCTGACCATCGAGGAGCGGGTCGAGACCCTCCGGGTGATGGCAGACCTCGTCCCCACGACCGTGCAGGAAGCCCCCACCCCATGATCCTTGTCGACCCACCCGTCGAGCTCAGCTATCTCGAGGCCGTCATCCTCGGCGTCGTCGAAGGCCTCACCGAGTACCTCCCCGTCTCCTCCACCGGTCACCTCACCATCGCCGAGAAGCTGCTCGGGATGCCGGTCGACGCACCGGCGGTCACGGCATACACGGCTCTCATCCAGATCGGCGCGATCCTCGCGACGTTCACGTACTTCGGAAAGAAGATCCTGCGCCTCTTCCTCGCGTGGGTCGCCGGTCTGCGCAGCGCGCAGGCTCGACAGGAGCACGACTACCAGCTCGCGTGGGCCGTCATCGTGGGCTCGCTGCCCGTCGTCGTCACGGCCCTGCTCCTCAAGGACCTCATCTCCGGGCCGCTGCGCAGCCTCTGGGTCGTCGCCGGCGCCCTCATCCTGTGGAGCGCGGTCATGTGGGTCGCCGAGCGGCGCCACGACGTCCTCGCGGCGCAGGGTGAGCAGCGCGGTGAGGACGCCCTGACGATCAAGGACGGCCTCGTCATCGGCCTGGTGCAGTGCTTCTCGCTCGTCCCGGGAGTCTCACGCTCCGGTGCGACGATCTCCGCGGGCCTCATGCGCGGCATCGACCGCGTCACCTCGACCGAGCTGTCCTTCTTCCTCGCCATCCCGGCGCTCACCGGTGCCGGGATCTACGAGACGGTCGACAACGTCGACGCGCTCAAGGCGCTCGGCGTCGGCCCGATCATCACGGGCATGGTCGTCGCGTTCGTCGTCGCCTACGCCTCGATCGCCTGGCTGCTGCGGTTCGTCCAGAGCAACTCGCTGGTCTCGTTCATCGCCTACCGGGTCGTGCTGGGGGCGATCCTCTTCGTCGTGCTCGGGGCCGGGTGGCTCACCGCCACCTGAGCGGGACTCAGAGCCACCGCACCCGCTTGAACGTCACCCACAGGCCGGCGCACACCGACGCCATGAGGGCGAGGACGGCGAAGTAGCCGTAGTGCCATCGCAGCTCGGGCATGTGGTCGAAGTTCATCCCGTAGATGCCGGCGATCATCGTCGGCACGGCGGCGATGGCGACCCACGCCGAGATCTTGCGCATGTCCGCGTTCTGCTGGACCGAGATCTTGGCGAGGTTGGCGCTGAGGACGTCGCTGAGCAGGCGGTCGTACGAGTCCATCCGGTCGGCGACGAAGTGCAGGTGGTCGTCGACGTCGCGGAAGAGCAGGCGCAGCTCGTCGTGGGGGAGTGGCGAGCGCTGGCTCGTGTGGAGCATCCGCAGCGGCACGATCATCGGCGTGATGGCACGACGCACCTCGAGGACCTCGCGCTTGAGCCGGTAGATGACGTCCGAGGAGACCAGCTCCTCCGAGAAGACGCCCTCCTCGATCTCGTCGATGTCGCGGGCGAGCTCGACGTCGATCTCGAGGTACTGGTCCACAGCCTTGTCGATGATCGCGTGCAGGGCCGCCATGGGACCCAGCGCGAGCTTGGCCGGGTCGTCCTCGAGCTCCTTGCGGACGCCGGCCAGCGGGCTGAGCTCACCGCGGCGGATCGTCAGCACGAAGTGCTCGCTGATGTGGATCATGATCTCGCCGGTCTCGACGTCCGAGGTCTCCTCGATGTAGCTCAGGGTCTTGAGGACGACGAACATGTCACGGCCGTAGAGCTCGATCTTGGCCCGCTGGCGGCCCGACACCGCGTCCTCGAGGGCGAGCTGGTGCAGGCCCAGCCCGAGCTCGGCGTTGACCTCCTCGAGCTCGGCCATCGAGGGGTCCTTGAGTCCGATCCACAGGAAGTCGTGGGGCGAGCCGGAGCTCCTCATCCGGTCCAGCTCGTCGCTGAGGTCGCCGCACGGTTCGCGCCGGCCGTCGCGGTACAGGGCCTTGTCGACGATCACGGGCGCCATTGTTGCCTACAGTGGGCGCCGTGGCACTGCTTCTGCTCGTCCGGCACGGACACTCGACCGCGAACGCCGACGCCGTCCTCGCCGGGTGGACCGAGGGCGTCGGGCTGACCGAGCGCGGCCGCGACGAGGTGGCCCGGATCGCCGCCCGCCTCACCGAGGTCCCCATCGCCCGGCTGGTGACGAGCCCGCTCCAACGCTGCCGCGAGACGGCCGAGCTCCTGCTGCCGGGGGCAAGCGCCGAGGTGCTCGACGACCTGGGTGAGTGCCACTACGGCGCGTGGACCGGTCGGCCGATCTCCGAGCTGACCCGGGATCCGCTCTGGCGCACCGTCCAGGACGACCCCGCGTCCGCGCGTTTCCCGGCCAGCGACCGGTATGCCGCCGAGTCGCTCACCGAGATGGCCCACCGGGTCGTCTCGGCCATCGCGCGCATCGACGCCGAGGTCGAGGCCGAGCGCGGGCCGGAGGCGGTGTGGGTCGCCGTGAGCCACGGCGACCCGATCAAGGCGGTGCTTGCCGACGCCGTCGGGGCGGGGCTGGCCGGTCTGCAGCGGGTCCACGTCGACCCCGCGTCGGTCTCGCTCGTGCGCCGCACCGGTGACCGGGTCATGGTCCTCGCCGTCAACTCGGCCGGCGACGCCCTCGGCCGCGGGCTGACGACGGTGCCCGCCACGGTCCCGGCGGGCGACGCCACCGTGGGCGGCGGCACGGGATAGAGTCGTTGTTGCACACGGTTCGCAACAGTGGAGGCACGGCATGCACGTCCCGGACGGGTTCCTCGACGCCCCCACCTCGGTCGCCACGGCGGTCCTGGCGGCAGGCGGGGTCGCCCTCGCGCTCGGTCGCGCCCGGCGCGAGCTCGACGACCGCACGGCGCCGCTGGCCGGCCTCGTCGCGGTGTTCGTCTTCGCCGCGCAGATGCTCAACTTCCCGGTGGGTGCGGGCACGTCCGGCCACCTGCTCGGCGGCACCCTCGCCGCGGTCCTCGTCGGGCCGTGGACGGCGACGCTCTGCCTCACCGTCGTCCTCGCCGTCCAGGCGCTGCTCTTCGCCGACGGCGGCATCACCGCGCTCGGCACCAACATCACCCTGATGGGTCTGGTCGGGGTGTGGTCGGGCTGGCTCTGCTACGTCGTCCTGCGCCGGGTCCTGCGCTCCGCCGGTCCCGCCGCGGTCCCGGCGATGGCCGGGGTCGCCGCCTTCCTCTCTGTCCCCGTCACGGCGCTGGCGTTCACGGCCCTGTATGCCGTCGGCGGGCGAGTGCCGATCCCCTTCGAGGCGCTCGTGACCGCGATGCTCGGCTGGCACACGCTCATCGGGGTGGGGGAGGGCGTCATCACCCTGCTCGCCGTGGGCAGCATCATCGCCACCCGCCCCGACCTCGTCCACGGGGCGCGGGGACTCGCGACCGCCCGGCCCCTCGAGATCCGGACCGGGGCGTCGGCATGAGCAGCACTCCGCGCCGGCGCGTCACGACGGGCCGTCTCGTCGCCGCAGGACTCGGCGTCTGCCTGCTCCTCGCCGGCGTCGTGTCGGTGTGGGCCTCGGGCCACCCGGACGGGCTGGAGTTCGTCGCCGAGCGTCTCGGCTTCGATCGCAGCGCCGGCGAGCACGCCGCCTCCGGTTCGCCCCTCTCCGACTACGGCACTGCCGGGGTCGGCGACGCCCGCCTCTCCGGTGGCCTGGCCGGGGTGGTCGGTGTCGCCGTCGTCGCCGTCGTCGCCTTCGGCCTCATGCACCTCCTGCGTCGGCGCGGCACCAGCGACGACGACTGACGTGGGCGGCCAACTCGGACCCCACCTGCACGTCGAGGGCACCTCGGTCGTCCACCGCCTGCCGGCCCACGCCAAGCTCGTCGGCCTCCTGCTCTTCGTCCTCCTCGTCGTCGCCCTGCCCCGCGACGCCCACGGGCACCGGCTCGCCATGCTCGGGGTCGCGTTCGCCGTGGTCGCGGCCACGCGCGTCCCGTGGCGGCACGTCCTGGCCCGGCTCGTCGTCGAGACGCCGTTCGTCGTGTTCGCGCTCGTGCTGCCGTTCGTCGCGGTCGGCCCGACGATGCGAGTCGGACCGGTCACCGTCTCGCGCGACGGGGTGGAGGCGGGGCTGGCCCTCCTGCTCACCGCGACGACGAGCGTCCTCATGGCCGTGGCGTTCGCGACGACCACGTCGAGCCGCGACCTCGTGCGGGGGCTCCAGCGGCTCGGCGTGCCGGACCGGCTCGTCCAGATCCTCGCGTTCATGGTCCGCTACCTGGGGGTGGTGGGCTCCCAGGCGCAGCGGATGAAGGTCGCCCGCGAGTCCCGCGCCTTCGCACCCCGCTCGGTCCGGTCGTGGCCGGTCGTCGCCGCGAGCGCGGGGGCCCTGTTCATCCGCAGCTACGAGCGGGGCGAGCGGGTGCACCTCGCGATGCTGTCCCGCGGCTACACCGGCCGGATGCCGGTGACCGACCCGCTCAGCGCCTCGGCATCGGACTGGGCGCGAGCCCTCGCCCCGTCGGTGCTCGCCCTCGGGACGCTCGTCGTGGCGCACACCGCATGAGCATCCCCGTCCTCGACGTCCGGGGCCTGGCCTTCGCCTACCCCGACGGGCACCAGGCCCTGTTCGGGGTGGACCTGCACGTGCACCGGGGCGAGCGGGTGGCCCTCCTCGGGCCCAACGGCGCCGGGAAGACGACCCTCGTGCTGCACCTCAACGGGATCCTCGAGGCGGGAGCGGGCTCCGTGGCCATCTCCGGCCTCCCCGTGGTCCCGGAGCACCACCTCGAGATCCGCCGGCGGGTCGGGATCGTCTTCCAGGACCCCGACGACCAGCTGTTCATGCCCACGGTGCGCGACGACGTGGCGTTCGGGCCGGCCAACCTCGGGCTGCGCGGTGACGCACTCGCCGCACGGGTCGACTCCGCCCTCGCGGCCGTCGACATGACGGGGTACGCCGACCGGCCCCCGCACCACCTCTCGTTCGGGCAGCGACGGCGGGTCGCGATCGCGACCGTGCTCGCCATGGAGCCCGAGATCCTCGTCCTCGACGAGCCGTCGTCGAACCTCGACCCCACGTCGCGACGCGAGCTCGGCGAGCTCATCACCTCGCTCGACGTCACCGTGCTCATGGTCACCCACGACCTGCCCTTCGCATTCCAGCTGTGCGAGCGGTCGGTCGTGCTCTCGGACGGTGTCGTCGCGGCCGACGGACGGACCCGCGAGCTCCTCGCCGATGGCGCGCTCCTGCGCCGCCACCGCCTCGAGCTCCCGTGGGGCTTCTCGGGTTAGTCTGCGCGCATGGCGATCAGTGACTTCGACCCGCCAGAGCGCTTCGTCGCGGGCACCGTGGGTCCCCCCGGGGGCCGCACCTTCTTCCTGCAGGCCCGCGGCGGCGGCCGCCTCGTGTCGGTGTCGATCGAGAAGGTCCAGGTGAGCATCCTCGCCGAGCGCATCTCCGACCTGCTCGACAACGTCGGCGGTCCCGAGGCCTCCGAGGCCGTCGGCGAGCACCACACCGACACCGAGGCCCTCGAGACCCCCATCGAGGACGAGTTCCGCGTCGACACCGTCAGCCTCGCGTGGGACGAAGGCCGCTCCTCCGTGGTCATCGAGTGCCACGACCGCGACCCCGAGGAGGAACCCCCGGTCGACTCGGTGCGCGTCGTCCTCGACCCCACGAGCGCCCGGGCCTTCGCCCGGCGCTGCCTCGCCATCATCGCGGCCGGGCGCCCGCCCTGCCCCTTCTGCGGCCAGCCACTCGACCCCGACGGCCACATCTGCCCTCGGTCCAACGGCTACAAGCGGTAGGTCGTGTCCACCGAGGTCGAGGACCTGCTCGCCCTGGGAGAGGTCGAGCTGCTCGGTCGCATCGTCGACTCGTCCAACGGCGCCGTCCTCGTGCGCGTCACGCACGGGCAGGACTCCCGCCTCGCGATCCACAAGCCGGTGGCGTTGGAGCGCCCCCTCTGGGACTACCCGGACGGGACGCTGGCGGGACGAGAGCGGGCGGCATACCTCGTCAGCCGGGCGGGCGGGTTCGACCTCGTGCCGCCCACCGTCATGCACGACGGTCCGTGGGGACCGGCGTCCAGCCAGGAGTGGATCGGCGACCCCGAGACCCCCGTCGAGCTCGTCGTCGACGTCGTGGCCCCGGGCTCGGTGCCCGACGGGTGGCGCGAGGTCCTGCGTGGCGAGGCCCCCGACGGGGAGGAGGTCGTCGTGGCCCACTCCGTCGACCCCGAGGTGCGCACCGCGGCGGTCTTCGACGCCCTCATCAACAACTCCGACCGCAAGGGCGGCCACCTCCTCCGCGTCGGCGGCGGGCTGTGGGGCGTGGACCACGGCGTCAGCCTCGGGGTCGAGCCGAAGCTGCGGACCGTCCTCTGGGGCTGGGCCGGCGAGGCGCTCCACGCCGACGACGTCACCCGGCTCGAGCGGGTCCGGGCGGCGCTGCGGGCCGGCGACCTCGTCGCGAGTCTCGCCGGGCTGCTCACGGAGGACGAGATCACCGCCCTGACCCGGCGCGCCGAGCGGCTCCTCGCCGACCGGCGCCACCCCCTGCCGAGCCCGGGGTGGCCGGCCATCCCGTGGCCGGCGATGTGAGGGCCCGCCGTAGGCTGCGTCAGTGATCTCGTGGCCCACTCCGTTCCTGCCCGCCATCCCGCCCGGCGGAGCCGGCCTCCGACTCCACGACACCAGCACGGGTCGGCTGCGGGAGATCACCCCCGGACCGGTCGCGCGCCTCTACGTCTGCGGCATCACCCCCTACGACGCGACCCACCTCGGCCACGCCGCCACCTACGTCGCCTTCGACCTCGTGGGCCGGGTGCTTCGCGACAACGGCCACGAGGTGCACTACACGCAGAACGTCACCGACGTCGACGACCCGCTGCTCGAGCGGGCGGCCCGGGACGGCATCGACTGGCGTGACCTCGCCGTCGCCGAGGCCGACCTCTACCGCGAGGACATGACGGCCCTGCAGGTCATCCCGCCGCGGGACTACGTCGGCGTGGTCGAGGCCATGCCGACCATCGCCGAGCTGGTGCTGCGCACCCTCGCCGGCGGGGCGGCATACGAGGTCCCGAACGACGACGTCGACGGCCCCGACCTCTACGTCGACCTCTCGACGGTCACCGGCTTCGGGCAGGTCTCGGGCTGGTCGCGTGAGCAGATGCTCGCCGTCTTCGCCGAGCGCGGGGGAGACCCCGACCGCCCGGGCAAGCGCGACCCCCTCGACCCGCTGCTGTGGCGGGCCGCGCGCGTCGGCGAACCGTCGTGGGAGTTCGCGGGGCTGCCCATTGGGCGCCCCGGGTGGCATGTGGAGTGCACGGCGATCGCGCTCGACCGCCTCGGCGTCCCGATCGACGTCAACGGTGGCGGCTCCGACCTGATCTTCCCGCACCACGAGATGACCGTCGCGCAGGCGAGCGCCATCGGGGTACAGGAGTACGCCCACGTCCACACCCATGCCGGGATGGTCGGGCTGGACGGGCACAAGATGAGCAAGTCGCGCGGCAACCTCGTCCTCGTCTCCGCCTTGCGCGCCGAGGGCGTCGACCCGATGGCGATCCGGCTCGTCCTGCTCGGGCAGCACTACCGCACCGACTGGGACTACACGCCGGACCTGCTGTCGGCCGCCCAGGCGCGCCTCGATCGGTGGCGCGAGGCGCTGTCGGTCAACACCGCCCCGTCGGCCGACGCGACGGTCGCCGCGATCCGCACTGCCCTCGCCGACGACCTCGACGCGCCCGCTGCGTTGGCCGCGGTCGACGCGTGGGCCGACCTCACGCTCAGCACCGGCGGGGCCGAGGCGACCGCGCCGGGGCTGCTCGCCCGCACCCTCGACGCGCTCCTCGGCGTCAAGATCTGATCGTCGGCCACCGCCGGCGGGCCGGCCGCTCCGCCGGTCGTCAGTCCTCGGTGCCGCGCTTGCGCAGGTAGCGCTCGAACTCCTTGGCGATCGCGTCGCCGCTCGCCTCGGGCAGCTCCGCGGTGTCCTGGGCCTCCTCGAGCGACTCGACGTACTCGGCCACCTCGGAGTCCTCGGACGCCAGCGCGTCGAGGCCGTTCTCCCAGGCGCGGGCGTCGTCGTCGAGGCTGCCGTGGCCGATCGTCGCGTCGAGGAGGTCCTCGAGGCGGGTGAGGATGGCCCGGCTGGCCTTGGGTGACGGGGTGTGGTGCGCATAGTGCGGCACGGCAGCCCAGACCGAGATCGAACCGACACCCACCTGGACGGCGGCGTCCGCGATGACGCCGACGATGCCCGTCGGTCCCTCGTAGGTGCTCGCCTCGAGGTCGTGCCGGTGGCGGGTGTCCTCGTTGTCGGAGGTCGCCGTCACCTGGATGGGCCGGGTGTGGGCCACGTCGGCGAGCAGCGCGCCGAGGGTGATGACCATCGTGACGTCGGCGGCCTGCGCGACCTCCATGAGCTCGATCGCGAAGGCCCGCCAGCGGAACGACGGCTCGACACCCTGCACGAGGATGACGTCGCGGCCGATGGGCGTGTCGGTGGCGACGAGGATGCGGGTCGTGCGCCAGCTGATCCGGCGCCGACCGCCCTCGGACAGCACCCGTGGACGGTTCACCTGGAAGTCGTAGTAGTCCTCCGGGTCGAGCGCGGCGACGGGCTCGGCGTCCCAGAGGTCGGCGAGGTGCTCGATGACCCCACTGGCCGCCTCACCGGCGTCGTTCCAGCCCTCGAACGCCAGGATCATCACGGCGTTCTCCATCTCGGGCAGGTCGTCGAGCTCGATCAACGTGTCCTCCTCGTAGGTCCCGGTCCACCCTATTCGTACACTCGCCCCATGACGCTGCCTGCTGCCGTTCTCTGGGACATGGACGGGACTCTCGTCGACACCGAGCCCTACTGGATCGCTGCGGAGCACGACATCGTCGAGGAGCACGGCGGCGTGTGGTCGGACGAGTACGCGCACCAGCTCGTGGGCAACGACCTCATGGTGAGCGCCGAGTTCATCCGCGACAACTCGCCGATCACGTGGGAGCCGGAGCGGATCATCGAGGAGCTGCTCGTCCGCGTGACGGCGCGGGTCCGCGAGCACGTCCCGTGGCGACCGGGGGCCCGCGAGCTCCTCGCCGCGCTCGTCGAGGCAGGGGTGCCGAACGCCCTCGTGACGATGTCGTGGCGCTCGCTGGCCGCGGCGGTCGTCGATGCCCTGCCGGAGGGAACCTTCGACGTGCTCGTCACCGGGGACGAGGTCGAGCACGGCAAGCCCCACCCCGAGCCGTACCACGCCGCCGCGAGGATGCTCGGGGTCGAGGCCCGCGACTGCATCGCGATCGAGGACTCCCCGACGGGGGTCCGGTCGGCGGTCGCCGCGGGCGTGCCCACGATCGCCGTGCCGCACGTCGTGCCGGTCCCGCTCACCCGCGGGGCGGTCCAGCTGCAGAGCCTGCGCGGGCTCACCCCGCACGACCTCGTGTCAGTCGTCGCCGACGAGCGCCTCGCCGGTGACCGCCGGGTCGAGCACCAGGCGCCCGGCGTCCGAGGGTAGCGGCGGGGGAGTCCCGCCCCACTCCGGGCACAGGTCGCGGAAGTCGCACCAGTCGCACAGCCTGGACACTCTCGGTCGCCAGTCGCCGGTCTCGCTGGCCCGCACGATGGCGTCCCAGACCGCCCGGACGTTGCGCTCGAGACCGAGCAGGTCGTGCTCGTCCGGCTCATAGCGGACGATCTCGCCGTTGCCGAGGTAGACGAGCTGGAGCTGCTTGGGGATGACGCCGCGCTGGCGCCACAGGACGAGCGCGTAGAACTTCATCTGGAACAGCGCCTTGCCCTCGAACGCCTCACGCGGTGACTTGCCGGTCTTGTAGTCGACGACCCGCATCGCCCCGTCCGGCGCGATGTCGAGCCGGTCGACGTAGCCGCGCAGGGTGAGGCCGTCGACCTCGGTCTCGACGTAGAGCTCGCGCTCGGCCGGCTCGAGGCGTTGCGGGTCCTCCAGGGTGAACCAGCGCTCGACGAGCAGGCCGGCCGCCTTGAACCAGCCGTCCTCGTCGAGGCTCTCGTCGTCCTGGATCATCGTCGCGAGCTCGGGGCGGTCCTGGACGAGGCTGGCCCAGCGGGGCTGGAGGAGCGCCAGCGCCGCTGCGGGGGTGCGCTCGGCGGCCGGCAGCTCGAAGAGGTGCTCGAGGACCTCGTGCACCAGGGTCCCGCGGGCAGCCGCCGGCGACGGCGGACCGTCGAGCTTGTCGATCGTCCGGAACCGGAACAGCAGCGGACACTGCTTGAAGTCCGCAGCGCGGCTCGGGGACAGGGCGGGAACCATGGGCGTCACCGTATGCCGTCCCGCCGACACCCTCCGCCCCCCGCGCCCCCCGCGCCCCCCGCTTGCGTCCGCAGCTCTGGTCGACAACCTGACCATCTCTGCGGACGCACGCACCCGGCATACGGCAGCGTCTGCGTCTGCGTCGATGGTGAGGTTCTCGACCATCCGCGCAGACGCAGACCAGGCGCCCCGGGTTGCGTCAGAGTGAGCGGCTGCTGGAACAGCCGCTCACGCTGACGCAAGCGCGGGACGGGGCGCCGGCGTCGGCTGCCCGGTGCTCGGGCGCATGGCACCCCTGAGGCGCCACGCGGCGTACACGGCCAGGACGCTGATCGCGAGGTGCAGCCCGAGGAAGCCCTGGGCGAACCCGGCACCCAGCAGCGCTCCCGCGACGAGGGGACCCAGCGCCGAGAACGTCGTCTGCAGGGCCCCGAAGATTCCCAGGGTCTGGCCCACCATGCCGCGCGGGGCCAGGGACGCCGTCAGGGGGCTGAGCACCGGGCTGTACATCGTCTCGCCGACCGCGAAGATCCCGAAGGTCGTGACGAAGATCGCGGACGCGGCGCCCGGGGCGAGCTGGGCCGACGAGAGGACCAGCCACGAGAGCACCCAGATCGCCCCGACGGCCATGAGCAGGGTGGGAGGGCTGCGGTGTGCGGTGAGGCGCACGACGATGACCTGGAGGGCCACGATGACGATGGCGTTGACCGCCGCGGCCGTGCCGATGGCAGCGGTGTCGATCTCGAGCACGGTGAGGCCGTATGCCGGGAGGCCGGACTCGAACTGCGCGTAGAACCCGAGGGCGAGGGTCACGGTGACCACCGCGGTCCAGCGCAGTGCGGGGCTCGCGAAGATCAGGCGCAGCGACTCGCGCGGGCTCGCCGGCGCCGCCCCCTCGGTGGAGATGTCGCTGCCGGGGTGGATCCCCGCGCCCCGTCCAGCCAGCCCGATGACCAGCGACGAGATCGCGAAGCCCGCCGCCGCGGTGACGAACCCGACGTCGAGGCCCTGCGCGTCACGCAGGTCGACGAGGTGGCCGGCCACGTAGGCGCCGGCCGCCATGCCCAGGGCCTCACCCGTGAACTTGTAGGCGAAGATCCGTCGGCGGTCGGCACTGGCGACCCAGCGCAGCACGAGGACCTGCTTCGCGGGGACCGCCGCGGTGAGACCGAGCCCGAACACGAACATCCCGGCGAGGAAGCCCGTCGGGGAGTCGGCGAGGACGAGGGCTCCCACCCCGACGGCTCCCAGGAGCTGGGAGAGCACCGCCACAGCCACCGGGTCGAAGCGGTCGCTGAGGCGCCCGGCCACGGGCGCGGCGACGAGCGCGCCGACCGAGAAGAGCGACGACGCGGCCGCGGCGACGAACGCGCCCCACCCTCGGGTGTCGGCGGCATACGCGTACTGGAACGGGAGGACGGCACCCCATCCGAGCATTCCGAGGGACGAGGCGAGGACGAGCAGCTTGGCGCGCACGGCGAGGTGCACCTTTCCGGTGTGGGGGCGGGGGGCAGCCCCGAACCGCACCGGACCGGGACCGAGAGTGTCGGCTTCGATGCCGAAGAATTCGAACCCGAACGTTCGATATCGAAAGGTTAGCATTCGAAGAAGACATGCGACACTCGGGTCATGCCCCGTCGACCGAAGACCGCAGCGCAGCAGCACCGCGACGCCGTCGCGGCCTATGTCGCAGCCGGCGGCGAGGAGTCGGTCCAGCGCGTCATCACTGCGCTCTACGGCGTCACCAAGAAGCTCGACCAGTGGTACGCGCGCCAGCTCGCCGACCTCGACCTCACCCAGGGCGAATGGGCCGTGGTCGCCTCGCTCGCCAAGGCGGGGGAGTCCTGCCAGACCCCGAGCCAGCTGGCCGAGCTGACGAGCGTGGCTCCGTCGTCGATGACCCACCGGCTCGACAAGATGGCCCAGCGCGGCCTCGTCGAGCGCCGGCCTGACGCCGACAACCGCACCCGCACCCTCGTCTCGCTCACGCAGGACGGCTGGGACCTGTTCACCCAGTCCATCCGCCAGTCGGACGTCGTCGAGAGCGACGTCCTGCGAGGGCTCGACGCCGAGGAGCGAGGCGAGCTCGCCCGCCTCCTCGAAGAGGTCATCGCCGAGCTCGACGACGTCGACGCCTGAGCGGGCCGGATCGGACCGCTCAGGCGGGTCTCAGTCCTCGGGCTGTCAGTCCTCGGGCTGGTAGCCGAGGTTGGGGCCGAGCCAGCGCTCGGCCTCGGCGAGGGTCCAGCCCTTGCGAGCGGCGTAGTCCTCGACCTGGTCGCGCCCGAGCCGGCCGACGACGAAGTACTGGCTCTGCGGGTGCGAGAAGTACCAGCCGCTCACCGAGGCGCCCGGCGACATCGCCATGGACTCGGTCAGCTCCATGCCCGTCTGGGCCTGGGCGTCGAGGAGGCGGAAGATCGTCTCCTTCTCGGTGTGGTCAGGACACGCGGGGTAGCCCGGCGCGGGCCTGATGCCGGCGTAGCGCTCGGCGATGAGGTCGTCGTTGGTGAGGTTCTCGTCGCTCGCGTGTCCCCAGAACTCGCGGCGCACGCGCTCGTGCATCCGCTCGGCGAACGCCTCGGCCAGCCGGTCCGCCAGGGACTCGAGGAGGATCGCGCTGTAGTCGTCGATCGACTCCTTGAACTCGGCGATCTTCTCGTGGGTGCCGTGGCCGGTGGTCACGGCGAAGGCGCCGACGTAGTCGTGCAGGCCGCTGTCCTTCGGCGCGACGTAGTCCGACATCGCCCTGTTGGGCACGCCCGGGCGGTGGTGTCCCTGCTGGCGCAGGCCGTAGAGGGTCGTGAGCACCTGCTCGCGCGACTCGTCGGCATAGACCTCGATGTCGTCGCCGACGGCGTTGGCGGGGAACAGCCCGATGACACCGTTGGCCGTGAGCCAGCGCTCCTCGACGATCTGGTCGAGCATCGTCTGGGCGTCCTCGAAGAGCCGGCGCGCGGTCTCGCCCGTGGCCGGGTTCGCGAGGATGTCGGGGTAGCGGCCCTTCATCTCCCACGCCTGGAAGAACGGCGTCCAGTCGATGTAGCGGCGCAGCTCCTCGACCGGGTAGCTGCGGAACACGCGGGTGAACTGGGCGGCGGCGCGGTGCCAGTGCGAGTCGGTCCGCCCGGACCACACGTCCTTGGTCTGCTGGGCGAGCAGGTGCGGGCGCACGGGCCGGTGGCTGGACCAGTCGACCGGCGTCCGGGCCGCGCGGGCGGCCTCGAGCGGGGCCAGTGGGCGGTCGGTCGACTTCGCGGCGTGCCGGGCCCGCATCGAGTCGAAGTCGGCCTTCACCGTGGCGAGGAAGGGCTCGCGCTGGGTCTCGGACAGCAGCTGGCTGGCGACCGGCACCGAGCGCGACGCGTCCTTGACCCACACGACGGGCCCGCTGTACTGGCCGTCCACCTTGACGGCGGTGTGCGCGCGCGACGTCGTGGCACCGCCGATGAGCAGCGGGATGTCGAAGCCCTGGCGCTCCATCTCACCGGCGACCCGGACCATCTCGTCGAGCGAGGGGGTGATGAGCCCGGAGAGGCCGATGATGTCGGCGCCCTTCTCCTTGGCGGTGTCGAGGATCTTCTGCGCGGGCACCATGACGCCGAGGTCGATGACGTCGTAGTTGTTGCACTGGAGCACGACCCCGACGATGTTCTTGCCGATGTCGTGCACGTCGCCCTTGACCGTCGCCATGACGATGAGGCCCTTGGAGCTCTGCGTGGTGACCCCCGACCGCTCCTTCTCCGCCTCGATGTACGGGATGAGGTGGGCGACCGCCTTCTTCATGACGCGGGCCGACTTCACCACCTGGGGCAGGAACATCTTGCCGGCCCCGAAGAGGTCGCCGACGACGTTCATCCCGTCCATGAGGGGCCCCTCGATGACCTCGATCGGCTTGCCGCCGGCGCCCTCGATCTCGGCCCGCAGGTCCTCGGTGTCCTCGACGACGAAGTCGTCGATGCCCTTGACGAGTGCGTGGGTGATCCGCTCGCGCACCGGCAGGGCGCGCCACTCGGACTGGGTGACCTCGGGGGCGGCGTCGCCGGTGTTGTTGAACCTGTCGGCGATCTCGAGGAGCCGCTCGGTCGAGTCGGGGCGCCGGTTGAGGATGACGTCCTCGATGCGCTCGCGCAGGTCGGGGTCGACGTCGTCGAGGACCACGAGAGCGCCGGCGTTGACGATGCCCATGTCCATCCCGGCCCGGATGGCGTGGAAGAGGAAGACGGCGTGGATGGCCTCACGGACCGGGTTGTTGCCGCGGAACGAGAACGAGACGTTCGAGACCCCACCGGAGACGAGCGCTCCCGGCAGGTTCTCCTTGATCCACCGGGTCGCCTCGATGAAGTCCGTGCCGTATGCCGCGTGCTCCTCGATGCCCGTGGCCACCGCGAAGATGTTGGGGTCGAAGATGATGTCGTGCGGGTCCATGCCGACCTCCCGCGTGAGCAGGTCGTACGCGCGACGGCAGATCTCCTTGCGGCGCTCGAGCGAGTCGGCCTGCCCGTCCTCGTCGAAGGCCATGACGACGACGGCGGCGCCGTACTTGCGGCAGAGCCGGGCCTGCGCGAGGAAGGGCTCGACCCCCTCCTTCATCGAGATCGAGTTGACGATCGCCTTGCCCTGCGAGCACTTGAGCCCGGTCTCGATGACCTCCCACTTGCTGGAGTCGATCATCAGCGGCACCCGGCAGATGTCGGGCTCGGCGGCGACGAGCTTGACGAAGCGGTCCATCGCGGCGACGCCGTCGATCATCCCCTCGTCCATGTTGATGTCGATGACCTGCGCGCCGGACTCGACCTGCTGGCGGGCGACGGAGAGGGCGGTGGGGTAGTCCTCCTCCTTGATGAGCCGGCGGAAGCGCGCGGAGCCGGTGATGTTGGTGCGCTCGCCGACGTTGACGAACAACGAGTCCTGGTCGACGGTGAGCGGCTCGAGGCCGCTGAGCCGCAGGGCTCCCGGCACCTCGGCGGGGGTGCGGGTCGTGCCCGCTGCCGCTGCCGCGGCGATGGCGCCGATGTGCTCGGGGGTGGTCCCGCAGCAGCCGCCGAGGATGTTGACCAGCCCGCTCGTCGCGAACTCACCGACGACGGAGGCCATCTGGTCGGGCGTCTCGTCGTACTCCCCGAAGGCGTTGGGCAGCCCCGCGTTGGGGTAGGCCGACACGAAGCAGTCGGCGATGCGCGACAGCTCGGCGATGTAGGGCCGCAGCTCGTCCGCCCCGAGGGCGCAGTTGAGGCCCACGACGAGGGGTCGGGCGTGCCGGACCGAGTTCCAGAACGCCTCGGTCACCTGGCCGGAGAGCGTGCGCCCCGACGCGTCGGTGATCGTCCCGGAGATCAGGACGGGCCAGCGCCGCCCCTGCTCCTCGAAGAGGGTCTCGAGGGCGAAGATCGCGGCCTTGGCGTTGAGGGTGTCGAAGATCGTCTCGACGAGGAGGGCGTCGGCGCCACCGTCGACGAGCCCCTGGGCCTGCTCGGTGTAGGCCTCGACGAGCTGGTCGAAGGTGACGTTGCGCACGCCGGGGTCGTTGACGTCGGGGGAGATGGAGGCGGTCCGCGTCGTCGGCCCGAGCGCACCCATGACCCACCGGGGACGACCGGTCTCCGCCGCGACGGCGTCACAGGCGCTGCGAGCCAGGCGGGCGGCCGCGAGGTTGATCTCGTAGGCGAGGTCGGCCATGTCGTAGTCGGCGAGCGAGATGCGCTGGGCGTTGAAGGTGTTGGTCTCGACGAGGTCCGCACCCGCCTCGAGGTAGGCACGGTGGATCCCCTCGATGACGCCGGGGTTGGTCAGGCTCAGCAGGTCGTTGTTGCCGCGCAGGTCGCTGGGCCAGTCGGCGAAGCGCTCGCCGCGGAAGTCCTCCTCGGACAGGCCCTCCCGCTGGATCATCGTGCCCATGGCACCGTCGAGGACGAGGATGCGCTCCGACAGCACGGCCGTGAGGTCGGCGGTCGCGTCCGGGCGGTGGTCGACGGCGGTGTCGGCCGCGGACACCGGGGACGTGGGGGAGGGAGTGCTCACCCGGTCCAGTATGCCGTCGCGCTTGTTAGGGTCACGGCGTGGCCGCACCTGATGAGACGACCGGATCGGGGCTGGTCATCGCCCGGATCGGGGGGGTCCCCGTGCAGATCGGCGCGAGCTGGTTCCTCCTCGCCGCCGTCATCACCGTCATCGTCGGCAGTGGCGCACCCGAGCTGGGCGTGACCGCCTACGTCGTCGGCGTCGCGTATGCCGTCTCGCTCCTCGTCTCGGTCCTCGTCCACGAGGGTGCCCACGCCGGGATGGCCCGGGCCCTGGGCCTGCCCGTCCACCGGGTCGTCGCGGACCTGTGGGGTGGGCACACGGCATACGACGCCCGTCTCTCGACCCCAGGGAAGGCCGCCGCGATCGCGGCCGTCGGACCGGTGGCCAACGTGCTGCTCGCCGCGGTGGCGTGGGTGGCGTCCGAGCTGGTCACGGCCGACATCCCCCAGCGCGTGCTCTTCGGTGTCGTCGTCGTCAACCTCCTCCTCGCCGCCTTCAACCTCCTGCCCGGCCTTCCCCTCGACGGCGGGCAGCTGGTCGACGCCCTCGTGTGGCGGCTCACCGGGCGGCGCGAGAGGGGGCTCATCGCGGCGGGCTGGACGGGTCGGCTCGTCGTTGTCGGCCTCGTGCTGTGGTTCGTCGTCCTGCCCCTACTGGCGGGGGGCTCGCCGTCGGTCACCTCGATCGTCTGGATGGGCCTCATCGCCGTGTTCATGTGGCAGGGCGCGACGGCCGCGATCCGCACCGGCCAGGCCCGGCAGATGCTGGGCCGCGGGACCGTGGCCCAGGTGGTGCGGCCGGTGCCGGTGCTCCGCGGGCACGACGTGCTCGAGTCCGCTGCCGCGACCGCCGGCCTGGCCGTGGTCGTCGGACCCGGCGGCCTGCCGACCTCGCTCGTCCTGCCCCGGGACGCCGCCGCCGTGCCGCGCGAGCGGTGGGCCTCGACCCCGGTGTCGGCGCTGGCCCGGGTCCAGCCGGACGGGTGGGTCGCGCACACGACGAGCAGCGAGGACCTCACCGCCGTCGTGACGGCCATCCAGGAGTCCGGGAGCCAGGTCGTCGTGGCGGTCGAGGGCGGGCGCGTGCTCGGTCTCGTCACCGTCGAGGCGGTCAACGCCGTCATCACCGCGAACTAGACTCCCGCCTCATGAGTGCGACCGGATCCGAGCTGCGACGTGGACCCTTTGCCGAAGGCGAGCGGGTGCAGCTCACCGACTCCAAGGGCCGCCTGCACACCATCACCCTCGCGCCCGGCAAGCAGTTCCACACCCACCGCGGCTACCTCCAGCACGACGACCTCATCGGCTCCCCCGACGGGTCGACGGTGACCAACACGGCCGGGTTCCAGTACCTCGCGCTCCGACCGCTGCTCGCCGACTACGTCATGTCGATGCCGCGCGGCGCCGCCGTCGTCTACCCCAAGGACGCGGGCCAGATCGTCACCATGGCCGACATCTTCCCCGGCGCCGTCGTCGTCGAGGCCGGGGTCGGGTCGGGGGCGCTGTCGATGTCGCTGCTGCGCGCCGTGGGCGAGAGCGGTCGCCTGCACTCCTTCGAGCGGCGCGAGGACTTCGCCGACATCGCGATGGCCAACGCCCGCGCCTACTTCGGGACCGACCACCCGGCGTGGACGGTCACCGTGGGCGACCTCGTCGAGTCGCTGCCCGGGCACGTCGAGCCCGGCTCGGTCGACCGCGTCGTCCTCGACATGCTCGCCCCCTGGGAGTGCCTCGACGTCGTCGGGCAGGCGCTCACGCCCGGCGGTGTCCTCATCTGCTACGTCGCCACGGCCACCCAGCTGTCCAAGGTCGCCGAGGCCATGCGCGACGCGGGGGAGTGGACCGAGCCGTCCGCGTGGGAGTCGCTCGTGCGCGGATGGCACCTCGAGGGTCTCGCGGTCCGCCCCCAGCACCGGATGCACGGCCACACGGGGTTCCTCATCACCACGCGCCGGCTCGCACCCGGGGTGACCCCGCCGTTGCGCAAGCGCCGGCCCGGCAAGGGCTACGACGACGTGGCCAGCGGAGCGGACGCCGACCCGGGAGTGCCCGAGGCGCTGCCCGGCGCGAGCGCCGAGGAGTGGACTCCGGAGGCCATCGGCGAACGTGTCCCGTCCGACAAGCGAGTCAGGAAGGTCAGGCGCAGCGTCACGGGTTAGCGTGGAGGTGTCAGCCGAGCCGAGGAGGGCCCCGATGACCGAGTTCACCCCGTCCAGGGACAGCGAGGCCCTGCGCCGCCTCGAGGGCACCGTCACCGACCTGCGCTCGCAGGTCAACACCGTCTCCGCCCAGAACGAGCGCCTCGTGCGCACCCTGCGTGACGCCCGCGAGCAGATCATCACGCTCAAGTCGGAGGTCGACCGTCTCGGTCAGCCGCCGTCCGGCTACGGCGTCGTCGTGGAGACCTTCGACGACAAGACCGTCGACATCCTCACCGGCGGCCGCAAGATGCACGTCGCGGTGAGCCCGACCGTCGATCCGGGCGACATCGAGGTGGGCCGCGAGGTCATGCTCAACGAGGCAATGAACGTCGTCGCGGTGCACGGCTACGAGCGGGCGGGCGAGGTCGTCCTGCTCAAGGAGATCCTCGAGGACGGGCGCGTCCTGGTCCTGTCCCGGGCCGACGAGGAGCGGGTGTGCCGGGTGGCCGCCTCCCTCGACGACGTCAGGATCCGCGTCGGCGACGCCCTGCTGCTCGAGCCGCGCAGCGCCTTCGTCTACGAGAAGATCCCGCGGGCCGAGGTGGCCGACCTCGTGCTCGAGGAGGTGCCGGACATCGCCTACGAGGACATCGGCGGCCTGTCCAGCCAGATCGAGCTCATCCGCGACGCCGTCGAGCTGCCCTACCTCCACCCCGACCTCTTCACCGAGCACCACCTCAAGGCCCCCAAGGGCGTGCTCCTCTACGGCCCCCCCGGCTGTGGCAAGACGATGATCGCCAAGGCCGTCGCTGCCTCGCTCTCGCGCAAGATCGCCGAGAAGGAGGGCCGGCCGGCCGGCAAGAGCTACTTCCTCAACATCAAGGGCCCGGAGCTGCTCAACAAGTACGTCGGCGAGACCGAGCGGCACATCCGCCTCATCTTCCAGCGCGCCCGGGAGAAGTCCTCCGAGGGCTTCCCGGTCGTCGTGTTCTTCGACGAGATGGAGAGCCTGTTCCGGACCCGTGGCTCGGGCGTCTCCTCCGACGTCGAGACGACGATCGTGCCCCAGCTGCTCAGCGAGATCGACGGCGTCGAGGGCCTCGAGAACGTCATCGTCATCGGGGCCAGCAACCGTGAGGACATGATCGACCCGGCCATCCTGCGACCGGGCCGGCTCGACGTGAAGATCAAGATCGAGCGCCCGGACGCCGAGGCCTCGATCGAGATCTTCGCCAAGTACCTCACCCCCGACCTGCCCCTGCACACCGACGACCTCGCCGAGAACGGCGGCTCACCGGAGGCCACCGTCGACGCGATGACCCAGGCCGTCGTGACCCGCATGTACGCCGAGGACGACGAGAACGAGTTCCTCGAGGTCACGTACGCCGGCGGCGACAAGGAGGTCCTCTACTTCAAGGACTTCAACAGCGGCGCCATGATCCAGAACATCGTCGACCGCGCCAAGAAGATGGCCATCAAGGACTTCCTCACGACCGGTCACCGCGGCCTGCGCGTCGACCACCTCCTCCAGAGCGTCGTCGACGAGTTCAAGGAGAACGAGGACCTGCCCAACACGACGAACCCGGACGACTGGGCGCGCATCTCCGGCAAGAAGGGGGAGCGGATCGTCTACATCCGCACGCTCATCAAGACCAAGGAGGGCAACGAGCCCGGCCGCTCGATCTCGACGATCGCCAACACCGGCCAGTACCTCTAGCCCCAACCCGACGGCAGCGTCCGCAACCCTGGCCGTGAATCCGGCCAGGGTTGCGGACGCAACGGGTGCGTCAGGCGGTGTCAGGCGGCGTCAGGCGGTGCGCTCCACCCATCGCACGGAGTACGTTCCGACCGAACCGTCCACCGCCGGCACCTCGTCCAGGCTGCCCTGCACCGTGGCGTAGCTGAAGATCCGGGTCTCGCGAGACCGGTACGTGACACCGGACTCGGGGTCACGGAACGAGTCCGTGAAGGTCGTCTTCGAGGTCGCGCCCGTGGGCGACAGGGTGACACTGACCGGCACGTTGCGCGCGGCCGTGGCACCTTCCTCGGTGGTCGCGTCGTACAGGTCGACGAGGCCCGAGTACGTGCTCGAGGCGGCCTTGCCCTTCCCGGTGACGACCGTCATGTTCTCCCCCCACATGAAGTACGAGCCGGCCATCTCGCACGCGTTCTCACCGTTCTCGTCGCCCCACGGGGTCTCGCCCGCCTCGCAGGTGAAGGTGTCGACGAACCCCTCGGCCAGGTCGCTGCTGTGGAAGGTGAGCGAGGCAAAAGAGTAGTTCCCGGGCACGTCGCCGGGGGTCCCTGCGCCCTCGAAGAAGACGTCGGCGAAGGTCCCCTTGTCTCGGAACATGAACGTACTGCCGGCGGAGGCCGGCAGGGTCGACGCGATGAGTGGGACCGCAAGCGCAAGCGCCGTGACGGTCCGGAGAGGTGTCCGCATGAGTGTTCCCCTTTGACTGCAGTGCGATCCGGCACACCTACCCCGATGCGAAGCGAAGAGACCCGGACCCGCGGCGGTTGGAGCCAGCCGGCCCCGGCCTCATCGTGGCAGCGGCGCCGTCACCGGGGGCCCGCTTTGCCGGAATTCGCCACACTGGCGGCGTGCTGGCCACCGCGAGCGTCCGCAACCTTGGTCGCGAACCCAGCCAACATTGCGGACGCAACGGGACGGCATACGGCAGCGTCCGCAACCTTGGTCGCGAACCCAGCCACGGTTGCGGACGGAACGGGCGCGACACCCGGGGGCGGCCTCGGGAGGCGAGCCGGGCTGACCAGCCGGCTCCCCGAGCCCGACGATCGCCCACACCAGCCAGTACGTCGGCCCACTTTCAGTTCGAGAGGTCACGACACCCCGTATGCCGGGTGCGCACCCGGGGTGTCGTGACCCCTCGTCCGGCTGGGTCGGCCTCGACCGCAGCATCGGCGTGGCCTTTTCCGGTCCTGCGCACCGGGCCCTTCGGCCCTGACGGCCGACAGGAACGACTGGTCGGATGGGTGTCGGATGGGACTGTCCGGTGGAGAGGAGGCACACCGATGACCGTGGTGCGGGTCGTCGTCGGAATCCTGCTCCTGGCGCATGGCCTGGTGCACCTGCTGTACCTGTTCCCGGATGTGGCCGAGTTCTCCACGCAGCGGTCATGGCTGGTTCCCGAGGGGGCCCGCCGCCCCGTCTCGTTGGCGCTCATCGCGGCCAGCATCGCGACGTCGGCCATGCTGGCGCTGTCCGTGTGGGGTCTGCCCGGGCTTGCCGACGCGTGGCCGGTCTGGGCCGTCGTCGCGGGGACCCTGTCGCTCCTCCTGCTCGTCGCCTACTGGGACACCCGCCTCGTCGTTGGGGTGGCGATCGACGCCGCGCTCATCGCGGCCGGCATCGTGCAGCCGGCGTGGCTCCAGGACATGCTGACCTGACTCTCCCGGTCCTCAGCAGCTCTGGGTGCCTCCGGGACCGCCGTCAGGCGATGACGCGGGCAAGGAGGGCGACGGGGCGGCATACGGCAGCGTCCGCAACGTTGGTCGCGAACCCAGCCAACACTGCGGACGCAACGGGACCGGCATACGGCAGCGTCCGCAACGTTGGTCGCGAACCCGGCCGCCATTGCGGACGCAACGGGGCGGCGGCGTCAGGCGACGAGGCGGGCGACGAGACGCCAGCCGAGCATCGTCACGGCGAGGAAGACCGTCGCGACGCCGATGAACGACGGCGCGGTCCCGGTTGTCGCCAGCTTGCGGAGCAGCATACCGACGACCACGGTCGACACCAGGACGACGGCGCCGAACTGCCACGACCAGGGCGACCCGTCCAGGGTGAGGCTCCCGACGAGGTAGCCGGCCGCGGTGCCGCAGAGGAACGGGGCGGCAGTCTCGAGCACCCCGCCCAGGGTGATGCCGTGGGCGTGCGAGCGCCGGCCGACGAGCGCGAAGACGAGGACGGCGACCAGGTCGAGCGCCGGAGCGAGGAGGCGGCTCACGCCCTCAGCCACCGACCCTGTCGAACAGCGAGCCCTGCGGTGGGGCGTGGGTCGGGTCGACGCCGTCGAAGAGGATGCTCACGGACTCGCCCGCGTGGATGCGCTTGATCGCCTCGGCGAACAGTCCCGACACGGTGCGCACCTGGAGCTCGGGCCACCGGCCCGGGGCGGGGACGGTGTCGGTCGTGACGATCTGGCTCACCATGGGGTGGCCCCGGAGCCGTTCGACGGCGTTGCCGGAGAAGAGGCCGTGGGTGCAGGCCACGGCTGCCTCGGTCACGCCGAAGTCGGCGAGGCGGTCGAGGAGCTCGACGATGGACCCGCCGGTGGCGATCTCGTCGTCGAGGACGATGGCCCGCTTGCCGCGCACGTCACCGACGATCGAGTCGATGACGACCTTGTCGTCGCTCTTGCGCTGCTTGCTGCCGGCGGCCACGGGGAGCCCGAGCAGGCGGGAGAACTGGGTGGCCTCCTTGGCGTTGCCGAGGTCGGGCGAGACGACGACCGAGTTCGAGAGGTCCGTGCCGCGGAAGTGGTCGGCCAGCACGCCCAGCGCCGTGAGGTGGTCCACCGGGACGGAGAAGAAGCCGTGCACCTGGGGTGCGTGCAGGTTCATCGTCAGCACCCGGTGCGCGCCCGCGGTGGAGATGAGGTCGGCGACGAGCCGGCCGCCCAGGGAGATGCGCGACGCGTCCTTCTTGTCCGACCGGGCGTACGCGTAGTGCGGGATGACGGCGGTGATCTGCGCGGCCGAGGCGCCCCGGGCGGCGTCGATCATGAGGAGCAGCTCCATGAGGTGCTCCTGGGTGGGCGGCACGAGCGGCTGCACGATGTAGACGTCGCGCTGGCGGCAGTTGGCGAGCAGCTGCGCCTGGAGGCAGTCGTTGCTGAACCGCTTGATCTCGGTCTGGGACAGGGGGACGCCGAGCTGGTCGCAGATCTGTGCGGCGAGGGCGGGGTGGGCACTTCCGGAGAAGACGACGATCTCGCGCATGCTGAGACCCTAGGCCAGACCGGTTCCGAGGTGATGACGCAGTTCACTGACGAGCTCCCAGCGGTGCTGCCGGCCGGCGGCACTCGCCCCCGGGAAGCTCGCGAACCCGTGCGGCACCTGCAGGTAGTTCGTGAGCCGGGTCTGAACCCCCGCGGAGCGGAGGGCCGCGGCGTACCGGGTGCCGTCGTCCCGGATCGGGTCGAGGTCGGCGGTCTGGATCAGCGCAGGCGGGAGGCCTGCGAGGTCGCCGAACAGCGGCGACATCAGCGGGTTCTCGAAGTCCCGGGCGGGGGCGTACAGCTCGCGGAACGCGAGGATCGAGTCGCGGGTGAGGATCGGGGCGTTCGGGTGCTCGTCGATCGAGGGGGAGGCCATCGTCAGGTCGGTCGCGGGGTACAGCAGCGCCTGGTGCCGGATCCAGTCGGTGCCGGCGTCCCGCACCACCTGCGCGACCACGGCTGCGAGGTTGGCCCCCGCGGAGTCGCCGCAGACGGCCATCCGGTGCGCGTCGGCCCGGAGCACGTCGGACTGGGCGGCCAGCCACGTCGTCGCGTCGACCGCGTCGAGGGCCGCGGTCGGCGCGGGGTGCTCGGGGGCCAGCCGGTAGTCGACGCTGACGACGACGGCGCCGACCTCGGCGGCCAGGTGGGTGCACAGCGGGTCGTAGTTGACGACGTTGCCGAGCACCCAGCCGCCGCCGTGGAAGTACACGATGACGGGCACGTCGGCCTGCGCGTCGCGGATCGCCCGCGGCCGGTAGATCCGCAGCGGGATCTCGTAGCCGTCGCGCGCCGGTGCCGTCCCGAAGGTGATGCCCACCGCCCGGTCCACGCCGCCCAGGACCCAGGAGAAGGGACGGCGGGTCGGGTGGGTGCTCGCCCGGGCCTCGTGCCGCTGCTCCTCGCTCATGTCCTCGACGGGCACCCGCAGCCGGTCGATGAGGGCGACCGCTGCGGTCGTGACCGGTGACATCCCGCGGTAGCTGCGCATCCGACGAGTATGCCGAGGGCTCACCGTCGCGGGGACGTGCGGCATGGTTGGCTTGCGTCCATGACGCCTCCCTCGGCCACCGCGGTCGCCCGATGACGGTCCGCCGGGTGATGGGCATCGAGACCGAGTACGGCATCTCGGTCCCGGGGTCGCCCACCGCCAACCCGATGGTGCTGTCCGGCGACGTCGTGACGACATATGCCGCGAGCCGGGGCATCCGTCCCGCGCAGGCCTCGTGGGACTACGCCGACGAGGCGCCGCTGCGCGACGCCCGCGGCTTCGACATGGGGCGGGGCGCGGCGCACGCGTCCCAGCTCACCGACGTCGACGACCCGACGATGGCCAACGTCGTGCTGACCAACGGCGCCCGCCTCTACGTCGACCACGCCCACCCGGAGTACAGCTCGCCCGAGGTGACCAACCCGCGGGACGCGGTCGTCTGGGACAAGGCCGGCGAGCTCGTCATGCGCGAGGCCGTGCGGCGGCTGGCCAGCGTCCCGCCCGGAGTCAACCTCTACAAGAACAACACCGACGGCAAGGGTGCCTCCTACGGCACCCACGAGAACTACCTCATGTCGCGCCGGACGCCCTTCACGCGGATCATCTCCCGGCTCACGCCCTTCTTCGTCGTCCGCCAGGTCATGTGCGGCTCCGGACGGGTCGGTATCGGCGTCGAGTCACGCACCCCGGGCTACCAGCTCGCTCAGCGCAGCGACTTCTTCGAGACCGAGGTCGGCCTCGAGACGACGCTCAAGCGGCCGATCATCAACACCCGCGACGAGCCGCACGCCGTCGCCGACCTCTACCGGCGGCTGCACGTCATCCTCGGTGACGCGAACCACTGCGACGTCTCCAACCTGCTCAAGCTGGGCTCCACCTCGCTGGTCCTGGCGATGATCGAGGACGACGCGTTCACGACCGACCTCGCCGTCGCGTCCCCGGTGCGCACGTTGCACGCCGTGAGCCACGACCCGACGCTGCGCTCGACCATCGAGCTCGTGGACGGGCGATCGATCCGGCCGGTCGAGCTGCTGCGGCGGTTCCACGAGCTCGCGGCGGACTACGTGCAGGACCGGTGGGGCGCCGACGTCGACGCCGACACCACCGAGGTCATGCACTGGTGGGACACCGTGCTCACGGCGCTCGAGGGCGACCCGATGGACGCGCGCCGCTGGGTCGACTGGGTGGCCAAGCTCTCGGTGCTCGAGGGCTACCGCGACCGGGACGCGCTGAGCTGGGGCGACCCACGCCTGCGGGCCGTCGACATCCAGTGGTCGGACGTGCGGGCCGACCGCGGGCTCGCCCACCGGCTCGCTGCGACCGGGCGGGTCGAGGTCCTCGTGCCCGAGGCCGAGGCTGCCGTGGCCATGGACCAGGCGCCGGAGGACACCCGGGCCTGGTTCCGAGGTGCGTGCCTGCGCAAGTTCCCCGAGTCCGTCGTCGCGGCGTCGTGGGACTCCGTCGTCGTCGAGGTGCCGGGGGAGCGCACCCTGCAGCGCATTCCCATCCTCGAACCGCTGCGCGGCACCCGTGCCGCCGTCGGCGACCTCGTCGACGGGGCGCCCGACATCCGGTCGCTCCTCGCGTCCCTCGCCGCGGCTGACGGACGCGCCGACTAGGCTCGAACTCCCAGGCACCTCGCGGTGCCTTCGCCGACACGAGGAGGAGCCCATGGCCGGCCAGGAACAGATCAAGCCCGGGCGCCGTGACGACGGTCCGGACGACGCCCCCGAGCCCGTCGCCGCCCCCGCGGCGCAGGTGTCGGACACCGAGATCGACGACATCCTCGACGAGATCGACGGGGTCCTCGAGACCAACGCCGAGGAGTTCGTGCGCGGGTTCGTCCAGAAGGGCGGCCAGTGACCCCGGTCTCCGAGGGTGGCCTGCCCGCCGCCTACCTCCGCACGGGGTCGTCGTCGTTCACCGACTTCGTCGCCGAGCACGAGCCCAGCCTCATCCCGTCCCGCCGCGGACTCCCGCCCGGCGCGACGATCGACGCCCCCCACGGCACGACGATCGTCACGCTGTCCTTCGACGGCGGGGTCCTCATGGCGGGTGACCGCCGCGCCACGATGGGCAACATCATCGCGAACCGCGACATGGAGAAGGTCTTCGCGACCGACGAGTACTCCGTCGTCGGCATCGCCGGTACGGCTGGGCTCGCGATCGAGCTCGTCCGCCTCTTCCAGGTCGAGCTCGAGCACTACGAGAAGATCGAGGGCGCCCTCATGTCACTCGAGGGCAAGGCCAACCGTCTCGCCTCGATGATCCGCGGCAACCTCGGGATGGCCATGCAGGGGCTCAGCGTCGTCCCCGTCTTCGCCGGCTTCGACCACCACGACGCGACCGGCCGGATCTTCTCCTACGACGTCACGGGCGGCTGCTACGAGGAGCACGACCACCACAGCGTCGGCTCCGGCTCGCTCTTCGCCCGCGGCGCGCTCAAGAAGCTCTACCGGCCGGACATGGATGCCGACGAGGCGGTCCGGGTCGCCGTCGAGGCCCTCTGGGACGCCGCCGACGACGACTCCGCGACCGGTGGGCCCGACGTCGGCCGCCGCATCTGGCCGACGGTGGGCATCGTCACGGCCGAGGGCGCGCGCTTCCTCGCCGACGACGACGTCGCCCCCGTCGTCGACGCCATCCTCTCCCACCGCCGCGGCAACCCCGGCGGCCGACGCGACGGAGGTGCCTCATGACCGCCGGTATGCCGTTCTACGTCTCGCCCGAGCAGCTCATGAAGGACCGGGCCGACTTTGCCCGCAAGGGCATCGCGCGCGGTCGATCCGTCCTCGTCCTCGGCTACGACCACGGCATCGCCTTCGTCGCCGAGAACCAGTCGCGAAGCCTGCACAAGATCGGCGAGATCTACGACCGCATCGGGTTCGCGGCCGTCGGCAAGTACAACGAGTTCGAGAACCTCCGGGTCGCCGGTGTGCGCTACGCCGACCTGCGCGGCTACTCCTACGACCGCAGCGACGTCACGGCTCGCGGCCTCGCCAACGCCTACGCCCAGACCCTCGGCTCCGTGTTCACCCAGGAGTCGAAGCCCTACGAGGTCGAGATCGTCGTGGCCGAGGTCGGCCGTGACGCCGACGGCGACCAGATCTACCGGCTCACCTACGACGGCTCCGTCGCCGACGAGCGCGGCCTCGTCGCGATGGGCGGGGCCTCGGACCAGATCGAGGAGCGGCTCACCGAGAAGTGGCGTCCTGGCCTCAGCCTGGCCCAGGCGCTCCGCCTCGCCGCCGAGGGACTGGCCCACGACCCTGCGGGCGGACCCGACCGCGAGCTCGGCCCGGAGTCCCTCGAGGTCGCCGTCCTCGACCGCACCCGGCCCCGGCGCACGTTCCGCCGGATCAACGCCGACCTGCTCGGCCAGCTCCTCTCCGACGAGGACCCGACCGACGACGTGCCCCCGGTCGACCACGACAGCCCCCGGCAGGCCGCGAGCAACCCCCAGACCCAGCGTCACGGCGACGAGCCGGCGCCCGACTCCGACTAGGCCGCCGGGGGCGCCCGCCGGCGGACCGGGGCAGGACCGAGCCCCACGTCGCCCGCCGACTCAGGTCGTGGTGGGGGCGTTGGCGTACCGGAGGTAGGGCGTGACCTCCTCGACGTCCACGAAGCGCTCGCGGGCATCGGCGGTCGAGACGGTCGGCGCCACGATGACGCGCTCGCCCGGCCTCCAGTCCGCCGGGGTCGAGAACGGACCGGAGTCGTTGACCTGGAGGGCGTCGAGCGCCCGCAGGACCTCGTCGAAGTTGCGGCCCGCGCTCTTGGGGTAGGTGAGGGAGAGGCGCACCTTGCCCTTGGGGTCGATGAGGAACACCGAACGGACGCTCGAGGTGTCGCCCTCGCCGGGGTGGATCATGTCGTAGAGCTCGGCGACCCTGCGGTCCTGGTCGGCGACGATCGGGTAGGTCACGGCGGCGCCGCCGACCTCCTCGATGTCGCTCTTCCACGCGTGGTGGTCGTCGATGGCGTCGACCGAGACGGCGAGCACCTTGGCGTCGCGCCGGGCCCACTCGTCCTTGAGGGCGGCAACCCGACCGAGCTCGGTGGTGCAGACGGGGGTGAAGTCGGCCGGGTGGCTGAAGAGGACTGCCCAGCCGTCGCCCTTCCAGTCGTGGAAGCTGATCTCACCCTCGGTGGTGTCGGCGGTGAAGTCGGGGGCGTGGTCGCCGAGACGCAGCGTGGCCATGGGACGGTCCTCTCAGAGATAACAGGATGTTGCCTGACGCCAAACATGCCGTTAAGTGTCGAGGGTGGGTACGAGCGTTCCGGATGCTGGACGCCGACCCGGGGCGTCGTGACTAGGGTTGCCCCATGGAGCGACGGATCTTCGGGATCGAGAACGAGTACGGGATCACCGCCTCGTCCGACGGCCAGCGCACCCTGACCCCCGACGAGGTGGCCCGCTACCTCTTCCGCAAGGTCGTCGCGTGGGGCCGGTCGAGCAACGTCTTCCTCGCGAACGGCTCGCGTCTCTACCTCGACGTCGGCAGCCACCCCGAGTACGCCACGGCCGAGTGCGACTCCCTGCGCCAGCTCGTCGCGCACGACCGCGCGGGGGAGCGGATCGTCGAGGGCCTCGTCGCCGACGCCCAGGTCCGCCTGCGCGAGGACGGCGTGGCCGGCGACATCTACGTCTTCAAGAACAACACCGACTCGGCGGGCAACTCCTACGGCTGCCACGAGAACTACCTCATCGGCCGGGCCGGCGACTTCCAGGTCTTCTCGGACGCGCTGCTGCCCTTCCTCATCAGCCGCCAGATCACCTGTGGCGCAGGCAAGCTCGTGCGTACCTCCAAAGGCGTGGAGTATGCCGTGAGCCAGCGCGCGGACCACATCTGGGAGGGCGTGTCGTCGGCGACGACACGCAGCCGACCGATCATCAACACCCGGGACGAGCCGCACGCCGACGCCGAGCACTACCGGCGCCTCCACGTCATCGTCGGCGACTCCAACATGAGCGAGACGACGACGATGCTCAAGGTCGGCTCGTGCGACCTCGTGCTGCGGATGATCGAGGACGGGGTGGTCATGCGCGACCTCACGCTCGAGAACCCCATCCGCGCGATCCGCGAGATCAGCCACGACATGACCGGGCGGCGCACCGTGCGCCTCGCCAACGGCCGTGAGCTGAGCGCCCTCGACCTGCAGCGCGAGTACCTCGCCGCTGCGACGGCATACGTCGACCGGGAGGGGGCCCGCGACCCGGACCACAAGACCGTCCTCGATCTCTGGGAGCGCACGCTCGACGCGGTCGAGAGTGGCAACCACTCGTCGGTCGACACCGAGATCGACTGGATGATCAAGTACAAGCTCCTCGACCAGTACGCGACCAGGCACGGCATGGGGATGGACCACCCGCGCCTGGCCCAGATCGACCTCGCCTACCACGACATCGACCGGCGCCGGGGCCTGTTCTACCTGCTCCAGGCGCGGGGGAGGGCGGCTCGCGCCGTCACCGACCCGGAGGTGTTCGAGGCGAAGGTCAAGCCGCCCCAGACCACCCGGGCCAAGCTGCGCGGCGACTTCATCCGGGCGGCACAGGAGCACCGGCGCGACTTCACCGTCGACTGGGTGCACCTCAAGCTCAACGACCAGGCCCAGCGCACCGTGCTCTGCAAGGACCCGTTCCGCAGCGAGGACCCCCGGGTGGAGCGGCTGATCTCAGGGATGTGACAGGTCCTGTGGTTATGGTGGAGCCTTCCCCCACCCCGCTCGATCTGAGGTACTCCTGTGTCCCGCGCCCGTTTCGCTCCCCTCGCCGCCGCCCTGACGATGGGCCTGGTCGCCCTCGTCGGCTGTGGCGAATCATCCGGCGACACGCCTGCCGCCGCGGGCCCCCTCGCCCAGGTCAAGGTCGAGGGTGGCGCCGCCAGCGAGCCGAAGGTCACCATCGCCCCGACCCCGCTCAAGGTCACGGAAGAGGTCAAGCGGGTCATCACCGAGGGCGAGGGGACGCCCCTCGGTGCGAGCGACCTCACCGCCGTGCACGTCCAGATCGTCAACGGCACCGACGGCAAGGTCGCGACGAGCACGTGGAAGGACAACCAGACGCTCGGCATCGACCTGTCCGACCAGCAGATGCTGCCGATCCTCACCAACCAGCTCAAGGGCGCCAAGCCCGGCTCCCGCCTGCTGCTCGCCGCCCCGTCCGCCGACGTCTTCGGGCCGCAGGGCAACACCGGCCTGGGCCTCAAGGCAGAGGACCCCGTCGTCTTCGTCGTCGACGTCATCAAGGCCTCGCCGTCCCTCAAGGAGGCCGAGGGTGCCGCCGTCGCACCGAAGGCCGGGCTCCCCACCGTGACGATGAACCCGGGCAAGGAGGCGACGATCACCATGCCGAAGGCTGCGCCGCCCACCACCCTCGTCACGCAGCCGCTCGTCACGGGCAAGGGCGCCAAGGTCGCGACCGGCCAGACCGTCCGGGTCGCCTACACCGGCGCGCTCTGGGGCAGTGGCAAGGTCTTCGACTCCAACGCCACCGGCTTCACGACCGCCATCGGTGTCGGCCAGGTCGTCCCGGGCTGGGACAAGTCGATCGTCGGCCAGACCGTCGGAAGCCGACTGCTCCTCGTCGTCCCCCCGGCCGACGGCTACGGCGCCCAGGGCCAGGGTGAGATCAAGGGCACCGACACCATGGTGTTCGTCGTCGACATCCTCGCCGCCGTCTGATCCGCACCACCCGTCCGCACGACCGTCACCCGAGAGGACCCCACCCCATGGGCTTCGACCCGAACACGACCCGCCCCGAGATCGACTTCCCGGGCGAGGTCCCCACCGAGCTCGTCATCGAGGACCTCACCGTCGGTGACGGCGCCGAGGCCACGTCCGGCTCCACCGTGTCCTGCCACTACGTCGGTGTCGCGCACTCCACCGGGGAGGAGTTCGACGCCTCCTGGAACCGCGGCGAGCCCCTGACCTTCCGCCTCGGCGTGGGCCAGGTCATCCGCGGCTGGGACGACGGCATCGCCGGGATGAAGGAGGGCGGCCGTCGCCGGCTGCACATCCCCAGCGACCTCGCCTACGGGGAGCGCGGCGCCGGCGCCGTCATCGCGCCCGGCGAGAGCCTCGTCTTCGTCGTGGACCTCGTCAGCGTTCGCTGACCCGCTGTGCGGCGCACACTCCCGCGACGGCACTGAGGACGAACGCGGCGAGGTCCTCCTCGAGGCCCCGACCCATCGTCGACAGCCGCACCGGGCTCTGTCGCAGCGCGTCCAGCACGCCCTCCGTGCCGATCTCGACGACGTCGAGGTCGGCACGGCTGCGTGCGGCCAGCTCCGTGGCCTGCCGGCGGACCAGCGCCGCGAGCTCACCCCCGCCCGCGAGGACCGGCACGATCGCGGCGGAGAGCAGCGCATCCCCGTATGCCGTCGTGCTGTGGTGTGAGATCCCGCGGTGGCGTGGGCGGTGGTCGCTTCCCGACACGCGCAGGGCAGCGATCGAGGTGCCGCCCAGGACGTGGGTGGCGTGCAGCGCCTCGGCGGCCGCGACGCCGGAGTAGCCCCAGCGGGTGCCGGTGCCGACGTTGCCGGGCCCCTGCGCGACGACGGTGACGTCGGCACCCACGACGTGACGGGCGGCAAGCAGCCCGCTGTGCAGGGACACGGCCTCGTGGTCACCGCCGAAGGCCTGGCCGACCGTGAGGGTCGCCGCGAGCCAGCCGGCCTCCGCCAGCCCGGCCACGGCGCGGGAGAACGCGATCGGCAGCGCTCCTCCGTCGGTCATGACGTAGGCGACCCGGGCGTCCGGGCGGGCGAGCCGCACGCCGGCGATGACCGCCGGCAGCGCCGAGTGGAGGTCGCAGACGACGACCGGCATCCCGTCGAGGGACTCGGCGTCGAGCAGGACGTCGTGGTGGATGCTGTCCTGCTCGTCCACGGCGAGGAACATCTGCTGTTGGGGGGTGTAGCGCGCCTTGACGATGTGGCCCAGGGACTCGGGTGCGTCGTCCGGCAGGCGGTCCGGGATCGCCACGACGAAGGCCAGGCCTCCCGTGCCCAGCCCCTTGAGCAGGGCCGAGGCGTTGAGGATCACCCGGTCACCCGGCTCCGGTCGCCCGACCATCCCCGTGTAGGCGAGGGCGCGCACCTCCGACCCGGTCCCGTCGGGCGAAGCCAGCCTCACGGCATACTCCACCGCTCCCGGCCACTCCCGGATTGTCTCGACGACCGCGCCCTCGCGCCACTGCATCACACCGCGCAGGCTATCGAGTAGCGTCGCAGCCATGAGCGCAGCGACGGGCACGGCCGCCAAGACCGAGCGCCTCCTCAACCTCGTGCTCGTGCTCCTCTACACCCGGCGGCCGCTGTCCAAGGCGCAGATCCGCACGCTCGTGCCCCAGTACGGCGCGACCGCGTCGACCGAGGCCTTCGACCGGATGTTCGAGCGTGACAAGGACGAGCTGCGCGGTCTCGGCGTGCCGCTCGCGACCGAGGAGATCGACGCCTTCCACGAGGACGAGCCCGGCTACCGGATCAACCAGCGCGACTACGCCCTGCCCGACATCGACTTCGAGCCCGACGAGCTGGCCGTCCTCGGCCTCGCCAGCCGCAGCTGGGCGCACGCCTCGATGGCCGGCCCCGCGGCCGAGGCCCTGCGCAAGCTGCGTGCGGCCGGCGTCGAGCGCGACGAGGGCGCCCTCATCGGCATCGAGCCGCGGCTGCGCACGACCGAGCCGGCGTTCGAGGCGGTCAAGGACGCGGTGCTGAGCCGCACCCCGATCACGTTCGACTACCGCCGCCCGGAGGGGAGCGAGACCCGGACCCGCAACGTGCAGCCCTGGTCGCTCGTCCAGTGGCACGGCCGCTGGTACCTCGCCGGGCACGACCTCGACCGCGAGGACACGCGGGTCTTCCGGCTGTCCCGGATCGACGGCCGCGTCCGCACGGCTGGGCGCGCCGGGTCGTTCGAGGTGCCCGCCGACCACGAGGCCCGGGTCCTCGTCGAGGGCTCTGACGCGGGCGGCGAGGTCCGCCCGGCGCGGGTCCGCGTCCGGCCGGGTGCCGCGCACAGCCTCCGCCGCCGCGCGACGGCCACCGCCGAGACCGACAGCGGGTGGTCGGAGCTGTCCGTCGACTTCCACGACGTCGACGGGTTCGCCGCCGAGCTGGCCGGCCACGGGGACGCCGTCGTCGTCGTCGAGCCGCCCGAGCTCCTCGACCGCGTCCAGCGGCACCTGCGGGCCACCCTCGCGGCGCACGAGGCGAGGGCCTGATGGCCGTCGAGACGGCGACGAGCCGCCTGACCCGCCTCCTGACGATGGTCCCGTGGCTCGTCAACCGCCAGGGGATCGAGCTCGAGGAGGCCGCGCGCGGCCTCGACGTCACCGTCGAGCAGCTCGAGTCCGACCTCAACCTGCTCTTCCTCTGCGGCTACGGGCAGATGCCCGACGAGCTCATCGAGGCGGACTGGGAGGGGGGCCGCGTCTTCGTGGGCAACGCCGACGCGATCTCCCGACCCCTGCGCCTCGGGGTGGACGAGGCCGTGACCCTCATCGTCGGGCTGCGCACGCTCCTCGACGTCCCCGGGCTCACCGAGCGTGACGCCATCGAGCGCGCCCTGGCCAAGCTCGAGGCGGCCGCCGGCACCTCGGCGGAGCCGGCGGCCCGCGTGTCCGTGGACCTTGCGAGTGCGGGGGTCGACGACGTCGTCCTCGCCCGCGCCAGAGAGGGAGTCCAGCGCCACCGGCGGCTGCACCTCACCTACCACGTGCCCGGGCGCGACGAGTCCACCGAGCGCGACGTCGACCCGATGCGGGTCATCGCCGCCGACGGCTTCTGGTACCTCGAGGGCTGGTGCCACCGTGCCGTGGGGGTCCGGGTCTTCCGGCTCGACCGCGTGGAGGCCCTCACGGTGCTCGACGAGGACGGCACCCCACCCGAGGGGGTCTCGCCGCGCGACGTCGGCGACAGCATCTTCAGTCCCACCGAGGACGACCTCGTCGTCACGTTGCGGCTCCTTCCGGGCGCGCTGTGGGTCAGCGACTACTACCCCGTCGAGTCGTCGAGCGACGCCGCGGACGGGTCGCGCACCATCACCCTCCGGACCGCCGACACGGCCTGGCTGGAGCGGCTCGTCCTGCGCCTCGGCGGCCACGCCGTCGTCGTCTCACCCCCCGACCTGCGGCAACGGGTGGCCGACCGGGCGCGCGCAGGCCTGGCTCCGCGCACCCACGACGTAGACTGACCGCAGACCTCTCATCGGAAGAAGGCTCAGCATCATGCTTCGCAACTTCGGCGCCCCCGAGATCATCATCATCGCGGTGCTTCTCATCGTCATCTTCGGGTGGAAGCGCCTGCCCGACGCGGCGCGCAGCCTCGGTCGCTCGGCTCGCGTCTTCAAGTCCGAGGTCGACGAGATGAAGAACGACGGCAAGGACAAGAAGCCCTCCGAGACCGTCACCGGTGAGACGGTGCGTCGTGACGCCGATGTCGACCCGACGGCCCCCCGCGGTACCTCGCCGATCGTCGAGGACACACCCCGCACCGACAACCTCTCGGGCGAGCAGTCCGGCGACCGCAAGATCGTCTGACCTCTCGTCCCATGGCCCGCGTCGCGAGACCCGGTCGTCCTCGGCTGCCTCGACGGCGCGAGCGTGACCCCGAAGGCAGGATGTCGCTCGGCGACCACCTGCGGGAGTTCCGGCGGCGCATCCTCATCGCGGCGGTCACCGTGCTCGTCGCGGCAATCGCCGCCGGGCTGAACTACGAGCGGATCTTCACGTTCCTCGCGGCGCCCTTCAACGACTACAAGCGGTCCAACCCGGCGAGCACGATCAGCCTCAACTTCGGCGAGGCGACCTCGGCCTTCTCCAACCTCATCACGCTGTCGGTCTTCGTCGGAGTCCTCGCGGCCAGCCCGGTCTGGCTCTACCAGGCATGGGCCTTCGTCGTTCCGGGCCTGACGAAGAAGGAGAAGCGGGTCTCGCTGGCCTTCATCGCCGCGACCGTCCCGCTGTTCCTCGGTGGCTGCCTGCTCGGCTACGTCGTGCTGCCGCAGTCGCTCCAGCTCCTCTACGGCTTCTCCCCGTCGGGCACCTCGAACATCCAGCAGGTGTCGGCCTACTTCTCGTTCGTCACCCGCTTCATCCTCGTCTTCGGTGGCGGGTTCCTCTTCCCTGTCTTCCTCGTCGCCTTCAACGCGGTCGGCATCCTGCCCGCGCAGAAGATGATCAAGGGGTGGCGCGTCGCCGTCGTCCTCATCTTCGTGTTCGCGGCCGTGGCCACCCCGACCGCCGACCCGATGACGATGTTCCTGCTCGCGGCGCCCCTGATCCTCCTGTACTTCGTCGCCTACGGGATCGCCCGCCTCATCGACCGTCGTCGCGAGAAGGCTCGGCCGGACTGGCTCGAGACCTCGGACGACGAGGCCTCGGCCCTGTGACCGCGTCGCTGCGCGTCGGCATGGTCATCAACCCGACCGCCGGCAAGAACACCGGTGCCCGGATCGGTCGGGAGGCGGCCACGTTCCTCGCCGCCGCGGGCCACGACGTCGTCGACCTGTCGGCCATGGACGGGGCCCACGCCCTGGAACGCGGGCGAGCCGCCATCGCCGACCACGCGGTCGACTGCATCGTCGTCGCCGGGGGTGACGGCATGGTCCACCTCGGCGTCAACCTCGTCGCCGGCACCGACATCCCGCTCGGCATCATCGCCTCGGGCACCGGCAACGACAACGCCCGCGAGCTCGGCCTGCCCGTGCGTGACGCCGTCAAGGCCGTCGAGCGCATCACGCACGGCGGGACCCGCCGCATCGACGCCATCCGCCACGTCACGCCCAGGGGTGAGGACCGCTGGTTCGCGGGTGTCCTCGCGGCGGGGTTCGACGCCATCGTCAACGAGCGCGCCAACGGCTGGCGATGGCCCAAGGGGCAGATGAGGTACAACCTCGCGATCCTGCGCGAGCTCGGCGTCTTCCGGCCGATCCCCTACGTCATCGAGATCGATGGGACGCGTCACGAGACCAGGGCGATGCTCGTCGCGGTCGCCAACGGGCCGTCATACGGCGGGGGCATGCGGGTGGTGCCGGCGGCGTCCTACGACGACGGGCTGCTCGACGTGCTCGTCCTCCACGAGGTGTCCACCCCGACCCTGCTGCGCGTCTTCCCGAAGGTCTTCTCGGGCGCCCACGTCGGTCACCCGGCCGTCGAGATCCTGCAGGGCCGTCGCGTCCGGCTCGAGGCGACGGGGATCGTCGCGTACGCCGACGGGGAGCGCTTCGGACCGCTGCCGATGGAGTGCGAGGTCGTCCCGGGCGCCGTGACCGTCCTGACGTAGCCTGAGCCGCATGAGCACTCCGGGGCCACATCTCGCGGCATTCACGGCCTCGTTGGAGTTCCCTCTCGACGACTTCCAGGTGCAGGGGTGCCAGGCGGTCGAGGCCGGGCGGGGCGTCCTCGTGGCCGCACCCACCGGCGCCGGCAAGACCATCGTCGGCGAGTTCGCCGTGCACCTGGCCCTCGCCACCGGCCGCAAGGCGTTCTACACGACGCCGATCAAGGCCCTGTCGAACCAGAAGTACCACGACCTCGTCGCCATCCACGGTGTCGACCGGGTCGGCCTGCTCACCGGCGACTCGTCGGTCAACGGCAACGCCCCCGTGGTCGTCATGACCACCGAGGTGCTGCGCAACATGGTGTATGCCGGCAGCTCCACCCTCACGGGTCTCGGCTTCGTCGTCATGGACGAGGTCCACTACCTCGCCGACCGCTTCCGGGGCGCCGTCTGGGAGGAGGTCATCATCCACCTGCCGGAGTCGGTGCAGGTGGTCTCGCTGTCGGCGACCGTGAGCAACGCCGAGGAGTTCGGTGACTGGCTCGCCGAGGTGCGCGGCAACCACGCCGTCGTCGTCTCGGAGCACCGTCCGGTGCCGTTGTGGCAGCACATGCTCGTGGGCAGCTCGATGTTCGACCTCTTCGTCGACGAGACGGCCGAGCCCCGGGAGGACGGGTCGACCCCGCGGGTCAACCCGGACCTCGTCCAGGCGATCCGCTCCGCCGAGCAGCGCCGCGTCGACGACGGCTGGGTGCGGGGCAGCACCCGTGACAACGGTCGCGGTCGCCACGCGCTGCCGGAGCGCGGGAACGGCTCGGGTGGACGCGAGCAGCGCGGGTTCGTCCGCGGCGGACGACCCGGTGGGGGAGCGACCCGCGCCGAGGTCATCGCCCAGCTCGACCGCGACGGTCTGCTGCCGGCCATCACGTTCATCTTCAGCCGCATGGGCTGCGAGGGTGCGGTCGGACAGCTGCTCGCGGCCGACACCCGGCTCATCCCGCAGCGTGAGGGCGACCGCATCCGTCGCCACGTCGAGGAGCGCATGGGCGCACTCGCCGACGAGGACCTCGGTGTGCTCGGCTACTGGGACTTCGTCGAGGGCCTCTCGCGCGGCTTCGCCTGCCACCACGCCGGGATGCTGCCGCTGTTCCGCGAGATCGTCGAGGAGCTCTTCACCGCCGGTCGGATCCGGGTGGTGTTCGCGACCGAGACCCTCGCCCTCGGCATCAACATGCCGGCCCGGACGGTCGTGCTCGAGAAGCTCGTCAAGTTCAACGGCGAGACGCACGCCGACGTCACACCGGCCGAGTACACCCAGCTCACCGGCCGCGCCGGACGACGCGGCATCGACATCGAGGGTCACGCCGTCGTGCAGTGGAGCCGGGGGCTGGACCCGCTCGCCGTCGGCGGTCTCGCCTCGACCCGGACCTACCCACTGCGCTCGAGCTTCCGCCCGACCTACAACATGGCCGTCAACCTCGTCGCGCAGGTCGGCCGCCAGGTGGCGCGCGAGATCCTCGAGACCTCGTTCGCGCAGTTCCAGGCCGACCGGGCGGTCGTCGGGCTCGCCACCAAGGTGCGCCGCAACGACGAGGCTCTCGAGGGCTACGCCGAGTCGATGCACTGCCACCTCGGCGACTTCCGGGAGTACTCCGGGCTGCGCCGCGCCATCGCCGACGCTGAGAAGGACGGCGCCAAGAAGCGGTCCGCCAGCCGCCGGGCCGAGGCCGCGGTCAGCCTCGACGTCCTCAAGGTGGGTGACGTCATCAAGGTGCCCGCCGGCCGGCGGTCGGGGTGGGCCGTCGTGGTCCAGGCGGCGAGGTCCGGCAAGGGCGCGCCCAGCGGACCGGGGGTCGTCACCGAGGACCGGCAGTTCCGCCGGCTGACCCACGTCGACGTCCCCGTGCCGGTCGAGGCCGCCACCCGCATCACCGTGCCCAAGCACTTCAACCCCAAGTCACCGAAGTCGCGCCGCGACCTCGCCACGACGATGCGCATCGCGGTGCCCCACGACCCGCCGCCGAAACGGGTCAAGGAGCGTGCCGCGGAGGCCGCCCAGGAGAGCGACCGCATCGACCACCTGCGCCGCGAGCTCAAGGCGCACCCCTGCCACCAGTGCCCCGAGCGGGAGGACCACGCCCGCTGGGCCGAACGCTGGTACCGCCTGAGGCGCGAGACCTCCGGGCTCCAGCGCAAGGTCGAGGGCCGCACCAACTCGGTCGCCCGCACCTTCGACCGCATCTGTGTCGTGCTCACCGACCTGGGCTACCTCGACGCCGAGGGCGCCGTGAGCGATCGTGGCGAGCGGCTGCGACGCCTCTACACCGAGCGGGACCTCCTCGCCGCCGAGTGCCTGCGAGCCGACATCTGGAAGCGCCTCGACGCGGCCGGGCTCGCTGCCTGCGTCTCGACCCTGGTGCACGAGCCGCGCCACGAGCAGGCCGACCCGTCACCGCGGATGCCCACGGACGACGTGGCCGTGGCGGTCGCCGAGATGCAGCGCCGGTGGAGCGAGCTCGACGACCTCGAGGAGGAGCACGGCCTCGAGCGGACCGACGCGCCCGACGGCGGCATGGCGTGGATGGTGCACCGGTGGGCCAGCGGCGAGGGGCTCGACGCCGTGCTCCGCGGGAGCGACATGGCGGCCGGTGACTTCGTGCGCCGGTGCAAGCAGATCGTCGACCTGCTCGGCCAGATCGGCGACGCCGCGCCCGACAGCGAGCTGCGCCGCACCGCCCGCAAGGCGATCGACGGGGTGCGGCGAGGTGTCGTCGCGGCCGACCGGCTCGACTGACCGTCCCCAACTCGCCAATTCCCCCGTTGGGCACACGACACGCCGCCGGCCGCCCAGTCGCGGAGGCCCTGACCGTCCCCAACTCGCCCATTCCCCCGTTGGGCACAGGACACGAGGCCGCGCGCCCGGGGTCCCGGGCCCGGTCAGGGGATCTGGAGGGCCGCGAGGACGCGGTTGATCGGGTTCGTGACGCCGTACGTCGAGGCCAGCTCGCTCAGCAGGCGCGTGTCCGCCACCGCGGTCGGCAGCGTGATGTCCACGTCGGCCACGGGGGCGTCCCGGGCGACCCGGACGACCCGGGGGGCCACGTCGAGGTAGGCGCTGGCCGCCTCGAGGTGGGTCCGCCGCGCGCCCTTGATGGCCGGGTCACCGTCGGCGACGGCTTTGCGCAGCCCGGCCAGGGACCCGTATGCCGCGATGAGCTGTGCCGCGGTCTTGTACCCGATGCCCTTGACGCCGGGCAGGCCGTCACTGGTGTCGCCGCGCAGGATCGACATGTCGGCGTAGGCGTCGCCGTCGGGGACGGCGTACTTCTCCTGCAGGTACGCCTGCGTCCCGATGTCGGGCTCACGCACCCCGCCCTTGCCGGTGTAGAGGACGCGGACCCGGTGCGCGTCGTCGATGAGCTGGAGCAGGTCGCGGTCGCCGGTGACGACGTCGATCGCCATCGACCCGCGGTGGCGCTCCACGAGGGTGCCGATGACGTCGTCGGCCTCGAAGCCCGGCGCCCCGAGGCGGGGGATCCCGAGGGCGGCCAGAGCGTCCCGGATGAGGGGGACCTGGGGGGTGAGGTCGTCGGGGGACTCCTCGACGACGTCGCTGCCCTCGGTGAGGCGGTGGGTCTTGTAGGTCGGGATGAGGTCGACCCGGAACTGCGGACGCCAGTCGTCGTCCCAGCACGCGACGAGGTGCGTCGGCCGGTGCGCGTTGACGAGGGTCGCGATCATGTCGAGGAAGCCGCGCAGCGCGTTGGTCGGGTGCTCGTCCGCGGAGTCCCGCTGATCCGGTACGCCGAAGAACGCCCGGAAGTAGAGCGAGGCGGAGTCGAGCAGGAGCAGCTTGTCAGCGGGGCGAGACGTCGACGACATGAGCCCGAGGGTATTGCACCGTCCTCGTCAGAAAGCGCCGGTCACCGAGCCGGCGACCCGCACGCCGACCGACGGAGCGAGCAGGCCGGTGACCGCGACGGCGACGGTGCTCACGGAGGCGGGTGCCACACGCGCCCCGCGGGGGGCTGCCGGGCGGTGTGTCGGCTGCGGTCATGACGAGCATCGTGCCCCGTGTGACTAGGGTTGGCGACGTGGAGGACCTGGACCGCAAGATCGTGGAGCAGCTCTCGAGCGACGGGCGGATGAGCTACACCGACCTCGGCCGGGCGCTGGGCATGTCGACGTCCGCGGTGCACCAGCGCGTCCGTCGGCTCGAGAAGCGCGGCGTCATCAAGGGCTACACCGCCCGGGTCGACCACGCCGCCGTCGGGGTGGCGATGACCGCCTTCATCTCGATCACGCCGCTGGATCCCGCCGCGCCCGACGACATCCCGGAGCGGATCCGCGACCTGCACGCCGTCGAGGAGTGCCACTCGGTCGCGGGCGACATGAACTACATCCTCAAGGTGCGGGTGGCCACGCCGCTCGAGCTCGAGGAGCTGTTGGCCCGCATCCGGGCCGCGGCCAACGTCTCCACCAAGACGACGGTCGTGCTCTCCACTCCCTGGGAGTAGCGCCGCGCCCCCCTGTGGAAAAGTCCGCAGCGACCCCGACGGTCTTCGGCACGATCGGTCCATGACCTTCCACGACCTGCCACCGCACTCCCGCGACCTGCCCCTCGACGACCCGACGCTGCGGAGCGACCTCGTCGACCTCGTCGTCACGCTCGCTGCCAGGGAGGGTGGGTGCGTCGCCCTCCTCCTCCTCGACGGCGACCACCTCTGCACGACACCGATCCTCGTCGAGGAGATGGGCGTCCCCGACGCCTCGAAGGTGCACCAGGTGCTGCGCACGTTCCTCGGCCAGTTCGACGTCCCAGCGGTGGTGGTCGCCATCGGCCGCCCGGGGCAGGGACTGTTCACCGACGACGACCGAGCCTGCCACCAGGCCGTGGTCGAGGTGTGCCGGGAGCAGGACATCACCCTGCTCGGCACCTACCTCGCCTCCGACAACCACGTCCGCGAGATGCCCGACCACCTGCGCGTGGCGTCCTAGCGAGCGATCGGTGCCATCACCGCACGGGTCAGGCTGACGAGGTCGTCGGGTGACAGCTCGAGGTCGAGCCCGCGTCGCCCCCCGGAGACCAGGACGGTGTCGTGGGCGCCCGCCGAGCTGTCGAGCACCGTCGGCAACGCTCTCCTCTGCCCGATGGGAGAGATGCCGCCGACGACGTAGCCCGAGCTGCGTTCCGCCGCAACGGGATCGGCCATCGAGACTCGCTTTGCGCCCAGCGCCGAAGCCATCGCCTTGAGGTCGAGCTGCCGGTCCACGGGCACGATCCCCACCGCCAGGCCGGGACCGGTGTCGACGAGCAGCGTCTTGAGGACGCGAGCCGGCTCCACCCCCAGTGCCTCGGCGGCCTCGAGACCGAACGACTCCGCCGCAGGATCGTGCTCGTAGGCGCGGACGGCATACGCGATCCCGGCACGGGTCAGCGCGACCGTCGCCGGGGTGCCCACCGAGCCACCGCGGTCCTTGCGTCCCATGACGCGAGGGTATGCCGTCGGGTCACCCGCGCGTGGCGAAGGGCCCTCGGCCGGACCGCGCCGTTCAGCCGAGGTCGCGCACCGACGCGTCGCGGCTGGCCACGGCACCGGCGAGGGCAGCGGCGTGCACCTCGTCGACGTCGGTGTTGGAGCGCCACCAGTCCTGTCCGGCCTCGGGGAGGGTGTAGATCGGGTCGTAGTAGACGTACTCGCGCGACAGGGCGGACGCGTCCTCACCCTCGATCGAGGTGCGGTAGTTCTTGCGCCAGAACGACATCCCCTTCTCGCGGTCGTAGCTGTCGACCTGGTGGACCCAGCGCTTGCCGACGAACGGCACGTCGCAGACGATGCGCGGGGTGGCGAAGCCGGGGAGGTAGCCCATGATCGTGTGCTGCAGGTGCTGGGCCTCGTGCAGGGCCAGCCGCCAGTGCTCCGAGAACGGGATCATGTCGCACATGTAGAAGTAGTACGGCGTGATCATCGCCTCGTCCTGGAGGGCGAAGCAGAGGTCGAGCAGGTCCTCGCTCGTGTCGTTGACGCCGCGCATGAGCACGCCCTGGTTGCGGACGTCGCGCACGCCCGCGTCGAGCATCGCCTTCGAGGCCGCCGCGACGAGCGGCGTGACCGACTGGGCGTGGTTGACGTGGGTGTGGATGGCGAGCGAGACACCGCGCGAGCGGGCCAGGGCCGAGACGCGGGCGACGCCCTCGACGACGTCGTCCTGGAGCCAGTGCTGCGGCAGCCCCATGAGCGCCTTCGTCGCGAGCCGGATGTCGCGGATGTTGTCGATCCGCAGGAGCTTGTCGAGGAATCCCTCGAGGTTCTTCCACGGCATGTTGGCGACGTCGCCACCGGAGACGACGACGTCGCGCACCTGCGGCGTGCGCTGGAGGTAGTCGAGCATCGCGGCGTGGCGGTCGACCGGCTTGCCGGCGAGCTTGAGCTTGAGCACCTGGGGCGTGGAGTTCCCGACGAGGTCCATGCGGGTGCAGTGGCCGCAGTACTGCGGGCACGTCGGCAGCATCTCGGCGAGCACCTTGGTGGGGTAGCGGTGGGTCAGGCCCTCGACCGCCCACATGTCGTGCTCGTGGAGGCTGTCGCGGGCCGCGAACGGGTGCGAGGCCCAGTCGGTGCGGCGGTCGCTGAAGACGGGGAGCATGTAGCGGCGCACCGGGTCGGCGAGGAACGCCTCGGTGAACGCGGCGCCGGCGGCGGGCATGGAGCCGTCGGCCCAGCTCATCTCGCTCACCATCGTGTTGAGCATCTGCGGCGGGACGAGCATCGACATCGTCGCCCGCTCGGCCTGGTCGCGCTCGAGGTCCTCGTAGAACGCGTCGGTGAGCAGGTCGCCCATGAGGGTGCGCAGCTGCGCGACGTTCTTGACGCAGTGGGCGCGCTGCCACTGGGCGCTGGCCCAGTCGGTCGCGGTGACCGCCCGCCATCCGGGGAAGCGGGTCCAGTCGGGCTCGACGAGCTCCCGCTGCCGGTAGACGTAGGGCTGCTCGATGTTCGTCGTCATGCATGCGAGGATACGGACAGATCGCCCGCTCGTCACATTCCTACCGCAATATTTGTTGCCGCGTGTCGCCAGACAGGAGAACTTGCGTGTCCGTCCCGCCCAGCGTCGTCTCGTCCCCACTCGGGGTGCACCGCGTCGTCGACCCCGCGGGGGCCTCCCTCCCGCAGGCCGCGCGCGTCCTCGACACCCGGGCGGAGATCTGGCCGGACGAGGTGCGCATCGACGTCGAGACCCTCAACCTCGACGCCGCCTCCTACCGCCAGCTGCACGACAAGCACGGCGGCGACGGCGCGGCGATCCGCGCCGAGGTCCTCGAGATCGTGGGGGAGCGGGGCAAGATGCAGAACCCCGTGACCGGCAGCGGCGGCATGCTCATCGGCACGGTGGCCGAGGTCGGCCCGCAGTCCCCGCTCGGGCTCCGCCCGGGTGACCGCGTGGCCACGCTCGTCTCGCTCTCGCTCACCCCGCTCTCGATCACCGACGGCCTCGAGCGGTGGGACGGCCGGGGCGAGCGGGTCCCCGCGCGCGGCCACGCGATCCTCTTCGGCCGGTCGATCGCCGCGATCCTGCCCGAGGACCTGTCACCCGAGCTCGCGCTCATGGTCATGGACGTCTGTGGCGCGCCGGCGCTCGTGTCCAGGACCGTCACGTCGTATGCCGTCCGCCCCGGTCGGGGGGACGACGTCTCGGTCGTCGTGCTCGGGGGAGCGGGCAAGTCCGGCTCGCTCTCGCTGGCCGCCGCCGCGGACGCGGGGGCCACCCGTCGGGTCGCGGTGGTCCGCGACGAGGCGGAGGCCGAGCTGCTGGGCGGCACGGGCCTCGCGACCCACGTCGTCGTCGCGGACGCCCGCAACCCGCTGGGCCTGGCCGAGGCGCTCGCGGGCGCCGGGGGACCCGCCGACCTCACGGTCGTCTGCGTCGACGTCACCGGCTGCGAGCAGCCCGCGATCCTCGCCACGCTCGACGGCGGCACCGTGATCTTCTTCTCGATGGCGACGAGCTTCGCCGCCGCCGCCCTCGGCGCCGAGGGCCTGGCGGCGGACGTCACCATGCTCGTCGGCAACGGCTACGTCCCCGGCCACGCGGCATACGCGGTGGACCTGGTGCGGCGCGACGCCTCGGTGCGGGCCCTGTTCGAGAGCCGGCTCCGCGAGTAGCAGGGTAGTTTCGCGGTGTGGCGACGAGCATCTACATCGCGGGTACCCAGGCACGCTCCGGCAAGTCAGCGGTCGCCGTCGGCCTGCTCGAGCAGCTGAGTCGACGCGCCGGTCGCGTGGGGGTGTTCCGGCCGATCGTGCGCGCAGGGGAGCCCGACGAGCTCGTCCGGACGCTGCTGGCGCGGCTGCCCGGCACCCAGTCGGTCGAGCAGGCGTGCGGTGTGACCTACGACGACCTGCACGACGCCCCCGAGCGCGCCATGGGGGCGATCGTCGACCGCTTCCACGACGTCGCGCGTGAGCACGACGTCGTCCTCGTCGTGGGCTCGGACTTCACCGACGTCGCGGCCCCGACCGAGTTCTCCGTCAACGCGGCGGTGGCCGCCAACCTCGGGTCCCGCCTGCTGCTCGTCATCCCCGCCCACGGACAGGCGCCGTTCGAGGTGGCCACGACGGCGGAGATGGCCGTCGCCGCGGCCCGGGGGGTCCACGCGCACGTGACCGGCGTGGTCGCCAACCAGGTGGAGCCGACCGTGCTGGCCGAGGTGAGGTCCGCGGTCGCGGAGCGGGTCGGCGTGCCCGTGCAGGCCCTGCCCGAGACCCCCCTGCTGCGGGCGCCCACCGTCAAGGACCTCATGGACGCCTGCTCCGGCCGGCTCGTGCACGGGGACCCCGCGTCGCTGGACCGGGAGTGCATGGGCCTCGTCGTCGCCGCGATGACGATGCCGCACGTCCTCGACCGCCTCATCGAGGGAGGCGTCGTCATCGTGCCCGGCGACCGCGAGGACGTCGTCATCGGCGTGCTGCTCGCGCACCGGTCCAAGACGTTCCCGAGCCTGTCCGGGATCGTCCTCAACGGCGGCTTCCCGCTGCCCCCGCAGGTGGAGCGGCTCATCGAGGGGCTCGACGTCGTCCTGCCGGTCATCGCCACCGACGGCGGCACCATGGCCACCGCGAGCAGCCTCGGGGCGGCGCGCGGGCGCCTCACCCCGGAATCCACCCGCAAGCTCGGCGCCGCCGTCGCCATGGTCGAGCGCGGGCTCGACGCGGAGGCGCTCCTCGGGCCGGTCGCGACCACGGGTGGCGGGGCCGTCACGCCGCTGATGTTCGAGCACCGCCTCGTCGACGCAGCCCGCGCGTCGCACGCGCACATCGTCCTGCCCGAGGGCGCCGAGGACCGGATCCTCCTCGCCGCCGACACCGTCCTCGCCCGGGGCATCGCCCGGCTCACCCTCCTCGGTGACGAGGACACCGTGCGCGCCCACGCCGCCCGGCTCGGGGTGGACATCGCCGCGGCGGAGATCATCGACCCGGCCACCAGCCCCCTGCGAGAAGGCTTCGCGGCCGAGTACGCCGAGATCCGCGCCCACAAGGGCGTCACCCTCGACCAGGCGCGTGACCGGGTGATCGACCCGTCGTACTTCGGGACGATGATGGTCCACCAGCGGCTCGCCGACGGGATGGTCTCGGGCTGCATCACCACCACGGCCCACACGATCCGCCCCGCGCTCGAGATCGTGCGCACCGCACCGGACGTGTCGGTGGTCTCGAGCGTCTTCCTCATGTGCCTGTCCGACCGCGTCCTCGTCTACGGGGACTGCGCCGTCAACCCCGACCCCACCGCCGAGCAGCTCGCCGACATCGCCATCTCCTCCGCCCGCACGGCGCAGGGCTTCGGCATCGAGCCGCGGGTGGCGATGCTGTCCTACTCGACGGGGGAGTCGGGGACGGGCGCCGACGTCGAGAAGGTCCGGGCCGCCACGGCGCTCGTGCACGAGCGGGCGCCCGAGCTGCTCGTCGAGGGACCCATCCAGTACGACGCCGCCGTCGACCCCCACGTCGCCGCGGCCAAGCTCAAGGACAGCCCCGTGGCCGGGCGGGCCACCGTCCTCGTCTTCCCCGACCTCAACACCGGCAACAACACCTACAAGGCCGTGCAGCGCAGTGCGTCGGCCGTCGCGATCGGTCCGGTGCTCCAGGGCCTCAACCGACCGGTCAACGACCTGTCGCGCGGCGCCCTGGTCCGCGACATCGTCAACACGGTGGCCATCACCGCGGTCCAGGCCGGCGCCCGATGAGCGACCCGAGACCCGTCCTCGTCGTCAACGCGGGGTCGTCCTCGCTCAAGTACCAGGTGCTCGACGCCGACACCGGGATCACCGCGGCGACCGGCCTCGTCGAGCGGATCGGCGGGCCCGGGCGGCTGCGGCACACGACGCAGGGCGAGAGCCACGAGCAGGACGTCACCTGCCGCGACCACACCGAGGCCCTCGACGCCGCGCGGGCGGCGCTGCGGGAGCACGGTCCCGACCTCGGCGGGCTGGGGCTCTTCGCCGTCGGGCACCGGGTCGTGCACGGCGGTCCCGACTTCACCCATCCGGTCGTCATCGACGACGACGTCGTGTCCGCGATCCGCGCGCTCGTCCCGCTGGCGCCGCTGCACAACCCCGGCAACCTCGAGGGCATCCGCGGTGCGCGGGCGGCCTTCCCGGACGTCCCGCAGGTCGCCGTCTTCGACACGGCGTTCCACCAGACCCTGGCGCCGGAGGCGTACACGTATGCCGTCCCGGCGCCGTGGCGGGAGCACCACAGGGTCCGCCGCTACGGCTTCCACGGGACCTCCCACCGCTACGTCTCCGGGCGCACGGCCGAGCTCCTCGGGCTCGCCCCCGAGGAGTGCAACGTCATCGTGCTGCACCTCGGCAACGGGGCCAGTGCCTGTGCGGTGCGCGGCGGCCGCAGCGTCGACACCTCGATGGGCATCTCCCCGCTCGAGGGGCTCGTCATGGGCACCCGCTCGGGGGACGTCGACCCCGCCCTCGGCGCCTACCTGGGGCGGGTCGCGGGGCTCGACGCGACGGCCTACGACGAGGCGCTCAACAAGGCGAGTGGCCTCAAGGGGCTCGCCGGTGTCTCCGACCTGCGCGAGGTCGAGGACCGCCGCGCCGCCGGCGACGCCGACGCCATGCTCGCGTTCGACGTCATGGTGCACCGACTGCGCAAGTACGTCGGGGCGTATGCCGTCCTCCTCGGCCGGGTCGACGCCATCGCGTTCACCGGAGGGATCGGGGAGAACAGCAGCGCGGTGCGCTCCGCGGTGCTGTCCGGGCTCGAGGTCCTCGGGGTCGAGCTCGATCCCGGGGCGAACGACTGCCGTGGCATCGAGCGGCGGGTCACGACCGCGCAAAGTCGGGTCGCGGCCTGGGTCGTGCCGACCGACGAGGAGCTCGAGATCGCCCGCGCCTGCCTGGCCCTGCTGGGCTGACCACGCGGGCAGGCTGTCGATCTTGCGGTCCAGGAGGGTGTTGACCGAAGGATCGGCGGCATCGTTGATACTCTGCCGTCGTGTCTCCACGTCCCCGCCCTCTCCTCGAGCTCGACCGGGCCGATGTCCGGCGCGCTCGCTCGCTCGCCCGCACCGTCGGCAGACCGGTCGTGCGGATCGCCAACCAGCACACGACCGTCTCGGTCGAGCGAGCGACCCTGCGCCTCGCCGGCCTCGCGGGGGCCGACCACGAACGAGTGCCGTGGGTCAACCACCTCGTCGACGCGGTCCGTGAGGGCGCCGGGCTCGAGCACGGTGTCACCCTGCCCGTGTGGGACGCCCTGCGTCGGGGCGCCGCTCCCGACCTGCTGACCCTCGCCCAGATGGCGAGCAGCCGCTCGGTCGACTTCCGGGTCCCCGAGGGCAAGGACGCCACCGCTGCGGCCAGGCAGTCGCGCACGGCCGTCGCACGCGGCATCCGCACCATCGACGCACAGCGCGCGACGCGCGACCGGCTCATCAAGCGCCACGGCGACCCGAAGCAGCGGCCGTGGGTGTACCTCATCGTCGCCACCGGCGACATCTACCACGACATCCCGCAGGCTCAGGAGGCCGCCCGCGAGGGCGCCGACGTCATCGCGGTCATCCGCTCGACCGGCCAGAGCCTGCTCGACTACGTGCCCGAGGGCGCGACCCGCGAGGGCTACGCCGGCACCTACGCCACCCAGGAGAACTTCCGGCTCATGCGGGCCGCTCTCGACGAGACGAGCAAGGAGGTGGGGCGCTACATCCGTCTCACCAACTACGCGAGCGGTCTGTGCATGCCCGAGATCGCGGCCCTCGCCGGCCTCGAGCGGCTCGACATGATGCTCAACGACTCGATGTACGGCATCCTCTTTCGCGACATCAACCCCATCCGCACCTTCGTCGACCAGCGGTTCAGCCGACAGGTCCACGCGCGCGCCGGGATCATCATCAACACCGGCGAGGACAACTACCTCACGACGAGCGACGCGGTCGAGGCCGCGCACACGGTGACGGTGAGCCAGCTCCTCAACGAGTACTTCGCCAAGGAGGCCGGGCTCGAGGACTGGCAGCTCGGCCTGGGCCACGCCTTCGAGATCAACCCCGACCTGCCCGACAGCTTCCGGATGGAGCTCGCGCACGCCCTGCTCGCCCGCACGCTCTTCCCCGACGCCCCGCTGAAGTGGATGCCGCCCACGAAGCACATGACCGGCGACGTCTTCCGGGGCAACCTCCTCGACGGCTTCTTCAACCTCGCCGGCGCCCTCACCGGGCAGAGCATCCTGCTCGTCGGCATGATGACCGAGGCGGTCGTCACGCCCTGGATCTCGGACCGCGACATCGCCCTCCAGAACGTCCGCTACGTGCTGGGCGCCGCCGGCGGCCTCACCGAGGACTTCCACCCGCCGCGGGACGGGTTCATCCAGACCCGGGCCCGACAGGTGCTGTCCGAGGCGATCGACCTGCTCCAGGAGATCAACGACGAGCCGGGCAAGGCACCGTTGCTCGAGGCCATCGCTGACGGCACCTTCGGTGAGATGAAGCGTCCGGCGACGGCGGGCAAGGGCCTCGACGGGGTCGTCGTCCGCGCGGCCGGCTACGACAACCCGGCCATCACCCTCCTCGAGAACGGCCAAACCCGATGAGCCGGGCGACGAGCCAGCCGACGAGCCCCGACGACGTGACTGCCCTCCCGCGGGTCATCCGTCCCTACGGTGACCAGACCGGCGACGGGATGGTCCAGGTCTCCTTCACGCTCCCCATGCCGAACGGCAAGCGGGCCGAGGGTGCCGCCCTCCAGCTCGCCGGGAAGATGGGCATCGAGCCGGCGATCGTCGTGCACCACAAGTCCATCGGGGACGGGTTCACGTTCTTCGTCGTCTACGGCTCGGTGAAGCACCTCGTCGAGCCCGGCCTCGTGGAGGTCGTCGAGCGCGAGTTCCCGCTCCTCTCCGGCAAGGAGATCAACGCCGCCATCAAGCGCCGGCTGCACCGCAAGCTCGTCGTCGTCGGCGCGTGCATCGGCACCGACGCGCACACCGTCGGCATCGACGCGATCCTCAACATCAAGGGGTTCGCCGGCGAGAAGGGCCTCGAGTACTACCGGGAGATCAGGGTCGTCAACCTCGGCGCGCAGGTCCTCGTGCCCGACCTCGTCGAGCGGGCGCGCGAGGAGAAGGCCGACGCGGTCCTCGTCAGCCAGGTCGTCACCCAGCGCGACGCGCACATCCACAACACCCAGGCGATGTCGGCCGCGTTCCGGGAGGCCTTCCCCGCCGGCGAGGTGCCGCTCCTCGTCGTCGGCGGGCCGCGCTTCGAGGAGGGCTCGCAGGACGCCCTCGGGGTGGACCGCATCTTCGGCCGAGGCACCACCCCCGGTGAGGTCGCGAGCTACCTCGTCCACGCCCTCGTGCCGCGGCACGACCAGGCCCAGGCTTAGAGCAAGGGAGCATGAGCACCATGACCGGACGCGACGACCCCACGGGCACGACGGTGCTGCACCGCCGCTACGTGCCGTACACCCACGCCCACTACGCGGGCAACCTCGTCGACGGGGCGTACTCGCTCGCGGCCTTCGGCGACGTCGCCACCGAGATGTGCATCGTCACCGACGGCGACGAGGGCCTGTTCGCCTCCTACAGCGACGTCCAGTTCCTCGCCCCCGTCCGGGCGGGTGACTGCATCGAGATCGAGGCCACGCTCGTGCGCGTCGGCACCCGCAGCCGCGAGATGGAGTTCGCGGTCCGCGTCGTGGCCCGCGGCACCCCGGAGCGCGGCGAGTCCGCCGCCGACGTCCTCGACCCACCGGTCGTCGCGACGACGGCCCGCGGTGTCGTGGTGGTGCCGGCGCGCTGAGGCCGGTGACCTACGGTGGCTCCGTGCCACCCCAGATCCCGCATGCCGGCCCACGCACGGGTCCCACGCTCCGCGTGGGCGGGTGGGTCCCGCGCGCCGTGGGTGCCGTCGTCGCCGGTCTGCTCCTGTGGCTCGCGTTCCCCGAGCACGACCTCTGGTGGCTCGCCCCGGTCGCCGTCGCGCTCCTGGCCGCCGTGACGCTCGACGTCGGGGGTCGCCGCGGTTTCGCCCTCGGCATGCTCGCCGGCTGGGCCTTCTTCGTGCCGGTCCTGTCGTGGTCGGGCGTCTACGTCGGGAAGCTCCCGTGGTTCGCCCTGGCCACCCTGCAGGCGCTCTACGTCGCGCTGATGTGCGCCGTGGTCGGCTTCGTCGGCCGGTGCCTTCGCCCGCGGTGGGGTGACTCGACGTATGCCGTGGTCCCGCTCGCGTGGGTGGTCCAGGAGCTCGCACGCGGGACGACGCCGTTCGGCGGGTTCCCCTGGGCCCGGCTCGCGTTCAGCCAGGCCGACAGCCCGCTGGCCAACGTCGCCCAGTGGCTCGGGGCACCGGGGGTGACCTTCGCCGTCGCCGTCGTCGGGACCGCGCTCCTCGCGGGCGTCGCCTCGGCACGGCGCCACCCCCGCACCGCCGGGGTGGCGCTCGCGGGTGGGGCGGCCGTCCTCGTCCTCTCCGGGCTGGCGACCCCGCAGGTCACCGGACGCCAGGTCACGGTGGGCCTCGTGCAGGGCAACGTCCCCCGCGCGGGCCTCGACTTCAACGCCGAGCGCCGGGCGGTGCTCGACAACCACGTGCGCGGCACCGAGCTCATCGGCGAGCGCCTCGCGACGGACCCCCCGGAGAACCTCCCCGCCCCGCTCAGCCTCGTCGTCTGGCCCGAGAACTCCTCCGACATCGACCCGATCCGCAACGCCGACGCCGCCGCCCAGGTCCAGCGAGCCGTCACCGCAGTCGGCGTCCCGGTCATCGTGGGCGCGGTGCTCCAGGAGCCGGACCCCGACCTGTCCAACGCCTCGCTGCTCTACCGGCCCGGGGGAGCCGAGCCCGAGCGCTACGTCAAGAACCACCCCGTGCCGTTCGCCGAGTACATCCCCTACCGCTCGTTCTTCCGGACCTTCAGCGACAAGGTCGACCTCGTCACCCGCGACTTCGTCAGCGGCGAGGGGCTGGGAGCGTTCCGCATCGATGCCACGTCGGGCGCCTACTGGGCCCTGCCGACCATCTGCTTCGAGGTCGCCTACGACGGGCTGATGCGTGACTCGGTCACCCAGCCGGGCAAGGAGGCCGGGCTCATCCTCGTCCAGACCAACAACGCCACCTTCGGCTACACCGCCGAGTCCGAGCAGCAGTTCGCGATCTCGCGGATCCGCGCCATCGAGCACGGTCGCTCGGTGGCGCACGTGTCCACCGTCGGCGTCTCGGGCTTCGTCGCCCCCGACGGCTCGGTCACCGGCAAGACCGGCCTCTTCACCGCCGAGCAGCCGGTCGCCCCGGTGACGATCCGGACCGAGCGCACCCTGTCGGACCGGCTCGGCGTCTGGCCGGAGTGGGTCGCCGTGGCGGCGCTCGTCCTGCTGGTCGGCGGCGCGGGGGTCGCGAGGCGAGGCGTTAGGGTCGGACGACCCGATCCGGAGCGACCCACGAAGGACCACGTTGACTGAGCGTCCCAGCCTCGACCGCGTTGTCGTGCTCATCCCCACCTACAACGAGCGCGAGAACCTGCCGGCAATCGTCGAGCGGGTGCGCCGCGAGGTCCCCGAGGTCGACGTCTGCGTCCTCGACGACAACTCTCCGGACGGCACCGGCGAGGTCGCCGACGCGCTGGCCCACGACGACGGACAGGTCCACGTCATCCACCGCGCCGGGAAGCAGGGTCTCGGCGCGGCATACCTCCACGGGTTCGCGTGGGCGCTCGAGCAGGGCTACGACGCGGTCGTCGAGATGGACGCCGACGGGTCCCACCGGCCCGAGGACCTCCGGCGCCTGCTCGCGGCCGCCCGGGACGCCGACCTCGTCATCGGCTCGCGCTGGGTGCCGGGCGGCAGGGTCGTCAACTGGCCCACCCACCGCAAGGTGCTCAGTGTGGGCGGCAACATCTACACGCGGGTGCTGCTCGGCATGGACGTCAGCGACGCCACCGCGGGCTACCGGGTCTACCGGGCCTCGGCCCTGCGCGGGCTCGACCTCGCCAGCGTCGAGTCCGCGGGGTACTGCTTCCAGGTCGACCTCACCCGACGGGCCGTCGCCGCGGGCCTCGAGGTCGTCGAGGTGCCGATCACCTTCGTCGAGCGCGTGATCGGCGACTCCAAGATGGACCAGAGCATCGTGCGCGAGTCGCTGGGGCGGATCACCGTCTGGGGAGTCCAGCGGCGCGCTGAGCAGGTGAGGGAACGGCTCGGCGGCCGCGGGCGTTGGCACCAGTTGTGACGCACCCGATCGGCTCCACCCCCTACGCGCGTCGTCGGCGTCGGCCGCGCTGGCTGACCTTCGTGCTCATCGGGCTCGTGGCCGCACCGATCATCGAGATCGCCGTGCTCGTCGCCGTGGGCCGCACCATCGGCGTGGGATGGACCCTCCTCGCGCTCCTGCTCCTCACCGTGCTCGGCACCTGGCTGATGCGGCGTGAGGGCTCCCGCACGTGGAAGGCCCTGCGCGAGGCGTCACGCACCGGGCGCATGCCGAGCCGGGAGATCGCCGACGGCGCCCTCGTCCTCATCGGTGGCGCGTTCCTGCTCCTGCCCGGGTTCGTCAGTGACGTCATCGGGCTGTTCTTCGTGCTGCCGTTCACCCGGGTCTTCGCGCGCCGCCTCCTCGAGGCGTTCGTCGCGAGCCGGGTCCTCGTGCGGATGCCGTTCCCCTCCGGCGGTCCGGGTGGACCCGGCGGGCCTCGCGGGCCGGGGGAGTCCGGCCCCCAGGGCACGATCCGCGGCGAGGTCGTCGACTAGCACGACCGGAACGGCCGTCGGCCGCGACGAGCCCGCGCAGCGGAGGGGGTCCGATGTCCTCCTTTTGGGTGACTCCTGAGCCCCGACGGCCGCCCTACCGTGAGGTGTGGGCCGGGTTCGGCTGTTCCTCGACGGGCATGGCCTCGACCTCCTGGTCGTGGCCACGGCCGTCATCACCGCGACCGCCACGGCCCTGCGCGACGACCTCGAGCACCCGAGCGGACCACGGTTCGTCATCGGCATCGTCGGGATCACCGCGGCGGTCCTCGTGCTGCTGGCCCGCCGTCGCTTCCCGTTCGCGGCGCCCGCGGCGACGTGGGTGGTGTGCCCGGCGCTCTCGTTCCTCGACGGCCAGCTCATCGTGAACGGGGCCGGCATCCTCGTCGCCGGCATGGGCGCGGCGGTGCTGCTGGGCGCCCACCCGCACGCCTCGCTCTCCCGTCTGGGGCTGGTGGTCGTGGTGGCCGGAGGCCTCACGGTGGTGCGCAACGGCCCCGACTCCTCCACCGACGACATGATCTCGGTCCCGGCGATGTTCGCGATCGGATGGCTCGTCGGGTGGGCCCTGCGCGAGCGCACCGAGCGGACCAGGGCGGCCGAGGAACGGGCGGTGCGCGCCGAGCGCGAGCGCGAGGCGGCCGCCCGGGTGGCGGTGGCGGAGGAGCGCGGCCGGATCGCCCGGGAGCTGCACGACATCGTCGCCCACGCGGTGAGCGTCATCGTCCTCCAGGTCGGCGCGGTCCGCCACCGGCTCCCCGAGAGCGCGACGGCGGAGCGGCAGACGCTGCGCAACGTCGAGGACGTCGGGCGGACCGCGCTCGCCGAGATGCGCCGGCTCCTCCACGCCATGCGGGAGGAGGGGGACCGCGCCGAGCTGGCGCCGCACCCCGGCCTGGGCGACCTCGACCGGTTGCTCGCGGATGTCGGAGCGGCCGGCCTGGAGGTGCGGCTCCGGGTCGTCGGGGAGCCGGCCGCACTGCCCCCCGGGCTGGACCTGTCGGCCTACCGCATCGTCCAGGAGAGTCTGACCAACAGCCTCCGGCACTCCGGGACGGGCACGGCCGACGTCACCCTCGACTACGGTGCCGACGGGCTGCGGCTCGAGGTGCGCGACCACGGCGGCCGCGACCGCGCGACCCCCGACGGGCACGGCCACGGGCTCGTCGGCATCCGCGAACGCGTCAAGATCTTCGGTGGGGAGATGACGGCCGGCCCCGCGCCGGGCGGAGGGTTCCTCGTGAGGGCCCGGCTCCCGCTGGGGGACGAGGAGCGATGACCATCCGGGTGCTCGTCGTCGACGACCAGGCGATGGTGCGTGCCGGTTTCCGCCTCCTGCTCGCCGACGAGCCGGACATCGAGGTGGTGGCGGAGGCCGGCACCGGCAGAGAGGCGGTCGCGCACGCGGCCCGGCTCGACCCGGACGTCATCCTCATGGACATCCGGATGCCAGAGCTCGACGGGCTCGAGGCCACCCGGCGGATCCTCGCGACGGGCACCTCCGCCAGAGTGCTCATCCTCACCACCTTCGACCTCGACGACTACGTCTTCGAGGCGCTGCGCGCCGGCGCGAGCGGGTTCGTGCTCAAGGACGACCCGCCCGAGCAGCTGCTCGCCGCCGTGCGCACCGTGGCCGCCGGTGACGCGCTGCTGTCCCCGTCCGTCACCCGGCGGGTGATCCGGCACTTCACGAGCGAGCGTCGCCAGGCCCCGCCTCCGGGGGTGGCGGACCTCACGACGCGCGAGCTGGAGGTCTTCGGGCTCATCACGAAAGGGCTGTCCAACGCCGAGATCGGGCGGGAGCTGTTCATCAGCGACACGACGGTCAAGACGCACGTGACGCGGCTGCTCCAGAAGCTCGGCCTGCGCGACCGGGCCCAGGCGATCGTCCTCGCGTACCAGACCGGCCTCTTCGACGCGTCCTGACCGCGACGTCCTCCCCGAGGCGACCTCCTCCGTGAGGACCAGTGGAGGTCGTCGGTAGGTCGTAGGGCAGACGCGACCTCGCGACGACGCGCGCCGGCCGTGGCGTCCCTAGCGTCGTGGACAGGCACACACCACCGGAAGGAGAACCACATGATCACCATCGACAACCTGTCCAGGACCTACGGCTCCACCGTCGCGGTCGACCACGTCAGCTTCGTCGCCGAGGCCGGCCGGGTGACCGGCTTCCTCGGTCCCAACGGAGCCGGCAAGTCCACGACGATGCGGATGATCGTCGGCCTCACCCAGCCCACGACGGGGACGGCCACCATCGCCGGTCGCCGGTTCGCGGACCTGCCCAACCCGGGCGTCGAGGTCGGCGTGATGCTGGACGCCTCCGCCCAGCACGCCGGCCGCACCGGCCGGGAGATCCTCGGCATCGCCCAGCAGACCATGGGCGTTCCCGCCCGCCGCGTCGACGAGATGCTCGAGCTCGTCAGCCTGACCTCGGCCGAGGCGGACCGACGGGTGGGCAACTACTCGCTCGGGATGCGCCAGCGGCTCGGGGTGGGCACCGCCCTCATCGGGAACCCTCGGGTCCTCGTCCTCGACGAGCCGGCCAACGGCCTCGACCCGGCGGGCATCCGCTGGATGCGCGACCTGCTCCGCGACTTCGCGGACGGGGGCGGCACCGTCCTGCTGTCCTCGCACCTCCTGCGCGAGGTCGAGATCATCGCCGACGACATCGTCATGATCGGCCAGGGACGGATCGTCTGCCAGGGCTCCAAGGCGAGCCTGCTGCGCGGCGAGGGCAGCGTCGCCCGGGCCGCGGACGCTCGGGCCCTCCTGCGGGCGCTGCACGCGTCCGGGCACGACGCCACGGTCACCAGCGACGGCGCCCTGACCACGGCGGCCGAACCGTCGGTGGTCGGCCGGGTCGCGGTCGAGCACCAGCTGGCGCTCACCGAGCTGCGCGCCGCCGAGAGCGGACTCGAGGACATGTTCCTCGAGCTCACCGCCAACACCCAACGAGACACCCGTCGAGAAAGGACAGTGGCATGACCACCCTCACCCGCACCCCACCCGCCCAGGCGCTGGACCGCGACGCTCCCATCCCCCTGGCGCGCGTCGTCCGGGTCGAGCTGCGCAAGATGTTCAACACCCGCAGCGGCTTCTGGCTCCTCGCGAGCCTCGTCATCGTGGGCGTCCTCGCGACCGTCGGGACGATCCTCGTCGCCCCCGACGACCAGCTCACCCACAACACGTTCGCCGCGGCGATCGGCTTCCCCATGACGATCGTGCTGCCGATCATCGCGATCCTCTCGATCACCGGTGAGTGGAGCCAGCGCACGGGGCTGACCACGTTCACGCTCGTCCCGCACCGCGGCCGGGTCCTCGTGGCCAAGACCATCGCCTCGGTGGTCGTCGGGATCGCCGCGATGCTCGTCGCGCTCGTCGTGGGCGTGGTCGGCAACGTGGTCGGCACGACGATCTCGGGGACCGACCTGGTCTGGGACCTCTCGGCCGCCCAGTTCGGGACCATCGTCGTCGGCAGCCTGCTCTGCCTGCTCACCGGCACGATGCTCGGCATGCTCATCCGCAACTCCCCGGGGGCGCTGGTCACCTACTTCGTCATGACCCTCGTGCTCCCCACCCTCTTCGGGATCCTCGCGGCCAACCAGGCGGACTTCGCGGACGTCCGGCCGTGGGTGGACGCCGAGCTGGCCCGGTCGTTCCTCTTCGAGGGACCGCCGACCGGCGAGCAGTGGGGTCAGGTCGCGACCACCGCCCTGCTGTGGCTGGTGCTACCGGCCCTGGTCGGCCTCCGGTTCGTCGTGCGCTCGGAGGTGAAGTAGCCCACACGGGCCGGTGGCCCCGTCGCCCTCGGGCGGCGGGGCCACCGCCGTGCCCGGACATGCGGATGCCGTGTGCCCGACGTGGGCACACGGCATACGACGGTGGGGGAGGAAAGACCCCTCAGGCGGACTTCTTCTTGCCCGGCTTCTCGCCACGGCTGGCGCGCAGCAGGGTGAGGCGCTCCTCGAGGAGCTCCTCGAGCTCGGGGATGGAGCGACGCTCGAGCAGCATGTCCCAGTGGGTGCGCACGTGCTTCACCGGCTTGGCCTCGGGCTCGGGACCGCCGCCCTGGAGCTTGGCCTCCTCGCCGCAACGGCACTCCCACACGGCCGGGATGTCGGCCTCGATCGAGAACGGGAGCTCGATGCGGTGACCCTGGGGGCACAGGTAGGTGGTGATCTGACGCTCGCTCGGGACGACGTTCACGTCCGTCTCCATGCTGAGGGCGCCGAGTCGGCTGCCGCGCAGGCTGCGTTCTGCCATGGGGTTACTCCCAACGAAATGGTGGATCCCGGCGGATGGGTGCAACGCCGGGTGTCACTGAGTGGAACGCCTGAGGACCGGGTGTTTGTTCCGGGCAGCGAGGACGTCGCTGCACCCTCGGCGGGGTGGGCGTTCCCGCTGTGACGTGATTCACGCCGAAACGGCGCGACAGATCAGTCTAGCGGATTCAGACCACTGCTGGCACCTCGTTGCCGGCCTCGCGGATGCCGCGAGGCATGTCCACCTTGGCGAGGAGGACCCCGCCGAGGACGAAGAAGACGATGAGCGCGAGGATCGCCGGGCGGTACGAGTCGGTCAGCTGGTGCACGACACCGAAGATCACGGCGCCGAACCAGCTCGTGCCCCGTTCGAGCGCCTGGTAGAGGCTGAAGAACTCCGCCTCCCGGTCACGGGGGACCAGCTGTGAGTACATCGACCGGCTCAGCGCCTGGGTGCCGCCCATGACCAGGCCGATGCCGACCCCGAGAGCGAAGAGCGCCGCCAGGGCCTTCTCGGGCACGAAGTAGGCCGCAATGATGACGAGGACCCACATCCCGATGCCACCGAGCACGGTGCGCCACGCCCCCAGACGACGGGCGACCTGACCGAAGAGCAGGGCGCCACCGAAGGCGACGAACTGCACCATGAGGAAGAGCGTGAGCATGGTCGTCTCGGAGAAGCCGAGCTCGGCCGTCCCGTAGAGGCTCGACTGCCCGATGACGGTCTGGATGCCGTCGTTGAAGAACATGTAGGCGACGAGGAAGAGCAGCGTCTGGCGCAGGCCGAGCAGGTGACGGAAGGTGTCCTTGAGCTGGCGGAACGTCCCCCCGAGCACCCCGGCCCTCGCGGCGACCACGGGCCGCTCCACGCCGCGCATCTGCCACATGCCGAGGACCGGGATGAGGGTGAACAGCCCCCACCACAGGCCGGCCATGAGCATGCTGATCCGCACGGCCTGCCCGGTGCCGCCGAGGGCGTCGGCGTTGCTCAGCATGAGGAAGTTGACCGCGAGCAGGATGCCTCCACCGAGGTAGCCCAGGGCCCACCCGCGGGAGGACACCTTGTCGCGGTCGTCGGGGTGGGCGATGCGCACGAGGATGGCGTCGTAGACGACCAGCGAGGCCCCGAGCGCGATGCTCGCGACCATGAGGAGCAGGACCCCGAGGCCCCAGTTGGTCCCCTCGACGAGGAACATCGCCGACGCGGCGACGGCGCCGATGCCGGCGAAGAGCGCCATGAGTCGCGCCGGTCGCTTGGTCCGGTCCGCGATCGCCCCGACGAAGATGAGCAGCAGGGCGCCGACGAAGGTCGACAGCCCGACGGTGTACGGGTGGAGGGAACCCGGGTCGATCGGCAGCCCCAGCACGTTGAGGTCCGTGGTGCAGTCCGCGCCCTCGGCCAGACCCGGGCACGCCGCCTCGGTGGCGACCGAGGTGAGGTAGGGCCCGAAGAGGACCGTCGCCGTCGTCGTGACGAAGGCCGAGTTGGCCCAGTCGTACCAGTACCACGGGCGCTGGTACCGGGCGTTGGTGGCGTAGTCCTCGGCGATGGCGAGGTCTGACTGCGTCGTCATGCGCCGAACTGTGGCACACCCGACGTGGGTGGGGGACGAGTACGACTACTCAGCCCGCGAACTCCCAGTGCCACGGCTCCGGGGTGGCGCCGCCGGGGCCGGCCCAGCTCGGGTGGAACCATCCGTAGACCGGCGCGTTCTGCTTCATCCAGAGGTGGGCGGGGGAGCCGAAGTTGTTGATCCCGCCGCAGAGGTCCAGTGCCATGCCGAGACCGTGGCGGCTCGTGCCGGGCCGGGCCGCGAACCGCCCACGCTTGGCCTTGGTGACGTACTGCTGGCTGAGCGAGCGGTAGGAGTCGGTGACGCAGATCGGGCTTCCGGTCTGCTTGGCGTAGGCCTGGGTCATCGCGTTGAACGCGGCCGCGGCGCGGGGCGACAGCATCTCGCCCGGCGCCTGCCACAGGGGGCAGAGGGCGCTCGTGGGGTACATGCCGTTCGGGTAGGCGGTGGAGGCGGTGCTGCAGGGCTTGCCGATGCCGGCGGCGGAGTCGAACGTCCTGCCGAGCACGTTGACGAGCTTGGCGTATGCCGCCTTGGCCGCCGGGGTCTGGATGCCGGCGAGGTACGCGGCGATCGGGCCGGCCTTGGCCACGTCGGCGGCGTGCGACTTCTGGAGGGCGGCGAGCTTGGTCTGCTGGGTCCGCACCAGGGCGTCTAGCGCGGCCTTCTCACGGGCGATCTTGGCGGAGGCGTCGGTCGCCGCCTTCTGGGCCGCGCTGCGGCTGGCGGTCAGCTCGTCCTGGCGCTTGGTGAGCACCCGGACCTCGTCGACCGCGCGCACTCGTTGGTCGGTGAGGTAGGAGATGTCACCCAGCGGGTCCCCGACCTCGGCCTCCTCGGCCTGCATGGCATCCAGGAACGAGAGCAGCTCGCCACCCGAGCCCCCCTCGGCGTACGCCTGGAAGGCCCACTCCCGCACGATCGCCCGGGCCCGGTCCAGCCGACCCTTGAGGACGCCCAGCTCGATGGCGGCCTGCGCGGCGGACGCGGTGGCGGCCTGCTCGGTCGCCCTGGCCCCGGTCAGCGACTCGAGCAGGGCGTTGGACTGCGTCGCGAGCCCCTGGAGCTCCTTGAGGGCGACCGCGAGACCGGTGTTGGACGCGGTGATCTGAGCCCAGATCTGCTCCGCGGCGGCGACCTGGTTGCCCAGCTCGGTCGTGCTCAGGGTGACGTCGGGGTCGAACGAGGTCGGTCCGTTGTCGGGGTCGTCGTTGCGCGGCGGCTGCCAGGGCGGCTGCACCGTCGGCTTCGGCGTCGACGTCGACGTCGGGCGCGGGGTGGTTCCGGGCTCCGGTGGCGTCGTCGGTGGTGGCGTCGTCGTCGTCGGGGCGGGGGGAGGAGTGGTGGGGG